>JAOAPB010000045.1 GCA_025462645.1 Edaphobacter sp. | reverse complement strand
TCAGGATCTTGGGAGGTGAAAGGCGATCACGGTGTCCATGGCCTGCATATTCAAGTAACCACCAGAGTTGACGGAGCGCCAATCACGCTTACAGGGGTCCAGCAGATCTTTCATAGTGCTTTGATCGGGGTGTATGAACGCAGAGGTTCAACGCGACGGGATGCCGACGGGAGCTGGTTTTCAAATGAGTCTCCTCAGGTACTGTGGACCGACCGTCATCTGGTCATCAAAGAGTCGGCGGCCAAAACCGGTCCGAAAGTACAACTTGATCTCACCTTTGATCCCGTTTCTACCAGTTGGTCCGGGCGCTTCCGCCGTGGCACCTTTGATCGCGCGGTCACCCTTCTTCGCCCTCATCCGGAAACTGGAGCTGTCAGAAGCCCATTTGTAGGAACCTGGAGTCGTCCTGATCTGGGGAATAACTGTATCCACATCGTGCAGACTGGGAGCGAGTCACTTGCTGCCTGGTCCGACGACCTTGCAACGCCAGGAGCATCTCGGTATGCGAACGGAATCCGGCCACCCGTCGAAACCTTCGAGCGGTATGGGTCGATTGCTGTTATCGAGGCAGTATCTCCGAGGGCCGTGTTGATCGAATTGAAAGCACTAACCGCCGGATGTTGCTCGATCACCTATGCAGGCAAGCTCACACCGGACGGGAAGGAGATTCAATCGGGAGAGAGCGGAAGTGCGATTCGGAACAACTGGACGCGGATGAGGGGAGACTCCTGCGTCTCCGCCCCTCGCTGAAGTTCCCTGCAACGGGGTTAGCGGCAAGTTCGTAACATGAGAATCATGAGATGCCCGACGGCAGTGAGCTTGCGCTTGGACTAGGTTCGCCAGGCGGTCGGGAGTATCCCTGCCGTTCCCGCGACCGGATCACTCTTCGGAAACTCCAGCTTGCGCATTCGCTCCATCGCATCGGCGCTCGGTGCCGAACGACAGATATCCCAATGCTGCCCAACCGGGTAAGCACCCACTACGAGGAATCGGCTGTCGGCTTGAAGTCGACAATGCCCCGTTCCGGCCGGCAACACGGCAACGTCGCCTGCCTCTACGGTAATCTCGTGCCCCCCTTCCCCTCCCAGGATCAGCTTCGCAGTTCCGCCCGCAAAGCCCAGTACTTCATGAGCGGTCGAGTGGTAATGATGGAAGTCGTAGACACCATTCCGCCACTGCGCGGGC
Source organism: Edaphobacter sp. (assembly GCA_025462645.1). Taxonomy (GTDB): domain Bacteria; phylum Acidobacteriota; class Terriglobia; order Terriglobales; family Acidobacteriaceae; genus Edaphobacter. The sequence continues at coordinate 131,917 of JAOAPB010000045.1, read as the reverse complement.
CACCCGTTTCGTCCGAAGGCCTCTTCCATGACTCCTGCCGCATCTCCCGAGGAATCAAACGCTCTCCTGTAAAGAAGCACCGGTAGCCGCTCATTGTTAGGCATCCATCCATTACGCGACAACTGCAGCTTTTCGACCTGCACCTTCGCCTCGGCTCCAGCCGCTGCACTCAGTCCCAAAGCTGCGATTGCAGCGCCAAACTGTCGTCTGTTCATCAAAGACTCCCTTAGATTTGGATGCGATCCTCCTTCGTTAAGACACACCCCTTCGCCGGGTCTGCCGATCAACCACTTTTGAATGGCCTGACTTTTCTCTAAATTTGCGAACAGTCCAGCGGACTCAGATACAAATTGGAGATATTACTCACAATCTCGGCATCCGTATTGTGCGGCTGATGGGAGAGCTCCTTCCAGGCTGGGTCAGACCCAAACACCTTCCACTTCGCGACCAGGTCCGCCACATCCCCGAATGTCAGCATGTAGGTCAGGCTCGGCATCCGCGGCCCGATCAACGTATCCCCAAAGAACACGGGAGTCAATCCTGTCCGCGTAAAGATCCCGATCTCCGCTTCATTGAACATCTGTACCTTCCGGAAATGTCCCTCATAGCCTGCGCTCTCGTACGTGCGCAGCTGGAAAATTCTCTTTCCGCCCTTCGGCGCAACGAGCTTTGGCCAACCCGCAAACGCCGACATCAGAGAGCTTTCCACTCGCGCAAACGCCGGCGCCGATGCCGGTGCTCCCCAGAACGCCGTAGACGTTTTGAGGAACTCCGTGTCCTCCGCCAGCCGCGTGTCCAGCGTAACCAGCAGCTCCGCCGAGGTTGACGGAATGAGCAGATAGTATGTCGGCGTCTCCGGACCGATATCCAGCTTGAAAGCACCAACCGGTGTGATGGACATCCGATTGAGCGCGGGAATCAGAGCATGCTCAAAATAGCTCTGGGTCAACGCCAGCTGTGTCCCCGTTCGCAGCGAGTACTTCCGCAACTGATAGAACTCCCGTGGGGTCTGCGCCAACGCTCGTCCCTCCCTGCCGCTCAACGCGGCTCCCGCCATTGCAATTGCCGATGTGACAAAGTCTCGCCTCTCCAACGCTTCCTCCTGTGAAAATCGTCGCCGCAAGAGATACAGTGATGGCCGTATTCACTTCTCAGCCTCACAAGTCAAAGTATCCGATGTGGTCTTCTTGATCGTAATGCAAGGGGCACAGAGACCTGTCTGTTCTGATTCTTCGACGGATATTTGAAGACTCCGGAGAACGACTGAGGTAGCGATCAGGAGATGCCCGCAGCAATTGCCCGCTATTGGCGTATGCCCCAGTTTTGACCCAGTTCCCCGGATGAACAGGGATGCCTCCCGATATCGCGGGTTAGGGTATTACAGGGGGCGGGGTCGTCTCGGGACTGCTTATTCGACATGCGACAAATTCAGCGATACAACTTGATCGCTCGAATCTTATAAGTCATTGAATTTTAATATGTATAGTTTGGTAGCGCCACCGGCTACCAAACTCTAGGGGTATGTTATTGATTCTGCGGCATTTGTCACATATAGCTGTAATCGGTGCCCCCGCTGGTATACCCTACTATGCGGAGAGGGCAATAAAATAATATTGACGGTGCCGTTACGGCTGTGATAACCTAAAGTTGGCGGTACCATATTGCGCTATGTGCTGTTTTGTGGTTGAATGGGCACATGCCTATTACTGCTCGCCGCATCGTCTATCGCGTCCTCTTTATCGAGGTCTTCGCACTACTCATCCACGCGGTGCGCCCATGAGCGCCAGCTTCGACCTCAAAATGCCCCGGCCTTCCGCGCGGGCCATGGGCTGGATGCCCACCCACCTCGCACCCGGTAAACCGTGCTCCGAGTGCCATAACCCAATGGCCGAGCCTCGAGTTCTACTTGTGGGAGAGATGCTCTATCCGGTGTGCTCCGAGTGCTTCGAGCGCTTCGCGGCTTTGAACGTCTGCGAAGATTGCGGAGCGCGCCCGAAGTCGCTGGTCGTGCAAGTGGCTCAAGGGCTGATCTACTTCTGCGATGAGTGCAACGGATGGGCTAACACCGAGGTGGCCGTGATCGCGGCCAACTGGCCCAACGTGGCTAAGCACGCCAGTTACTTCCGTGACCCACGCATCCCCACCCGGCGCGGTCGCACTGAGGCCGAGGCCGATAGGCGGCATGTGCAGTGCGTTGGGAACGAGCTCATAGGCGAATGGGGGCTCAGCGCTCGCGGGGCTGCTGCGATGGCAAAGAAACGCCTCAATGACCCAATGGCGCGAGTCACCCTGAAAGAGATGGCGTACAATGCGCCGCTAACGGTGTTAAACTTAAAGTCAGAGAGGGAATCACAATGACTGTTGTTTTAGTAGAGCGAACCGGCAGCCTCAATACTATGGCGCTGGATGCCATCCTTGAGGAGCCGATGCATGCCGCGTTGCAAGAGGTTGCCGAGAAGCCCATGCTTCCCATCGAGCGTGCTGCGTTGAACAACCCCGAGCTTGAGAAACCTATCAGTGCCACCGACGACGAGATCGATCTCGACCCAGAGGAGCGCCAAACGGAGTTCGATGACCACCCGCTGATTCCGATGTTTGCCGATATCTGCCGCGCGTGCAACTTAGCGCCGGTCGATGCCCTGGCCTTGCTGTCGAAGCAACCGTTCGACGATGACAGCAATATCGTGAGCCACATCCGCGCCGGATTCTAAAGATTCGCTCAGGAAAACCAGCCGGGCGACGGGGGCGACTAAATTGTCGCTCCCTTTCTGCATCCCCCTGTGGATAACTCTCAAAAGCCGCGCCAATAGCGGTGATTTTAATATTGACGGTGATGTTACCGGGTGCTATAGTTGAGCTTAGGCGATACTATAACTTGCACGGATTCTTACGATATGTTTAAATCGTAAGCATGGCCAAGACTAAGATCATCGCCCCCACACCAGAGCTAGACGGTTTCCTCCGCGTCCGGCAAATACTCGCCCTGATTCCTGTAAGCAAAACCCAAATTTACGCATGGATCACATCTGGCATACTCCCGCCCGCCACGAAAGTTAGCCCAAAGATTGCGGTTTGGAAGGTCTCCACCATCCGCGCGCTTATTGATCGCATTGACCGTGGGGAGGTGCTAGACGGCACGCTGGGCTGTGCGAAATGAGCGCCCCGCTACCACCATCCCCTGCTGAGCTTGGACCACTCTTCCACCCTGGCCAAACAATAGCTACGGCCGAGGAGTTTGCATTGGCCGTGATGAGGGTACAGGAGCGTCACCGCGAGCTCCGCGTCTACCTCAATGCGCTCCGCCGGGCCAATGGCGGCGATGGCATCTTGGCCGCGAAGTGCGTCGCGTCGTCGGTGCTGTACCAGCTGACTGGTGCACGGAACGGTTATGAGAAGGCGCTGATTACCCTGACAAACCAAGTGGCGCGGAACCTTGAGCTTTACCCCTATTGGCTGGCAGCACCCCGCCGCCTGAAAGAGCCCGCAGCAAAATAAAAACCCTCAGCGATAACTGAGGGTTCAAGAATAACTGGGCTCGCAGCCCCATAACTATTGAAAGGTAAGACAATGGTACCCGAAGCAATCGAAGCCGTCAACGTACCCGCTGAAATAACCATCGCCGTCGCTCGGGGCTGGGAAGTGTTCCCCATCGCGGCGGGCACCAAAGATATGCCGCTCACTAAGTGGCGGCGCGGTGGGCCGGGCGAGGAAGCCACCAGCGACTCCGCGCAGATTACCGCTTGGGGAGCCCGCTGGAATGGATGCAATTGGGGCGTGGCGACTGGAGCCAAGAGCGGCGTCTTCGTCGTAGATACCGATGGCTTCGAGGCGTGGCTGTGGTTCGCTGGTAAGGGAGGTACCGAGCCCGCCACTTATACCGTCAAAACGGGCAACCCCGACCCGTATCGAATGCAGTATTACTTTCGCGTCCCTGAGGGGATGAAGGTGAAGACCAGCACCGGCGAGATTGCGCCCGGGGTGGACGTGCGCGGCGAGGGAGGGATGGTGGTGGCCCCGAGCTCACTCCACCCCAGTGGCAACCGTTACGCCGTGGTAGAGGATTGTGCTATTGCTGAGGCCCCCGCGTGGTTGCTGGAGCTGGTGGTGGATATGAGACCCGAGCGCGCGCCAGTTGCCCCGGGCGACATTGCGCCACTGACCGAGAGCCAGAGGGATTACGGGCTCGCTATCTTCAAGAGTCGACTCTCTAAGTATGCCGAGGTTGAGGATGGCCAGTGGAACACTAAGCTCACAGCGCTCACGTTCCTCGCGGGGCGCATGGCCGCCGCTGGCGTGTTTACGGAAGATGAGGCCGAGGAGATGATGTGCGCATGTCCCACGGTCGAGGCGTACATGCAGCAAGCGCCCCGCGTCGTAGAGGCTAACTTCGCGAGCGGATTCACGACCGGCGCGAGGGAGCCTTGGGACGGAGCGGAAGCCGAGGCTGAGCAGTTAGAACGGGCGGGCTTCGGGGATGCGCCACTACCTCCGGGGGCTAGCCTTGAGCCTGTAATGAGTAGGGCTGAGCGCATTGCAGAAAACATCCGAATTGGGGAAGGCAGCGATGAGCATAGTACCGCTGAGATATTGACGCTTGAGCAGATGCTAAAGCGCTATCTCTACCTGACGGATATGGAGAGTGTTCAGGATTTGGAACGTCCCCGCCGCATCATCCCAATCAGCGCGTTCATGAAGGCTCATATCGGTTCGGAGATTCGGATAGAGATTCCCAGCGAATGGGGGCCGGGTGGGAAGCCTAAGAGTAAGGTATTCCCGGTGAGTGCGGTATGGATGAAGAGTGACAAGCAGCAGCAGGCCCCCGTGGTGACATTCCGCCCCGGAGCTCCGATGCTTACGGAAGACCCTGAGGGTAACGAAGCGGCCAACACATGGCGGCCAATTGTACGCACGGAGAGCACCGCCGCGTGCGAGGCGTTCACGGCTCACGTCGACTATCTCTTCGGCACGGACGCTCCGCGTTTTTTGGACTGGTTGTCGCATATTGAGCAGTACCCAGGTATTCTCCCGCATAGCGGCTGGGTTCACGTATCGCCAAAACAGGGCAGTGGGCGTAACTGGCTCTCAAGCGTCTTATGCCGCGTGTGGCGCGGTTATGTATCGCCCAGCTTCGACCTCGCCGGTACGCTCAACAGCGGATTCAATGGGCGTCTCAGCCATAAGCTCTTGGCAGTTGTCGACGAGATTGACGAAGGTGGAAGCGACGCAAAATGGGGCAACGCTCAGGCGCTCAAGAGTCTCGTTACCACTGACACACGCGCCATCAACCCGAAGTATGGCCACCAGCGCCTCGAGTGGAACGCTTGCCGCTGGCTCATCTTCTCCAATCACACGAGCGCCCTACCTATTACTGAGTCCGACCGGCGCTTCAATGTGGTGAGAAATGACAACCCCCCGAAGCCGGGGAGCTACTACAAGCAGCTTTACGCGGCGCTGAATGACCACCAGTTCATAGAGTCTGTCGCGTGGATGCTCAAGACGCGGGATATCTCGGGATTCAACCCGGGCGCTCACGCTGAGATGACCGAGGCCAAGCGGGACATGATCGGAGCGAGCAAGACTGAGGCTGACGATGTTGTCGAGAATCTGCTGGCAACTTACCCGTGGGATGTCATCAGTAGCGCGTCACTCGTGGTTTCGCTCAATAACGGGCAGGCGCTCAAGGGACCCCACCGCCACGCGCTTGAAAGAGCAGGGGTGAGGGCTTACCCGAAGGCTATACGTCAAGGCAGCAAAGTGCTGAAGGTGTCCATTCTCCGCAACTGGGAGAGATGGAAAGATGCCAGCGCTGAGAGCATTCAATTGGAATTAGCGAAGGCGATTCCTGCGTTCAGTAATTTAACGGGCGCTCAGTAATTTAACGGCCACGGTGCAGTACTTTTGGAAATTAGCTAAGTTGTTGATTCTAGGTTTTGTAACCGCGTGTAACCGCCCTTATAAAAGGTATAGAGAAAATCATAAAAATCCTACTACTTATATATGGGCGGTTACACACGGTTACAAAAGTTAAATGATTGATAACAAAGGACTTCGTTAATTTATGCTTTAGAATCAACAACTTAGGGGAATGGAATGAGCAACGTGGACAAATTCAGGGAGGTGGCAACATGGCAAGCGTAACTTTAACAGCGCAAGATAGAGCGGACGGATTGCGAACCGATAAGCAGGCCCGCTTCGCCATGGAGTATGTGAAAGATTACTGCGGCGCTCAGGCCGCGATTAGAGCGGGATACGCCGTGGCATCGGCTAAAGAGATTGCATCGGAGCTCCTCACGTTCCCTAATGTACGTGCTGCTGTCGAACGTCGACAGGAGCAACTCGCGGCGATGGAGCAAGTTGACGGTGCCATGGTCATCAAAGAGCTATACGACGTGGCCACGGCCGACCCTCGCGACCTGATGAGCGTGACGATTGATTGCTGCCGCCATTGCTACGGTCTAGATAATTTGCGACAGTGGACTCGCGGCGAGTATAAGCGGGCGCTCAACAAAGCCCTGGCCGCCGACGAGCCCACTCCGGAACTCGAAGGTGGGCTAGGCTTCGACCCTCGGCGGCCGCCCGTAGAGTCGTGCTCTGAGTGCCATGGTAGGGGCATCCAGCACGTCACCGTGACGCCCAGCGCCAAGCTATCCCGCGCCGCCGCGAGGCTCCTGGCGAGCATGAAGAACACCAAGGAGGGCGTAGAGATAAAGACTCGCGATCAGGACGGGGCGATATTGGCGCTAGGCAAAGTAGTGGGCCTCTTCCGCGACCGGACCGAACTCTCCGGGCCGGGTGGAGCTCCCCTACAGATGCAGACCGTGGCAGCCGTGGCCCTCACAAGCCTGTCGAACGAAGAACTGGAGGCCATCCTCCGCGACAAGGGAATGGCTTTACCTCAACCCCAACCTGCACCGGCACTGGAGGCCACGAATGAGCGATAAGGATTACAGAACACAACTACTCGAAGCCGCCGCCGCCCTGGGGGCGCAGGAGGCCCGCCAAACCCCGGAGGACCAACTCCAGCGGATAGTCATCCAAGGGCTAGGCTTGCCCGATGGCACTGTGCTTACAGACCAACAGTGGGATAGGGTTCTGAGCCCCGCCACGCCACCGGTGGACCCTCAGCCACCCTCAGGCGCTCTGGATGGCTTAGCGCTCCCTGGAGGCCGCTAATGGCTAGCCACGCCCCCGGTGGCCATTCGTACAGCCCATGTTCCCGGTGTGATGGCACGGGGGACTCCGGGACGATTACCTTCATTTGTTGGCCGTGCCGAGGCTCGGGGTGGCTTACTAGCGCCCCCTGGACGCTCGGCAGCACCTTGCGAGCGCTCGCAAGGTATAGATTCCGACAACCTACAAGTAAGCTGTAGGCTGAGCGCAACAGTAAACCCCCGGGGAGCTCATTCCCGGGGGCGCTGTGGTGGTCGAGCGCATGCGGTACGCTCGCAAGTCAAAGTATATCCTCCCTATCACATCCCACTGTGGATATCACCGCCAGTCGCCAGCGCACTAGTAAGTTGCCGATAGTCCGATATAGCCCCATGTAGCCCCATGTAAATGTAGGGTACACCCGTTCTTTACAGGTCAAACATCGCCCGAAAGTGTAAATATAATCAATGTTGAATTATGTTATTGACACAAGTGTAAGTCATGCCATATTCTGTATTTGCCTTACACGTTAGGGCAACGGAGAAAGACACATGGGCACGGGTCAAGTAGTCGGTTACATCCGGGTTAGTTCCACTCTTCAGAACACGGAGCGTCAACTCGACGGTGTGGACGTAGAGCGCACTTTCGAGGACAAGGTTAGCGGCAAGGATACCGACCGCCCCGCACTGCAAGAAATGCTTGCGTATGTCCGGCGCGGTGACACTGTGAAGGTTCACTCGCTCGACCGCCTGGCCCGTAATCTGGACGACCTCCGCTCGCTGGTGTTCGGTATGGCGGATAAGGGTGTGACCGTGACCTTTGTTAAAGAGGGTCTGACCTTCGCCCCCGGCGACTCCAATCCCATGGCCAAGATGATGCTCTCTGTGATGGGAGCCTTCGCGGAGTTCGAGCGCAGCATTATCCGCGAACGCCAACGCGAAGGTATCGCCATTGCTCGCCAAAAGAACACCTACAAAGGGCGCGTCAAGGTACTGGACGCGGACAAAGTGGTCGCAGTCAAAGAGCGTATTGCCGCCGGTGTGAGTAAGGCGAAGGTGGCGCGGGAGTTCGGTATCAGCCGCCCAACGCTCTACGCCTATCTCTCCGATACCTCATAGCACAATCGTGGGAGTGGCGGCCACCGGCTGAGCCGGTAGAGTCGAGCGACGGGCTCCCCATGCCGCCGCTTACCTAATCACCTCGCATAACTACACACACTACCCAAGCAACTGGAGAGAACACCATGCACGCTGACACTGTAGCCACCCTGCCATCCAATCACGACAACACGAACATGAAGAGCGGCCTTCAGGTGCCTTATCCCGATGTAGCCCATTCCACCGTAGCCAACCTACCGCCCGATCCCGACAACTTGAACGATCTCCGCGCTCAGCAGGCCGACGATACCTTGGTATCGTTCGCACGTCAACGCGGAGAAGACGATGACATAAACCTTGAGACTCTAAGCGATCTGCTGCGTCGAATGGGCCACTGGTGCGACCGCAACGGCTTCCAGTTGGCTGATGCCGTGAGGATGGCCGCCACCAGCTACAGCGCCGAGACTGAGGGGCGAGGGCGTCAATTTGAGCATGTAGGGTAGGCATCAGCCAACGACAAAACAATCGAAACTTGGCCGCCGTCCCCCGCGCCAACGGGTTAGACGGCGGTAAACCTAAACGCGAGCCCAGCCCGCACAACAGCCTTATCAGGAGGCCATCATGCACACCCGCCAAGGTGTCGCCGAACCCGCGCTCTCACAGCATAGCCGAGACGACTACGAACAGGACGCCCAGCGTCGCGCAGCGCGGCACCAGCAGTTCTGGTCAGAAGAACCCCTTACGCCCAGGCAGGAGTTCATTCTGTGCCGCGAACTCGACTGTGGTCGCCGATACCCGGATGTGCAACCTATGGAGACCCGAGAGCCGGGCCTCTAACTTGTAACCGCCGCCCGCTGGTATGCTCACGCTGACCTATGGAAGAAGCCACAATGAAATACTCATTCTGTCAACGGCGCGGCAAAAAATATCAGAAATGCCAGACGTTACGGCAATTCCCGCAATAGACCTGAGTTTCTCGCTCTCGTCTCGATAATCCCCCGGTGACCAGCATAGAAGCCCCGACGGTCAACAGGGCGGCAGCAGCCTTACCCCCGCTGATACCCTTTGATCGTCTGACCCGCTTTGTTCTGATTGCTCCCATTTTTTCGCAATGAGGACATTTCATCGCAGGATTTACAGGTCCGAATCTTTGAGCTTTCGTGCGTGACACGATAAGGACCATCGCAGGTAAACCAATCAAAACGAACAGGATCAAAACTCCAGCCATTACGTTTTCCCTCTCAAAGATTGTACTTTCCTCCGGTCCCGTAGGGTCCATTTGCGCGTAATGCAATTGTCAGTGAATTCGCTACCTGGAACGTGCTCAGCGGTGGGCGGTAAATTACTACCCTTTCGTGCCGGATGTTGGCTTAGCTCAATATTTATTTTCAAATTGACCAATACCAGCGCGATTAGCGGCGATTACTGCTTATAAGTACATAATTGTCAATGTCCATCTGTGGATATCTCTAAAAGCCCTCACCGTCAGCGGTGATGGAGCTCAATAACCTTTAGCGGGACTGAGACTTTCTGAGAGTTTTAGTATTGACGAATCCGTCAGCGGTAATTTATACTAAAGGAGACGATACTATGTTGTATTATGTTGGAGCATATGTTAAATATTGACATATGACCTCTCGCCGCCTCACTCCCATTCTCTCCCGCCTCGGCCTTATCGAGCTCATTGCTCTCATTGCTATCAAGGCATTCTTCCCGTACCTATTGCTCGCCCAGGTACCCGTGCAGATCCCCCTCATCGGAAGCATCGGCCTCCCCGGAAGCGCGGCCATCCTCGGCGGGCTGACAGTGCAGATGCCCGCTGATGCTAATTTCACTCTGAGTGCTCAGCAATGGGCTAATAAGACGCTCGTCATCACCAGCGGGGTATCTCTCAGCGCGACTCGCAGCATCATCGCTCCTCTCAATAAAGGCCAAGAGTTCAACATTGAGAACAGCACGACGGGCGGTCAGAGCATCGTCGTCATCGGCGCGACCGGTACGGGTGTCACTGTCACAAGCGGCACGTCAGCGACCGTCTTCTCTGATGGGGTCAATTACATTCAGAGTGCCACCGGCGGGGGCGGCGCGGTCGCTTCGGTGTTCGGGCGAGCGGGGACCGTGACAGCACAGACCGGAGATTACAGCTTCGACCAAATCTCAGGCTCACTCAGTCAGGGTAAAGTCGGAACCTTGCAGGCCGCCGATAGCACGGGCCGCTTTATGGCGGCGACCCCTCGCGAAGTGAGCGCGACTCTTTCGCGAGCGAAGGGGCAAGTACATTTTGGCGACTCAATCACGGCCTGTTCTAATGGCTGCGTCTCCCCAGGCCCCGGCCTAGACTCGCGACAAGTCGGCTACGCCTTGAGGTTACAGAAATACCTCGGCGGCCCCTATCTCAATACGGCGGTCGGCGGGACCTACGCCTTCATGCAGAACAATATTATTTTCTCGACGGTTCGGCCTGGGCTGAATGCTCCCCTTTACAACTGGGGCGGCGGTACAAACGACACGCTCGCGTATCTAGGCAACGCGAATTTGAATCTCATCTTTCAGCGTATCGCCCTCGCCAACTTGCTCTATCCCGCGCTTCCTTCAGTGGTATCGGCTCAGGCGTGTACTCAGACTAGTGGAGTGTGGACGGTCGACAATACCTATGGTGAAGGCAACGCGGTCAGCACGAACGGGACGGGTAACACGCTTACGTGTACTGTCAATGTGCCGACGGGCTCGAGCGGTACTCTCTACGCCTGCTACGTGATAAACGACCTCATGCAATCGTCGACCTTTACTATCTCCGTCGACGGTACTCCTGCAGCAGACCCTTTCACCGGTAACACTACTTGGCAGGGGCACGGCGACGGCGGGGGCTTCATCGGGACCGGTCAGAGTCAGGCGGTCGCGTGCGCTCGCTTCACCGGTAAGGCTGTAGGCAATCACACGATAGCTTTCGCCTCAGCAGCTACAGGCACTAACGCGCTCATGGAACCTGTATTAGTGGCGGCCGCCCCCGCCCCGGCGAGCAATAACCCTTACATGTTTATGACCGGCCTACCGCTGCAGCCGCCGAGCTCGCCGGGAGCTCCCTTTGTGGCCACCTTCACCGGATACGAGAAGACTGATGTAACCAACCTCGCGAGCGACGGTTTGAATGTGTTTTTTATGGACACACAAAACGCCCTGCTCGATTCCGTGCAGAGCATCACCGTCGACCAAACCCTCAGCGCTGCGACCTTCACCGTACCGGGATGGCTCTCTGATATGGGCGTGAGTTACTACCCCTCGGGACCGGCCTTAGTCAAAGTTGCGTCGGCTCCCGCTGTCGGTCAGTACGCGGTCGCGGGCGGCATCTACACTTTCAATTCGGCAGATACGGCGAAGACGTTCACCTTCGCAGCTTCGGTCAATTGCGGCAATGGTAACTCGACGACAATGCTCGCGAATTGCTACGCGGGCGACGTTCACCCGAATAACTTCGGTCAGGCTGTGATGTTCGCATATTGGAAGTCGCAGATTGCTGCAATGAATTTCAACGGGCAAGCGCTCGCGAACGGCTCGCCCCAAGACATCGCGAATAGCCCCGCGTCAGGCTATCCGACGACTCTACAGCCCCCTTATCGTTGGTGGAATCCGAATGGTCTTAACTCAGGCAGCGACACGATTCACATACGGAACGGCATTGCATGGTCGTCTGATTCGCGTAACTTTTGGGGTACAGGCTTCTCCACCATGGGGGGCATCACCCAGTATGTCCCTCCAGGAGTAACGGGGTGGTCCATCTGCCGCGCTAAGACCGGTCAGTATATTCCCACCCTGCTCTCTGGCTACTCCTGTCCTGTCCGTTTCATTGACACCCTGTTTGAGACTGGCCTGAGTGCAGATACGATCAATTTTGGATTCGCGGGTAGCAGCGTGAGTAACCTCTTTGGCTTCTATCCCACATTTGAGAATAAGTTTTTTTCAAAGACGACTATTCGTTCATACCTCGATGCAACTCTAGCCCTGAATCAACCTTCATCGATATTAGCGTTACAGGCTGCCATATGGATTGACGACGGCAATCAGCGTGGCTCGGGTACATCTGAATATCGATTTATCAACAAGAATTTAGGCAATGGTCTATCGGGTCAAAGTGATGAGTTACAACTAACTCACGCGGCGGTAAACTTCTGCTCATTTACTTGCGCTTTCGGCTTCAGGCTAGACACGATGGGATACGTGAGAATGCCCGCCGATGTCACTTTAGCGAATAAGGCTATATGTTTGGTCGACGGGACTAACTGCCCGACCAACGGCGCGGTAACAGTGGTATCAGGAGCCATAGGAGGTAGCCCGCTCGCTGCAGGGGCTTGCTCGAGCGGTACTGTCACAGTGGCGGGCGCGGGCTCGACTCTCGGCAAGATAACAATTACATCGGGGGGCGGCGACCCAGGCCCGGCGATCTTTTACAAGGCTTATGTAACTAGTCCCGGCACAATCAAAATAGACGTGTGCGCAGCTATTGCGGCAACTCCGCAAGCACTCGTCTATAACATCGGGTACACGCCATAATGCTTACTTTTGAGGAAGCATCATTGGAGCTCCTTGCGCTACGACAAGCGCGTAAGGGGCTCCTCGCTTATATCAAATACACGATGCCCGCTTATAAGTTGTCGGCCTTCGCTAAGGTCGTGACTGATGCGCTCGACCGTGAGCGCCATCGCCAAGAAGGCTGGAGTCTACAAGGACCGCAAGCCCTCTCTATCGCCGCAACAGGTGGACGCTGCCAAAGAGCGCCTAGCGGCTGGCGTCCCTAAAGCCCTCAACTACATCAACGCTTGTGAGCAGGGCTTGCCACCTGTGGAGTACACCACCATTCCAGCGTTCACTTTGCCTGAACTATAGGGCTTGCGGCGCTATACTCGATTTTGAGCGGAGGTTTGCAAAATGATTCAAACGTCCTTTGAAACTTGGTCAATGTTGCTCGGTGGCGTGCTCAGCATTGGAGTCATCGCCCTTACTGTGGGAATCATTCACGAGAGGCGCGGGCGTCGCCGGCCACACTAAGCCGTCCAAGTAATCCGCCCACTTTTGCATCATCGCCCGACGCTCGGCGAGGTGCGCTGTGCGGATGTATGCGCGTCCATTCGGATCGCGGACAGCGTGGGCTAGTTGATGCTCTATGAAGTCCGGCCTAATGTGCAACACCTCATCCAAGATAGTGCGAGCCACCGCTCGGAAGCCGTGTCCGGTCATCTCCTCTTTACCTATTCCCATTCGTCGCATGGCCGCGAGTATGGTGTTGTCGCTCATGGGTCTCGCAGCGCTGCGAGCTCCGGGGAAGACGTAGCGCCCGCCGCCGGTGAGCGGATGGAGCTCTCGAAGGATGGCCACAGCTTGTGTGCTGAGCGGGACAATATGCGGAGTCTTCGTCTTGGTGACCATGTAGCGCCACTCCGCGCCATCGAGATCAACGTCCTTCCACTCCGCGTGGCGTAATTCTCCAGGGCGTACAAAGAGCAGCGGAGCCAAGCGGAGAGCGCAGCTCACCGTCAGGGTTCCCTCATAGCCATCCATCGCCCGCAATATACCGGCGAGCGCGGCGGGCTCTGTCGTGGCGGCAAAGTGTGAGCCGTTCTTTGGTGGCAGAGCCCCCCGCAAGTCCCGAGATGGATCACTCTCACAGCGCCCCGTAGCGACTCCATAGCGGAAGACCTGGGAACACGCTCCCAGCACCCTGTGGGCCGTGTCGATGGCTCCGCGCGTCTCTATGCGCCTGATGACTCCCAGCACCTCCGGCGGTTTGATATCTGCTATTGCTCGGTTGCCGACGAGTGGGAATACTTCACGCTCAAAGCGCCGGAGTGCTCTCAGCTGATGGCCGGGAGCCCAGCCGGTGGTGAATTTGGCGAACCACTCGCGGGCGACGGCTTCAAAGTTATTCGCAGCCTTCTCTTTTCGGTGTTGGCCGGGGTCAATACCATCTGCGAGGAGTTTACGGGCTGCATCGCGGCGCTCGCGGGCGTCCTTCAAGCCTACGTCAGGGTACACTCCAAGCGACAATCGCCTCTCTTTGCCGCCGTAAACATACTTCAACCTCCACCACTTGCCACCGGTTGGGGACACTTCTAGGTACAGTCCGCGCTCATCGAATAGCTTTATGCGCTTGGCGGCGGCGGGCTTTACTGTTTTTACGCGCAGGTCGGATAACGGCATGGGGGACACTCTCCTGAGAGGCTTGGGGGTACTCCCAGCAGTGTACCCGAACCTAGTGAGACCTAGTGAGATTGGGTGAGACCGCGTGAGAGTAACTTTTGACCTAAATCCCCTCGTTTCAACGGGGGAGTGTCGAGTTTACGGGAGTTCTGAAGGGGGATGGTAGCGCCACCGGGGCTCGAACCCGGACTCTCAGCCTTGAAAGGGCCGCGTGTTAACCAGTTACACCATGGCGCCAAAAAAACGAACTTGAAGGCTTTGGTAGCGTCAACGGGGATCGAACCCGTACTCTCCGCCTTGAGAGGGCGGCGTGTTAACCAGTTACACCATGACGCCAGAACGAGAGAAGAGACCCTCTGTTGCGATAGAACGATTATAGCAGGACTTAAGGGTGTTTTTGTTGGAAGGTTGAAGAGAACAGACAACAACAAAAACAAATGCGGGGGTTCGTCGCTGCGCTCAGAATGACACGATTTTTTTGAGCAACAGCGGATTTTTTGAGCAACAGCGGAAAAGGACAGGCTCTTTTGGACAACAGAGTCTTGATGCCGAGCTTTTTAGTTTAGAGGCCGAGCTTCTTGACTTCGTCGTTGTAGTACTTGCGGTAGAGGATGTCCCACTCCTGCGAGCCTTCGAGGATGATCTTGCGCTGCGAGGCGATCTTCTGGCGAGCAGCGGCGTCGATCCTGGTCTCTTCGAGAAGCAGCTTTTCGAGAGCCTTGCGGGCCTCCTGCCGGATGGTGTTGCGGTCTTCGAGGAAGTCGCACTCGGGAATCTCGGCAAGGGTGTCGGCTACGGTGTGGGCGAGCTTGTTGAGCTTATCGCGAGAGATTCTCACAGGACCGCCTTGTACTTGCGGGCGAGCTCGTTCTTTACTTTCTTGAACATCTCGGGGTAGCTGGCGCCGGTCTTGCGCATGTCATCCTGGAAGGCCTCGAGGATGACGCGGACCTCATCGTTGATCCGGTCTTCGAGGGACAACTCATCGACCATCGCTATAGCTACGCGCTCGTTGAGGATCGCCGGTTTCTCGGTGTCAATCATCTTCTCGGCGATGAGATGTTTTACGGTCTGGCGTGCCAGATATCCAACGTAATCTTTTGAAAAAATCATTTGACTTTAATTCGAATATACCATGACGAATCAACGAAAGCGGGTACAGATTTACTTCTGTTTCGGGGCGGGCTTGTGGGGGCAACGCTCGGTATTGAGACAAGTATCCGGCAGGCGAAGGCGTTGGACGGGGCGATTGTGCAGGAGATGTTCGTCGACGATCTCCCGGACGTCGTCGAGCTGGACGAAGCCGTACCAGACGGCCTCGGGATAGACCACGACGACGGGCCCATGCTCGCACTGGTCGAGGCAGCCGGACTCGTTGGCGCGGATGTGGTGCTTGAGGCCAGCTTCCTTGATGGCATCCTTGAAGGCCGACTTGAGCTTTTTGCTGCCGCCGGGGAGACAGCTGGGGCGCGAGGCACTCTCGTCTCGCTCGTTGGTGCAGATGAAGATATGGCGGTCGAACTTCGGCACTGAGAGCTTCCCTTCCCTTTGGCCGCCTTGAACGTGCGACACACGGGGGTTTCTGAGACAATAGCTGCTTGATGCAATCAGACAATCTTATCTCGCTGAAAGACGATATGGTGGCGTTCATCGCCGGCCACGGTATGCGCCGACTGAACGGCTATGTCACGGAAGATGTTCCCACGGTCCTGTTTGAAGAAGAGAACTCCGACGGCTGGAAGGATTTCGTAGAGCTCGCCAAGGCGGCAGGCGCACCGTTCGTCACGATGAGCGAGGTCGTTCTGGAGAAGTCGGACATCGCCTTGCTGCTGGAGCAGCTGCGCGACCAGACGTTTCCGGACGACGATGCGCAGGAGCTCGACGACGCCGAGTACCTGATCAACCATGTGGGCAAGGTGGGCTATCTGCAGCTGGGGTTCGCGCACCAGGGAGTGATGTTCCTCTTCGAGGTCGCAACGGATTGGTACGACAGCTTTCAGAATTTGATGGAGATGGCGACGGATCTGGGTGGCATCGTGGTGGATGACCGAGAGAGCGACGAGTAGACGCACAGATGATCTCCGCCCAGGCTGGGCCGCAACAACAATGGACGATTCGACCACACGACACTGACGCAGTGGCGCGTCTCGTTGAGGCGACAGGTTGTCCACGGGCCATTGCCGAGCTGCTTGTGACGAGGGGTATCGTCGAGCCGGGTGAGGCGAAGAGTTTTTTTCATTCTTGTGTCGATGACCTGATCGATCCCATGCTGATGCTGGGCATGAGGGTTGCCGTCTCGCGGATACAGCAGGCGGTACGCTCGGGCGAGCCAATCCTGATCTATGGCGACTACGACGTGGATGGGACGACCGCAACGGTGCTGTTGAAGACGGCAATCGAGCGGATTGCCACGAAAGAACTACCGGCTATCGTGACGTACCATGTACCGCACCGGCTGCGCGAAGGATATGGGATGCAGGCGGGCGTGCTGGGGCAGGCGGCAGTCTCCGGGGTGCGGCTGGTGATCAGCGTCGACACGGGGATTCGGGCCTTTGCCGCAGCGACAGAGGCCAAGGCGCTTGGACTGGACCTGATCGTTACCGACCATCATCTCCCGGATGAGTGCGAGGGCGTTCCAGAGGCGATCGCGGTGTTGAACCCTGCGCAGGAGGGGTGTCCGTATCCCTTCAAATCGTTGTGCGGCGCGGGCGTGGCCTTCAAGCTGGCTCATGCCATTCTGGCTGCGGCGGCAGAGACGGATGCGGAGCGAGAGCGGCTGAAGCGAGGGCTGATTCCCTCTTTTCTGAAGCTGGTAGCCATTGCGACGATTGCGGACTCGGTGCCGCTTGAGGGCGAGAATCGGGTGATTGCAGCACTGGGGCTGCGCGAGCTGCGGAACCCGGTGCAGCCAGGGTTGCGGGCGCTGATGCAGGTGGCCCAGATTCCCATCAATCGTGCGCCGACCGCGACGGAGGTAGGATTCCGGCTGGCTCCGCGCATCAATGCGGCCGGTCGTATGGATATCGCCAGCGACGTCGTCGAGCTGTTTTTGACAAGGGATACAGAGCGCGCGGCGGAGCTGGCGGAGAAGCTGAATCGTCTGAATGACGACAGGCGGGCCACAGAGACGAGGGCACTCGAGGCAATCGAGATTCAGCTCAATGCGCTTCGCGGGCAGTCTGAGGAGTTTCCGGCTGATTGCATCGTTCTGGACGACGCCGATTGGCATCGCGGAGTCCTGGGGATCCTTGCCTCGCGGGTGGTGGATCGCACAGGGCGTCCGGCACTGGTGCTGACCCATGAGGATGGACAGGCGCATGGGTCGGGACGGTCGATTCAGGGCTTTCATCTGCTGGAGGCACTGACGGCTGTTCATATCGTCTCCGATCGTGTCGATGGAATGGAGGCGGATGCCGGTCTGTTCAGCCGCTTCGGAGGACATGCCCATGCGGTGGGCTTCTCACTGCCGTCTGACCGAGTGGGAGTTTTGCGGGAGCGGCTGCAGCGGTATGGCGCTTCCCTGTTGACCGGACAGTTGCTGACACCAAATCTGGAGTGTGACGCTGAGGTCTCGCTGGACGAGCTGACCCAGGACTTCTTCGACTGGATCACACGGTGTGGACCATTTGGCATCGGGAACCGGGAGCCTATCTTCGTCTCTCGCGAGGTTACGCTTACAGCTGAGGTGCGCCTGATCAAGGAGCGGCATATCTGCCTGCAAGTGCAGCAGGAGGGGAAGACCCAGCGCTTCAGCGCGCTCGGCTGGAGCCGTACAGTGAACTGGCCGATGCGCTGTGAAGAGCTGGCGCTGGGTCTGGGCTCTCGTATTGACGTTGCCTACCGATTGAAGACGAAGGCGAATCCGCAGTTTCCAGGCCTTGAACTGGAGTTGATCGATCTGCGGCTGGCTGCTTCACCTACCGGACACTTAAGTGGAGCTTAAGTGTGGGGTATACGAGCAGTTTCCCCTCGCTCGAATTTGGCCAGCGAAATCTTCTGCTTCGTTTTCAATGCTTTCGCGTCTTATATACTGACGATTCAATCTAATGCCGACTACCGAGACAAGACGCCTGAATCCTGTTGTGCTGTGGGGCATCGTGCTCGCAGTCATCGTGCTGCTCGTTATGGGTATTCGCAGCTTCACCCGCGATACCGTTGAAGTTCGGGTAGCGGCTGTGAATCACCAGAATCTATTGAGCACGGTTTCGACCAACGGCAGGGTTGAGCCCGTAGAGTACTTCCAAGCACACGCGCCCGCGGCGGGAGTTGTAGCCAAGATCTATGTTGAAGTGGGACAAAAGGTCAGGACCGGAGACCTGTTGGTCAAGATGGATGATGCCGACCCAGCGGCTCGATTGGCCTCGGCAACCTCTGCTTTGAGCTCCGCTGAGTTGAATCAGCAGAACATTAATCGTAACGGATCGCAAGAAGAGCGTCTCGCCCTGGCAGCCGATCTCAGTCATGCCGAGACGCGTCAGAGACAGGCCCAGACCGATCTGGCCGCGCTACGCCAGCTCCAACAGAAAGGTGCCGCCTCCCCTGCGGAGGTCGTATCGGCAGAACAACGACTGCAAGAGGCAACCAGTGCGCTGCAAAGTATCCAGCAACGCGGCACGGCGCGTTATAGCGCAGGCGATTTGAAACGGGCCCAGGCTCAACTTGCCGACGCCAAAGCCGGTGTGGCCGCTGCGCGCAGCAGCTATGCCGCCGCGAATATTCGCTCGCCGCTGAACGGAAGTGTCTACTCCATTCCAGTGTCTACCTACGATTTTGTTCCGGCTGGAGAAGATCTGATGGACGTTGCCGATCTGAATCGGCTCCTGGTTCGTGCCTACTTCGACGAGCCAGAGATCGGGAAGCTGGCTGTCGGCCAAGCCGTCAAGATCGTCTGGGACGCGAAGCCAAACCAGACCTGGCATGGACATATCAGCCGTGCCCCCACCACGGTGATCACATACGGGACTCGGAACGTCGGTGAGTGCATTATCACGGTGGACGATGCCAAGGGCGATCTGCTGCCGAATACCAACGTCACGGTCACGGTCACGACATCGCAACGATTCAACGTGCTCAGTGTGCCTCGTGAGGCCCTGCATGCTGAAGGGGGCGACTTTGTCTTTCGTGTCGTCAACGGCAAGCTCGTGCGAACGCCTGTACAGGTTGGAGTGGTGAACCTGACCCGCGTAGAGATTACCGGTGGACTTACCGAGAAGGATACGGTCGCACTGAATGCGACCAGCAACCGTGATCTATCCAACGGTCTTGCGGTGAAGATAGTCGAATAACTATGGTCTTGACGACTCGTCTGATCTCTCTTCGCCTGGCGTCCCTGGTCTTCGCTCTGATCTCCGTCACGAAGCCCCTCCATGCGGAGAATGCACAGGCAAGCGCCCTTCTGCAGCAGGGCCGGGTGGATGATGCAGCCAATCTGCTGCATCAGGCTCTGTCGGCACAGCCCGGCGATGCCATGGCACACCAGCTTCTATGCCGGGTGTACTACGCGCAGGATATGGCGGACCCGGCCATCCATGAATGCGAATTGGCGGCCTCGAACGCTCCTGCGGAGAGCGACCATCAGATGTGGCTGGGACGCGCCTATGGACTGAAGGCATCGCAGGCGAACCCCCTGGTTGCCTATGGTCTAGCAAAGAAGGTTCGATCGTCCTTCGAACGCGCCGTCGAGCTGAATCCCTCCAATGTCCATGCGATGAGCGATCTTGGGCAGTATTATGTGGCCGCCCCAGGGTTTGTTGGCGGGGGTCTGGGTAAAGCGGAGGCGCTTGCTGAACGGATGCAGCCTCGGTTTCCGTCGCAGGCGCATCGTCTGCGAGGATTTATGGCCAATAAGAGGAAGGATACCGGTACCGCGGAGGCGGAGTTCAAGGCTGCAACTGCAGGGAAGGCACCCGAAGCCTTCATCGATCTCGGTCAATTCTATGAAGAACATGGCCAGCCGGATAAGGCAGTTGCCGCACTGCAGGCCGGCATAGCTGCGGACGCCATGAAAGATGGCGCACTGGTCGATGCGGCAAGTATCCTCACTACGGCACAACGCGCTCCGGGGCTGGCAGAACAGCTCCTGCGTGACTATCTTGCCTCCACCGCGAAGTCGGATAGCGCACCTGCATTCAAGGTACATCTCCAGCTTGGCGATCTTCTTCTACATCGCGGCGACTCCGCAGGCGCACGACGGGAGTATGCCGCTGCACTCGCTCTGGCCTCCAACTATGCCCCTGCCCGCAAGGCGATGCAGGGATTGTAGGAGGAAAGGCTATACCATGGTGTTCAGTCGATCTCGCAGGAGCCTTCAGGACGTATGACCCGTCTTCACCTAATTGTTACGTCTTCTGTGCTCGCCCTTGCGGTGACGCCCGCCATCGCTCAGATCTCATTCACCACAGCGGTGGATCTTGCGCTCAAGAACAGCCCTAAGGTCCGGGTGGCGGAGGCCGACGTCGCAAAGGCGCGCGCGGTATTGGAACAGACCAAGGACGTATACATACCGGCTTTCAGCATCGGCTCTGGCCTTGGCTATACCTACGGTTTCCCCTTCGGCGCTCCTTCACTCTTTAACATCACTGCGCAATCGCTTCTCTTCGATGAGTCTCAGCGTAATTACATTCGCGCTGCCCGCACGGGATTGGAGGCAGCGAATCATAGTCTGAGCGATGTTCGGCAACAGATTATGCAAGACGCCGCCACAACATACCTCTCACTCGATGCCGACCTTGAACGTATCAAGGCTGCGGGAGAGGAATCGAGATTTGCAGGTGAGTTAACGAGAATCATCCAGCAACGGCTCGAAGCAGGACAAGACACACAAGTCGAACTTACGCGCTCGAAGATTACATCGGCCAATCTTCAGCTTCGCCAGATCCAGCTTGAAGATGACGTCAGCGATCAGCGCCTTCATCTTGCCCATCTGACCGGCCTTTCCGCCGACGACATAACGACCGACCACGCAAGCATCCCATTGCTTCCGCCATTGAACCGCTCTCCGGCCAGCAATACACAGCTTCCGGAGTCGATACAGGCTGCCTACTCGGTTGCCCAGTCCAAATTACAGTCCGCCTTCGGCGACTCACGTAAACTATACCGCCCACAGATAGGGCTGGGAGTCCAGTACAGCCGCCTTGCCAGCTTCAACAACTACCAGCAGTATTATCTGACCTTTGACAATTACAACAGCGTCCAGATTGGCCTCCAGTTCAACCTTCCCATCTTTGACGCCACCAAGCGCGCGAAGGCACGCGAGTCCCTCGCCGAAGCCAATCGCAGCGTTCATGAAGCTGACCAGGCACGCAACCAGTTCTTTGAAGGCCGCCAGAAGATCAGTACCGCCATCCGGGAACTTCAGGCTCGCGCGGAGGTAGATTCACTTGAACGAGAACTCGCTCAAAATCAGGTTGACGTCGTTCGTATTCAACTTCGTGACGGCAACCCAGGCGGTCAGCCTGTCAGCCCCAAGGAAGAACAAAACGCCCGCATTCAGGAGCGGGCCCGCTACCTCGACTTTCTAGATACAGACCTCCAGCTCCGGCAAACGCAGATCAACCTTCTGCGTTCCAATGGTCAGCTCGAAGACTGGCTGAAATCGACAACATTGTCACAGCCCTCCGCCGCATCTAAATCAGAATGAGGATCAGGGCGATCATCGCTGTCCTATTTGCTCTTCTGGTTCTTGGAAGCTTATGGGGTATGCTCCGCGACCAGCGTTTGGCTGGAGCCTTCTCGACGATCAACCATCAAGCCAGCGAAGCGGAGGTGAGGGCGGCGATGGGAGCTCCCAGCGCGATTGAGCGGCCTTGCCGGGCGTATGACACGCAAGTGACGCCAAATTGCGACCATGTCTTTGTGTACCGATCAAGCTTCGCGCCTCTGCGCCATCGCTACTGGCTCGTGTTCTTTGATGGAACCAACGAGGCTACAGCGACATCGAGCCAGGTGGAACCATAGACGTGACACCAGAAATTCCCCTTAACCCCTTAACTGAATGGTAAAATTGGACTAATTATTATGCCTTTGAAGACACTGTTTCTGAACCCGCCCTCCTTTGAGAACTTTGACGGTGGTGCCAGCTCCCGCTGGCCCGCTACCCGCGAGATCGAGTCTTACTGGTACCCGGTGTGGCTGGCTTATCCTGCCGGCATGCTGGAGGGCTCGAAGCTGCTGGATGCGCCGCCGCACCACGTCTCGGCGGACGAGACCATCGAGATCGCCAAGGGCTACGAGTTCCTCGTGCTGTTTACCTCCACCGTCGGCTGGAGCGGCGATCACGCCCTCGCAGAGGCCATCAAGCGTGCGAATCCGACCGTCAAGATTGCTTTCGTCGGGCCTCCGGTGACGACTGACCCGGATCGCGCCTTGAACGAGTGCGCCGTGATCGACTTCGTCTGCCGCCGCGAGTTCGACTTCTCCGTGGTGGAGTATGCGAACGGCAAGCCGCTGAACGAGATCCTCGGCATCAGCTACAAGGATGCAGGCGGGGTGATTCAGCATAATCCGGATCGTCCGCAGGTCGAAGACCTCGACGCGATGCCCTGGGCGACGAAGATCTACAAGCGCGATATGGATGTGACGCGCTACAACGTGCCGTTCCTGCTGCATCCGTACATCTCGCTCTACTCCACGCGTGGCTGCCCGGCGCAGTGCACGTTCTGCCTGTGGCCGCAGACGCTCTCGGGCCACGCCTGGCGCAAACGATCTACAGACGACGTTGCCGCCGAGATGAAGTGGGCCAAGGAGAACTTCCCGCATGTGAAGGAGTTCTTCTTCGATGACGATACCTTCAACATCCAGAAGGTGCGCACCATCGAGCTTTGCGAGAAGCTGAAGCCGCTCGGCATCACCTGGTCCTGCACGTCGCGCGTTACAACCGACCGCGACACGCTCAAGGCCATGAAGGAGGCGGGTTGCCGTCTGCTTATCGTCGGCTTCGAGTCTGGCGATCCGCAGATTCTCAAGAACATCAAGAAGGGCGCCACCGTCGAGCGTGCACGCGACTTCGTCAAGGACTGCCACGACCTCGGCCTGATCATCCATGCCGACTTCATCCTCGGGTTGCCGGGCGAGACCAGGGAGTCGATTCGCAACACGATCAACTTCGCCAAGACGCTGGACTGCGAGACGATTCAGGTCTCCGTGGCCCACGCCTATCCTGGCACGGAGTTCTACGACTTCGCCCACAAGAACGGCTTCATCACCAACGAGAAGATGGAAGACGGCGGCGGACATCAGATGGCTCACATCGAGTATCCCGGTCTCCCCACCGAGTATGTGATGGAGATGGTACACAAGTTCTACGATGAGTACTACTTCCGCCCGAAGGCCGCGTTCCGCGTGGTCTGGAAGGCCGTCGTCAACCGCGACGTTCCCCGGCTCTACGTCGAGGCCAAGGCGTTCATGAAGCTCCGCTCGCAGCGCAACAAGGCTGCTCGCGCCAAGAAGGAAGAGAACGCGCTCAAGGCTCAGGAATCCGTCAGCATGAACGCGTAGTTTTCTTTTAGAACTCAACAGCGGTCAGCATGAACCATGCTGACCGCTTTCTCTTGAACGGATCCATTACTGATGCAACACACTCTGACACCCCGCCGCTGGCTTGTCCTGCTTGCCGTCATGCTTGGGGCCTCCATTGGGGATGCTCTGCTCGGCATCGGCATGAAGCAGATAGGGCCGGTCTCACTCGCTCACCTAGGCACGCTCTTCTTCGCTCTGAAGAGTCCGTGGATTATCTCCGGCATCGTCGTTCTGCTGGGCTTTATGGCGTCTTACATGACGGCGCTCAGCTGGGCCGATATCACCTTTGTGCTGCCTGCTACTGCCTTCGGCAACGTCATTGTTACCCTGCTCTCGAAGTTCTGGCTCAATGAGCATGTCTCGGCCTCGCGGTGGCTCGGCATCGCGCTGATCGTCATCGGCGTCGGTTTCGTCGCCAATGGCCCGTCCCGTACTGAACACCCTGTTCCGGAGATTGCCCCTTGAACCCTGCTACGTTGCATACCTGGAGCACGATCTTTGCTGTCGTCATCACCGCCACCGCAGGAGACATTCTCATCGCCGGAGGGATGCGCAAGCTCGGCGATCTCGACGATATCCGGGCCAAGTCCGGCCTTGTTGGAGCGATCAAGGCTGTGCTCTCGAGCACCATGTTTCTGCTGGGCATCTGCTGCATGGCGCTGAGCTTCTTCTCGCTCCTGTTCGCGCTCTCCGATGCGGACCTCAGTCTTATCGCTCCAGCGACGGCTTCGCTTACCTTTGTCACGACTGCCGCGGCTGCCAAGGTCTTTCTTAAGGAGAATGTAGACAAGCGGCGGTGGCTGGCTGCGCTCTTCGTCTGTGCTGGTGTGGCTCTGCTGGCCAGGTAAGCTTCTTCTGATTCGCCCTTCGGCAGAGCGGCTTATTCAACACACTCAACGTGTGCTCTTTCGTTCGGGGTGATTCTTTACGTTTTAGAAGCACTCGGGTCGCTACGCTCCCCTCGTAAATACGGGGGTTCTTCGCTGCGCTCAGAATGACAACGTAAAAGACGCTCCGAATGACAATGTAAGGCGCTCAAAATGACAATGTAAAAGGCATTCAGAATAACAATGTAAAAGGCGCTCAGGATGATGACGAAAAAGCAGGTTCTCCGCCTTCGGCGAAGGATGACAACTGAAAAGCAAGAGCAACGGCGACAGCAAGATGGTCAGGGTGATTTGCTGAGCCAACTCATCAGGCCGGTGGCGGGAGTTTCAGGAGACATGAAGCGGGTGGTGTCGCCCATCAGGGCTCCAGCGGCTAGCCTGCCACTGCGTACGGCTCCCTCCATCGTTGAAGGCCATTCGGTTGCGGTCCAGTCGCCTGCCAGGTAGAGGCCGGGCCACTGGGTGGCTTGTTGTGGGCGGAAGCTGTCCAGCCCCGGGGTTACGGAGAAGGTCGCGCGGGCTTCCTTCAGGATGCCACTCTTCAGAAGCTTTGCCTGTTTCGCGGCCGGGAAGAAGGTCTCGAACTCCTGCAGGGCGGAGGAGAGTATCTCTTCCCTGTTCATGTTGAGCTCTGCCCATGAGGCGCTGATGACGAGTTCGAGATAGCAGCCACGCTCAGCAGGCCAGCGGCGAATGCGCGACTTGGTGAAGACCCACTGAATACGGGTGTCCAGCAGGACGGCGTGGTCGAGTTGCGTGACGTCGCGGTCGTACCAGAGATGAATCGTGGTGATGGGGGCGGGGATGAACTGGTCGAAGTCTGTGGTGGAGAGATCGGGGTTGTCTGATGCCGACGGCAGGCTGGCCAGGAGGGTCTTCGTCTGCTTGAAGTCGGTGGCGAGGACTACAGCGTCGGCGGTGTGCCCTTCTGCACCTGCGAGGATGCGCCAGCGGCCATCCGCTGTCTGGTCGATGCGATCGACCCCGGATTTGAGCTTTACGTCTACGCCCTGTCTGCGCGCGAACTCGGCTACTGGAGTGAAGAAGTCGCTGAGGGGTGCTGCCGGGATGCCGAGGCGGCCTGCCTCCGGGGAGCGGAGGAAGGACTCGTGGAAGACTTTGCCTGCGTACTTCACGGAGCAGCGGTCGAAGCTGTCGTTGAGGGCACCGACGACGACCGGCTCCCAGAAGTGACGGATGGCACGCTCGGTCTGGCCGGTGCGCCGGAGCCAGTTGGCGAAGCTCTCGGTGTCGTGGGCCGGGTATCCGCGGAGGAAGCGAGCGAGGCCGGTGGCGATGCCAGCCTTGTCGCGCAGGCTGAGCATGGAGGCGCGAAGGAAGCTCACCGCCTGATGGGCTGGAGCGGGGAGACCGCTGGAGCGCAGAGGGCTGCGGCGGCCGTTGGGTTCGATAAAGACCAGTTCGTCGTACCAGCGGATGGTGTCGGCCATGCCGGCCTGTTGGCAGAGATCGAGGATGTTGGTACAGCAGCCGAGGACTACGTGCTGCGAGTCGATGGTCTCGTCGAGCGCAGGGTGGTCGTAGGAGTAGGCGCGGCCACCGATGTAGGGGCGGCGCTCGAGGAGGGTGACGCTTGCTCCCGCTCCAGCAAGGGCTGTGGCGGCGGCGAGGCCGGCTACGCCTCCGCCTACCACGATGGCGTCGCGAAGTTTCGTCACCGTGATGCTCCGCGGTTGCGCAGTCCCATCACGGCACCCTGAGCGAGGATGAGCAGCTTCTCCGGTGTGGGGACGCGGGCACGCTTGCTGAAGACATCGCTGTCGGCAGCACTGATTTTATGGAGGAGACGGTGGTAGATGGTGACGAGCACCCAGAGCGCGGCGCGGCTGTCGGCATCGATCAGGGGCAGAAGACGGTCGGCGGAGGCGTAGTATTGCTCGGCGCGTGAGCCGAGGGCCTGGAGAGCGGCGCGCTCGTTGGACTGGAGGCTGGCTCCCTTGACCAGTGCGTGGATGCGGTCGAGGCTGACACCGAATTCGCTCAGGAGATCGAGAGGGAGATAGATGCGTCGGCGCTCGGCGTCTTCCTTCACGTCGCGCAGGATGTTGGTTAGCTGGAAGGCTATGCCCGTCTCTTCGGCTAGTTTTTCTGCCTGGGGATCGGTGTAGCCGAAGATACGGATGCAGACCAGGCCAACGACCGAGGCTACGAGGTAGCAGTAGCGGTAGAGATCGTCGAAGGTGGCGAAGGTCTGGAGCTGGTTTGTCGGCGTGGACTGAGGGTCGAGGTCCATGGTGGTTCCCTGCACCAACTCCTCGAGCAGGGCGTCGGGGATCGCGAATTGTCTCTGGGTGTCGTTCAGGGCGAGGAAGACGGGATCGTCGGAGGTTTCAGAGGCGCGAGCGATGCGCCAGGTTGCGACCCAATTGGCCATGACGATCCGGCGCTCGGGGATGGGCATCGATTCGTCGTCGGCGATGTCATCGGCTCGGCGCATGAAGGCGTAGACCGCGCACATGGCGTTTCGCTTGTGCTCCGGCAGGACGCGGAAGGCATAGTAGAAGTTCTTTGCTTCGCGTTGGGCTATGGCACGACAGACGGCGTAGGCTTCGGCAGTTGTCACCGTGACAGCCCCGCGCGCAGCTTGCTCATGAATGCTCCTGCAAGGAGGCTTAACTTCTTCGTCTTCGAGACTACGGGCCTTCCCCGCAGGACGTCGAAGTTCTCTAAGGTGATGCCGTCGAGAATGGCGTCTCCACCCTTGCGGAACAGGTCGAGCGTTACAGCCAGCTCTCTATCGACGTGTGCGCTGATTGTGCCGCCTTCGCGCAGCATCTCTCGGGTACGGACGACCAGACTTTGAATCATGGCGCGGAACTCGGGGGTGAAGACTCGTCCCTCGATCTGCCCCTCGTCTACGCCGAAGCGAATCATGGACTCGGCCGGGATGTAACGTCTGCCGCGTTCGGCGTCTTCGACTACGTCCTGCCAGAAGTTGGCGAGTTGAAGCGCCGTGCATACCTTGTCGGACAGCAAGGCGAGTGGCTCTTCCTTGTAGCCGCTGACCTGTAGAACCAGGCGTCCGACGGGATTGGCTGAATAGTGCGAGTATTCGAGGAGTTCATCCCAGGTGTCGTACTCGGCCTTGACCTGATCCATACGGAAGGCGTGCAGAAGATCGGCGAAGAGCTCGCGGGGAACACCGCACTCGCGGATGGTCTCGTGCAGGGCGACGAATACCGGATGCATCGAGCGCTCCGGAGTGTCGTAGCACTCGTCGAGCATGGAGCCCCAGGCATTCAGCAGGCGCATGGCGACGAGCTTGTCGGGAACCTCGTCACCGAGGTCGTCTGCCACTCTGGAGTAGGCGTAGATGCTCTCGAAGTGCGGCCTTACCTTTTTGGGCAGGAACCAGGTGGCCACGTGAAAGTTCTCGTAGTGCGATGTCGCGAGCTGACGGCACCATGCCTGTGCCTCCTGGAGGGTTGGCCGCTCCAGAGGGGTCAGGTAGTCCGGTGGGGCACCCAGAAGGGCATGCTGGGATACTGTGATCTCGCTCACTTCGGCTCCCCTTCCGGAAAGACCGCGGTCTTAATGTCACGTGAACCATTGTTCCGGCTCATCATCCGGGCGAAGACCTCAGGGACCTTCTCCAAACCGACACGCCCCGTGATGTAATCGGCACACTTGAACCGACCACTGGCGACAAGCTCAAAGGCGGTTCTGCAGGTTGCCGGGGTGTGATGGAAGCTGGCCTTCAAAGTGATATCGCCATAGTGGATCCGGTTGGTATCGAGCTGAACCTTGGTCCCGCTGGGAGGGCCTCCGAAGAAGTTGACGACGCCGCCCTTGCGTACCATATCGACGGCCCACTCCCAGGTCCCGGGGGTGGCTACGGCCTCGATCACGATGTCGGCTCCCCTGCCCTGCGGGGTCAGCGCGCGAGTTGCTGCGACTATATCCTGCACGGTGCCTATCTGCACGATGCTGGTCGCTCCGAATAGTCTGGCCGTGGCGATCTGGTCCTCGCGCTTGACGACTGCGATGACGTTGACACCGGCAAGCTCTGCCACATGCATGAACATCAGGCCGATGGGGCCTGCTCCGATGACGACCATCGTATCGCCGGGCTGGGCTCCGCTCTCCTCGAGGCCCCGGACGACACAGGCCAGGGGCTCGGTAAGGGCGGCGTGCTCGAACTGAATGCCGTCAGGAATCAGCAAGGTGTTTTTTTCGACGATTCTTGCTGGAATGCGAATGTATTCGGCGTAGGCTCCGTTGTTGAAGAGCAACTCCTCGCATAGATTCTGCTGGCCGTGTGTGCAGAAGAAGCAACGATCGCAGGGAGCGGAGTTCAAGGCTACGACTCGGTCTCCCTCGCGGAAGGCGGTGACTCCGGCACCAACCTCTGCGACGACCCCGGCAAGTTCGTGCCCGAAGAGAATCGGCGGCTTCAGCATCATGGCGTGGTAACCACGCCGGTAGACCTTCAGATCGGTCCCGCAGGTAAGCGCTGCACAGACGCGGACCAGAAGCTCGCCAGCCGCCGCCTGTGGTATCGCTACCTGCTCCAGCCGGAGGTCTTCTTTGCCGTAGAGCACCGCAGCTGTCATCTGAGAGATCATCCCTACTATCTTCTCATTCTCGGCTATAGGTTCGCATCCCCAGGATGCCAGCAATCGTCTCAACAAGATGCAATCGTCAGACTTGCTCGCGCATCTGATACATTGAGCCAGATACCAACATGCCCTTCGTCTCCCCAGAGGTCTTCGCCAAACAGAAGATTGCCGCCGTCCAGGACTACTCCGTCCTCTCATGGCGTGCGATCGCCAATATCTTTTCCGGCCCGCGCTATTGGGCGGACGTCTTCACCCAGATGGACTCTATCGGCGTGGGCTCGATGCCGATCGTGGTGCTTACGGGTTTTTTCACGGGCTGCGTTCTTGCCCTGCAATCGGCTACCTCGCTGCAGGCGTTCGGCTCGGTGAGTTTGACCGGGAACCTGGTTGCGCTCTCTATGGTAAAGGAGCTTGGGCCAGTGCTTACGGGTCTTATGGTCTCGGGCCGGAATGCCTCGGGCATGGCTTCCGAGCTGGGCTCGATGAAGGTAACCGAGCAGATCGACGCGATGCGAGCTCTGGGGACGGACCCATTGCGCAAACTCGTCACCCCGCGGCTCTACGCGACTGTCTTCATGCTGTTCTTTCTCACGATCGTAGCGGATGCCGTTGGGATCGCGGGCGGCGCGCTGGTGAGCATCGCGCTGCTTGGGCTGAATGGATGGTCCTACTTCCACAATTCGTATAGGGCGCTTGCCTATGGCGATATCGTTCAAGGTCTCACCAAGCCGCTCTTCTCCGGCTTCATTATCGCCACCGTGGGCTGCTACTTCGGCATGAACACGAAGGGCGGCACCCAGGGCGTAGGACGGGCTACCACCCAGGCGGTGGTGGTCTCGTCAGTATTCATCATCGTCGTCGACTTTATCGTCAGCCGTGCCATGATCGGCATCTTTGGCAAGTAAACCAGACCATGCCCGAAGACCTAGCCAGCAACGACGTCCAGCAAGACAGCCAGAGCTCCAACCCGGCGGAGCCTGTGGTTGCGTTCAACGATGTCTCCATCAGCTTCGACGAAAAAACGGTACTGCAGAACATCTCGTTTAATGTCCAGCGCGGCGAGACCCGTATCATTCTCGGACCTGCCGGCGGGGGAAAATCGGTCCTGATGAAGCTTGCCAACGGGCTGATGCGACCTGATTCCGGCACGATTCATGTCTTCGGCGAGGACGTGACCGCCATGAGCGAGACGGATCTCTTCAAACTCCGCGCGCGCATCGGTATGGTCTTTCAGGAGTCGGCTCTGTTTGACTCGCTCTCGGTCGAGGATAACGTCGCCTATCGTCTCCACGAAGAGCGCGTTCCTGAAGAGGAGGCGCACAGACGGGTGGTAGAAGTGCTTCAGTTCGTCGAGCTGGAACAGGCGATCTCGAAGTTTCCGTCCGAACTTTCGGGTGGGATGCGCCGCCGTGTCTCCATCGCGCGCGCCATTATCAGCAAGCCCGATCTGATTCTCTACGACTCGCCAACTGCGGGGCTCGATCCCATCACCTCAACGACGATCGACGAGCTTGTAATCAAACAGCGCGACGTCTCGCATACGACTTCTCTGCTGATCACGCATCGTCTACAGGATGCCTTCCTGCTCGCGATGAGCCGCTTCAACGCGGAGACCGGCAAGATTGAGCCCCTCCCGAATCGCGGCATCGACGACAGCACGAAGTTTCTTGTGCTGAACGAGGGCAAGATCGTCTTTGACGGCACTACGCTGGAGTTGGTGCATACCACCGATCCATGGCTGAAGGAGTACCTGTCGTGATGGGGGTCAGCGCTTCCCTTTCTTCCACTCCACATAGGGAATGCGCGGTATGTTCAGAAAGGAATCCCTGGTCTTGACGTAGGATCCCAGACCATTCATCCGGCCAATGGCATGTAACTCCTCAGCCCGCACGTATGGGCCTGCCGGATCGACAAATTTATCTTCGATATAGATTGCGACGACCCTGCCGAGGATGATCCGCGATCTGCCGATCTCCATGGTGGTGTGCTCCCTACACTCCAACGCTGCGTGGGCCTGATGGATGCGCGGGACTTTCACAATCTGAGAGGGCGCGGTGGTCAGGCAGGCCATCTCCAGTTCGTCGATCTCCGCCGGGAAGTCGGTAGCGCAGATATTCATCTGTTGCGCCAGATCCTCTGTCACGACATTAACAACGAACTCACCGGTACGGCGGATATTCCTGGCTGTGTCCTTTGGGACGAAGTTCTCCGTTGGCCGGTTGGTCACGCCTATTCCAATAATCGGCGGGTCGGTGCAGAGATAATTGTAGGCGCTGAAAGGGGCGGCGTTCAGCTGACCATCCTCATTCATGCTCGTCACCAAAGCGATAGGCCTGGGTGCAACCAATCCAATTAACAGATTATAGGTCTCACGTGCCGTAGCCTTTTCAAGGTCGAACTTCATGGCTGCTTCCTCTGCCTATCTTACCGATAACGAAGCTGCGATATCTAATTGGATTTCAAGAGATGAGATATCGCATGCAGTGTCAGGGTTTTGGGAGGACCTGGTTCGCTGCATCTTTGGAAGGGGCGGCTGCCGGGAGCGTATAGATCACTTCGCCCGGTCGGGTATAGTGCAGCTCCTCCCGGGCCTGATGCTCGATGGCATTCGGATCGTTTTGCAGCCGCTCGACATGGCCTTTCAGCAGGTCGTTTTCCTTCCGCAGGCTCTGCAGTTGGCCTTGCAGCGCCTGCGCATCCTGCCGTTTCTGCTGATAGACCGTAAGCCCATTTTGTCCGAAGACGACGTGATAGCCCAGTGCAATTGCGAGTATGGCAGCAGCCGCTGTGGCGATCTTTCGCCAGCCGCGGTGAGCCCGTCCGTACAGACGCACGATGACGGACTGCTTTGTCTCTATGCGCGTTGAGCTCGGCCGAGTCATATCTTTATCAAGTACAAATTTTCGCGGTGCACGCCGTCAAGTGGAAAACTGCTTCACCGCAGACGCGTACCAAGTTCGTACTGACGACTGCTAACCACTTTGACTTGGATTGACCTATCACGCAGGCAGGCACCCTTGATCTCTGCTGCGTTTCCCATGATTTCGCGCAAATTGCAGCGAGTGCTCGAATAAGGTGCACGAAGCCTTTGCACCTTGGTATTCTTGCTAAGCGCTATGCATATCCTCCTTGCCATTTCGGCGCTCTGCTCCTTCGTCCTCGTCTGGGCGTGGGGAGTAGCGATCGCTCGTCGTATTCATATCGGCCACAAGGGCGGTCAAGCACCTGTTCCATCGCAGGGTGATTTTGCCCAACATCTCTTTGCGGCAATCGAAGATGGAAGCATGGCTTACTCCAGTAACGGTTCAGGCGATCTGTCCGACACTTCTCAGCCCAAGCGCCTTCGGGCCAGCTTCAGCGCCGAGGCAACTTCACCGAAGCGCTCTTAGCGCGAAAGGACCTGCACCATGCAATCCGTTATCAGCTCCCCCTCCGGTCTCACACATAGTTCAAAGTCTCTCCTGGAATCCTTGCCGGAGTCGTTGCCGGGCAAGATCGCTCTTTCGGTTGCCGCGAGTGGCCTGGTCGCTGTATGCGCCCATGTGTCGCTGCCGCTTCCCTTCACTCCGGTGCCGCTGACGCTCCAGAACTTCGCCGTCATCCTTGTCGGTATGGTCCTTGGACCTATCGCCGGCTTTTCGGCGATGGTTCTGTACCTTGCCGAGGGAGCAATGGGGATGCCAGTATTCACTCCTCAGGGGCCCGGGGGGATAGCGCAACTGTTAGGTCCGACTGCCGGCTATCTCTTCTCCTATCCGCTGGCCGCAGCATCTGCCGGCTGGGTGGTACGTGCCATGCGGCAGATGGGATCCCGATTCACGCGTGGGATTCTAGCCGCCTCCATTGCCACGGTCCTCATTCTCACGCTCGGCGCAGGTTGGCTGGCATACCTCCTCCATCTCGGAGCTCCCGCCGCATGGCATGTGGCCGTCGCTCCCTTTCTGTTGGGAGAGGCTGTCAAGGTGACTGCTGCCGCCGGTATCTACAGCACGATGCAACGTTGGCGCCGCTCGTAGAACGGCTTCCCCTGGGTAACTCTTCCATTTGCTCATAGCACTTGGCTAATTGCGCCGAGTTGCGTATTCAATCACTTTTACCTCTCCCAAGGACTACCGAATCATGACAGCAAATACCGCAATTCAAGAGATCAGCATTGCCCACAGCCCGGACTCCGATGATGCCTTCATGTTCTACGGATTGGCGACGAACAAGATCCGCGTCCCCGGCTTCAAGTTCAATCACACCCTCACCGACATCGAGACGCTGAATCACCGGGCGATCAATGAAGCCTTCTACGACGTGACGGCGATCTCGTTTCATGCGTATCCCTACCTCCAGGAGAAGTACACCCTGATGGCTTGTGGCGGCAGCGTTGGCGAGGGCTACGGCCCGATGATCGTCTCAAGCCGCAAGCAGACGCTGGACGAGGTCAAGAAGACCCGCATCGCCGTTCCCGGCACGCTCACGACGGCATATCTGGCCCTCAAACTGTTCGCGCCGGAGATCGAGACGGCGGTCGTGCCTTTCGACAAGATCATCCCCGCAGTCGTGTCGGGCGAGTTCGAGGCCGGTCTCATCATTCACGAGGGCCAGCTCACCTATGCCAACGACGGCCTGGTCAAGCTGCTAGACCTGGGTCAGTGGTGGCGCGATGAGACGGGTCTGCCTCTTCCGCTTGGAGGCAATGCGATCCGCCGGTCGCTCGGCCCGGAGACGCTGCTGACCACGACCAATGCGCTTCGAGACAGCATTCAGCATGCGCTCGATAATCGCGATGAAGCACTTGCGTATGCCATGCAGTTCGCACGGGATCTTGACCCGACACTGGCAAATCGCTTCGTGGGAATGTATGTCAATGAGCGCACTCTCAACTACGGAGAAGATGGCAGGGTCGCCATCAAGAAGCTGCTCGATATGGGTTTTGAGCGCGGCATCATTCCGCTCAAAGCGAATGTGGATTTCGTAGGCTAAGAAACAGCTTGCAGAGCAATTCCGTCTCTGCAAGCTGTGTTATTCTTGATGAGTTGGTTGATTGCAGTCAGGCTGGCTTTACGGCGTGTCATGGCTCTCAATAACTTCCCTTCTCCTCCCCGGAGGAGATAAAAATCTGGACGCGTAGCTCAGCTGGTAGAGCATTCGACTCTTAATCGACTGGTCGTAGGTTCGATCCCTACCGCGTCCACCACTTCCCTTTAGAATCAATGCATAGCAGTGAAGGCATCGCCATTCACTTCGACACGTTCAAGCTCGCGGAGGACGGCTTCGATAAGCCTGTCACGGACCTGCACGCCGCGATGCTAATACGCAATCGCAGAGGACAATTTCCTAGTCTTGAAACCGGGACAAGCGAACCTAGAGATGGCTTCTCCAACCTGGAATGCGCAATTCAGAGTATCACTCCAGAAGATACGCGGCCAGCAGTTACATCGTCTGGAGGCGGATGGCATAGTGCAGCGAACATCCTATCCGTGCTCATCGGCTTACGAGTGCTGCGGCTTCCCGCAAGTCCTGGACAAACGTCCTTGTCTGTGAGTGACGGTCTTCGTCTGTCCGGGCACGAAGAATCGCGGAAGGATGCAGGGTCGCGATGATCGGGGGGAAGCCTTCGGTCTGCTGAACCTTGCCATGAGACTGCGTAACTTTAAAGCTAGAACCAAGCAACGATTGCGCTGCAACGGCACCAAGACAGACGATCAACTTGGGACTGACGACATCCAGTTCTGCTTCCAACCACGGTCTACAGGCACGAATCTCTTCCATGTTGGGTTTTTTATTGACACGCAGCTTTCCACGCGGTTCCCATTTAAAATGTTTGACTGTATTCGTGACGTAGACTTTCCGGCGATCAATTTCAGCCTCTTCCAAACACTTGTTCAGTAATTTGCCTGCGGGACCTACAAATGGCCGACCCTGTTTGTCCTCCTGGTCTCCTGGTTGCTCGCCAATCATCATGATGGCGACCTTCGGCATCTTCGGCTTGCTATCGTCTTCCAACTCTCCGAAGACAGCCTGGGTGGCATTTCGATAAAGGTCGCAGCCCCGGCACTTTTGCACGGCCTCCCGCAAGACGGGTAATGTCCGATCTTCCGGCACGAATGGCGCTGCAGTTTTCTTTGTATCCCGTGACATAGAAAGTAGCTCTCCTCGGTTACTTGGAGGCGAAGGCCAAGCTTCTCTCGTCTTCAACGACGCAGATCATTCCTACTTTTCTCTTTGCTACAGACTCCTGATAGCGGCACAAGCTCGATCCAGTGCATCAGGCTTCTTTCCAAAGCAGAAGCGGAGCATGTTTTCTCCTCTTCCTGGAGTGAAGAAGGCGGATCCTGCAACTGCGGCTACCCCCGAGGCAGCAAGGAGGTTGCGAGCTTTTTTGTGGGCTGTCTCCCCCTCTATTCGAGAGGCATCGGCGAGAACGTAGTAGGCCCCTGCCGGTATGGATGGGGTGAGTCCGGCATCGGTGAGTGCGCTGCAGAGCTGGTCGCGCTTCTGCTGATACTCGGTTGAGAGCTCGTCGTAAAACGACTGCGGGAGTTCGACCAGACC
Source organism: Edaphobacter sp. (assembly GCA_025462645.1). GTDB lineage: Bacteria > Acidobacteriota > Terriglobia > Terriglobales > Acidobacteriaceae > Edaphobacter. Next base: position 95,953 of record JAOAPB010000045.1, on the reverse strand, counting down.
CGCCACCGCGCCATGCTGCAAGGGAGCAGGGCTGCAGACATAGGTAAGGTCATGGAAGTATCCAATCGATGGGATCCATTGCCTGCTTGCGGCAAGATAGCCGATCCGCCAACCGGTGATGCTGAATGTCTTTGAGAGGCCGGAGATCGTGATGGTCCGTTCCGCCATTCCAGGCAGTGTGGCGAGACTGATGTGGCGCGCGCCGTCGAAGAGAAAGTACTCATAGATCTCATCGGTGAAGACGAAGAGGTCATGTTGAATCGCAAGGTCGGCGATGGCTTGCAGTTCTTCGAGAATAAATATCTTTCCCGAGGGGTTCGATGGCGTATTGACGATCACAGCACGGGTGCGCGGAGTAATCGCATCGCGGAGGCGATCGAGATCGAGCTGCCAGTCAGGCGCTGTGAGCGGGACAGCAACCGGTTGCACGCGGAGGGACAGAAGTGTGTTGAGGTGATAGCCGTAGAACGGTTCGAAGACGATCACCTCGTCTCCAGGGTTGAGCAGAGCCAGGCCGGCGGCATATAGAGCGCCCGTGGCTCCAGCAGTCACGAGGATCTCTGAATCCGGATCGGCGGAGATGCCGTTGTACTGATTGAGCTTGGCGGCGATCGCCTGACGCAACACCTGGATGCCATCGAGCCGAGTGTAGATGTTGTATCCCTGCTGGATGGCTTTGATCGCTGCGTCGGCCACAGAGGAAGGCAGGTCGGTGTCGCATATTCCCTGGGCGAGATTGATCCCGCCAACACGGTCACATTCGACCGACATCGCGCGAATCTCGGATTGGATAATGAGCGGCGAAATATTGCTCAGACGAAGTTGGCTGCTTGCAGTTGGCATTGGCACACCTAAATTAGCAGCAATTTTATAATCTTTTCGTTGGATCGAATACCTCACTATTTATAGGTTATTCGCTTGCCATGCATCCGATATCAATGGGCCAAGAGCTTTGGGAGTAAGTGGAAGGCGAGGGGTGGCTGCATCGGCGGGAGTAAAATTGAACTAACTTTGAGTAGTTTAAATTCGACGCGCGACGGTGCGTTGCGCAGAAAAGTTGAGCCCTTCCGTGAGCAATACGCTGGTTGCCAAGCTTCTCGATACGAAAGATTTTCATGCATCGGTCTATGCCCTGTCTCCTGCTGTGGCCGTGTTCGACTGCGACGGTACGCTTTGGTCTGGTGATGCTGGCTCGTCATTTATGAACTGGACGGTCGATACGGGTCTGGTCTCTCGCGAGGCTGCGGACTGGATCGACGGGCGGTATCGCGGGTACAAGCGGGGCGAGGTCTCGGAGCTCGCCATCTGCGGTGAGATGGTGCAGCTCTACCAGGGGCTGCGCGAGGAGGAGATGCGCAGGGCGGCACGAGAGTTCTTTGCAAGCCGCATCGAGCGGAATATCTTCCCGGAGATGCTGGAGCTGGTGGCTGAGCTGAAGAGTCGAGGCGTGGACGTCTGGGCGGTCAGCTCGACGAATGACTGGGTTATCGAGGAGGGGGTGCGGCGGTTCGGGATAACGGCCGATCGTGTCCTTGCCGCTCGTGTGCAGGTGAAGAATGGCATCGTTTCCGATGTCATCCAGGACGTTCCGACGGATGAGGGCAAGGTGACAGCGCTGGCTCGTGTCGGTGTTACGGCGCCGGATGCGGTGTTTGGCAACTCCGTGCATGATGCGGCCATGCTGGCTCTTGCACGGCGGGCCTTTCCCGTCAATCCGACACCTGCACTGCTGGAACGTAGTGCGCTGGAAGGCTGGGCCGTTTACTATCCAGCGTCGGTTGCTCAGCCTAAGTAAGGGATGGTGAAGCCGTTGACGTGCAGTTGGAGTCTAAACTGTAGTCAGGTGAAAGAGACCATTCGCAAGTTGGACCAACATATCGATGTAGCGGCTCTCAAGCCTCTGCGGCTTGTGGTGGCGGCGCTCATCCTGCGAGAAGCGGCTGGCGAAGCCGGGTCCGGGGTTGAGGTGCTGATCTGCCAGCGCAAGCCGGATCAGCCCATGAGCTTGAAGTGGGAGTTTCCCGGTGGCAAGATCGAACCAGGAGAGACTCCGGAAGACGCGTTGGCGCGTGAATTGAACGAAGAACTGGGGATTACGGCAGTCATAGGCCGGCAAGTGGCCCAGGTTCGGCATAAATACCGGAATGGCGGGTCCATCGATCTGCAGTTCTTTGTCGTGCATGAGTTCAATGGGGAGTTGGAGAACCGGATTTTCAATGAGATACGGTGGGCTCCGCTGGCAACTTTGCCGAACTACGATTTCCTTGCCGCAGACCTTGGCCTGATCCGGGATCTGTCGGAGGGAAAGCTGCTTTAAGCTAACCACTTCTCCGCTTCGATACCCTTCCCTGCATCAGCCGTGTAGACCATTCCATAGCAATATAGCCGACAGTGCTATCACAATACCGGCTGTGAGCCATGCGATGATGTTGAACCAGTGGGAGTTAGTGTACTTTCCCATCAGGTCGTGCTTGTTGATGAGCCGGAGCATGAAGATAAGGACGATTGGCAGAAGGACGCCGTTCAATACCTGCGACAGAATGCTGAACTTGACCAGCGGGAAGTTGGGAATGAGGACTACGGCTGCTCCGGCAGCCAGTAATAGGCTATAGAACCAGTAGAAGAACTTCGCTTCTTTAAACGACTTGTCGAGTCCACTCTCGAAGCCCAGGCCCTCGCAGACGGTGTAGGCGGTAGACAGGGGCAGGATGGAGGCTGCAAAGAGCGAGGCATTGAAGAGGCCGGCGGCGAAGAGGATGAAGGCGTAGTCGCCAGCCAGGGGCTTCATGGCTCCGGCGGCGTCCGATGGGTCGGCGATGTTGCGGATGCCATGGGTGTAGAGGGTGGCGGCACAGGCGACTACGATGAACCAGGCGACGATATCCGTGAAGATGGAGCCTACAATGACGTCCCATCGGGAGTGCTTGTATTGGCGGACAGTAATTCCCTTCTCCACGATGGAGGATTGCAGGTAGAACTGCATCCAGGGAGTAATCGTTGTTCCGATGACGCCAACGACCATGTAGACGTAGGTCTTGTCGCTCCAGACGTGGCGTGTTGGGATCTTTACCGTCTGGACGAGGGCCAGGTGCCAGTCGGGCCTGCTGAGCACGCCTGCGATGATGTAGGCGATGTAGAAGACGCTGGCTATGAGAAAGACCTTTTCGACGCTCTTGTAGTCGCCTTTGACGACGAGTATCCAGACAATAAAAGCACAAAGCGGTACGCTGATGTACTTGCTGACATGGAAGAGTTGCATACTGCCGGCGATGCCGGAGAACTCGGCGATGACGTTGCCGAAGTTGACGATGACCAGCAGGATCATTACGACAAAAGTGATGCGAAGACCGAACTCCTCGCGAATGAGATCGCTGAGGCCTTTGCCGGTAACAGCCCCCATACGAGCACACATCTCCTGGACGACGATGAGCGCCAAGGTGATGGGGATCATCGTCCAGAGAAGCGTGTAGCCGAACTGCGCTCCCGCCTGGGAGTAGGTGAGAATACCCCCGGCATCGTTGTCCACGTTTGCGGTGATAAAGCCGGGGCCAAGGACGGCGAAGAACAAAATAAGCCGGGTTCTCCACGTGCGCCACACCGTCATTGCTGGTTCCTTTGTATTGATGTCGGAAGAGGGCATCAGCTCGCTTTTTCAGGCTAACTCGATCGCACCCGCTACTTATCCCAAGGCAGTAGTTGCAAGTTATGTTCCTGCAATAGCTTACGAGGGATGCTCGCTTGTAAGCCATTCATTTAAAATAGCTTACTGGAAAAAGCTCTTTTATAGCGTTCCTACGGAAAGATAGCGTGAGAAAGGAGAGGTAGGTGTGAGGTTTTACCTAGCTGGCCTTGTCTTCTGCACAATTTTGGCGGCGCGTTCGACGATCAGGCTAACCTGATGGTCGTTGTGGTAGCCATCGCGGAGGGCTCTGGCCTGGCCTGCAGCGGCGATACGGGTCCGGGCAGCTGCGTCGGGAAGATATCGAGAGATTTTTTCGACGCATTCGTCGTAGGTGGAGAAGAAGACCGCCTCCTCACCTTCACGGAAGCGCTGCAGGTGTCCATCTGAGCGCTCGGCGAGGAGAAAGCCTCCACAGCCGGCGATCTCAAAGCTCTTGTGGACGAATTCGTCTTGATTAGAGCGGGTAATGAAGCTGAGATTGATCTTTGAGCGCCAGATGGCTTCGCGATATTGCTGCTGGTAAAGCTCGCCTTCGCGGTAGAGGCGCGTGAAGGCTTCGGGTGAGAGGGCGCGCTCCCATGAGCGGCTATTGCCGGATATAGCCACCTGAAACCCGTTCAGCTTCGACAGGTTATCGAGTGTGGCTGCGCGATCGTCGTACGGGGTGCCTATGAAGGAGACGTCGCGATTGCGGTTCCGGTCGGTCCAGCCTGCTGGGGGAGGAAAGTGAATGGTGGGCTCGTAGGCAGTCTGTATCTTGATGACGTCGCGGGCTCCGTGGCTGCGATAGTCGGCGATATTCTTGTCGCGCTGGACGACGTGGAGGTCGTAGTGGGGAATGTCCTTCATGTAGAGCCGCCAGCCTGGGTCCTGACGGGGGCCGAAGGGGTTGTCAATCATGTAGCTGACAGTAGCGATGCCCATGGCTCGGAGGCGGTCGAGCGTCTTGGGTCTCATCCAGAGGAGCTTGTCGGTCCAGAGGAGATCAGGCTTCTCGGATTCGGCGACGCGGAGGAGATCGTGGTTGAGACGATTGACCGCGGGACCTGCGGAGAGACGGAAGACGATCTTGCGCAGGAGTGGGTTGTGGGGAAGGTACTCGTACGCGTTGAAGGGGATAACCTGATGACCTAGCCGCTCCAATGCCCAGAGGCGGTAGAGGGACGAGTCGTTGGGGGAGAGGCCTGCAGCGTAGAGGATCTTCATTCGTCTTTGATTATCGCGGAGGCCTCTCAGAAACAGCAAAAGGCGAGAGCGCAACAGGATTTAGCGGTTGGAGCGGAGGAGGGCGATGACTTGTTCGGCGTGGACGACGCCTACCAGATGTTTTTCCTGATCGACGACAGGAAGAGAGCGCAGGTTGTATTTGTCAAAGAGCTCGGCTACCTTGCGACCGTTGGCGTTTGTGTCGCAGCATACGAGATGGCCGTGCGGAAGGTCGGATAGCGCGGCGTGAGGAGCTGCAAGGATAAGCCGGACGAGAGGGATGAGGCTGGTGATCTTTTCCTCTTCGTCGAGGAGGTAGATGTCGGTGATGGTTTCGATGTCTCCCTCAAACCCGTGGAGTGCATCGATGACCTGGGCTACTGTAGCCGTGGCTGGCAGAGCGATGTATTCGGTAGTCATACGGCCGGCGGCGGAGTCTCCGGAGAACTCGAGGAGCTCTTCGACCTCCTGGCGCTCTTCCGGGTCCATCTCATCGAGGATGGCCTCGGAGCGCTCATCGGGTAATTCGGCGAGGAGATCGGCGGCGGCCCCGGGATCCATCTCCTCCACGATGCCGGCAACTTGCTCAGAGTCGAGGGATTCGATAAGCGACTGCTGCATCTTAGGTTTGATCTCTTCAAGGGCCTCGGCGGCGACCTCCTCATTGAGGCTCTGGAAGAGAGCCTGGCGCTCGAGTGGAGCCAGCTCCTCAAGAATGTCGGCGATGTCGGAGGGGTGCATCTGAGAGAGGCGGTCCTGATCGACTTTGAGGTGGACACGACGTGAGGGGTCGATGAGGTCGACGAAATCCCAAGGAATGACGCTAGGATTGAAGCGCGTAGCAAGGCTATCTATGGTCGTCATCGGCAAACCCTTCAGAAGGCGCCGGACTGCTCCGCGGAGACCAACCTCTACCTCGGCGATGCGAAGCGAGAGGTCTTCCTTATCTTCAACCAATGGCTCCCATATTAGATTTACATCATTGACGCGTACTACTTTGCGTCCATGGACGTCGATGATCTGCTGGTCGAGAAGATCGCGCTCAAGAAACAGATAGGTCTCGTCGTCGGGCAGGATGGAGGGACGAGCGCTCTCGCGTAACTGCATCTCGCAGTCTGGGGTGAGCTGGATGTCTGTCGCAAGGACAAGAGAGAACTTGTCGCCTCGCCTGGCGGAGACAAGCTTAATGACGAGACCATGGACATGGGAGGCATCCAGCGCCGGTGCGACGACAAACTCGCGCACATGGCCGACTGCAGTTCCCTTCGCATCGATGACAGCTGTTCCCATCAAGGCGGCGACGCTCGTCTTTTGATTTGCATGCTTCGTCATAACTGGCTTAAGCCGTGCACTATCAGACCTTACATGCTTGCGCTTTTTGTCATGGGTTGTCCCGTCCCAGCAACCGAAGGGCTTTTACAGCGTGACTCCATGCAAGAGGCGATAAGCAAAAACGATAAGCAAAAACAAGGACTAAAGGTCAGCATTCGATAATCCTTGTCTCCGCATGTTACTTTACATGCCTGTCGATATAGTCCAGGTTGTGACATGCTGGTAACAAAGGCGCGATAAATGGAGAATCGATGAGAAAGAGAGACCGGGCGTCCTTGACATTCCGAACATCCACAAGCACACTGCCATCATCGCTGTTGTCTGCCGTTGACGACTGGCATACGAGTAATGCAAGGACCGCTTTGGCCGACTCAACGACAAGCCGTGTCAGTTTCACACTTGACTCGACCTTAGATAGCGTCAATAAGATAGAGCAAACTGCAGAGCAAATCGCACAGCGGGCAGGGTTCGACGAAGACACTATCCCGCATATCGCCATGGCGGTGCGCGAGGCTGCGGTGAACGCTGTCCTGCATGGGAATGCCTACGACACGACCAAGCACATTACTGCATCATTTGAAATGACGTCCGATTCGGTGATTATCCGCATAGCAGACCAGGGACCAGGGCTTGACCCAAGCACAATTCCCGATCCATTAGCACCGGAAAATATCCTTCGGGGCTCGGGTCGCGGCATCTTTCTCATCCGCGCCTTCATGGATGAGGTACACTTTCGGCAGTTACACCCCGGGACGGAACTGACCCTTATCAAGCATCGAACACCCGCACAGCCGGGGACTTAAGGAGAAGACTACACATGAGCATGAAAGTACAGACTCGCCAAGTGGACGGCATCACCATTCTGGACCTCAGCGGTCGCATTACCCTCGGCGAAGGCAGCGTAACGATTCGCGACGCGGTTCGCGATGTGCTCGCAAAAGGTTCCAACAAGATTTTGCTCAATCTGGGCGATATCACCTACATCGACAGCTCGGGTATCGGCGAGCTTGTCAGTGCCTTTACGACGGTACGGAACAGCGGCGGCGAACTGAAGTTGCTGAACCTGACCAAGAAGGTGCACGACCTACTGCAGATCACGAAGCTTTATACCGTCTTCGACATCAAGGACGATGAGGCTTCCGCGATCTCTTCTTTTACCAAGTAATATCTTTTATTCTCATAAGGAAGAAGGCCGTCGCGATTGCGACGGCCTTCTCTTTCCGAGGTTCCGTCGCTTCGCCTACTTCGAGAAGTCGACCTTCGGCGCAACATTGTTATCCGGATTGCCCTTGAAGTACTCGTCCCGGTAGTGGAAGCCGGCGAAGTTGGCCCAGATGCTGTTGGGGAACTGCCGCACATAGACGTTATAGTCCTCGAGCGTCTTGTTGTAACGCTGGCGTTCGACAGCGATCCGGTTTTCGGTTCCGGCCAGCTCATCGGTGAGGCGGATGAACTGCTCGTTGCCCTTCAAATTGGGATACTGCTCCTGTAGGCGGAAGAATGGCCCAAGGGCGACGTCAAGCTTGGCATTGGCATTGATATTGCTTGCGCGGTCAGAGCCTGCGGCAAGGACTCCGGCGCGGGCGTTGGCGATATTCGTCAGGATGGTAGACTCTTCGGCGACATAACCCTTGACCGACGCTACGAGGTTAGGAATCAGGTCGAGACGGCGCTGCTGAACGACGTTGACCTGAGAGAAGGACTGATTGACAGCCTCATTTTTTTGGACGAGCGTGTTCTTCGCCCCGACATAGCTCCCCCCGGCAAAAAGCAATACAAGAATAAGAAGACCCACGATACCAAGCACAATCCATAAAGATTTCATGTTTTCTCGAACTTCCCTTCGTCTAGATTTCGATGCGATTCATGGCAGGTCTATCCGGCTGTACTTTATCACTATGCCAAATGGAACTGCCCTTCTTTGCCGCAAATTTATTTACATTGTGCCCTCAAAAGTCTCCGCTCGCTCCACCCCCACCGGAGCTGCCGCCACCAAATCCTCCAAAGCCACCACCATCTCGGTCGCGGCCTCCACCACCGCCACGGCTTCCTCCACCGCCGCCCATCAGATTTCCCAGAAGGAAGAAGATTAGACCGAGATTGCCGGTTTTGATGAGAAAGAAGAGGATCAGCAGGATGGCTCCGCCACCGAGGAGAAGCTGGAAGAAGCTCAGATGGATGGGTTCCTGCTGGGGCTCCCTATGGTACTGGTGCTGGAGTTCAGGCTGAAGCAGGGTAACACCTGCGTCTTTGGCTATAACCTGTGCAATCTGCCCAACACCTAGCGGAATGGCTGTGTTGTAGTCTCCCTGCGTGGCAGCGGGCACCATGGAGCGGCCAATGTCGCCAACCTTGGCGTCGTTCAGAATGCCTTCAAGACCATAACCCACTTCGATGCGGCCCCGCCTGGGCGTCATCACGAAGATCATCAGGACGCCCCGGTCGGTACCCTTGGCGCCAACCTTCCACTTGTCCTGCAACTGCGTGGCGAATTCTTCTATCGACTGATCGTCATCGAGGGTTTTGATGGTGACAACGGCAATCTGCGCGTGCGCCTGCCGGTCGACCTGGGTGCAGAGAGCTTCTACTTTCTGCTTTACGGATGGCGATAGGACGCCGGCGAAGTCATTGACGTAGCCGGACGGAGCCGGGAGTTCGCTGACCTTTTCCGCAGTCAGAAAGGTTGCCGGTGTGAGCACCAGAAGAACAACGGCTAACCAGCGTAAGATGTGCTTCATTGACCGTCATTCTACGCTGTACGACTGTACCAGGTGGTAAAGGAGGGTTTGTTACTAGAGCCTGTTATGAACTACGATCACTGCTTCCCTTAGACCCTCCCCCCCGGGTACTTTGACTGCAAGTCCTGTTAATTCAGCAAGTTAACGAATCCATCGCTGCAAGTTAGTCATTCTAAACTGGTTACGGCTAAAGTCGTCTTTCTAAAAGGTTTATTGGTCTAAAGAGAAAAGCCCGGTGGTTGGCCGGGGCTTTTTCTGACTCTGTATTAACTATAACCGATTGAGTAAAACTACTATGCCACTTTGCGGAAGATCATTTTGGGAGGCTAAGGTATTGTTTTTGTTGGATTTGCGTTCGGAGATGCGTCTTAGTTTCGGCTGTAGGGGCTTGACAGGAGAAACAGGGAGCGGGGCTCAGGGGCAGAGGACAACAACTGCGTCAACAGCAAAGGGCTCAATGGTTGAGGCGCAGGCCAGTTCGCAAGTGCATTACAGCCTCTAATCCCCCAACTGAGTTGGGGCAGTAATGTCGCTACTTAATACGATACGACAGGTGGTTAAACAAGGCAGAGCACCAGAATCTGGTGCCCTGCCGTTTGTATCTATCAGATGAACCAAGCTATTGGGTAGGAGGAGTTTCCTGCTTGCCAGTGTGACCTGGCATCGATATGCCTTTGTCTTTGGCAAGCTTATCGACCATCGCCGTGTGTTCACTGATCACCTTGACGCCCTTCTCGACGGCCGCCTTCAAGGTAGGATCAGAGGCACTTGTCGCCTCATCCCGGAATTCGCGCAGATCTTTATGGTGATCCTTCATCATCGCGGTGATGTACGCCTTGTCGAACTCTTCGCCGGACAGCGCATTAAGTTTGTCATAGTCTGCCTGATGCTGTTTATTCAGCTTCTTTGGTACTGCGACGCCCATGGACTGTGCGATCGGCGCCATATCGTTATTAAGGGCGGTGTGGTCGGTCACCATCTTCTGCCCGAGGTCCTTGACGTCCTGACTGCTGCCCTTCTCCGCAGCGAGTTGGCCAAGCTGTACCTCTGCTATTCCGCCCTCGGCCGCCTTACGCACGAACATCTTGTCTTTCATCGATTGGTTCGAATCGCTGTTGCCCATGGCAGTAGAGGAGTCCTGCATGGGTTGGGTCTGCTGCGGCTGGTTCGGTTGCGTACCTGACGAGGGTGGTCCCATTGGATTCTGGGCCAGGAGGGTGATCGGACAAAGCGTTGTCGCGGTGCCAAGAAGAATATTTCGAATGGAGGAATAGGTCATGACGGGGCTCCTTTGGCGGGCTTCTCTAAGAGTTCGCGAGCCGCCATGGTCGCATCTAGTTTGGTGTACGGGCGGGGCTTCGGGTTGCCCCTTTCGATTGGTCCTGACACTGTATCCTGTCCATTGGAGTTTTACTGATGACACAAAGTGCTACGCCGCCAGTTGCCCGCCAAAAACCGACACCGACAACACTGCATGGACAGACACTCGAGGATAACTACCAGTGGATGAGGGAGAAAGAGTCTCCCGAACTGATCGCTCATCTGCGGGAGGAGAACGCTTATACCCTTTCCGTGATGGCCCCAACGGAGCAGTTGCAGGCGAAGCTTTACGCGGAGATGCTGTCGCACATAAAAGAGACTGACGTATCGGTCCCCTATCGGGAGAACGGCTGGTACTACTACACCCGTACAGTAGAGGGGAGCCAGTACCCCATCCATTGCCGCCGAATTGCCGCTGGAGAGGCCTTCGACGAATCCCAGACGGAGCAGGTCATTTTGGACGTGAACCAACTGGCGGAGGGACAGCCCTACATGGCCGTCGGGGGGATGAGCGTGAGTCCGGATGGGGAGAAGCTGGCTTACTCCACCGACAACACCGGCTTCAGGCAGTACACATTGCATATCCGCGATCTAAAGACAGGCGCTGACCTGCCTGACACCGCTGAGCGCGTTGGATCCCTCGTGTGGGCTGCGGACTCTCGAACGCTCTTCTATACCACTGAGGATGAGGTGACCAAGCGGCATGATCACCTCTTCCGGCATCGACTGGGGGATACCGTCGCTGAAGATGCGGTCGTCTATGAAGAGAAGGATGAGCGCTTCAACCTGGGTGTGGGAAAGACCAGGGATGGCAAATATCTGCTGATGGAGGCAGGAAGCCATACGACGAACGAGTGCAGTTATCTCTCTTCAGAGACTCCGGGCGGGATGTTCAAGGTGATCGCCCCGCGACTGGACGAGCAGGAGTACTACGTCGATCATCGGAGTGGATTGTTTTATATCCGGGTGAACGATACAGGCAAGAACTTCAGGGTAGTCACGACGCCGGTGGATGGGAAGGGACGGGAGTCCTGGACTGAGCTGATCGCCGAAGACAAAGAAGCTCCGCTTGAAGATTTCGACATATTCGAAGCATTTTGCGTGAGTTCCAGGAGGCAACTTGGATTGCCTTCGATCACTGTTACGACGATTGGTGTGGATGGAAGTTTAGGTGAATCGAGGGAGATTGGCTTTCCGGAGCCGGTCTATTCGGCACAAGCTCATTTGAATCGGGAGTTTGTGACGAGTGTGCTCCGGTACAACTATCAATCGCTAGCCTCGCCGGCTTCGGTATATGAGTATGACGTGAAGGCGGGAGGCTCCAAGTTACTGAAACAGCAAGAGGTGCCGGGTGGGTTCGATCCAACGCGATATGGTTCGGAGCGCGTTTGGGTGGAGGCTGCGGATGGTGTGAAGGTGCCGGTATCGGTGGTCTACCGTAGGGATTTGTTCAAGCGGGACGGCAGCAATCCGCTGTATGTATATGGATATGGGTCTTATGGATACCCTTTGCCGGTGGGGTTTAGCCCGGTGCGGCTATCGCTCCTGGACCGCGGTGTGATGATGGCCTATGCACACATTCGCGGTGGTGGAGAGATGGGCGATTCGTGGCATGACGCTGGAAAGATGATGGTAAAACGTAACACGTTTTCCGACTTCATCGCGGTGACCGAGCAGCTCGTCCAGAAGGGCTATGGGGCAAAGGATCGAGTCGCGATTGAGGGTGGGAGCGCCGGGGGGTTGCTGATGGGGGCTGTGGTGAATGAGCGGCCGGAGCTGTTCCGGGTGGTGCTGTCGCATGTGCCGTTCGTGGATGTGATGAACACGATGCTCGATGCCTCGCTGCCCCTGACCGTTGCGGAGTATGAGGAGTGGGGGAACCCGAATGAGGCGGAGGCGTTCGCTTACATGCGGTCTTATTCCCCTTACGACAACCTCAAACCGGGAAGCTATCCGGCGATGCTGGTGAAGACGAGCCTGAACGACTCACAGGTGATGTATTGGGAGCCGGCAAAGTATGTGGCGAAGCTGCGGACGCTGAAGAAGAATGACGCTCCTCTGCTGCTGCACATCAACATGGACGCGGGGCATGGCGGAGCTTCGGGACGGTATGACTATTTGAAGGAGATTGCGTTCGACTATGCGTTTCTGCTGACGCAGTTAGGTGTGGAGAAGGTATAAACGGAGGCTCGCTTATACCTTCACTACCGCTGGGTCTTCGATCTTGTCGCCTTCGCCGGGGGCCAGGAAGAGATTGGTTTCGAGGCCGTGCTGACGGGTGTAGAGGTCGTGGTAGCGGCCGTGGAGCTCGTAGAGGAATTCGTGGGTTCCGCGCTCTACGATCTGGCCCTGCTCGACGACGAGAATCTGGTCGGCGCGGCGGATGGTGGAGAGGCGGTGGGCGATGACGAAGGTCGTCCGGCCCTGCATGAGGTAGCTGAGGCCGTTCTGGATCATGGCTTCCGACTCGGAGTCCAGTGAGCTGGTGGCCTCGTCGAGGATCAGGATGCGGGGGTCGGCCAGGATGGCGCGGGCGATGGAGATGCGCTGGCGCTGGCCGCCGGAGAGCTTGACGCCGCGCTCGCCTACGATGGTGTCGTATTGCTCTGAGAAGCGCTCGGCGAACTCGTCGACTCGGGCGATACGGCAGGCCTCCATGAGCTGCTCGTCGGTAGCTTCGGGGCGGGAGAAGAGGATGTTCTCGCGGATGGTGCCGTCGAAGAGAAAGGTCTCCTGGAGAACAACACCTAGCTGTTGACGGTAGCTGCTGAGCCGGATGGTGGCGAGGTCGATGCCGTCAACCAGAACCTGACCAGTGGTGGCGGTGTGGAAGCCGCAGATGAGCGAGATGATAGTCGACTTACCGGAGCCGGAGGAGCCGACGAGGGCGGTGACGGTACCGGGCTTAGATTCGAAGCTGATGCCGTGCAGGACGGGCTTGCCGGGGTCGTAGGCGAAGGTAACGTCGTTGAAGGCGATGTCGCCGTGGATGGTGGCGAGGTTGTGAGAGCGAGTGGGCTCGGAGTCCTCCTCGTGCTCGGAGAGGATCTCGGTGGTGCGGTCGAGCCCGGCCACGGCCTCGGTGAGCTGGGTGCCGATGGAGACGAGCTGGACGATGGGGGCGATCATGAAGGCGAGGAACATCACGTAGGTGACGTAGCCGCCGGTGGTGAGGCTGCCGGTGACTACCTGGTGGGCTCCGAGGTACATGACGAGAGCGCCGACCACGCCGAGGACGGCGGTGGAGGCAAGCGACATGAATGACTGCGCGGTAAGCGAGGATATGACGTTCTGAAGGAGGCGGTTGGCTCCGGCAGCGAAGACGCTGGCCTCGCTAGCTTCGGCGTGGTAGCCCTTGACGACGCGGACGCCGCCGAGTGACTCGGTGAGGCGACCGGTGACCTCGGCGTTGATCTTGGAGCGCTCGCGGAAGATGGGGCGGATGGTCTTGAAGGCGCGCTGGAGGATGAGGCCGAAGAGGAGGAGAATGACAAAGGTAACGAGCGTCATCTGGACGCTGAGCTTGACGAGGTAACAGAAGGCGAAGAGCGCGGTGAGGACTCCGCCGAAGAAGTCGATGACTCCGGTACCGATGAGGTTGCGGACGCCTTCGACGTCGGTCATGATGCGGGCGACGAGGGTGCCGGTGCGGTTCTCGTCGTAGAAGGCCACGGGCAGGCGTCCGATGTGGGACTGGACCTTCATGCGCAGCTCGGCGATGAGGCGCTGGCCTTCTTTGGAGAGAAGCTGCGTGAGGGTGAAGGAGGTGATGCCCTGCAGGATGGTGGCAAAGACGACGACACCGACAATGATAGGCAGCAGGTTCAACTGGTGCTTACCCATGACGTTGTCGATGAGGTACTTCGTCGAGGCTGGGAGGATGAGACCGCTGGCACGATTGATGATCATCAGCAGAAAGCTGCCGCTGAGCAGAAGCGCGCGAGGCTTCATCAACTTCCAGACTTCGGGGAGGACCTTCTTCAGCTTGGGTTTGGGACGTGCGGCTGTGAGGTCAGCAGCTGTGGCCCGGCCTGTGCCGCGTGAGGGACGGTCTGCGGACTTCATACCCGGAGCACCAAAACTGGAAGAGCCAAAAGAAGAAGACATATCACCTGCAGTGTACGCTTGCGGCAGTTCGGGCAAGTCGCCAATTGGGTCGACGCAGCCGGTAGCCGCTCACTATTAGAGACGGCCAAGGCGGCAATATATTTTATGGCCATTGGTTACTGTCGATGCAGGTTTAAAGACCTACGCTCAGGCAAGGCGGGCGCGGCGGGCGGCGATGAAAGAGCGTACGCAGAAGAGGACGTAAATGAGGCAGAGCCACGACATAGCGGCCTTCTCCAGCACAGCGGCAGGATGCGGGAACTCGACCCCGCGGGAGAGCTGTACGGTCTGGATGTCGGCCTTGATGGTGCTGAGGAAGGCCAGCAGGGCGACGGTGACCGAGATGTGCATCCAAAGCATGCGCTTCTTCGAGTTCTCCGTGTTGGCCATGACGCCGAAGAGAACGAAGGCAAGGCCGAAGATTGCCGGAATCAGAGCCGTCGGATGGGAACTGCCGGTGTAGACAAAGCCGATGATGGCGAGCAGGATGAGAAGAATGCCGAGGGAGATGGTGAGTTTTGCCATGATATGGGCTCCTTGAATGGGTGAAGAGTCAGGATACTTGATGGGACAGGCGCGATGTGACGTCTTACCCGATAGGCCGAAAGACAGGTTCGAAGCGCCTTTCCCCTGGTCGAGAGCCTTTGCGCTCGGAGAGTAGATTGGCGGTCAGAGGATCAAGATTTAGCTGCGGAAGATTTGATTTCGTTTACCACTTCCTTTGGATCCCAGTCGTTGGTGGGATACCAGGCCGCTATCTTGCCGTCTTTGCCGATCATGACGGTTGAGAGAGAGTGAGTGATGGATTTAGGGTCGGTGCCGGTGACGCCTACATTGAAGAACTGGGTGAGGGCCGCGAGGTCTTTCTCAGTAGGTGCGGCGAAGTCCCAGTGGGTGAAGGTCTCTTTGGCAAAACGACCGGTATAAGTTCCGCCGTAGGTGCGGAGGACCTTGGGGGTGTCGTAGGCAGGGTCAAAGCTGATGCTGAGAAGGTGAGTCTGGTCGTAGAGGGCAGGGTCGGAGGCGAGGGCTTTGTCGATGTCGGCAAAGTTACGGCTCATGCGAGGGCAGAAATCAGCCAGGGGGCAGCGGGTGTAGATGAAGGTGATGAGGACAACCTTGCCCTTGAACTGAGAGAGATGGATCGTGTGGTTGCTCTGGTTGAGGAGCTTGACGTCAGGGACGGCGTCGCCGGGCTGGGGGACGTGGTACTGGATCTCGGGCTTGTAGTCGGGGCGGGCCTGGGCGATGACGACGACGTCATCAAGCTCCGGGTCACGGAAGCCGGCGGCGTCCTGCTGGACGACGATTTTGGCGGTGATGCGGTCGCCGGGGTGGAGTTCGTTGATAATGCTGGGATCCTTGAGCTTGTAGGGCATCGTCATGGCTTCCATGAAGCCGGGGACCGCCTCGTGGTCAAGGGTGACGTGGGTGGCGTCGGTGCTGATGATCCTGCCGCGGACCGGAAAGGTCTTCTCCGGGTACTTCGAGCTCGAGGGGGTAGAGGTCTGGTGGCAGCCGACGAGGAGGAAGAGGAAGGCGATGAGAGCGAGGGGCTTGCGGGACACGGGCGGACTCCTGCTTTGATGATAACGGGTGTCCTCGAAGAAGATGGTTTTCGGTCCTCAGGGTCCAATGGCAGGGACTGATTTTCCAGGAGCTCTGGGCGTATAACCGAGATATGGATGGTATGGATTTGCTGCCGGTGGAGATCTCGGAGGCTCTGGAGCGGGGGGCCACGGTAGTGACGGGCAATCAGCGGGCGGCACGAACGCTTCGGCGGGCGTTTGACCGGCAGAATCGGGCTATGGGGTTCGCGAGTTGGCGGCCGCCTGCGGTGATGGCCTGGGATGCGTGGGTGGCGGGTCTCTGGCGTGGTCTGGTGCTCGCCGGAGATGCTTCGCCGCTGTTGCTGAACAGGACACAGGAGCATACGGTCTGGCGGGAGATCCTGACCGCGGATGCAGATCTGGCCAGCTTGCGAAGTTTCGACTCGCTGGCGGAGATGGCGGCAGAGGCGTGGCGGAGGCTCTGCAGCTATAACGGGCAGGGTCGGCTGCGTGGAGCGGCGACGAGCGCGGATACTCGGGCGTTTCAGCGATGGGCTCTCAAGTTTGAGCTGAGGTGCAGGGCGGAGGGGTTGCTGTCGCGGGCGCAGTTGGAGGAGGCACTGCGAGCAGCGGTGGCGGTGGGCCAAGTCTCAATTGGAGAGGGTGGGCTGGCTCTGGTGGGGTTTGATGGGATGACTCCAGCACAGGCCGGATTGGTGGAGGCCGTTCGGGGTGCAGGAGTTGGGGTGGAGGAGATTCGGTTGAGGGTTCCCGTGGCGATGCGCGCTTTGGTGGAGACGGCGGATGAGCGGGAAGAGTTGTCGGGTGCGGCGCGATGGGTGCGGCAGGTTATCGAGGAGAGGCCCGGGGCGCGGGTGGCGGTCATTGTGCCGGGTCTCGAGAACGAGCGGGCAGAGATTGACCGGGTGTTTCGGGAGGTACTGGCTCCTGAGTTGGAGAGTATTGAAGCTGGCGCCGACGAGGGGCCTTATGAGTTTTCGCTGGGAGTGGTGTTAGCGGAGACTCCGATGGTGGCTGTGGCTCTGGATGTGCTCCGGTGGGCGGGGGAGGCTTTACCTCTGGAACGAGTGAGCGGACTGTTGCTGTCGCCTTACTTCGGGATGGCGAGCGAAGAGAGAGGGGCTCGGGCGGAGTTCGACGCGTATGAGTTGCGCAAGGCGAGGATGCTGCGACCGGAGGTCTCGCTGGATTGGTTCGTTGCGATGGTGGAACGGGCAAAGCGAACGCCCAAGCTCGGGCGGCTACTAACGAGACTGCGGGCGATGCGCTTTGTTATCGCGAATCGAATAGAAGGCGGAGATCGGCGGACTCATGCGGAGTGGGCCGAGAGGATGCGAGAGCTGCTGGAGGTTGCGGGGTGGGGTACGGGCTCGGGCGAGGACAGCGTTGAGTTTCAGACGCGAAGGAAGTGGGATGGCGCGCTGGACGAGTTGGCAACGCTCGACTTCGATGGAGGGAAGGTGGAGTTCACGCGGGCGCTAGAGGGCCTGGAGCGGATCGCTCGACAGACGATGTTCGCGCCGGAGTCGCGCGAGGCTCCGGTACAGGTGATGGGGCCGCTGGAGGCTGCGGGGGCGACGTTCGATGCGGTGTGGTTTTTGCGGGGTGGCGATTTGATTTGGCCGGTTGCGCCAGGGAGCAGTTCCCTGCTGCCATGGCAGATGAAGCGAGAGCTGGGGATGCCGGGAACGGATGTCACCGCCGATCGAGAACATGCTCGACGGATGACGGAGAGAGTTGCGGATAGCGCTGGGATGGTGGTCTTCAGCTATGCGAAGGAGACTGCCGACGGGAGGCAGCGGCGATCGCCTGCGTTGGAAGGGTTGGCGCTTGAAGAGGTTGGAGTGGACGAGCTTGCTGGGCCTGCGGTGGAGCGAAGTGTGATTGAGATAGAGACAGTGGAAGATTCAACGCCGATATTACCGCTGCCGAATCAGGTGATTCATGGAGGCGCAGAGATTCTGCGGCTACAGGCAGCATGCGGGTTTCGCGCGTTTGCGGAGCGGCGCCTGTGGGCTACGGAGTTGGAGAGCGCAGAGTTGGGGATGGACGCCAGAGAGAGCGGTACGGTGGTCCATAAGGTATTGGAATTGTTCTGGAATGAGGTGAAGACGCAGAGCGCATTGAAAGTCATGCCGCGGGTGGAGTGGGATGCGATACTGCGGCGATGCATCGCGGAGGCTTTGAGGAAGATCGGGGAGTTGAGCGCGACGGCATGGGATGCGGCCTACGTTGACATGCAGCGCGAGAGACTGCGAAATCTATTGGTACCGTGGCTGGAGCTTGAGTTGAAGCGGCCAGCGTTCGAGGTAAGTCTGAGTGAGAAGAAGATCGACGACGTACAGATCGGGCCGCTGCGGCTGAGTGTCAGAGTGGATCGAGTGGACATGGTTGGCGAGGGGGAGATCCTTATCGACTATAAGACTGGGAGCGCTTCGCCGAATGACTGGCTGGGAGATCGGCCGGATGCTCCGCAGTTGCCGCTGTATGCCGTGCTGTCTGAGGCGGAGCAACTGCAAGGGGTCGCGTTTGGCCTGGTGCGCGCCGGCAAAGACATGGGGTTGAAGGGCTATGCCGCGAGTGGCGATGTGCTGTTGAAGCCAGCAAAGCTGAAGACTCCGAGCCTGGAGGCGCAGGTGGAGGATTGGCAGCGAATCCTGGAGGAGTTGGCGACGAGGTTTGCCCTGGGCGACGCACGGGTTGCTCCGAAGAGATATCCGGAGACGTGCAGGCATTGCGCTCAGAGGGCGCTGTGCCGACTGGATGTGTCGCTGCTGGAGGAGGACGAAGGAGATGCTGCGGAGGTGACGCATGGCTGATCTGTTCGTCGTACACCCGGCAGAAGGAATGGAGTCCATTGCAAAGAGTCTGCGACCACCGGACTGGGAGGCTCGGAGGCTGGCACTTGACGTTCGGCAGTCGTGGATTGTCGAGGCTCCGGCTGGGTCTGGCAAGACGGGGCTGCTGATTCAACGGTATCTGAAGCTGCTGGCGGACGAGAGCGTCAGCGAACCAGAGCAGGTGCTGGCCATCACCTTTACAAGGAAGGCTACATCGGAGATTCGAGATCGTGTCGTGGCTCAACTGGAAGGCGCGATGCGAAACGAGCCTTTGAAGAACGACAGCGACTTCGAGCGGCAGACGCGGACGCTCGCCGAGTCTGTGTTGCAACGCGACAGGATGTTGGGATGGGGATTGCTGGAGAATCCGCGCAGGTTGAAGATGCAGACTATCGACTCGGTCTGCGCGGAGATCGCGCGTTCGCTACCGGTGCTGTCTGGAGGCGGAGGACAGGTCCCGGTAGAGGATGCGACCGATTTATACCGTGAGGCGGCGAGACAGACGCTGCTGCAACTCGGTGGCGAGGACCAAACATTGAATGCCGCGCTGCGCACGGTTCTGCTGCACCGTGATGGCAATCTCCGGGACTGCAAACGGCTGCTGACTGAGATGCTGGCGCTGCGCGACCAATGGGGAGAGCTGGTTCCATTGGGGCGTCGAGATCTGGATGATGCGTATCTCGATGGAGTGGTGCTGCCTCGGCTGGAGCGTGCGCTTGAGCAGGCGGTGTGTTCCGGGTTGACTCGATTTGCGGCGGCGATACCTGGGGACATCCTGCATGAGTTGGCGCAGCTTGCCGGGGAGATGGGGCATGCCGTAGGTTTCAAGGGCAATTCGCCGATTGCTATCTGCGCCGGGCTGGATAGGCTTCCGGGCGAGACTGCTGAGCATCTCGCGCATTGGCGGGCGCTCATACACCTGCTTACCACGAAGGAGACCAAGTGGCGGTCGAGGGCGGCGCGGAGCGATCTTGGCTTCGAGATTGAGAAGAGACACTCCGAGCAACTGAAGAGGCTGTTCGAGAGGCTTCATGGGCAGGACGACCTGCTGCAGGCAATTAAGCGTGTGAAGCACCTGCCGCCTGCTGCGTATCCACAGGAACAGTGGGTCGTGGCGAAGGCGCTGTTCCGCGTGTTGAACCGGGCGCTGGCTGAGTTACAGCTTGTCTTCGCACAACGCGGTGAGTGTGACTTCGCCGAGCTTGGCCTACTGGCCAAAGGTGCACTGCGGCGGGAGGGCGCTGTCGATGATCTGGCAGCGGCGTTGGGGATGAAGCTGCAGCATCTTCTCGTGGACGAGATGCAGGATACCTCGACGAGCCAGTATGAGTTAATTCAACTGCTGACGCAGGGCTGGGACGGGCAGAGCCAGACCGTGTTCCTGGTGGGTGATCCCAAGCAATCGATCTACCTGTTTCGTCAGGCGAGGGTGGAGCGTTTTGTGCGGACGATGGTGGCTGAGCAGTTGGGCGACCTGCCGGTAGGATGTCTGCGACTGACAGCGAACTTCCGCTCGCAGAGCCAGCTTGTGGATGCGTTCAATGAGGATTTTTCTTTACTGTTTTCGACGAATGCGAACGCAGCAAATCCTGATGAGGTGCCTTACGTCCCAGCCATTGCAGTCAACGGGCCATCTCGGATTGAAGGCACAGTGCTCGGCGTTGTTTGGCATGCGAATGTGATGCCAGCGGAGTTGTCAACTGACGAGTCGAAACATGCGCGACGACAGCAGGCAAAGCTCGATGCACAGAGGGTGCGTGAAGTCGTGAAGCAATGGCGGGCTCGGCCCCTGCCAGAGGGGCGCAACGAGCCGTGGAAGATTGCGGTGCTTGTACGAAGCCGCAATCATCTGCTCGACATCGTCGCTGCGCTGAAGCAGGACGGCGGCGAAGGCGCGATTCCCTTCCGAGCCGTTGAGATTGAAGCGCTGGGCGAGCGGCAGGAGGTGCTGGATCTCTTCGCGTTGACGCGAGCTCTATTGCATCCGGCAGACCGCGTGGCGTGGCTGGCGGTACTCCATGCCCCGTGGTGCGGGCTCGGGCTTGCAGAGCTACATCTACTGGCAGGAGCGGACGATCCTGCCTGGGCGGAACGCTCGATTGAGGATGTGATCGAGGAACGCGGGCATCTGCTGAGCGAGGAGAGTTGCGAGAGGCTGCAGCGGCTGTGGACTGTGCTGCGAGCCGCGGCAGGACAGCGGTCGCGTCTGACAGCAGCACAGTGGGTAGAGCGAACATGGCGCTCGCTGGGGGGCGATGCCTATTTGACGGCGGAGGAGCTGGTGAATGCACGGCGATATCTCCAACTGCTGGATGAGGTGGAGGAGCAGAGCGGAACTCTCGACCTGAAGCTGCTGAAACGCCGCCTCGGCAAGCTGTACGCGGAGCCGGCGGCAAGCCCCGATGCAGTCGATCTGATGACCATCCACGGAGCGAAGGGCCTGGAGTGGGATGTCGTGATAGTTCCTGCGCTACATAAGACGGCGAAGGTGACAAGTAGCCGCCTGCTGACCTGGAGTGAGATCGAGTCCGGCTATGAAGCGGGCGGTGAAGCTGTGGCGCATGTGGTGCTGGCTCCGATCACAGGCAAGGGAGAGGGTTCGAGGGAGTTGAACGACTGGCTGAAGAGTATCCACAGTGCGCGCGAGGCGGCAGAACGAAGGCGACTGTTCTACGTGGCGTGTACGCGGGCCCGAGAGGAGCTGCATCTGTTCGCGTCTCCCGATGCGAGGGCCGATGGAGCCGTGAGTCTGGCTGCGGGCAGTCTGTTGGGCGCAGCGTGGCCGGCGGCGGAGAGTCATTTTACCGAGGCTGCCGCACAGGCTCCGGAGGCCTTGGCTAAGGTATTCATCATGCCTGCAGCTGCTTCGGTAGAGGAAGAGTATGTTGGCCAGCTGGCAGCAGGTGGCGACGATGCGGTACAGATTCCCATGCTGCAGCGATTGCCTGTCGGATTCAACCCCTTAGCTCGGTTTGAGACCGCGCGGAGACTCCCATATGGAGATACAGGCATGGAGTCTCAAGCCGTCCACCTTGAGAGACCGGAAGGCTCCTTTGAGGCGCGAGCCTTCGGCAATACAGTGCATGCTTTCCTTGAAGCACTGGCGAAGTCACTAGGTGAGGGGGTTGCTGCGGACACGCTGCTGAGGGAGCTTGCCAGCTGGAATCCGCGAATAGAGACCGTGCTGCGTGGCGATGGTCTGCCACCCGCGTCCGTGCAAAGGCTCGCGCCAAAAGTTAGGACCGCACTCGAAAGCGCGCTGCGTGACGCCGAGGGGTTATGGGTATTACGCGCGCACGATGATGCCGCCAGCGAGTATGCGCTGACCTCTTGGACAGCGAGCCGCAGCAGCGTGCGGCTCGATCGAGTCTTTCGCGCGGGAACAGCACCGCTGGCCGCCGGAACCGACTGTCTGTGGATTGTGGACTACAAGACAACGATGCATGGGAGTGAAGGCATTGATGAGTTCATGGGGAAGGAACGAGCAAAGTATGTAGCGCAGATGGAGGCTTATGCGCGAATCATGAAGGGCGCGATGCAGATACGAGTGGGGCTTTATTATCCGATGCTGCCGAAGCTGATCTGGTGGACACCGGAGTCGGATTGACGACATTCGAAGGAACGCGGATTAGAACAGGCGACGGCAAGGTAAATGCGTAGGTCTCCCCCACTGCTCAGCGGACGATAAAGGTGTCCGTTGCGTCGGTCTGAGATGACAAATCTTGATAGACGAGATCCCAGCGGCCCTGTTCTAAACAGTGGCGGGTGGATTGTGGCGGACGTCAGCGCCTCGGACCCAGAAGATGACGTCTTCTGCGATGTTCGTGGCGTGGTCACCGACTCGTTCCAGGTTGCGGGCGATAATTAAGGCGTTGAGTGACTGAGGAGTCAGCTCGGGTTTGTCTTTGATCAGGGTGCTGAGCGCATAAAACGCGGCGTCGTTCATCTCGTCCACCTGATCGTCGAGCAGGAGAACGGAGTTGGCTAGCTCGGCATCTGCCTCGATGAAGGCCTGCAGGGATTTGCGGACCATAGCGGAGGCCAGCGATGCGAGTTTGGGGATATCGACAGGGAGATCGATGTTGGCGAAGGCACCCATCTCACGGACGCGGATAGCGATATTGACGGCTTGGTCGCCGACACGCTCCAGATCGGCGTTGATACGGATGACGGAGAGGATGAAACGGAGATCGATGGCCATGGGTTGTTCCATAGCAAGTAGGTCGAGAGCGAGCTGGTCGATCTCGCGCTCGAGGCGATTGATCGCGGGCTCGGAGCGGAAGACCAGTTCACAGATGCTAAGGTCGCGGGTGCGATAGGCCTCGATAGAGCGCTGGATTGCCTGCTCGGCCATGCCTGCCATGACCAGGAGGCGTTCCTTCAAGTCGTCGAGGCTTTGGTGGAATTTGACGCGCATTATCCGAACCTCCCGGTAATGTAATCCTCTGTGCGCTTGTCGCGGGGGTTCGTAAATATTTTATGGGTGGAGTCAAACTCGACCATCTTGCCATTAAGAAAGAAGCCAGTGTTCTCCGCGACGCGAGCGGCCTGCTGCATATTATGCGTCACGATGACGATTGTGTACTGGCTCTTCAACTGGAAGATGAGGTCTTCAATCTTCGAGGTGGAGACGGGATCGAGGGCGGAGGCAGGCTCGTCCATCAACAACACCTCCGGATCCACGGCAAGGGCGCGCGCGATGCACATGCGCTGCTGCTGGCCACCGGAGAGGCTGGCGCCAGACTTCTTCTTGAGGTCGTCCTTGACCTCTTCCCACAGTGCGGCGCTCTTCAATGAGCGTTCCACGGTCTCGTCGAGAATGCGGCGATTGCGGAAGCCATTGAGCTTGAGGCCGCTGACGACGTTGTCATAGATCGACATCGTCGGAAAGGGATTGGGTCGTTGGAAGACCATACCGACGCGGCGGCGGATTTCGACCGGAGATGCATCCTTGTAGATGTCGATCTCGCCCATCTTCACAACGCCGGTGGCTCGCGCAATGGGGTTGGTCTCGTGCATGCGATTGAGGCAACGAACGAAGGTGGATTTGCCGCAGCCCGACGGCCCGATGAGGGCGGTCGCGTGGTTAGCGGGGATGTGCAGATTGATGTCCTGCAAGGTGTGGTTCGAACCATACCACGCGTTCAGGTCCTCAACTAAAATGCCGACTCCCACTAGCTTCCTCCCTTGAGTGCGCCGCGGTTGGCAAAGATGCGGACGAGCGTGACTGAAACCATGATCATAATAATAAGAACGAGGGCGCCGGCCCAGGCGAGGCGATGAAACTCGTCATAGGGTGAGATGGCATAGACGAAGATCTGCAGCGGAAGGGCGGCTATGGGCTCGTTGAGTTTGAAGCTCCAGAATTGATTGCCGAGAGCGGTAAAGAGCAGCGGTGCCGTCTCGCCAGCGACGCGGGCGAAGGCGAGCATGCAACCGGTGATGATGCCTGGAGATGCGGTGCGCAGGCTAACCGACATAACCGTGCGCCACTTGGGAACGCCTAGGCCGAGAGCTGCCTCACGGATAGCATGTGGGACTGTGGCAAGCATCTCCTCTGTAGTGCGGGTGATGGTGGGCACCATCATGATTGCGAGGGCGATACCTCCGGCGAGCGCGGAGAAGTGTTTCTGATTCATCACGACGAGTGAGTAGATGGAGATGCCCATCACGATAGAGGGGACGCCGTTGAGCACGTCAGCGGTGAAACGCACAGCATTTGCCAGGAACGTTCCCTGGCCGAATTCGGCAAGATAGATTCCGGCGGCAATGCCAATGGGGATACCCATCAGGCTGGCAACGGCAAGGATGATTCCGGAGCCCACAATGGAGTTAGCCATGCCGCCGCCAGATTCACCTATTGGTGCCGGGATGCGAGTGAAAAAGTCGACATTCAGCGAACTTGCGCCCTTATAAATGAGGTAGAAGAGGATGGCCACCAACGGCACGATGACGATGATCGTCGCGAGGACCGCGAGGCTGCTCACAAAAAAGTTAGTTGCCGTTCGGCGAGCCGAGTTCAGGCGCATCGTCCTGGTTTGAAAGTCCATAGGCCGCGCGGGCGGGAGACCTGCTGGTTGAGTGCTCATATTTAGGCCACCCTTGCCGGTGCGCCACGCGTCACAGCCCAGACCATAAGGCGGGCAATCGCGTTGACGACGATTGTGACGAGAAAGAGAGCAAGGCCGATCTCGATGAGCGCGCTCAAATAGAGATCCCCGGTGGCCTCGGAAAACTCTCCCGCAATGACGCTAGCCAGTGTGTGGCTAGGAGCGAAGAGAGACTTGTGAATCTCAGGATGGTTGCCGATGACCATCGTCACGGCCATGGTCTCACCGAGGGCTCGGCCAAGACCAAGCATAATCGCGCCGACGATACCGATGCGCGAGTTGCGGAGGACTCCGATGCGAATCATCTCCCAACGTGTTGCGCCTAGTGCGAGGACAGCCTCACGCTGGGTATTGGGGACCGCCGTCATGATGTCACGGGTAAGCGACGAGATGATCGGGAGGATCATGATGGCGAGGATGATGCTAGCGGTAAGCAGACCGACACCGAAGTTAGGGCCATCGAAGAAGCCAGTCCAGCCGAGGGTCTTCATCAGAAATGGGCCTATGACTTCACGCATCAGTGGGACAAGCACGAAGACAGCCCACAAACCATAGACCACGCTGGGGATTGCGGCGAGAAGCTCCGTGAGAAAAGAGATCGGAGCGCGCAGGGGCCGAGGGCAGAGCTCGGTGATGAAGACGGCCACCCCTAAGGCCAAGGGCACAGCAATCAAGAGCGCGAGTAACGAAGTGGCAACGGTGCCGTAGATAAAGGGCAACGCACCGAAGTCGCCAGCAACGGGATCCCATGCCTGACGGGTGAAGAACTTCCAGCCGAATTGAACGAGGCTGAGATGGGAGCGAAGAATGAGAATACTGAAGATAAAGAGGACAATCGCGAAGATGCTGCAGGCGCATAGCAGCATGACTGCGGCGAAGCTGTTGTCAGCAAGTCGGCCGCTGCCGCGCTTGCTTAGATAGGCACGAATAGGAGAAGGGGGGCCGCTGGCGGAGACAGGTGTCGGGTCCGCTGCGAAGCTGGCAGGCATGGCCGGTGCGATAGCCGGCGCGGGCATTGAAGAACCGGGTTCTCGTTCGGTAGTCATACGGCTCGAGGGCACAATCCTGTTTCCTGTGTGCTGATTTTCTGTCGGCGCTTCAATGGCTGATTGTAGTTGGCCGATGGGATGAGAGATCAGCAGATAAAGGAGCCGCACGGAACCCGTAGAAGATGAGTTCCGCGCGGCGGTATAGCTATTTGATCTGAGCGATGCTCTTTCGGACCATAGCCTGCACTGGCTTTGGCAGAGGAGCATAGCTCAATGCCGCAGCCTCGTCTTCACCATGATCAAGCATCCAGCCTAGGAAGTCGGAGAGAGCTTTCGCCTTCGCCGGGTCAGTCGAGTGGGTCGGAATCAGCAGCCACGTAAAGCTGGAGATCGGGTATGAGGTTGCGCCGCTGGCGTTCGTTATTGAGACGCGGTAGTCGGCAGGCATCGTCTTGGCAGAAGCCGCAGCCGCGGCAGTCACGCCATCAGTCGTCGCCTTGAGGAACTTACCTGCGGCGTTGCGTACTGCACCGTAGGCCATCTTGTTTTGGGTCGCGTAGATCAACTCGACATACCCGAAGGAGTAAGGCGACTGGCGAACCATTCCGGCAACGCCTTCATTTCCCTTCTGACCGATGCCCGTGGGCCACTTGACGGAGGTGTTCTTACCCACCTTGCTAGACCAGTCTGAGCTGACCTTCGAGAGATAGTCGGTGAAGATGTAGGTGGTTCCGCTTCCATCCGAGCGATAGACGGGCAGGATCGCCTTGTCGGGGAGGCTGACGCCGGGATTGTCCTTCGAGATGCGGCCGTCGTTCCACTTGGCGATCTTGCCGAGATAGATATCGGCGATCACGTCGCCAGAGAAGTTGAGATCCTTGCTGACGCCGGGGATGTTGTATACCGGAACAACCGCGCCGAGGACGGTGGGGATATGCATCGTCTTCACCTTCGCGCTGTTGATCTGCTCGTCGCTCATGGGGCCGTCAGTGGCACCAAAATCGACCGTACCTTCGGAGACCTGCCGGATACCGCCGCCCGAGCCGATGGGCTGATAGTTGATCTTCACGCTTGGGTGCTGCTGGCTATATTCGCTGAACCACTTGGAGTAGATGGGATAAGGAAAGGTAGCCCCTGCTCCATTAATGTTCTGTGCATTAGCTCCTGCGACAGTCAGAGCCAGTAGGCCTGCTGCTGCGATGACTTTCAGTTTCACTTGTTCCCCCTCGAATTGGGTGCGGCGACCGCTTCGCAATACCTTCGACGCATCTATATAGAGTGTGATGGGCAATTGTTACGATGAGGTTACATACCGGTGAAAACGGCAAAAAACAACGGAAAAAATAGAGTTAGCGATGGCACTGTGTGTCAAACGAAGTCAGGCCTAAGTGGCTGAGGCTGCAAAAACAAGACAGGATACTTGCGGCGCGGCCGGAGCGAGTCATGACTTTTCGGATGCCTTTGACCTTCAATTGACGGGAGATTGTGGCTTCGGAAGGGTAAAAATGAATGTGCTTCCGGAGTTCAGCTCACTTTCGGCCCTGATCGTACCGCCCTGAGTCTGCACCATATGCCGTGCGATGGCTAGGCCCAGGCCAGTTCCGCCAGACTCCCGCGAACGGGCTTTGTCAACACGGTAAAAGCGCTCAAAGATCCGGTTGAGGTGTTCTGAAGCAATCCCCTGGCCAAAGTCGCGGACACTGAACTCCACCGCCTCGATGGGGTCGGAGATCTCGCGCGCGCTGACGACTACCCGACAGTGCAGCTCATTGCGGGCTCGACCGTACTTGATGCCGTTTTCAATCAGATTGCTAAGCACCTGGAGGATGGCATCGGTATCGGCGAAGACGTCGGCCTCGGTCAGCTCCCCGGTCTCAAGAACGGCCTCCTCATCCTGGACGAGACCGCTCATGGCCTGGATGGCGTCGTAGACCAGGATGTCCGCGCGTACCGGCCCTGGATGAAGCTCCTGTTCGGAGGACTCGACCCGGGCCATTACCAGAAGGTCCTCGGTCAAGCGGTTCATCCGGGTAGCGTTTTTCAAGATCGTCGTCAGGAACTCGCGGGCCTGCGAGCTCAGAGAGGGTTCATGGTCCAGCAAGGTCTCGACATAGCCGGTGATCGACGTCAGTGGAGTGCGCAGTTCGTGGGAGACGTTGGCGACGAAGTCCCGCTGAGTGCGCTCAACCTGCTCAATCCGGGTGATGTCGTGCAACACGGCGACCGCTCCTCCACCGGGCATCGGTGAGGCAGCAACCTCGAAGATCCGACCCGGCAGAAGCGAGGTCGAGCGGCGCTCACTGACCACACGCTCCTCGAGGGCCGTCCTAACGCATGCGAGAACGTCGGGGTCGCGGATGGTCTGGACCAGAGAGTGCCCGACCCGCACAGCGCTGCTGACCGACGCGCCCGGCATTAGCCGCTGCATCCGCTGATTGGTCCACTGAATGCGTCCAGCGGGATCAACCGCGACGACGGCGTCCTGCATGCTGTCGATCATCGCCTCCAACTCGCGGCGGCTCTCAGATGCATCGGTCAACACCCGCTCCACATGACCCGAGGCCAGCGAAATGGCCTGGGCGAGGCCGTCGAAATCGCTGTACTGATGTGCCATAACGCCGACGGGACGTTCGGGAATTGCCGCAGTGGAAGTCTGAAGCAGAGCAATGTTGCGCCGCACGGAACGAGTCAGCAAAAAGGCATTGATAGCGGCCCAGGTAAGAATAAGGATGGAACCCACTATCCAGTGTGGGGTGAACCAGACTCGCATCACTGCGACGAATGCCAAAGCAATCGTTATTCGGATGAAGAACGAGAAGAAGAGACCACGCGTCACGAACTGCCCCTTAGAAGATGCTGCGGCCCATATCGAAGAACCTGGGCCTCAGCGGCCAAAGCTGCAACAAAGAGAACTCTTACAACACGGACGAAGCCGTGCGTAGAGCGAGACAGCAGGGCAAACTTTCGGCAGACGCTGCGCCTAAGCTTGTGCCATCTTCGGAATCTCGAACCGGTAGCCGGCACCGCGCATCGTTTTAAGGTAGCGCGGCGTTTCGGCATCAACCTCGATCTTCTCCCGGATGCGTCGGACATAGACGTCAACCGAGCGCGGCGTCACGAAGCGCGCATCTCCCCACACCGCATCCAGCAGATGGTCACGGCTGAAGACCCGGCCCGGATGACGTGCCAGATAGTCGAGAAGGCGAAACTCGGTCGCGGTCGTCGTCACCAGATCGCCATCGACCCGCAGTTGCATCGCACTGGCGTCGATCTCGATGTTCTCGAACTTGATGACAGATGGGCTTGTAGGTCGCTCGAAACGGCGAAGGACAGCCTTAACCCGAGCCACCAGCTCGCGCGTGGCGAAGGGCTTGGTGATGTAGTCGTCCGCACCCATCTCCAGGCCGTGCACGCGGTCATTTTCGGCGGCGCGGGCGGTCAGGAAGATGATGGGGACAATGCTAAGGGTGGGATTCTGGCGCAGTCTACGGCACAGGTCCAGACCATCGCCACCCGGGACCATGATATCCAGCAGAAACAGCGCAGGCGGTTGACGCTCGGCGTCAGGAAGAATCTGACCAATGGTCAAATAGGGGCGAACTGTAAAACCGGCGCTCTCCAGATGGTACTGGACTAGACGGGAGATGTCTGCATCATCTTCCAACACAAAAATCGTCTGACTCAATTCGTAGACCTCGATCGTTTACGCGACGTTACCGTCTTCAGGCTAACCCATTGCAAGTTGATTCTTTGCAAACGTACGATGAATCGTCAATGACCCATAGTACGTATAGGAGAACATGCCTACGTATACTCTAGATTAACTTTGTAACGCTACTGTTGCCGAACGAGAGATCTATGTCACACGAGTCCCACCTCATCCTTTGCGTGGATGACGAACTGGTCGGCCTGAGGGTTCGAAAGATCCTGTTGGAGCGTGCCGGCTATCGAGTATTGACGGCGCTCAACGGGGCTGCGGGGCTGGAGGTTTTCTCAAGAGAGCCTGTAGAGGCCGTTATCCTGGACTATTCCATGCCAGGAATGCACGGAGGCGAAGTTGCGTCCAGAATGCGTCAGGCCAAGCCTCATATTCCCATACTCCTGCTCTCAGCTTATATTGGCCTTCCAGCCGAGGTTACCTCCCTGGTTGACCTGTATATGACTAAAGGTGAGGGTGCACCTACTCTTCTAAATAAGTTAGGACGCTTACTTCATCCAGTAAATGCATCATAGCGAGAGGGTCAGGATCAGAAGGCTGTGAATCTATCCCAATTCAATCGTATCCTCCGCCAGGTCTTCCTGCTGCCTGTGGTGGCGCTCTTACTCACGGCCGGGGCTCTCTACTGGCAGATACGGGGAGCCAACGCCACCGTCAACCTGATTCAGGAGTCTGATGCGCGCATCGCTCAGGCTGCCCTTATCGCCAAACTCATGGTGGATGAGGAGTCTGGTCTCCGGGGCTATGAGACGACCTCGGACACTCGGTTTCTTCAACCTTACATCGAAGCTGAATCACATATGCAGGCCGAGTTTCAGCGACTCGATAAGGTTGCCGGCTCGGATCCCGACCAGAAGAACCTTATCGCGGATATGCAGAACGAGCACCAGACATGGCGGGATGCCTTCGCTCTGCCCGTCATCGCTACAGTTCGCGCAGGCGGCCAGACCAGCGATGTCGAGTTGAATCTTCAGGGCAAGTCCCTAATGGATAAGGTTCGAAACGATATCAACTCAATCATCCATAACGCCGAAGAGCATCGCACGGCGCGCATTTCTTTATGGCATCAACAGGTTCATGACATGCTGGTCGGGCTTCTCTTGCTGGCCCTCAGCATGGGAATTCTGATCGGCATGTTTACTCGCAGCCGCCTGCACGCCGTCTCCGATGCCTATAAGACGTCGTTGGATGTGCTGAACCGACGTGCAGAGGAGATCTTCCGGTCTGAACAGCAGCTCCGCACTACGCTAGCTTCCATCGGGGATGGCGTGATCAGCTGCGATGTCGACGGCAGGATACAGATGATGAACCCTGTAGCTCGCGAGTTGACGGGCTGGAGCGAGACGGAGGCCATAGGCCGCCCCCTCGAAGACGTCTTCCGCATCGTCCACGAGACAACCCGCGCGGTCATGGAGAATCCTGTCGCCAAGGTAAAACGTCTGAACAGCATCGTCGATTTGGCTAACCATACCGTACTCATTCGCAAGGATGAAACCGAGCTGTATGTCGCCGACAGTGGCGCTCCCATCCGTGACCAGACCGGTGGTACAGCTGGCATCGTCCTCGTATTTCGCGACATCACCAAGGAGCGACGCACTCAGGAGGCCTTACTGGCGAGCGAGAAGCTTGCTGTAGCCGGAAGGCTGGCGGCAACAATCGCCCATGAGATCCACAACCCGCTCGATTCCGTATCTAACCTCCTTTACCTCATGCGCACAGGAGCCTCCGAAGAAGAGTCGAAGCAGTTTATGGATATGGCCGAGCAGGAGTTGACGCGCGTGACTCAGATCAGCCGCGCCATGCTTGGGCTATACCGCGAATCCAAGGCACCCGTTCAGGTCGATCTGAAGGAGATGCTGCAGGAGATCCTCCTGCTGATGGAGCGAAGGTTCAGCGATCTACATGTAACCATGCGCCCCAATCTGCCCTCCGCCGTCACGGTGGATGCCTTCCCTGCCGAGCTTCGCCAGGTCTTCACCAATCTCATAACGAATGCTGCCGAGGCGGCGAGTCCGGGCGGCGAGGTGCGGGTCAGTATCTCCCCTCAGGCGGCCGGTGTCGATGTCGATGGCCACAAGTTGCAGGCGGGCGCTACAGTGATCATCACGGACAACGGCGTAGGCGTTCCCGAGAGTGTCCGTCCACAGTTATTTCAGCCCTTCTTCACCACGAAAGGTGAGAACGGCACCGGGCTGGGCCTCTGGGTGAGTCGCGGAATTATCAACAAACACGGCGGCAGCATCGAACTGGTCAGCGACACAAGCGAAGCGGCGCATGGCACGGTAGTCAGCGTCTTCCTGGCAACGAAGCCGACCATTAACGCTGGCGGCGACTAACTCCTCCTCTTCGCTACAGCAGGCGCAACTGCTCAGAGACAACAGACGCCGCTTGCTCGCAGTCCTTGCGGTCGACGTCAAAATGCGTGACGAAACGGACTGAGTGCGGCCCCACGGCACTGGCGAGTATTCCCTTATGTCGCAGCGCAACACAAAAGGCTGCGGCATCGCTATTGTCTCGGAGTTTGAAGATCACAATGTTCGTCTGCACGGCGTCCCGGTCGATCTCCGCGCCTGGCTCAGCTGCGATGACCTCCGCGAGTAGACGGGCATTCGCATGGTCTTCTGTCAGTCGCGCCGGCATCTCCTTCAGTGCGATCA
Source organism: Edaphobacter sp. (assembly GCA_025462645.1). GTDB lineage: Bacteria > Acidobacteriota > Terriglobia > Terriglobales > Acidobacteriaceae > Edaphobacter. Next base: position 63,683 of record JAOAPB010000045.1, on the reverse strand, counting down.
AGCCGGCAGCAGCCAGAACACCGGCCTGCCGCATTCCGCCGCCTAATGCCTTGCGATGGATTCGCGCCCGGTCGATAGCTTCCCTGCTCCCTACCAGCATGGAGCCGACAGGAGCGCCCAGTCCCTTCGACAGACAAAACATCACCGTGTCGAAGCCGCGCGTTAGCTCCGCGACACTGATGCCTAGCGCGGTAGCTGCGTTGAAGACGCGAGCGCCATCGAGATGTACCGGCAGGTCAGCTTCGCGAGCGCCATCCCATATCTCCTCCAGAACGGCAAGAGGAGTAACCGTACCGCCAGCCATATTGTGCGTGTTCTCCAGGCAGATCAGGCCGGTCTGCGCACGGTAGTAGATCTTCGGCCCGATAGCCTGCTTGACGTGACTCCAGGTGAGAATGCCGCGATCTGCCGCAACCGTTCGCGCCTGGCACCCGGAGAACGCAGCCACCATGGCCATCTCCCAATCCAGAACGTGCGACCGCGCCTCGCAGATGACCTCCTGCCCATGCTCCGTATGCAGGCGAATGGCGATCTGGTTGCCCATCGTGCCGGTGGGGACAAAGATGGCTGCCTCCCTGCCGAAGATGGAGGCGGCCTCCTTCTCCAACCGGTTGATCGTTGGGTCTTCTCCATAGACGTCGTCACCTACTTCGGCGGAGACCATCGCCGCGCGCATGGCGGGAGTAGGCCGGGTGACGGTGTCGCTGCGTAGATCGATCATGGTGTTCGTTCGCTCCTCTGGGTTGTCTGGGTTATGCCGCCGAGCCAAGCAACAGACGGCTGAAGACTTCGTTCGAGACCATTCGTCCGTGGGCGGTCAGGCGAATCTGGTCGGAGCCCAGCTCCACGAGGCCGGCGTCGCGGACTTCAAGCAGGGCCGGCATCGTCTCATAGATCATTGCCTCGCCGAACTCACCGCGCAGCGCGCCGAGGCTGACGCCGTCGTTCAGACGCAACCCTAGGAAGAGCGACTCTTCGAAGGCCTCTTCGCGGCTAATAATCTTCGCATCGACGTTGGTCGAGCCTCCCATCTCAGGGAGGATTGGCAAAGGGCTCGCATCGGCGGCACTGCCAAGATAGGCGTCCATATCGCTCGTATTCGCAAACCGTACGGCGCCGGTGCTATTCGACAACATGGAGTGCGCATCAAGACCGAAGCCTATGTAGGGCTGCCGTCGCCAATACTTCAGGTTGTGACGCGACGCATGTCCTTGCCGTGCGAAGTTCGAGATCTCATACTGCCGCAGCCCAGCCCCGTCGAAGGCTTCACAGGCAGATTGATACCAGGCGGCAGCATCATCCTCCGAAGGAACCGCCGAGGCGTGATAGCGCGTCCCATGGGCCAGCATCTCCTTGCCCAGCCGCGACTCCTCATCCACCTCCAGCATGTAGACGCTGACATGCGGCACGGCAGTGGCGATGGCCTGTTCGACGGAGTACTGCCAGCTCTCTGCGGTCTGATGAGGCAGTCCGGCGATCAGGTCCAGATTGATCTCGTGAATACCCGCAGCACGCAGACGCGTAATCTCCGCCTCGCATTGTTGTCGCGTATGGAGACGGCCGACAGCAGCCGATTCCCTGTCCACGAAGGACTGCACGCCAAAGCTGATCCGGTTCATGCCCTGCTGTAAAAGCTCCGCCAGCGTTTCATCCGTCAGTTGGCCCGGTGCGCACTCGAGGGTAATCTCGGCGTCTGTGGCAATCTCTAACTCATCGCGCAGAGCCACGAATATCTGACGAAACTGCCCCGCCGATAACAGGCTCGGCGTACCTCCTCCGAAGTAGACCGAGTCTGCTTTGCGATCGAGTACTGCTCCCAATCGTTTCGCAGCCTCTCTAGCCTTCCGGATCTCCGCGCAGACGTGGTCCACATAGCCCTGCATCCGGTCAGCCGCGAACACTCCCGAGGCAAAGTTGCAAAAGGTGCACTTCGCTTTGCAGAATGGGACCGAAATATAGACGCCGACTGGAATGCCCCTCACTATAAAAACGCCTCAGAGCCCATTGTTTCATGGAGATTCGTTTTAAAGCGCTACCGCACCGATACCGGCGCATCTAAAAATTCAAAGAGATTTTAGAGAATCTCCGAAGGGATAAGCTCCCGTGAATTCGATCCGACGACTCCGCCTGCAAGCCCTTACTCTCATAGCTCTAGTCGCCTTGCCGTCCGCGGCAATCGCCCAGACTCCCGCATCCCAAAGCCGAACACCTGTTGTCGTCGAACTCTTTACCTCGGAAGGGTGCTCCAGCTGCCCTCCCGCCGATGCCCTGCTAGCCCGTCTGGATCGCGAACAACCCGTCAGCACAGCGGAGATCATCGTGCTGGAGGAGCACGTCGACTACTGGGAGCAGGACGGATGGCATGATCGTTTCTCCTCGCCGCAGTACACCGAGCGTCAGAACCAGTACGCGCCCCGTCTGAAGTTCGATAACGTCTATACCCCGCAAATGGTCGTCGATGGCGCAACGCAGTTCGTCGGCAACAATGGCCCCCGCGCCTATCAGGCCATCGTGGCTGCGGCTCAGACCCCAAAGATCACCCTCTCGCTCTCAACTCCTGTGCTCGATGGCCGTCACGTGGTCAGCTCCGTCTCCTCTCCTGCCTCCCCGCTTCCCAAGGCTGACCTTTACGCCGCCCTCATAGAGCCCAAGGCGACCACCGAAGTGCTCCGTGGCGAAAATGGCGGACACCATCTCGAACATGCCGGCGTCGTCCGCTCCCTGCAGCGCATCGGCAAGCTACAGGATCTCGCCTCCGGCCCGGTAAAGTTCAATCTCACTGCTCCGGCAGGAGTTGGCCCCACCAATATGCGCGTCGTCGTCTTCGCCCAAGAGTCGGGCCAGGGCCCCATCCGAGGCGCCACTATCACTACCATCAAACAATAGTTGCAGCGCAGCCGGAATCCAGTTCGCGGCGCAAGCATCTAGAATAGAAATAGATGGCCAATCAGGAAAAACCCAAGGACCCAGCGAAAGAGTCCCCGAAGAAAACGTCGCAGGATGACGATGTCGTCGGTAAGGCATACGACGGACGCCTCATGCGCCGTCTGCTGACCTATCTGCGCCCCTACAAACTGCAGACCGCCCTGTCAGCCATAGCCATCCTGTTCAAAGCAGGCTCCGATGTCATGGGTCCTTATCTCGTCAAGGTCGCCGTCGACACATACATGACGGACACGCCGCCGGAGAAGCTCTCATGGCTGGCTCAGCATCTCAGCCGCGCGCCTATGACCGGTATTACCCAGATCGGTCTGCTCTACCTCGGGGCCCTGATGCTCACCTATGTTCTGGAGTTCCTCCAGACCTACCTGATGCAGTGGACCGGCCAGAAGATCATGTTCGACCTGCGCAGCCAGATCTTCCGTCACCTCCAGCGCATGTCTCCGGCCTTCTTCGACCACAACCCCGTCGGTAAGCTCGTCACGCGCGTCACCTCCGATGTCGACGCGCTCAACGAGATGTTCACCTCGGGCGTGCTCGCCATCTTCGAGGACATCTTCGTCCTCACCTTCATCGTCATCATCATGCTGCGGATGAGCTGGCCTCTGGCGCTGCTCACTATCTCCGTCATACCGGCTATTCTCTACGTCACCCGCATCTTCCGTAAGCACGTGCGCGACAGCTACCGCCGCCAGCGCGCAGCGACAGCTCACATCAACTCCTTCACCCAGGAGTATGTCTCCGGCATGTCCATCGTGCAGCTGTTCAACCGCGAGCGCCGCGCCTTCAACGACTTCTCCAGCGTCAACGCCGAGAACAAGAAGGCCTGGAGCGATGCTATCTTCGCCTACGCGCTCTACTATCCCATCGTCGAGTTTCTCAGCTCCACGGCTATCGCCATCGTCATCTGGCGTGGTGGCACAACTGCTCTCCACTACCTCGCCGCAGAGCATCTGCACCTGCTTCAACCCGCGCTCCATGCCCTGCCTACCGGCTCGCAGGTCGTCACCATCGGTATCCTCATCGCCTTCATCCAGTACGCGCAGAGGTTCTTCCGTCCGATTCAGGACCTCAGCGAGAAGTACAACATCCTGCAAGCCGCCATGGCCGCGAGTGAGCGAGTCTTCAAGCTCCTCGACTCCGAGCCCACGATCGTCTCGCCTCCACACCCCATCCCAGGTGACGGCTCCGGTCGTGTAGAGTTCCGCAATGTCTGGTTCACCTACCAGACCCTCGATGAGGCGCAACAGGCCCGACTCGCCACCGCCACCGGCGAAGAGCTCAACAGCTACGCCGACATCGAGTGGATCCTGCGCGGCGTCAGCTTCACCATCGAGCCCGACGAGACCGCCGCCATCGTCGGCCACACCGGAGCCGGCAAAACCACCATCACCGGCCTGATGATGCGTTTCTACGACATCCAGCGCGGCAGCATCCTCGTAGACGGTGTAGACGTCCGCCAGCACGATCTCACCCAACTCCGCCGCCGCTTCGGCGTAGTGCTGCAGGACCCCTTCCTCTTCACAGGCACCATCGCAGACAACATCCGGCTTGGCTCCAAGTGGATTACGGATGAGCGCCTCGAACGCGCCGCGGACGAGGTCAACGTGGGCGATTTCATCCGATCGCTGCCCCTCCAGTTCGCCGAGCCGGTCCGCGAGCGCGGGGCTACACTGTCTACCGGTCAGAAGCAACTCATCAGCTTCGCCCGCGCCCTGGCCCACGACCCCGGCATCCTCATCCTTGACGAGGCAACCTCCTCGGTCGACACCGACACCGAGCTTCGCGTCCGTCTCGCGCTCTCTCGCATGATCACCGGACGGACCTCCGTTCTGATCGCGCACCGTCTCTCCACCATCCAACGAGCCGATACCATCCTCGTCATGCACAAGGGACAGCTGCGTGAGCACGGCACCCACCAGGAACTGCTCACCCAGCGTGGCCTCTACTGGAAGCTCTATCAACTCCAGTACAAGGACCAGGAGCTAGGCACTGGCGCCGAGCCGAGCATAACGCTGCAACCTCTCAGCGCGGACTAGCCTCGCGTCGCAGATGCTTGGTCCTTAACCGCTTTCGAGGATCTTCGCTTAGCCCATTCTGCAATCGGCTGCCAGTAGCTCTCCGTCGGCACGAAGATAGGTGAATTATGTGTGAAGCCGCTCACAACGATCGACTCGCCATGCTGCCCGCAAGCTTCGACGACTCGCTTGGCCATAGACAACGGAAATAGACGATCTTCATCGCTGTGCACCACCAGAATGGGAACCTTCAGATCGCACACCCGGTGTACCGTCCGCCAAACATCAGGCATCACATAGGTCAGCCATCGCGGTAGACCAACTGCCATTCCAGCCTCGCGTAGCGTTGAAAACCCTTCGCACAAAATCACGCCATCCAACTCAATACGCGAAGCGATCGCACAGACAACACCGGTTCCGAGAGAAAATCCAAGCAGGAAGATGGAACGGTGACCGCGAGCAATAAGCTCGCTATAGGCCGCCATAGCATCTTCTTCGCAGTGTGCCGTGGTAACGCTGCCCGAGCTCTCCCCATAACCGGAGTAATTTATCGCTAACGAGGAGATGCCCATTGATTGCAACAGACCTTGGACGGCTGCCCAGTATTCGACCCGTTCGCCGATTCCGTGGCAGATCAAAAATACAGGAGCATGCTCCCTTGCCGAGACGTAAACAGCCGACAGACTTCTATCGCCGCTCGGAATAATCAATCGATTCGCGTCGAATGGGAAAGTGCTCAGAAAATGCCCCAATCTACCGCTTAATCGGTCACGATAGAGCAAGGAGCGGCTGATGGAGGCCAGCAGCAAAGAAAGGACTCCCTCCCTCACCTGCTTACCACCTTCAGGCAATCCTCCACCAACTTCCCCACCCTCTTCTCCCGCGCCTCCGGACTCTTGTAGTAGAAGACTCCGAGTAGGTGCCCGCGCCGCCGCGCCGCTGTCATTGCATCCCAACCCTTTCGCGCAGCAGGACTCCTGCGAAACGCAACCTCCAATATCGGCGGCAGTACCTCTTCACTCTCCATCGTCAGCAGTAGCCGTTCTGCCATCTGCTCTACGCGCCGCTGCCTTGCCGCCGCGCCTTTCACGCCGTCGATATGTTTACCGATCTCCCGCCGCATTGGTTCGCTTAGCTTCGCATACCACTTTGCCAACGCCTTTTCTTGCTTCAGTAACTTTTCGAGCTCCACCGGCACCCACGCCTCGCGCTCTTCAAGATCAGGCGCGACGGCGAGGTCGATCATCCCTCCCAAACGCACCCCGGCAGCCTTTTGCATCTTCTTATTCACCAGCACAAAATGCCCACCTCGCCTTGCATCGGCAAATAGCGATGTGCGAAAGACCTCCCCACCCACCTCAACCTTCACCCGCAATCGCACCATCTTCTTCCACGTCGTTCCGACATCAAACGGGAGCCGAGCCACGACCCAGCCCAGACCGCCCTCCAGTGGCTCCAATACCGCACGAAACCGCTTTGCCGCACTCCCGGCCATGCAATCACCTCCAGAAAAATCTACACTGGTTCCATCGCCACCACACCCAACCCGCGCATCTTCCTCTCTGCCGGCGAAGCCAGCGGCGACCACTACGGTGCCCAGCTCATCAGCGAACTCCGTCACCGCCTCCCTCAAGCGGCCTTCTTCGGCCTTGGCGGCAAAGAGATGGAGCAGGCCGGCCAGGACCGCATCGTCCGCGCCGAAGACGTCGCCCACATGGGCATCACCGAGGTCATTCGCCATGCGCCATACATCTACGGCAAATTTCGCCGCCTCGTGGCCTCCATCAAGAAGCGCCGCCCCGACGTGGCAATCCTCATCGACTTCCCCGACGTAAACTTTCGTCTGGCCCGCGAGCTTAAGAAGCTCGATATCCCAGTCCTCTACTTCGTCAGCCCACAGCTCTGGGCATGGAAGCGCAAGCGACTCCGCTGGGTGCAGGAGCGCGTCAGCCGCATGATGGTCATCTTCCCATTCGAGGAGAGCTTCTATCGTGCTCGTGGCGTAGACGCCAGGTTCGTAGGCCACCCCTTGGCGGAACTCCCCCTGCCCGACATCACACGCGAGCGATTTGCCGCCGAGCATGATCTCGACCCAACAAAACAATGGATCGCCCTCCTTCCAGGAAGCCGATGGAAAGAAGTTGTGGCCAACCTACCCGTGATGGCCGAATCGGCAGCAAACATGGGTGCCGCGTATGAGTTCCTCATCCCAGTCGCTTCAACCCTCGACAGCGGAAAGGTCGGAGACCTTCTGCGCCAATGGACCGATCGGAGGCCAGCCTCTGGCATCCACCTCGTCCCCGATGCCCGCGAAGCCCTTCGCCACGCTCGCGCCAGCATCATCGCCAGCGGCACCGCCACCGTACAGGCCGCCGTCATCGGAAACCCCTTCCTCGTCGTCTACAAGGTCTCACCCCTCACCTTCAAACTCGCCAAACGCCTCATCCGGTACCCCTCCGAGATCCCTGCGCAGGAGGACGCCCACGGCAACCTCCCCATCGCAATGGTCAACCTAGTCGCCGGCCGTCGCATCGTACCGGAGCTGATCCAACAGCACTTCACCGCCGCCAACGTCGCCACCGCCCTGCGTCCCCTACTCACCGAAAGTCCTCAACGCACCCAGATGATCGCCGATCTCGCCGAAGTCCGCCGTCTCCTCCAACCTGCCTCTGGCACCAGCCCCATCACTCAGGTCTGCGATGCCGTGGAAGCCCTCCTGGCCCTTCCAGCCCCCAAAGGTGGCCGAATCTTCCCCGCACGCGTCTAATAGAACTAGGCAACGGCTGTACCATCATGTTTTGAGGACTTTAGCCTACATGTACCTCCTATCCCGTTCTCTTCGCGTTACGATTGCGACTCTGCTGCCCTTGTGCCTCCTCACGTCGGTTCTCTGGGCGGCTCCAGCCAGGCCTCAGCTCCAGATCACCGGCTACGTCATCAACGCCGATCTCGACCCCGCCGTCAACAGGCTCTCCGCCACCGCAGCCGTCACGTTCACCGCGCTCGAAGACCTCACCGCCCCCGTCTTCGAACTGAACAACGGCCTTCAGATCACCAAAGTCACGGATGCCAGCAAGAAGTCTCTGGATGCCGAGCGTCTGACCAACAACTCCACCGTACGATTCAGCCTCGCCACTCCCCTCACCAAGGGCACCAGCACTACCTATTACTTCGAATACTCCGGCACCCTCAAAGGCTCGGAGACCAGCCCCGTCGAGGGCATCAAGCTCGCCTCCGTCGAAGACCCCATCAGCATCCTCCTCTATCCCGGACGCTGGTTTCCCATGACCGGTCTCTTCACCAATCGCTTCACCGCCGAGATGCATATCCGCGTCCCCTCCGACGAGCGCGTCGTCGGCAGCGGCAGCGGCGTCGCCGCCCAGAAGAGCCTTCCCGGCAACCGCACCGAGTACACCTTCAACTGGGCCAAGCCCGGCTTCCCCGGAACCATCATCGCCGGCAAGTTCCTCGACCCCATCACGGCACCGGGCATCAACAACATCCGCGTCTACGTCACCGAGAAGCATAAGGCCGTCGCCGTCGAATTCGCCCAAACCGCGGCCAAGCAGTTCGAGTTCATGACGACCACCTTCGGCCAGCCCGAGTCGAGCCGAATCAATCTCGTCGAGCTTCCCGACGATGCCGTCGCCGCTGCCTGGGCCCCTGAGATCGCAGCACTCAGCGGTTCACGCGTCGCGGGCAAGACCTATCAGCGCCTCCTCGCCAATACCATCGCCCACCAGTGGTGGGGCAGTGAGGTCTCCCCCGCCACGCTCAACGATGCCTGGATCACCAACGGCATGTCCCGCTACGCCGAGCTGATGTACGTCGAGGACTCCTCCGGCAAGACCGCCTTCCAGACCGCCATCACCGACATCTCCGCCGGTGCGCTCGCCTACGACACCGAACCCCTCACCACCATCGGCCGCCTCGATCCCTTCTCTCCGCAGTTCCAGTCCATGACGCTGGAAAAAGGCGCCATGGTCTTCCACATGCTCCGTTGGGAGCTGGGAGACGACGTCTTCATCAAGTTCCTGCGCGGCCTCCTCTCGCAATACACCGACAAGTCCATCCGCAGCTCGAACGTACAGACCGTCGCCGAAGCCCAGTCCCAACTCCAGCTCGCTCCTTTCTTCGCCCAATGGCTCGATGGCACCGGCGCTCCATCGTTCACCAACAAGTTCACCGTCTATCGTCTGGGCGACAACAAGGGCTTCCGCACCATCGGCTCCGTCTCGCAGGATCTCGATCTCTTCCGCATGCCAGTCGAATTACGCATCGAGACTGACGGCAAAACCGAGATTCGCCGTGTCGATGTGACCGGCACCGAATCGCAGTACTCGGTCGAGACCTTCGGCCGTCCACGTCGCATCGGCATCGATCCACAGAATTGGCTACTCAAGAGCACGCCCGACCTCGCCGTCCGCGTAGCCGTTCTTCGTGGTCAGCAGCAGGTTGCGCAGGGAGACCTCACCGCCGGCCTCATCGAATACCAGAAGGCTCTCGACGCCAATAAGAACAGCTCGCTGGCCTCCTACCGCATCGGCGAGGTCTTCTTCATGCAGCGCAACTACCAATCCGCCGCCAACTCCTTCCGCGACGCCCTCCGCGGAGACGGCGATCCCAAGTGGGTCGAGGTCTGGAGCCACATCGAGCTGGGCCGCATCTTCGACGTCACCGGCCAGCGCGACCGCGCCGTCAACGAGTACCGCCTTGCCGTCCAAACCAACGACAACACGCAAGGTGCAGTCAACGAGGCGCGAGCCCTGATGCAGGCTCCCTACAAACGCGAACGCACGGACAATTAAAAACGGCCTGAATCCACAACCAGAACAAGCGCCATTTGTTCTAGTTGCCCGTGATCGCCTGAAGGCGCGGGAGAAATTGGACGAGGCATCATTGGGCTTCGCTCGATGTGCACTCCTACATTCCTTGGGCTCGCGCGGGATGCTAGACGAATAAATGACAACATTATTACGCTCCGCTGACACTCATCCCCGCTGACAAGTTCAGAATTCACCGTCAGGAGGCTCTTCTATGAAAGCGATGTGGAGCAGTATGAAAGCAGAAATGGACAGGCGTTCTTTTGTAAAAAACGGGCTGACCGCAGCAACGATCGCGACCACTGGCGTCGGACTACTGGCCAATAACTCAACCTTACTAGCGGACGACGGACATGAAGAACACAGCGGCCGTCTCACGCGTGGAGATGCAGCCCTGCTTCGATTCGCCGCGGCAGCGGAGATTCTGGAGACTGACCTTTGGGTGCAGTACAACGAACTGGGAGGAGTTCAAGACAGCGAAGTCCCAGGGGGAAGCGGGAATCCTGCCTACACCGCCGCTCTTGCGGTGCTGGACGCCGACATGGCCCAGTACATTCATGACAATACCGACGATGAAATCACCCACCAGAGCTTCCTCAATGCGTATCTGGCCTCCAAGGGGGCAGATACGGTAGATCTTGAACCGTTTCGCACTCTAACGGGCAGCACTGCGAGAGGCTCCAGCGGGAAACTACGACTCACAAACCTGACGCAGCTCACGCTGGATACCAGTTGGTGGACTAGCTACCGGAGCAGTACCCATAACCCTGACCTCGATCCGGGCTTCACCTTCCCGCAAGCGATACCATCCTTAGCGGTGGGGGAGCACACGGCAATTCCCAGGACTGATGCCGATACCAACGATCCGAACTTTCTTCAGGCGATTGCAAATACCGCCGGCTTCCACTTCCCCACCATCGAACAAGGTGGCAATAGCCTCTACCCCTCGATGGCTCAGAGAGCCACCAGTGTGGAGGTCTTGCGGATCCTGATCAGCATTGGCCCCACCGAGACCATGCACTTTCAAACCTGGTCCGACAAGGCGGGCAACGCACCTCCCCTGACCGCAGTGGATCCAGTGACAAAGGTCTCGGTGACTTTTCCGGACCTGAACTCTCCACCGTTTGGTGGCGAGGACTTTCAAACCAACCTGATCATGCCTGAACCTTGCCCGTTCCTGAGCCGCAAGCTTCCGCCATGCTCGATCATCCGTCCCACAGAGACACAGGGGGTTGCCAAGAACGTGGTCAATTTCCTTACGGCCATGGGGCTCTTCAAAGGGCAATCGGGGGCATTCGTTAGGCTAATGAACGATCTGGCGGAGGATGCGGATGAAGCCAGGCGGGGAGGACGATAAGCCTGCTTCGGCAATTTGACCAATCATTCAAAAATCCCATGTCTCGGTTCTGAGACATGGGATTCCTGTCGGTCACGCGTCCACGCACTACTCGTACCGCAGAGCCTCGATAGGATCCAGATTCGACGCCTGGATCGCAGGAATCATCCCGCTGATCATCCCCACGACTACCAGAATCACCGTAGCCATCACCACGCTGTTCGGCGAGATCAGCAGATGGATGTCCGCCGCGTCGGCGTTCGAGGCAAGTGCGCTGTAGAACTTGATGCTCCCCACCGTCTTGCTGACGGCATAGGCAAGCGCGATTCCCGCCATTCCGCCGATCCCCGTAATCACCATGGCCTCGGCAAGAAACTGCAGCAGGATATGCCGTTTCCTCGCGCCCAGCGCCTTCTCTATGCCAATCTCCCGCGTCCGCTGCTGCACGCTCACCAGCATGATGTTCATCAACCCGATGCCGGCGATGCCCAGCGTCAGCGCTCCGATAAATAGCAACAGCGCCTGCAGCCCCAGCGAGATAATCCGGAACTGCGCGAGCTGCTCCATGATATTCGCGACATAGATGGCATTTCGGTCCGAGGGCCTGAAGCTATGCGACGCTGCCAGTGAGTTGCGCAGCGCCCTCTCCACCGCTTTATGGTCGCCGTTATAGCTCATCCAGATGCCGTCGAGATACTTTGTGTCCTTCAAGTCGCCCATCGTGCTGAAGGGGACATAGACGATGCGGTTGATATTGTCATCGCCCTCCTGCATCTTCGCCTTCAGCACCCCTACCACCTCAAAGGCCACGCCGTTCAGCCGGACAGTCTGGCCCAGCGGAAACAGCCCCGAGTAGAGCTTCGTCTTCGCCTCCGCACCGATCACTACGACATGGTTGCGCTGCTGCATGTCCGCCGCCGTGAGGAAGCGGCCTGCGGCAATGTCCATCTTCTGAATGTCCTGAAGCTCCGGCGTGACACCGTCAACCTCCCAGGTGTAGGTGTGCAGGTCGTTCTGTACCGGCACCTGCTTCCACATCATCGGGGAGACGTGGATGACTCCCGGTATGGTCTCCTGGATGCGCTCTGCGTCCTCCATCTGAAAACGAACCTGCACGCCCGCCTTCGAGCCGCCCGCCTGCTCGCTCGTCCGTCCCGGAAATACCCCGATCATGTTTGTGCCGAACTGTGCGAAGATCGTCTCGAACGCCCGCCCGAAGCCCGCCCCATACGCCAGCAGCAACACGACTGTCGCGATCCCCCACGCCATCCCGACGATGGTGATGGCCGTGCGCCGGCCATTGTGCCGCATCGCCTCCATCGCTTGTCCAAAGACATCTCGCAGCATCGCCTTACTCCTTCCGTAGCGCCTCTACCGGCTGCAGCGCCGCCGCTCGGCTCGCCGGATACAGCCCCGCCACAATCCCGCACAGTGTCAACGTTCCCATCGCCATCGCCGCCGACCACGGCACCAGCCGCGGCGGATCGAAGCCCATCTGGTTATTTCCCATCATCGCGCCCAGCCCGATCATCAGCCCGGCCGCTCCCAGAATCCCGATCACGCCGCTGATCCCCGTCAGCAGCAGCCCCTCCAGGAAGAACTGAAACAGAATGCTCCGGTTGGTGGCTCCCAGGGCCTTGCGCAACCCAATCTCTTTGGTCCTTTCCGTCACCGTCACCAGCATGATGTTGATGATCCCCACCGCTCCCAACGCCAGCGTCACAATCCCCACTCCACCCAGAAACACATCCATCGCCGTGAAGATCACGCCCACCGTGCGTTGCGACTTGATGGTGTCCCACTCCTCGAATGCGTCTTTCAAATTCGCGTCGAAGCCATGCCGCCTGGCAATAATCCGGTGAACCTCGGCCTTCGCCGTCTCGTTCTGATCCGGAGTCAGCGGCTGGTACTGGATCGATGAGATCGCATCACGAGGAATGTTTTCGCCCTTGATGGCAAATATATCCAGCATCGTGCTCAGCGGAATGTAGACCTTCTGGTTGTCATTGCTGTTATTGCCGCGTCCGATCTTGTCCGCCACCCCGATCACCTGAAAGCGATACCCATTCAGTGTGATGAACGCCCCCAGCGACGGCCTTCCCGGAAACAGCAGCTGATTGTTCTTCTGCCCCAGCACCACGACCTGCCGATGCTGAGCCAGATCCTCGGCGTTCAGAAAGCGGCCCTGCACGATGGGCAGATGCCGAATCTCGGGAAAGTTCACCTCAACTCCGAACACCGGCCCCCCCGCGCTCGAAAACTCGCTAACCTCTTTGAGATCGCCGCGATTGATGAATACCGTCGCATTCCGAACATACCTGGCCTCGGCCCGAATCGCATCCGCATCCGACAGCGTCAGCTTATAGGGCTGCATCCCCGTATGCTGATTCGGCAGTGCCGGAATCGTGCCGCCGAACATCATGATGAAGTCCGTCCCCAGCTCCGACAACCCTCTCCGCTGTCCCGAGCGGAACCCCTCTCCCAACCCGATCAGGAGCAGCAGCGAAGCCACACCCCACGCAATTCCGAACATCGTCAAAAACGATCGCAGTTTATTGGCTGCAATCGATTGGAAGACCTGAGCGAAGATGTCGAGGAGCGCGCGCATGGCAATAATTGGACTACGATATCCATCATCCGTTACGCAAAGATGTAGAAAACAGTTCCCTTAAGTGACGAACCAGTAATCCTTCAGGTTAGACCGCCACTCGGCCCGCATTTTTCATCAGCACAGGCACATCCGGATCGACCTCAGTCTCCACCATCAGGCCCAGCGAACGCAGAAACCTCGCAGTCACGGCCAGCACATCCTCCCCGGCCGTAGCGGGATACAGCAGCCGCACCGCAGCTCCCTTCTCAGCCAGCTCCCCCCGAACCGCAACGCAACGCTCCGGCCTGTAAACGCACGAGGCCAGATCGGTGATGCTCAAGGCATAGCTCGGAGTACACAGAATCGTCTTCGGCGGGGCCATGCGGTCGATCATGCTGAAGATCTCCAGCTTCGACTCCAGCTCGTCCGGAACAAAGTCCACGGCGATGTCCGCCTCCCGCACTGCGTCTTCCACGGTAGAAGCCAGCTCCAGCGCACCGTAAGGCCCTTGCTTGCTCGCATCGGCGTACTCCGCCTCCGCCCGTCGCAGCTTCGCCGGCATCACATCCTCAAGCACAACATAAAAACCCGCTGCCGCACAGGCCAGGGCAAAGCTGAGCCCCGCCACCCCGGCCCCAATCACGGCAACGGTTCGAATCTCAAACGGCGGCTGGAACCCAGCCTGCCCGCTCACTTCTTGCTCGCCACGGCAGCAATCACGGACTCGTAGCTCGGCTCCGCTTTTTTGATGTGCTCGGAGACGCGCTGCCGCTCATCCTCTGTCAGCGACGGCAAAACCGCAAGAATGCGGCGCAGCGTAACCGAGATATCGTCAACGTAGTTCATGGTGCGGATGGCTTCGCCAGAGAGAGGCATGGGTGCTCCTGAAAGATTTGGATGTACTCCTAACAGTCTAAACGTTCGAGCCCAACTCCGCCCGCTTCGACGCCTCTTCAGCCGGTTTGCCCGCCTCCACACCCTCCTTCGGAGCCTCGTACCCGTCCCGATCCGTCATCTCCATCAGCGCCGCCAGCTGCGTCGCGAAGTCCGGGTGCAGCGCATTCGATCCGTACCGCCACGTCCAGTTCCCCTGGCCGGCCGCCGGTGTATTCATCCTCGCCTCACTGCCGAGATGCAGGACATCCTGCATGGGAAAGATGCACACATTCGCCACCGACCGAGCCGCCGCCCGAATCATCGCCCATACAATATCGCCGTCATACTGAATCGTCTGCAGATAGCTCTGCACATGGGCGCGCTCTTCCTCGCTGGCGTCCTCACGCCACCATCCCAGCGTGGTGTTGTTGTCGTGCGTCCCCGTATAAGCAACGGTATTGGGCACAAATCGGTGTGGCAGATACAGATGGCTCCCCCGGTCTGAGAAGCCGAACTGTAGAATTCGCATCCCCGGCATATCGAAGTGCTCCCGCAGCTCATCTACCTCCGGAGTGATGAGGCCAAGATCCTCCGCCACGAACGGCAGGCTGCCGAAGACCTCCTTCAGCCGCCGGAACAACTCGTGCCCCGGAGCTTTGACCCATTGCCCGTTGATCGCCGTAGCCTCCTCAGCGGAGATGGACCAGTACGCCTCAAAGCCGCGAAAGTGATCCAGCCGTATCGTGTCATACAGCACCAGAGCACGCCGAACCCGCGCCACCCACCAATCGAATCCCCGCTCCTTCAGCACTCCCCACTTATACAGAGGATTGCCCCACCGCTGGCCCGTCGTTGAGAAGTAGTCCGGAGGCACACCAGACACGCGAACCGGCCGTAGCTCCTCATCCAGCTCGAATATCTCCGGGTGCATCCACACGTCCGCGCTGTCGTAGCTCACGAAGATCGCCACATCGCCCATAATGCGGATCTTCCGCTCGGCGCAGTAGCTCCGCAGCGTGCACCACTGCTCGTTGAAGAAGAACTGCACCGCCTGCTCCACCGCAAGCTCGCGCCTATATTCGGTCAGAGCCGCCGTCATCGCATCATGCTGACGCTGCGCATACTCCACCGGCCACTCGTTCCAGCTCACGTAGCCGTACTTTCGTCGCAGCACGTTGAACATCGCGTAGTCGGTCAGCCACGCGACGTTGTCGTTACAGAACCTTTGAAACCGGCTCCGCTGATCATCCGACGCATGGTCGAGAAAGTTACCCGCCGCCTCTTCAATCAACGGCAGCTTCAGGCGAAAGACAGCATCGAAATCCACAGGGCCATCATGTCCAGCCAACCCCTCAATGCGCTCCCACCCGATCCATCCGTCCTGCGCCAGTCGCTCCAGACTGATCAACAGCGGGTTTCCCGCGAATGCCGATAGGGCCGAATAAGGCGAGCTGCCAAATCCCGTTGGACTCAGCGGCAGAACCTGCCACATACGCTGCTTCGCCGTCGCCAGAAAATCGACGAAAGCATATGCAGCCGGGCCGAAATCTCCCACCCCACCATATGAAGGCAAAGACGTCACATGCAACAAAACACCCGACAGCCGCTCCTGGTCTAGCGCTTCCCCACTCATTGTGCCCCCTTGCACTGCTCCAATTCCCTGCACTGCTTCCATCTAGGATGCCCAAATCATACGTGCGTCGCATGGGTGTTACCCACAACATAAAAAAGGCACCCCAGAGAGCCTTCTTCTGGGGTGCCTTCACTACCAAACTGCTCAGTTGTTTAGTTTCCGAAAGGAGAGGAAGCGGGGGCCGGCTGCTTCTTCGAGTACCGGATCGCCCCGCCCTTCTCGTACTTATCCATCAGGTTGCCGATGTACACGCGGAAGATCTCCTCATGCTGCGCGGCAAGCAGTTGCTCCCGGGTCTGGGCGAAATTCTTCGCGATGTCCTCGGCGCTAGGCTCCTGCTTCTCCAGCACAGTCAGGACAACGCCCTCTCGCCCAGTGTTGATCGGCCCCGAGATGGCTCCCTTGGGTAGCGAGAATGCCACCGCACCCGGACCGCTCATCGCGCCCAGATCAGGCACCTGCCCATCCTTGCCTACGAGATCGCTGGTCTTAACCGGGATCTTCATCTCGTCGGCTGCCTTCCTCAGGTCGTTCAGCACCTTCGCCCGGTCTTCCAGCTTGTTCAACTGCGCGTTGAGCAACTGCGGAACCTGCTGCTCGCGATAGTCCTCGAGGATGTGCTGCTTGTACTCCGCAAAATCGGGAGCATGAGCCACCTTCACATCCGCCACCTGGAACACGGCAAACCCATCGCCGGTCGATACCGAAGCCGGGTCGGCCCCCTTGGCCACAGCGAAAGCCTGCGTCAACAGCGGAGCCGCATCGGCCAATCCGGCCACCACGCCATCCTTGGCGATGTAGTCGGTCGTGACCGCCTGAAGCCCCTTCGCGCCCGCTGCCTTCTCCAGGCCATTCTTCTTCGCATCCGCAGCTATCTGCGAGGCAAACGTCTGCATCGCCGCACCGGACTTCTGCTGCTCCAGCACCGGTACGATCTCAGCCTTCACCTCTGTCAGAGGACGAAGATGCGCCGTCTTCTTATCCTCCACCTGCAGGATGTGATAGCCGAACTGCGTCTTGATCAGGTCCGAGGTCTGCCCCGGAGCCAAAGTGAACGCAGCCTTGTCGAACTCCGGAACCGTCTTGCCCCGGTCCATCCAGCCCAGCTCGCCGCCCTGCGCCTTGCTACCAGGGTCATCCGAGTTCTTGGACGCCAGATCGGCAAAGTTGCCGCCGCTCTTGATCTGCTTCAGCAGGTCCTCGGCCTTGGCCTTCGCGGCTGCATCCGTCTTGCTGTCCGCACCCTGGGGCACGGCGATCAGGATATGCCGGACCTTCACCTGCTCCTTCACCTGGTACTGATCCCGGTGCGCGTTGTAGTAGGCCTGAATCTCGGCATCGCTCACCTGCGGCTTGCCGCCCGGCAGTTTGGAGGCGTCGAACGTGACGTACTGAATCTTGCGGGTCTCGGGGACCGCGGTCGCGTACTTCGCCTGATTCGTCTTGAAGAAGGCCTGCAACTCGGAGTCCGAGGGGTTGATGGTCTTGCGCAGGTCGTCGGCAGAGATGACGGCGTAGTCGAACTTCACCTTCGTCCCCTGCACCCGGTAAGCCTCGCGCACAGCGGCGTCGGAGACCGTCACGCCACCTGTGATCAGCGCCTGGAGCCGATTCAGCTCCATGTCGCTCTTCACCTGAGACTCGAAGTCGGCCCGGCTCGTCTGGAACGCGCTCTGCACGAAGTTGATATAGGCGTCATCGCCAACGTACTGCCCGTTCGGGAACAGGTACTGCGCGAAGGGTCCCGTCTGCAGCTCGCGGCGCAGGTCCTCATCGCTCACCTGCAGGTTCAGCCGGTCCGCCTCATGCTTCAGGATCGCCCGCTGCACCAGGATCTGCCCCGCCCGCTGCGACATGTACGGCAGCAGAAAGTCAGGCAGACGCTGCTGCTGCAGCTGTCGCTGCGCCAGTTGGTTCACCTCGGTCATCTTGATCGGCGTGCTGTCACCGCCCACCCTGCCCAGGATGCCCGGCTCCCGCACCGTCGCGAAGACGGTGGCACTGTCGCCCGTTGCATTGTCAAAGATGCCCGGCACAAGCGTGATCACCATCGTGATCACAGCAAATCCAATGATGACGGCGAAGAGAATCTTCGTGATGCGGTTGTCTTTTTGCAGAATGCGAATCATGCTCGACTGGAAACCTTCATAGCTCACACCGTTTCCACTTCGGAAAGTGAGCGCTCTGTCCGGGATTTTGCGTGACCTGGCGGGTCGTCTCTCGACTCGCGCCACGCCGATTGCAGGACAAGCGACTAGTATAAATCAGTGGCAGCCATCCTTTCGTCAAGCCCCACGATTCAACCTGTGCAACCTCGTTGAACCGGCTGGAGCCCCCCGGAGACCCGCGAAAATAAACTTGAAAAAAGTGGCATACTTTTCCCCCCGAAAAAGATGCCGTTCGCAGTCCACGTCAGCCATGCACTCTACCATCGTTCGACCACACAAAATCGTCTTTTTACCACGCGCTTTTCCCAAAACACCCTTAAAAGCCAGTAAAACAGCAAAACCCCGGTCGCCCGGGGCCTCGCATTTTTTCCGGAAAAATCTCACCGGTAATACCGTGGGTAAGGATAATAAACAGGCCCATACCCATAGTAGTAAGGCGGGGGAGGAGGTGGTGGAGGATAACGTCGCTGCAACTGCTGCGGCCCTCCAATCGGCACTCCAGCACCCAACCGATTCAGCTCTGCCTGAGAAACCGTAGTCAATTCAGCAGGTTGCGTCAGGCGAAAGCTCACAATCGCCTCCGCCGGCAGTATCGCCTCTCCTCGTCCAGACGCCGAAGACACTCCAAGCCCGGCAACCCCGCCGACACCAGCGCCAACCGCAGCCCCCACGCCACCGCCAGCCACCGCTCCAATCAACGCGCCAACTGCTCCCAAACCAACCGTATTGCCGACCGTACTCCCCGTCTTATCAACCCCCTGATACGACCAAAGGTTTGAAACCAAAGGATATGTCCTGCCCCCAAGGGTAACTTGCGTCAATTGCAGCGAAAGCCCACCGCTTCCCTTCAACTGACCTGAATTATGAACATCCGCGACCACACCCTGCACCGCAGCACCCCGAGGAATCGCAATTGATCCACCAGCAACCACATCATTCAGCATAACTCCATCAAATAGAGTGCCAGGAGCCGTCTTCTTGCTACTCATCCCCTCATCGATTCGCACGCGGAACATCGAACCACTCGGCACCACCACTGCCGTCCCGCCTTGCTGTACAACCTGAGGCTGCTGCTGTTCATAAGCCGATGGGGGCGATCCATAAGGGCGCTGAAAACCGCGACGATATGGGGGTTGCTGACCCTCCTGCTGCCCATCCGCCTGCTGCTGTTGCGGCCCAGCAGCGTTCGGAGAACTCTGCGCTGGAGCCATCTGCGTTGATGGAGGAGCCATCGTACCGTCTGAGTGAAGATTAGGGCTCGTGCCCTCCCCCGTCGAGTCCTGCCCTTGTTGCGCACCGTCCGCCACAGCTGCTGCGGCTGTTCCCGTGCCAATCGTCAGCTCATCAACAACCTTTTTCACACCTGGAGCGTTCGAAACCAGAGCCTCGGCCATATCCCGCGAGGCCTCATCCCGCGCAGTCCCACTCAGAGTCACAGTTCCAAAGACCGTAGTCGAACTGATGGCCTGATCCGTCAACTGCGGAGCTCCCGCCAAGGCCTTCAAAACATTGGCCTCAATTTGCGCATCCGGCATCGTCACCGGCTTCGTTTGAGCGCTCGCTGGCACATGAAACACCAGCAATGCCGCAACCAAGATTATTGCCGCTAAACTCTTCAAAAACAAACAATTCTGCTTCATACAACCTCCGCCACCTGCCAAGCGACGCTCAGAAACCATCGCACAACGGTAGTACTTATGCAGACTCTAAACTCCAGAAAAAGTTACGCTTCTTCGCCTCGTTCTACCAGCTTCTTCATCATCAAATAAAAGTATGGCATAGGAGTATGGCAGCGAATTGACCTATCCCCCCAGTAACGATATATTCAAAGAGCGGGGTGGAGCAGCCCGGTAGCTCGTTGGGCTCATAACCCAAAGGTCGTAGGTTCAAATCCTACCCCCGCAACCAAATCTCTCAACAACTTACGAGATTCGGACTCTTCGAACAAACTCCCATAAACTCCCAATAAGAAAAATCGCCGTTTCAGGCGCTCGCTGCAACTGGCTTGAGCACCATCTCGACGACCTTCCCATTTGCTTCCCGCTTCGATGACGACATCGCCTGTCCGTAGACATTCATAGTCGTTTGAATCGACGCGTGACGCATCAGTTCCTGCTGCACCTTCATTGGCGCTCCGGTCTCATCCAGCCACGAACGATACGTGTGACGGAATGTGTGCCAGCCGATTTCGCCCAGCCTCCCTGCCGCTTGCTTCCGCGTCTCGTGGATGAGAACGCGTTTGCCGTTGGCAGTGGGATTTTCCTGCCAGCACCAGAGGCCGGCCTTTGCTCCGCAGGTCGGACACTGCACCGTGCAGCAGCCGGAGGGGCGTAGGTATCGCTTCTGGATCTCGGTCGGGTGGTAGGGGCGGTTCGTCATCGGATTAGCGAAGACCCAGCCTTCCTCGGTCGGTACAGCCTGCTTGCTCCATTCCAGAACGATCTTGGTAAGGCTGGGATGGAGCGGAACGTAATCCTGGGAGTATTCGGTCTTGACGTCATCCACCCGCCCGCTTACGAAGCTACGTTGCACGAGTAGTTGGTTTTTCTCAAAATCGAAGTCATCCCACTGAAGCGCCGCGATCTCACTTACGCGAAGATCGAGGCATTGGGCGATTTGGACCATCGTGCGGTACGGCTCGCGCAGTGTCGCAACGACGTTTTCGAACTGGTCCACAGTCAGAATGATGGGCCGCTGCTGGCTTGCTACCGCCCTTGATTCGGACGAGAGCAATCGGATTCCTCTGCTCAGTGAAGAGTTCCCATCGCGTAGCGCATTCATACATCAAGTGCATCCCGCTCCGAATATGCGCCTTGGACTTCGGTGCCATCGGTAGGTTCTTCAGCCAATCTTCGACCGCCATAGGTCGAATCTTGTCGAGCAAATAGTCGCCCCAGCGTGGCTTGAGGTAGTTCTTGATATTCGATCGATAGGACTTCGCCGTCGAGTATCGTTCTGGCAGTTCTTCCTCAAGATATCGGTCACAAACGGCTCCGAAGGTGACCACGGCCATGCACTGTTGTGGAGTTTCAGAGTTGAGTTTAGGAGGAGGGCTTCGACTGCCTTCTGTGCGAGAGCTTTCGTTTTGTACTTGTCGACCGTGCCAACGGTAGCGGTCCTACGCTCTCGTGTGCCCTGTGCTGTCGATTCGTAATAGCGAAACTCCCAGGCGTCCGATCCCTTCGCCCGCTTTTTGCGAGTGAGACTTCCAAATTGATAACGTGCTCGTTCCATCAAGGTTCCTTCCCTGATTTCCCGGCACAAATGGCTGCTTAAAGCGTAGCGGATCGCGCCTGCAGAATCCAGAAAAACTACGGGATTGTTGCGAGTCAACTCGCTAGGCTGTGCTCTGAAACCCACTCTTGAATAGCGGATGGAACGAACCGGTAGAGTTTCCCGACACGGACCGCACGGATTTCGCCACGCATTACCATGCGCTGAAGAGTGCGGGGATGGACACCGAGAAATGCTGCCGCTTTGTTGCAATCCATTAGGGGGTCTGCCCCAGGCCCGAAAATGGGCTTCTCTGACGCAGCTGGCTTCCGTAATTCAGTCATGCTATCCTCCGCTCGCAACCAACCAACGAAGCGAGTTCGTGGGTTTATCGAACAGGTACCTCTGTGCGGACTAGCATTGACTCTCGTGTACGGAACCGTCCAATTACTTTTCGTATGTCAGTTATTCCTCTATGGAATGACGCACTACACTAGTGCGAGAGGTTTGCTCCATGGCAGAAGACTTCGACAATCCAAAAGTGGTCGACATTCGCCACGGCCGCATCAACCAATGGTTCGGAAAGATGCTGGAGTGTGTCGAGAAATTGCCTGCCGACGAACGCGCAGAGTTCGACAAGTGGGATCGTGAACGCCCTGACGGCATGGCTACTTCGGACTGGCCGGGGTTTGCAAAATACCTTCCTGTTCGCCCTTGGGACACCATCCACTAATGCTGTCAAATGCGGCTCGCAATAGCGAGCCGCATGCGGAGTCTACAGCTTCAAGAACATCTGTCCGGAGGCTTCGCCCTGCCGCGCAGCCGGTGTCATTTTTTTCAAGAAGGCTCTTCCGAACTCATTCACCAAGCGCGAAGATTGATCGGTGCGAAGCGCCAAATGACAGGTAATTTCAAACGCTTTCGACGCGAGAGGCCGAGCCGCCAATTCAGTGCCCGCTACCTGCTCCGCAATCCCGCCAGGCATGAAAGCAATCCCGAAATTCTCTGAAATGAGTTGAACAACTTCGTGCGGCATCATGTAGTGGTGGAGTTCAACGGGAGAGACTCCGGTCATCTTCGCCGCCTCGAAGACGCGGTAGTAAATGATCGGATTTGCCTTCTTGGGAAACATCATCCAGCCGACATTAGTGAAGTCCTCTATAGTTCACTGAACGCTTCTTCGCCGCTGGGTGATCGAACGACATGACGGCGTGAAGGGGGGCAGTCAACAAAGGCACGAGGGTAAGAGGGTTCTCAATTGGCTCTTCGAGGATTGCGATGTCGAGTTCGGCGGACAGAACGCTGTGGATGAGTTCGTTCCCAAATCTGCTTTCCATGCGAAGTCGCAACGCCGGATAGAGAGGGAGATGAACGCCAACCAAAGCGGACACTATTGAAGGGCAAACGTAGGGGCTGTGTCCGATGGTGACAACCGGCTGAATCTCGTCTTGCGCGGCGCGGGCTGTTCGCACTGCTTTCTCAAGGATTGCTAAAGAATCTTGGCAGCCCCTGACAAAGACTTGTCCCGCTTCGGTAAGCGAAACATGCTTCTGATCGCGCTCGAAGACTGCGAAGCCAAGACGACTTTCTAGCTCAGCGATTTGCTTGCTAAGAGCCGGCTGTGTGATCCTCAGCCGCTCTGCTGCCCTGGTGAAGTTCATTTCCTCTGCAAGTGTGACTGCGGCCAACTGAAGGCGGATATCTACAAGTACGGACAATGTGGTGACTCCAACGGTGCATCTTCATTTCTCTGCTACACGTACGTTGGTTGAAAGTGCCATAAATTCATCAGTTAAGTAGTCTGTTTCCTTCGCTTCATTCCGCCGGCGCTCAAAGGGATGGAAGCTTGCGAGATGGGAAGCTCAAATGTTCTACATCCTCCTTGCACACATATCTGAATCGTACGGTTCCGATGTCCATTTTTGCAATACAAGGGGAGAGGAAAGGGAACCTTGGGGGTAAGGTTGCCGCCATCACCGGAGGAGCCGACTATCGATTCCTCTTGGAAATTTTATCTTTGAACCGTACGATTCAGATAAGCATCTCCCGCGATGCCTGGCTACGAACTTCCATCCTTTTCGGTTCAGATGTATCCAATAATGTGTATGGCTAGAACCTCTGACAACTCGAAGATGGGTCGCCCCCGAGGGTTCGACACCACGGCGGCCCTAGATGCAGCGATGCGTGTGTTTTGGGAAAAAGGATACGAAGGGGCCACGCTCACCGACCTGACAGACGCCATGCGGATTAACCGCTCCAGTATGTGGGCCGCTTTCGGCAACAAGGAAGAACTCTTCAAAAAGGCATTTGAGCGCTATCTCGGCACGTATCAAGGATACATACGCGAAGCCCTTGCGAAACCCACGATTCGGGAAGTAATCGAATCGTCGCTTCGGGGCACCGTGGATTTCCTGGCGACTCCCGGCAATCCGAAAGGTTGCCTCTCGGTACACGGGGCGTTGGCGGTCGGAGACGACGCAGATCCCATCAAGCAATGGTTGATTCAACTCAGGAAGAATGGACTATCGAAGGCAAGACAGCGATTCGAGCAGGCTAAGAAGTCTGGAGACCTTGGCGAAGATGTGGACCCAGCAGCATTGACTCGATACGTTGCTGCGCTGATCCAGGGACTTAGCGTACAGCACGCGAGCGGTGCGACGAAACCAGAATTGATGAGAGTTGTTGATGTCGCCCTTCGCTACATGGGCTATCTCGACGTAGGACAACACAGCAATCACAAAGAAAATCAGGCTCGCTGAGGTCAGCGAGCCTGATTTTCTTTAGACCGACCGAGCGATTTAGAAGCTGAAGCCACCGTCAACATGGAAGTTTTGTCCAGTGATCCAGATGGCACGCGGCGAAAGCAGGAAGACTGAAGCTTCTGCAATATCCGAGGGCAATCCGAGCCGACCGAGCGGCACCATAGCAACGGCAGCCTCGGGCGGTGCGCCCATTGCCGCCATGATCTCATTGCGAATTTTGTCGCCGCCCGGTGTCTCAACGCCGCCGGGCGTGACGATGTTCACACGAATCTTGTTTGCGACACCTAGCTCCTTCGCAAGTGCCTTCGTGTAGTAGTTCATCCCGGCCTTGCTTGCGCCGTAATGAACGAGTGGACCGCTGCCCGGAAGATCACTCCCAGACGAGATGTTGAGGATGGAGCCCTGTGTTGACTCCTTCAGTGCGGGCAACGCCGCGTTTGTCACGCGAACGACGGACAGTAGATTCGACGCAATCGTTTCCTGCCAAACGGCATCCGAGATGGCCTCGGAGTTCGGCAAAACGAGTTCTGCGGCTGCGGCATTGTTGACGAGAATGTCGAGTCCGCCAAGCGCCTTGATGGACTCGTCCACGAGCTTCTTGCAGCCTTCAGGGGTCAGAATGTCACCCTTGATGAAGGTCGCGCCTGCCGGTGGACCTTGCTTCCCTCGCTTCGCCCGAAGTAATGGCCCGAGCCCGCAAGATCAAACTGTTCCTGATGGACGTCGATGGAACACTCGCCGATGGCGGCGTTTGTCTTATTTCGACGATCGCTACTAGGCCCTTCATAAACGCGCTACACTAACTCCTCATTGGTACAAAACATCGGGCAAGCCAGTCGCCTGGCCTTCGTCGAAGAAGGTGAAACTCGGAACGCCGGTGTTGGAGACCCGGATGGGAAACCCGTCGGGAAAGTACATCAGCCTCCCGGCGTAACTTCTGGGGAGCGACTCCGAATGAACACCACACTGCGTCGTGATAGAGAAACGAAGCCTCGCGTTCGAGGTATCCGATAGCTTCGAGAGAAAAGATTGGATCGAAGTACGGCTTGCCGGGCCGCTCGGCAATGGGCTGCCCGAGTGTCATGCTGCACTTAAAGCCCGGAATTGGGCATGGAGGGCGAGGATGTTGTATTTAAGCCAGGAATTCGAAGCGCTCATTGCACTTAAATTCCGGACTGCGCGTGAGCGACTGGGACGAAGGATAGGACCACCATTTTCGCCCGCTGATCTGCTGCAGATGCTCGATGACACGCGAGCGCGCCCAGTAGAGATCGGGCCATCCTGGAAAACAACATAGACATAGGAGTCGGGAACATGGTCTGCGCGCGAACGACTTTGACATGAGGGGTAGCCAGCAGACTGGTGACAATCTGATAGGTCACCTGGTTCTCGATGACACCGGGGAAATCATTCCTTGCGAGGAGGTCATTACTGCTCTGTTCCTGGATCTGGAGAATGAAGGCGAAATAGCCTGCTCGACATCAAGCGAAAAGCCTGTCCGAGCGAACGTTTGATTTTAGTGTTGCAGTTCAAGGCACAAGCCTGGAATGGTTGCGCTCAAATGATCGTCAATGCGAACATGACCTCCTTACCCCACTTCGTGCATCATCTCCTCGCCCTCACCGGCAATGCACTGACCTCTCAAGTAAACTAAGCCGAACGCCATGACTCATCGGTCCAAGGGAGACATTGTTGAAAAAAGCACTGATCACAGGAATTACTGGCCAGGACGGAGCCTACCTCGCAGAGCTTCTCCTCGCCAAAGGCTACGTAGTTCACGGAATTAAGCGGCGCTCCTCTCTCTTCAACACCGCGCGCATAGACCACCTCTATGAGGACCCGCACAACCCTCACCCGCGCCTCGTCCTCCATTACGGCGACCTAACGGACTCTTCGTCCCTCATCCACATCGTTCAGAAGGTCCAGCCCGACGAGATCTACAACCTCGGCGCTCAGTCTCACGTCCAGGTCTCCTTCGAGCAGCCCGAGTACACCGCCGAGACTGATGCCCTTGGCCCCCTTCGCGTCCTTGAGGCCATACGCATTCTTGGCCTCGAAAAGAAGACAAAGTTCTATCAGGCTTCGACCAGCGAACTCTACGGCCTGGTCCAAGAGATCCCCCAGAAAGAGACCACACCCTTCTACCCGCGTAGCCCATACGCTGTCGCCAAGATGTACGCCTTCTGGATCTGCGTCAACTACCGCGAGGCCTACGGGATCTACGCCTGCAACGGCATCCTCTTCAACCACGAGAGTCCCCTGCGCGGCGAGACCTTCGTCACCCGCAAGATCACTCGCGCCCTCTCCCGCATCAAGGTAGGCCTACAGCAGACCCTTTTCCTCGGTAACCTCGATGCCAAACGCGACTGGGGTCACGCCCGCGACTACGTCGAAATGCAGTGGCTCATGCTCCAGCAGGAGAAGCCTCAGGATTACGTCATTGCCACCGGCGAGCAGTTCAGCGTCCGCGAGTTCGTCCAGCGCTGCGCCAAACTCCTCGAACTCAACCTCACCTGGCATGGGAGCGGAATCGACGAAAAGGCCACCGACGCCCACGGCAAGATAGTCGTCGCAGTCGATCCCCGCTACTTCCGACCTACAGAGGTGGAAACCCTCCTAGGCGACCCATCGAAGGCCAGGCGCGAACTAGGCTGGACTCCCCGCACCACCTTCGACCAGCTCGTCAGGGAAATGGTCGAATCCGATCTCAAGTCCGCCGAGCGCGACGCCTTGGCCATCCGCCACGGCTACGACGCTTACAACGTCCGCGAAACCTAGAAGGGGCCATAACTCCGTCCAACGGACCGAACACTCATCACCTAAGAGGTCTTCTTGCCCACTCCTCACATGCCCTTCGACGCGCGCATCTACGTCGCCGGCCACCGCGGCCTCGTAGGCTCCGCCATCGAGCGTGAACTCACCCGCCTCGGCTACGCCAACATCCTCACCCGGACCCGCGCCGAACTCAACCTCCTCGACGCCCCCGCGGTGCGGGCCTTCTTCGCGCAGACTAAACCCGAGTACGTCATCCTAGCCGCAGCTAAGGTGGGCGGCATCCTCGCCAACAACACATACCCCGCCGACTTCATCCGCGACAACCTCGCCATTCAGAGCAACATCATTGAAGCCTCGTACAAGACGGGCGTAAACCGCCTCCTCTTCCTTGGCTCCTCCTGCATCTACCCCAAGCTTGCCCCGCAGCCTATGCCCGAGTCATGTCTTCTCACCGGCCCTCTCGAGCCCACCAACCGCCCCTACGCTATCGCCAAGATCGCCGGCATCGAGATGTGTTGGAGTTACAACCGCCAATATGGAACAAAGTACCTCGCCGCCATGCCTACGAACCTCTACGGTCCCGGCGATAACTTCGATCTCGCCAACTCCCACGTCCTCCCCGCCCTCATCCGCAAGACCGCCGAAGCCAAGGCGGCAGGGAGACACGAAGTCGTCGTGTGGGGCACCGGCACTCCCCGTCGCGAGTTCCTCTACTCCGAAGACCTCGCCAATGCCTGCGTCTTCCTCCTCAGCCTGGACGAACCCACCTACGCTACCCTCTTCACAGAGACCGACCCACCCCTCATCAACATCGGCACCGGCGAAGACGTCACCATCCGCGAACTTGCCGAAACCATCGCCCGCGTCCTGGGCTTCGATGGCGCACTCACCTTCGACCACACCAAGCCCGACGGCACACCTCGCAAGCTCATGGATGTCACCCGCCTCCATACCTTAGGTTGGCATCACACCACCAGCTTAGAGCAGGGGATCCGCCAGATCTGGGATTTAATGAAACCCCAGTTCACCGCCTAGACATTCTCTCCGTCCCCGGAGCTCCCAATCTGTGCTTCGGAGCACACTGCGGGTGGATCCAGTGGCTCTCGCCTAGTCGTAAATTGCCTTAATTACCGTTGCTCAGCTACTTGGGCCTGCACTCGATTACGCTGGCAGTGGGCTCCGTAATGTAGAGCATTCCGTCCCAATTCTGGAAACGTGGGCTTAGTCAAGGGCCAAATAGTCGAACAGTGGCTCGAGTGAACAATTAGCGTCAATCCGGGATGGAAATAAAGGCAGGACTAAACTGCCGAAGCTAAGAAGTTTATCCTAGGAGAACTGCAGTAACTAACTTAGGTAACACACAATAAGTATTTCGAGTACTCAATATTCTGTGTATCTCGGGTACTACTTACTCGCAACCATTAATTCAAATGAATAACAGTCCTTTAAGCCACTGAATACCCTCGCTTAAATAAAAACCGAGTGATATATAGGTAGCCAGAGATCAAAAATTTACCGTCAACCGTCACTCCGTGATAACAACATCGCAAATCGACAATGCTCTCTTTGACTACTCTCATGTAAGATCGACATCCATCAAAACAGAGAGCTCGAAGGATTTCTTCGTAAGAGAGTTATTCCATTCGCATACGGTCCTCGAATTTTTAAGTTAGGCAATTATCACGAACGATACCGCTCCGGGCCTTTTTTGAAGTTCATTTGGAGGGTATGTGCTCCTATCGGATAAGTCCTTATTGCGGAAGCTTAATTCGAGTCTACATATTATGTTGATGGTTTTATTTTGCTGCGCTTCTCAGGCGATAGCACAACCTGCACTCATACCGCGCCAACCTCCCGTACCTGAGTACGTGCTGGGTGCGGGAGATCAGATCGTCATTCGCGTTGTCGACATGGAAGAGCTTTCCGATAAGCCAGTCAGAATCGACCCGAACGGTTTTGTCGACTTGCCCATGGTTGGAAGAATTCAGGCTCTCGGACTTACCATTGAACAGTTCAAGATGGAGCTGGCTGCTAAGCTCAGCAAATACATCAACTCGCCGCAAATCACCGTTAATATCACCGATGATCAGAGTCGGCCGGTCTCCATCATTGGGTCTGTCAACAATCCGGGCGTCCACCAATTGCAGGGGCCAAAGCATCTCATCGAGGTTATTTCACTGGCTGGGGGCGTCCGAGCGGATGCCGGCGGGCAGGTCATATTAACGCGGCAACTGAAATGGGGAAAACTACCTCTGATAGACGCAAAGGCAGACGTCACAAACCGTTTCAGCACGGCATCTCTTTCGCTCGATGATCTCCTCGCATCAAAGAATCCCTCAGACAACATTCTGATCGAACCAAATGACGTGATCTCCATTCCAAAAGCTGACATTGTCTATGTTGTGGGAAACGTTCATAAGGCAGGAGGATTTCAAATCTCGTCGCGCGGGGCAATCTCTTTAATGCAGGCGATCTCACTTGCCGAAGGTTTCGACCATGATGCGGCATTAGGAAGATCGAGGATCATGCGTCCCGCGCCTGGAGGTGATGGTAAACCTCGGGAGATTCCAGTTGATGTCCAAAAAATATTCGAAGGAAAGGCCCCTGACGTGCTGCTATACGCGAATGATGTGCTCTTCATTCCCAATAGTGTCGCCAAGTCTTCCGCGCGCCGAGCCGCAGAAGCCATCTTGCAAGTCGCGACTGGCGTCGCTATCTATCGTCGTTAATCTAGTGGGGCCCGAAAGACAAGTCTGCAATCTTTAGGTAGAAATATGCAAAACTTTTCCTCAGATAGTCGTCGAGTCCCAAAGTTTTCGATGGTTACGCCGACGCAACTCGAGCACATAGCCTATGAGACTCCGCCGTACTTGCAGGAAGATCATGAACCTCGTGGCAGCCTTGCGAAGGAGTACTACCGGACATTGCACCGCTGGCGGTGGGTAATCGCCGCCTTCGCGGTCGCCGGTGTTGTTGCGAGTTTCCTCTTAACCTTGGGTTCGCTTCCCGTCTACCGCGCCCGAACATCACTCGACATTCAGAGCCTGAACGGCGATTTCATGAATATGCGAGTAGTCGCACCTACTGGCGACGGCGCTAGTTCATCGAGCGAAGCGAATATCCAAACGCAGATCAAGCTCCTGCAAAGTGATACTCTGCTTGGTCGAACTGTCAGTCGCCTGGAGGCACAACCGCACCCCGCGTTCATCGAGCGTGATGATCTTCTCTCCCGCCTTCAGCGCACGCTTCATCTCCCCCGCAGCGAGCCACTGTCGTATCTGGATCTCATCAGTGCAACGGCGAAGAGCGTAAAGGTCAAGCCACTCGGCCTAACCCGTCTGGTCGAGATTACCTGCGACTCGTGGGACGCAGAGTTCGCGGCGAAGTTCTGCAACACTCTTACCGCGGAATACAAAGAAGAAGACCTTGAGACACGTAGTAACGAAGCAGAGAAGACGAGTGAGTGGCTCACTCGTCAGGTAGCCGACGTCCGAGTCAAGGCGGAGGAGTCGCAGAAGGAGCTAGAAGCAGCGACGGGCGGGAACGGTCTCGTCTTGAGTCAGGAGAGCGCAAGCGTCGGCGCAGACCGCCTGCGTCAGGTGCAGGGCGAACTGGTCAAGGCCCAAGCCGATCGTATTGAAAAAGAGGCACAATCCCGGGTCGCCAGCAGCTCTTACCCCGACAGCATCCCGAGCATCCTCGATAGCCCGGGCTATCGGGCGTATCAGCAAAAGCTCGCGGATCTGCGCAGCCGCGTGGCAGAGCTAGTCCCTCCGCTTACCGAGGAAAATCCCAAAGTGATACATCTCCGGTCTCAGATCGGAGAGGTGGAGACCGGCATGGCCATTGAACGCGCCACCAATGCCAAACGGATGAAGAATGAGTATGATGCCGCTCTCCATCGGGAAGCTATGCTATCGGCCGCATACCATGTGCAGGAGACAAGCGTATCCACCGATCTTGGAAAAGCCTCGAAGGTTAACCTTCTGCGACGTGAGGTGGAGTCCGAACAGCAACTCTATCAGACTCTCCTTCAGCGCGCTAAGGAAGCAGGCTTCGCTTCAGCGATGCAGGCGTCGACGATCCGGATCGTCGACGCCGCACGCAAGCCTACGATAGCTATCTCGCCCCGACGGGGCAATGGCGTCGGTGTGGGTCTTGTGCTTGGATCGCTCTTCGGCATTGGCTTTGCCTTTTTCAAAGATCGCTCCTGCGATGTCTTCCGGGTTCCTGGTGATGTTGAGCGCTATCTCCATGTGCAGGCGTTAGGGACCATTCCCTCAGCGGAAGGCGGTCGCCGCAAAGCCATCCTCTCGTCCTTCAATGCCTCGCGGACTATTGCTCGTCAATCAGCCGATACTCCGCAGGAGAAGGCACTCGAGATCGCCAAATGGGATGATAACTTCTCCATCGTGGCTGAAGCCTATCGCAGCGCGACCTTCTCCATTCTTCTCTCAGATTCCTCGCCTACACACACTCGAATCTATGTCATTGCCAGCCCAAACGCGGTCGAAGGCAAAACAACGATTACCGCGAACCTTGGCGTGGCCCTGAGTAAATCGAAGCTTCGCGTCGTTCTGATCGATGGCGATCTTCGCAAGCCCGGACTACACAAGGCACTGCATGTTACAAATGACTTCGGTGTACGCGACATTCTGCGTGGAGACATAGATCTCAACTTTGCCCCACTCAACACATTCTGCAAACCAACCGCTATGCCTAACATTTCTATCGTTCCAGCAGGAACCGGCAGAGATGAGGTCGTCGAACTACTACACTCTTCTCATGTTGGGGATCTGATTGCCCGTCTTAAACGTGACTTCGACGTCATCCTGATCGATACCCCTCCCGTACTGCACATGGCAGACGCACGCATCTTCGCCCGCCACGCGGATGGTGCCATCTTAGTCTTCCGCGCCGGCATTACTACACGCGAACAAGCCGCAAGCGCACGTGACCTCTTCGAGCGTGATCGCGTTCGCCTTATTGGCACTCTCCTCAATGACTTCGACGCAGTCAAGGAAGGACAAGGTGGATACTACGAGTCTTACCAGCGCTACAAGCATCAGGCCGAAGAGGACGCGGTTCGTTTATGATCGTGCCTGTCACAGCGTCGGCGACCACCTTAGACGCGGCGGGTTCTTCCGCTGCACCTAAGATCGCACCGAACGCTGCCCTCAACCTGCTGGCTTACGTGCATCTGCGTAATATTCACGCTTCCACCGGCGCCGGTCGAGTCGCCCGGCAGTTGACTGAGCATCTCGCTCTTCGCAAAGACGTCCATCTCCGTGTTCTTGCCGACGCTGGCGATCGAGCACGCGTCCTCCCTCTCGTGCGGCGGCCTTGGACCAATTTTCACTACCACACCTTCTCGTCCGATACCTCACGCCAACAGGCCCGTTGGTTCGCTCTCGATCGCCCCTTCGCCGAGTCCTTCTGGCCCGAGGCGCAAGTCGTCTTCTGCACCGCAGAATCTTACGTGCCTACGCGCAAAGCTCTACTCGCTGTCACCATTCACGACGCAGCTTACTTCGAGCAAGGAGCGCACCGGCAGGACACCGTATTTTGGAAACAGAGGCTCAAGTGGAAGCTGCTCTTTTACAAGCTCTCGCGAACGGCAGATATGTTCCACACCGTTTCGCACTTCTCCGCAGACCGCCTCGCGCACTTCTTTCCATCTATCGCATCGCGTCTTCGCGTCGTCCCCAACGCCGTCACTCCGCACTTCTTTGCGTCCGTTCCAGTTGCCGGGCAGCGCTATCTCGAGCAGGCCGGCCTGGCTGACCGGCCCTTTATTCTCGTTCCCGGCGGCCTGCACTTCCGCAAAAACGCAGATCTTATCCTTGCAGCTTGCCCCGCGCTACTCAAGCGGTTTCCTGATCTCATCGTTGCCGTCGTCAACCACTCACATCCTGTGTACACAGAAAGGGCTGCAGCTCTCGGTTCCAACTTTCGTTTTCTTGGCTTCGTCGAGGATGAGGTCCTTCACGCCTTGTATGCAGCGGCAAGTGTAGTCTGGTTCCCATCCCGTTACGAGGGCTTCGGTCTGCCAGTGATCGAGGCTATGGCTTGCGGCGCGCCAGTCGTTGGCAGCAACGCTTCTTCTCTTCCTGAGATCGCCGGGGATGCCGCACTCCTGGTCGACCCCACTCAACCTGAAGCTCATATCGACGCGCTACACAATCTCCTAACGGATTCGCGTGCCTGTGATCAATTCTCTCGCGCCGGGCGTATCCGCGCCTCGCGCTTCACGTGGTCGTCCTCAGCGGAGCAACTCAAGCAACACTTTGACGCACTTCTGTAATTTTATTGGTCGAATATTTGAGAGATCTCCTCATGTCTGCCGCCCTCACAATCCGTAACTCGCCCTTACCCCGCGACGCAGAGGCATTGCGTCCTACCCTGCCGGAGAGCCATCCACCACAGGCGTCGCGTCAGAAGGCAGTCGTTGTCCAGAGCGGAGCGCGCGACGCATACCAGCTTGCTCGCGCTCTCTCTGAAGCGGATATGCTTGAGGCGCTTGTCACCGACCTCTTCTGGCCTTCCGATCGTCCATGGGCAGAGTTGCTTGCGAGCTACCTGCCAGCCGGCCTTCGCACCATGCTCCTGCAGCGCAGTGAGCCGATGCTACCCTCTCGCAAGGTTAGGCTTTGCACCTTTACCGGCCTCGCCACTCTTATTCTCGACAAACTACCCCGCGTCCCACTCTCATTCCGACGCCGAGTTACCCGGTACTCTGATGCCACGCTCGGCCGCACCGCTGGCAGGTATGCCTCGCGAACTAACGCCGGTCTTGTCAGTTACAGCTACTACGGCTACGACGCCTTCTCGCACTATTCGCGTGCGGGCATTCTCTTTCAACTCCACCCGCATCCCGCCAGTATGCGTCGTATCCTCACTGAGGAGCTCAATGCCCATCCCGACTGCGCCGACTCCCTGCGACAGGAATGGGAGCTATCCCTGCGTGAAGAAGACTTCCAGCACCTCGTCCGTGAGACAAACATGGCCTCACATTTTCTCGTGGCCTCGTCCTTCACGCGGGATACCCTGGTCGAGCATGGCACTCCTGAGTCAGCGATTAGCGTCGTACCCTACGGGGTAGACTCAGGCCGCTTCACCCCAGCGCCCCATCTGCGTTCTGCTCCAGGCTCGAAACTACGACTGCTCTTCGTCGGACGCATCAACCAACGCAAGGGCATCAAATATCTTCTCGAAGCGCTCCGTCTACTCGACACAAAGAACGTTCAACTGACTATCTGTGGCCGTGTGGTCGATGGCCTTGAGCTTTTTCGCCCCTTCGCCTCACAGGTCGAGATCAGGCCCTCGGTCAGCGCCACCGAACTGGTCTCCGCCTACCAATCTGCGGATCTGTTCGTTTTCCCTTCCGTCGCCGAAGGCTTCGGCCAGGTTCTGCTTGAGTCTCTCGCCTGCGGCCTTCCTATCCTCTCGACCAACCGCACAGCGGCCACCGACCTTATCGACCACGGTGTCCAAGGCTTCGTCGTCGAGCCCTGCCAACCCGAACTGATCGCGGAGCGCATCGACTGGGCACTTACTCATCGCGCCGAGCTTGTTTTGATGGGTCAGCAGGCGCGTGTTCGCGCTGAACAATTCACATGGCAGCGCTTCCGCTCCGGTGTAGTCGAAGCCGTTAGTGGCGTCCTTGCATCGCAACCTAAAGAGGCGATGCGGAGGCGTACCTATGTTTGAAGCCCTTCTCTTCCTGGCTGTGGCAATTAGCGCCTTCGGTATCATCTGCGCCTACGATGGCAGCCGCGACGTGTTCCATCCCCTCGTCTTCATTGGGCCCATGTTCATATTCCTCTATGGTTGGATGCCTTGGAATCTCTTCTCCACAGGAGGACTCACGCAGTTCTTTGATGATGATCAACTCCTCTTTGTGCAACGGCTCAACGTCCTCGGTATCGTCGCATTCGTGACCGCCTGCCTTGGGGTGGGCATTCGCATGAATCGCCGCCCCCCGGAAGGCCTCCACCAGCTTCCACCTCTCGCCTGCCGTCGCCTGCTAATTGGAGCAGGGGTTTTCGGTGCCATCGGCCTCATGTGCTGGAGCATAACCATCATCAACGTTGGCGGCTTCGTCAATGCATTCAGTGCTTCTTACTCTGGCGGTTGGGACGATAGCGGTTATGTCCGCGATGGCAGCCTTCTTCTGCTCGTCGGGGTTCTTCTCTCCGTATCCTCTCTTTCGGCCGGCGGGCCGGGCATCCCAAGCCTCTCGCTCATGATGCTCTATGGTCTTCCCTGGCTTGTCCAGGCTATTTTGATGGCACGCCGCGGCCCAACCTTCTCTATCGTCATCATTGTTCTAATGGGCTGGTATATCAATCGCAAGAAGCGCCCTCCCATCTTCGCTGTCGGCGCTCTCGGCATATGCCTGGGCTGGCTTGTACTCTTCCTGGTTACAAACCGGAGCAACATCTATCTTGGTTCCAACTTCGACGTTAGCACTGATGTCAGCAGGATCGTTGATAAGCCCGACCCCGGCAACGAGTACGTCTATGGCGCAGGCACTGTACTCAGTTCCGAGCGCCGCGGTCGATACTTCTGGATGCGCCGCTACCTTGCCCAGCTTCTCGTCCGTCCAATCCCCAGCGCCATCTGGCCCACCAAATACGAAGACTTCGGTGTTCCCGAACTGCTCCGTAACGCCGGGACCGGAGAAGGCTTCGGCGACG
Organism: Edaphobacter sp.; assembly: GCA_025462645.1. Classification (GTDB taxonomy): domain Bacteria; phylum Acidobacteriota; class Terriglobia; order Terriglobales; family Acidobacteriaceae; genus Edaphobacter. Next base: position 27,850 of record JAOAPB010000045.1, on the reverse strand, counting down.
TCCTGGGCTGGAAGGGAGCCGTAGGCTCTGCCCCAGGCATCATCGCCGACCTATGGGTAGAGCTCTGGTGGTTCTCCGTACCTGCGATGGCTGTACTTGGCTGGTGCTACGGCTTCGTCTGGCAGAAGACTGTAACGCGTGGCGGCCCGTGGTCAAGTCAGTATGTGATTCTCTCGGCCCTCTCTATCTATCTGGTCATGCAGACGATGGAGGCCGTCATCTTTCGCACTATCCTCCTCTCGGTTCCGTGCTGGCTCACCTGGAAATGGGCTCTCCGGGCACGCTCCGCGAAACGTCGTCTGATACGGCACCACCAACTCTCAGTCATGCAACACAGGGCTGTTGAACATGTTTGAGACCGCTATATCTGCTGTTGACCCCGCTACTCCAGTGCGCTCACAGCCCTGTCGCGTAGTCGTTATCTGGATCGATTGGTACGCGTACCATGTCGCCCGCTTCCGGGGACTTCAGTCCGCACCAACTTTAACAGGTACGGTCGCAGGTATCGAGCTTGTTGGCGGCGTCGGCGTCCACGCTGGCTTTAAGTTCCGCGAAGAGATTCCCGCTGACCTACCCGTCGAGACTCTGATGCCCGACACCAGCTGGCAACAGGCGGGCAAGATTCATCTCGCCGCCAAACTTTGGCATCGACTCTCACGCCTTAATCCTGAAGCTGTTCTCGTCCCGGGGTATTACACCTTGCCCGCTATCGTGGCAGCACTGTGGGCAAAGGTTAACCGCCGCAAGAGTGTGCTGATGACCGAGAGTTCCGCCCACGACCACAAACGCATCTGGTGGAAGGAAAAGACAAAGGCAATTCTCATTCGGAGCCTCTTTGATTGGGCCATCGCAGGCGGTGAGGCCCACGTCCGCTACCTCAACCAGCTTGGCTTTTCTTCCGACCGCATCACCCCCTTCTACGATGTAGTCGACAACAAGTTTTTCCGTGAAAGATCCCTTGCCTTGCGACGGCAATCGGCCGCCGCCGCTTTCGGTCTTCCACGGCGCTATTTCCTCTACATCGGCCGACTCGCTCCAGAAAAAAATCTGGACGGCCTCCTTGCTGCATGGCTCATCTACCGTGACAGCGGAGGCACGTGGCCACTTGTCATAGTAGGCGACGGCCCAGCAGCCGAATCACTTCGCCACAGTGCTGACGCATCATCCTATGCTGCAGACATCCATTTCATTGGACACAAAAGTTCCAGCGAGCTTCCCATCTACTATGCCTTCGCTGGCTGCTTCGTGCTCCCAAGTACGCGCGAACCCTGGGGCCTAGTTGTCAACGAAGCCATGGCCTCAGGTCTTCCGGTTATCGTCTCAAACCGTTGCGGATGCGTTGAGAACCTCGTCATCCCAGGTCGAAACGGCTTTATCTTTGAGCCGTCCGAAAGCGGCGAGCTCACAAGATGTCTCCACCAGCTTGAACTGTTCGACGATGTGCAACTCGCGCAGATGGGAACACACTCTATGGAGATTGTTAGTAACTATTCTCCGGAGAACTTTGGCAGCCAAATTGCAGTGATTTCTAATACCTGAACTATCACGTTACTACATTCCTTCTCACGGGCCCGATTTCTAGAAGTCATCCTAGGTAGATCTTTGCTGGATCCTAGGTGGAATAGGTGACCATGACTACTCGCTCAGACAACGTCTTGGCTGATCCTCGCGATGCGAACAACTGTCCTGCGCCTGCGCCAAAGGCGGGCCACTGGATGAATGTTGTTACCCATCTTGATCCGAGATATGGCGGCCTTAGTTCGGTCGTCCCTCAACTCGGATCCGCCATCGCCGTCTCCGGGCTATTTTCGGTCGACCTCGCCGCATTCTGTGATCCGGACGAAATCTATTCCACCTCAAACCATCCCAAGCTTGCCCTCACGCACTGGCCAACAAGCCGGGCTATTTGGTTGCATGACCGCGAGTTACGAGTCCGTTTCCGAGAGGAGGTTAAACGCGCAGATGGCATTCACATTCATGGTCTTTGGGAGCAAAGCACAGCCATCGCATGTCATACAGCGCGCGCTCTGCGCACACCGTATATCCTCTCCGCTCACGGTATGCTGCAATCCTGGGCGCTTGCCAACAAGAAGCTCAAGAAGCGCATCTACTCTGCGCTGTTCGAGCGCGCTAATGTCAATGGCGCCGCCTGCCTCCATGCTCTCACCCACGCTGAAGCACAGGACTATCGCCGCTTTGGTGCCAGCCATCCCATAGCGGTGATACCCAATGGGGTCCATATTCCTAGGTCCATCAGCCCCGATCTTTTTTATATGCAATTTCCTGCACTCAAAGGAAAGAAAATTATTCTTTTTCTTGGAAGAATTCATTTTAAAAAGGGTCTGGACCTTCTGGTTAAGTCATGGGCAATGCTAGCCAAGAAGTGGCCGGAAGCTCATCTAGTTTTAGCTGGGCCAGACTTTGAAAATACTCGCTCTACTATCGAACAACTTATCGCGGAACATCGCATAAGCGATCAGGTTCTTTTCACTGGAATGTTATCCGGCGAGATCAAATGGAGCGCTTTAGCTGCGTCACAGTGTTTTGTGCTGCCCTCCTATTCTGAAGGCCTAAGCGTATCCATCTTAGAAGCACTGGGAATAGGTCTACCTGTGATCATCACCGATCAGTGCAACGTGCCTGACGTGAAACTCATTAATGCAGGATGGTGCATCCAGCCTGATGTCGATCAACTTAGCTGCTCCATAAGTGAGTTCCTGCATAACTCGCCTGAGGCTAACAGGGAAATTGGAGATAGAGGACGCAACCTCATTCTAAAACGTTACAACTGGTCTTCTGTCGCAAACCAGATGAGCGATCTATATCGATGGGTTCAAGGCGGTCCTCTTCCTCAAACAGTAGATTTGGTGATGCAGTGAGATTCTATGACTCAGATCAATCTTAGGAACTACGATAACTCGTGGTATCACCCTGGACGCTCCGCCATCTGGCGTCTGTCATGGTTTTTTCTCGGCCTGCCCATCCTTCGCTCCTTATGGATCCCATCCTCATCACTGCGAGTTCATCTTCTCAGGCTCTTTGGCGCTCGGATCGGTGAGCGGGTTGTTATCAAGCCCGGCGTCAGCGTCAAGTATCCTTGGCACCTCATAGTTGGAGATGACAGCTGGATTGGTGAGCGCTGCTGGATCGACAACCTCACCACCGTTCATATTGGGACTAGCGTATGCCTGTCTCAGGGAGCGTACCTCTGCACTGGTAACCATGACTGGAAGGACCCAAGCTTCAGGCTTATAGTTGCCCCGATTCAGCTCTACGACGGATCCTGGGCGGGCGCCATGTGTGTCCTCACTCCTGGTGTTGTCCTGGGAGAAGGAGCCATCGCTGCCGCAGGGAGCGTAGTCATCGGAAGCATTCCCAACTGCGAGATCTACGCTGGCAACCCAGCTGTCTTCGTCAAGAAGCGTCGCATAGAGACTGTCGGCACAACGCACTTGAAGTGCGAGGTCAGCCGATGAAGATACTACTCCTCAACCAGTTTTTTTGGCCTGACTCAGCAGCCACCAGCCAACTGCTCACAGACCTTGCTCGCGGTCTTGCCGACCAAGGAAACGAAGTCTATGCCATCAGCGCCGATGGCGGCTATGCTCTGGCTGGCGCCGACGAACCGCCTCCCGTCCATATGTACCGTGTGAAGACGTTTCCATTCGTACGTGGCCGCCTCGGCCGCGTCCTGTCGTATTTCTCCTTCTATGTCTGCGCTGCCTTTGTCGGACTCACACTCCCACGTCCAGACCTCGTCCTAACGCTTACCACCCCGCCGCTGCTTTCGCTTCTCGGAACTGTCACCAAATTCCTCCGAGGCTCCAGCCATTTCATCTGGGAGATGGATGTCTACCCTGACGTCGCTATTGACCTAAATTACTTCAAGGCTGGCGGCCTGGCAGACCGCGTCACTGGTATTTTGGCCGACTGCTCGCGCCACCATGCAGATGGCATCATCGCCCTTGGCGAGTGCATGAAGCAGCGCCTTATTCAACGCGGTATCGCACCTTCAAGTATCCACGTTGCCGACAATTGGGCGGACGGCAAAGCGATCGTTCCGCTCCGCAGGTCCGGCGACTCGAGTAAAGTCGTCCTGCTTTACTCGGGCAACCTCGGCCTCGCCCATGACCTGAATACGGTCACCGCCACAATCCGAAATCTTCGCGACGATGAACGTTTCCAATTCCTCTTTGTCGGCAGCGGCAGCCGACGGGAAGAACTCTTATCCTTCTGCTCCGTCGAAGATATTCACTCAGTTGAGTTTCGACCGTACGTCCAGCGGACCGGCCTCAGCCGAAGCTTCTCCGAGGGTGACATCGGCCTAGTTACTCAGCGCGAGGCCTGCTGTGGCTCTGTCGTACCCAGCAAAGTCTATGGTCTTCTCGCCGCTGGACGCCCGATACTCTTTGTTGGTCCGCGAGAGGCCACTCCTGCGCTCATCGTCGAGCGTTTTGCGTGTGGCTGGCACATCAACTGCGGGGACGTCGATTCCCTCACTCATCTTCTTCTTCACCTTGCCGACAACAGAGGCGAGATTGAAGCTGCTGGCCAGCGCGCACGGCAAACACTCCTCGACTACTACGACCTTCCACTCGGCGTCGCACGCATCGCCGGCATTCTCAACTCTGGCCCAACAACAGTTGTCACGACAAGCTCGTGCATTTCGACGACATAGACTGAGCAGAGCTTCACACAGTCGCAAGTACATAAGAAATCCGTATGACGGAGACACTTTATGCATGCCATTGTGGGTTTGGGAATGACTGCCTTTCTACTATGCTTAGTAGCTACCCCGCTATGCCGGGACATCTTTCAGCGTTTCAACATCGTCGATCAACCGGATAACGTGCGCAAGTTTCACCTAAAGCCAATCCCACGCATCGGCGGCATCCCCATCGTCTTCTCCTACGCAGGAGCGCTTGGGCTTATGCTCATCCTGGCTCCACATGACGCCAAGATCTCCGTACAGCATGGCAAGCTGCTCTGGTCTCTGTTGCCAGCTACCGGCCTCGTTTTCCTCACTGGTCTGGCCGATGACATCATCGGCCTCAAGCCTTGGCAAAAACTCAGCGGCCAGACGGTTGCCGCTGTGCTCGCCGTAGCTCTCGGAGCGCGCACCTCGATCCTGGACGGCCACCCATATTCCGGTTGGCTCACAATCCCCCTTAGCCTCATATGGCTCGTAGGTTGCACGAACGCCGTCAATCTTATCGACGGACTGGATGGCCTGGCAGCCGGTGTCGGGCTCTTTGCTACACTCGTGACCCTTCTCGCCGCTCTCATCAGCGGTAACCTCGGGCTCGCAATGGCGACCGTGCCGCTTGCAGGTTGCCTGCTCGCATTTCTGCACTACAACTTCAGCCCTGCCTCTATCTTTCTTGGCGACTGTGGCAGCCTTACCATCGGCTTCATGTTGGGCTGCTTCGGTCTCATCTGGAGTCAGCGCACCGGCACTATGCTCGGTATGGCAGCACCACTCATGGCTCTTGCTCTTCCACTCGTAGATGTCGGTCTTTCCATCTGCCGTCGTTTTCTTCGCAGCGCCCCCATCTTTGAAGGCGACCGTGGCCACATCCATCACATGGTCTTGGCTCTCGGATTTAAACCCCGCTCCGCTGCGCTAATCCTCTATGGAGTCTGCGGCATCGCTGCCTTGTTCGCACTTTTAGTTTGTTTCAGCAGATTTGAGTACTTTGGATTCATCCTCCTCCTCTTCTGCTCGCTGGTCTGGGTCGGCATAAACTGCCTCGGCTATATAGAGTTCAGGGCCGCTCGGAGAGCTCTCTCCCGCAAAATGATCTTCCGCGTCCTAAGAGAGGAGATCTATCTACATGAGCTCAACCGCTCTCTCATGGAAGCCGAGAGCATTGAGGATTTCTGGAAGGTAGTCTGCAAGACATGCCACGACATGCGATTCGCCACCGTCCGAATGTACCTTCACGACAGATCGTTTTTGGAGGTCTTCAACACGAGTGACTCTGACCTGTCCTGGAAGATGACCCTCTCGCTCGGCCGAGAGGGCCGTCTCGTACTTACCCGGGCTTCCGAGGACAAGCCACCCATACTTATGGTCTCGGTCCTGAACCATCTTCAAGAATGCATGATTAAAAAGGAACATACCCTTGCGACGACCCCTATTCCATCCTCCAGAACTGGAACTCATGTCATATCCGGAGCAGCGTGATTCTCAGTTAGGATCTCTCATTACCCTTCGATCCAGAAAATCGAAGCGTTATCCTTTCATGGTTTTTACGCTAACGGCGCATCACTCTATAAGCGAATCTGCTTGCACAGGTCATAAACTTCTGAAGGGCCGAACTCTATGAGAGTAGCGTTCAACGCAAGAGTACTCGGTGATCCTGTTCTTAGAGGCTGGAACCGCTACACGCTAAATCTGGCATCGGGCCTCGTAGACTTGGGTGTCGAGGTCTATTTATATTCAGACCGAGCTTACGATGCCGCGCAACTGGCACGGTTGCCCACGTCGTCCATGACGATAAAGCAATCTCCTCCCATGAACTACGTTAGATGGGAGCAACAATGGGTACCGCAGCAATGTGCGACTGATCGCATTGGGGTATTCCATTCTCCAATCCACTTTGGTTTACCGCAATGGACCAGGACTAGGTGCGTACTTACCCTCCACGATGCTATAGAAGAGACTTACTACGCTGAACACCGCAAGACGTCGATCTCTCAACGTATAACGAGGGTGTTATGCTGGATGGCGCGACATCGAGCTGACCACATCCTCACGGTAAGTGAGCATTCGCGACGAGAATTAATACAGCTTTTTAAGCTGTCTGAAGATCAGGTGTCTGTTACCTATGAGGCTGCGGATCACCGATTTCATCAAACAATCTCTTCCGAAGCTCGTGAACGCGTTCGCCTCAAATATCGATTGCCTGAGCAATTTGTTCTTTATGTAGGTTCATTCGAACCTCGGAAAAATATACCCTTTTTGCTGAAGGCGTCTGCAATTGCACAGCTCCGTGATTTACATGTGGTCCTGGGAGGAGGGAGCGTGATTGAAGGCAGGGTCCTCATGCAAATGGCGTCCGCGCTTAGCATTTCAGACCGCGTTTCGGTCATCGGCCGCGTTGACGATGATGATCTCCCAGCTCTGTATGCAGAAGCGCATACATTCGTTTATCCAAGCGAATACGAGGGGTTTGGCCTCCAGATCTGCGAAGCGCTTGCAGTAGGGTGTCCTGTATTGGCAGCTGATGCTAGTTGTCTGCCGGAAATTGTTGCCGATGGTGGAGAGTTGTTTCCGCTCTCCACACCAAATCGGCTGGCCGAGATGCTGAAGAAGCTTCATTATGATTTGGATTACAGGGAATCCCTACGCAGGCGAGCTCGCACCCGTTCTCAATTCTTCTCTTGGCGGTACACCGCTGAAAAGACCCTGGCCGTGTACGAGAATCTCTACGCTAAACAAAACAAATTTCTTCTGATGGAAAACCCAGCAGAGACCCGCGCGAATGAGCACGGTCCGTGAAAAACTCACTAGCAATAATCTAGCCTAGTGAGAGTTGTCTGGAAGGCTGAGCGAAACGCACAAGACATCCGATCGACCTGGCTTCGCTCCCCACTCTCGCTGAACCCAAGTTCTCTCAACGACTACCGGAATCTAATTATGGGTACAAATCTCGTAGAATCCGGTGCTGGAATCACACCCCGGGTATCGCCAAGTCGCGACAACTTGGTCGCCTCCAAGCGAAACCTTAATGCCCTGACCGGACTGCGTTTTCTTGCTGCGGTCAATGTCGTTTTTTATCATTTTGTCCGGCCAACATTGCCAAGCTGGACATACCCCTTGAGTAATATCGTGGGCGCCGGGTACGTATCAGTAAGTCTATTCTTTCTGCTTTCGGGCTTCATTCTCTCTTTTAGTTATCTTGAGACAAGTGGAAAGATGCGGGGAATCAGTTGGAATTTTTACGTTTCACGTTTCGCTAGAATTTATCCGGCCTACCTTATTGCTTTCTTGCTGGCCGCTCCCTCAAACATACTCACAAGCCTTCATGTCAATCAATTAGGCGTTGCCATAGGTAAGCTGTTGACTGGCGCATTTGTGGTGCTCACGCTGCAACAGTCGTGGACACCCTGGACGGCATGGTACTGGAACTTTCCAGCCTGGTCCATTTCGGTAGAGGCTTTTTTCTACCTGGTATTTCCTTGGATCGGACCGCGACTGACTCGTCTACGGCCGGCTTGGTGCATCTCAACAGCTTGCGGTCTCTGGCTGCTCTCGTTGTGTGCTCCCATGACACTCTACCTGTTTCGCGGCACGACCGGTGCACCTGGATTGAACGATCATCTCCAAATGGCGGTTGAATTCAATCCACTACTTCGTCTACCCGAATTTCTAATTGGCATCCTCTTGGGACGAGCTTACAAGCTGGGCCTCTTCCCCCAGCTAAGTAGCAGCATATTCTCCAACTTGTCAGCCACTTCAGTTATGGCAATTCTGGCTTTCTGTCCATTCATACCCCACCCGCTTCTTGCGAACGGCCTTCTGATTCCACTTTTCGCAATACTGATTTACTCTCTTGCTGCAGGCAAGGGACTGCTCGCCTATGGGCTTTCACGGCCCACTATGATTTTGCTCGGGGAAGCTAGTTACGGACTGTATATTCTGCAGATTCCGATAGCTCTGGTCTTGAGGCTTCCACCACCCCACAACTCACTGCGGACGTTCGCCATCTATTTTGTTGTTCTTATTTCCACTGCGATACTCTCCTGGCGGTTTGTCGAATCGCCTTTAAGAATTTGTATAAGGCGGTGGTTCTCAACAGGCAAGAATATGAATAGGCACTCGCCCGACGCAAAGGATTCCTCCTGGCTGGACCCTGCTCCGCTAAATCCTTTGAAGGAGATCGAATAATGCACAGCACCACGACAGATGATCTCCCAGTCAACGAGCTAAATGATTCGCCTGCAGAAGGATCGATACCAACGCATGTCAAAAAGGACCTGCTGCATGGCACTTCAGCACTTGGGTTCAGTGTAATCGTTGAGCGTGCCTGTAGTTTTATTGCGAATATCCTTGCAGCGCGTTTCGGCGGAGCTTCAAGTTTTGGCGTGTACGCTCTTGCTCTTTCTACTGCGAGCAATGTCAGTGCATACGCGGCGGGCGGCATAGGATCTACCGCAATCCGGTTTTCCGGGGAGCATCCGAGGGGGTCGAGTGGGTATCCCGCGTTAACCAGGGTTTTGGCTGTTATTTCAACAGTGTCTGCGTTACTGGCAGCGAGCGTTTTGTGGGTGGGCGCTACGCCTATCTCCCGCCTGTTGCACAAAGAAAGCCTGACTGGGGTGCTGCAGTGGGCAGCCTTCTCCGCTGCCGGAATCATCATGCTCGAGTGTTGCCGTGGCTTTTTGGTTGGGCAGCGCAGTATTAGAGCGCTGCTGCTCCTCTCTAGCCTAGTCGGGAGCGGCTATCTCGCGCTGTTGCCCGCAATGTCCCGCTTTGGTCCAACACAGATGATCTGCAGCCAGGGTGCGGTGACCATGGGTTCGGTCATGATAATCCTGCTCCTTTGTCGATCTCTCGGTTTGACATCTCCGGCCTCTGTAAACCAATCACAACCAATGGCACTACTACTAAGACGGGTCTGGGGCTTCGGAGTTGTACAACTCGCGAGTCTTATCGGAATGAATGCTGCAGGATGGTGGCTAACGACGCTAGTCGCAAGAAGCGACACGACTATGGTTCAGATGGGATACTTTGCGGTTGCTCATCAATTACGAAACATTGTCGCGCTCGGTCCCAGCCTGCTGAACGAAGGAAGCCTTGCCGTGATGGCAGGGGCTAACCGTAGGATCGATAAGACACCCGACAACATAATGGCGATCTGCGCATATGCCTGCACCCTTGCTTCACTGGTGATGGCTGGCGTGGGAATGATCATCGTACCGTGGGGACTCACGCTACTTTATGGCAAGAACTATACTGCTGCGGGGGCGGCGGTAACTATCGCCTTGGCAACCGCAGTCATTCATATGGGCAGCGCGCCAATGTCAGCACGCCTGTCCATTATTTCGATTAAGACATTCGGAATGATCAATACGACTTGGGCCATCTTCGTCGCGGTTTTGGCAACAGCGACTCTGCTTGATGGTGGCAACGCGGCTAAGGGCGCTGGAGTATATCTGGCGGGCCATCTCTTCCTGGCTACCCTGCAGATCGTCACGCTCAAGAGACGAGGCTCCATTCCCAAAGGCGCGATTGCCTCATTCAGTTCAGGCGTGATCGGCTCTCTCGTTCTGGTTGGCCTCGCCTGGGAGCGCGAAACTAATCGGCAAGCTGCAGCCTGGATTTCTCTGGCCATGATTGCAGTTCTGATGGCGACGGTTTTCACGATGGTTGTGATCGGCAAGCAAAGGAACTGGATGCCGTCGCGTCAGTCCTTTCAGGGTCTGTTCTCGCGTGCATTATTGATGCTTAAGGATCGTGCCGGAAACCTCACCGGCTCGAAAACTTAGGGCGATACGCTCCAGCTGCCGCAGAGGTTCCACCATTACCGCTAGCGCTCTGATAGATCTGCACGATCGTTGGGTTATTCGCCTGCCAGTAATCCGCATGTGTCATGAGCACATCACCATGCCTCACCGCATTTGTCAGCTGTGGGAGGCTCGCCGCCAGCGTTCTCGCATCCACATCATTTATCAGATTAACGCTGAACGCTTGTGGATAATAGCTATACACCATCGCATCTGTCCCCAGATCGCCATGGAATAAGAAGTTCTTAAATGGAGCCGTGTACGCATAGTACTTTGGAGTACTCTCTTCCGGCACGAGCAATGAGTCCGGCAGCGCGGCGGCAACCTGGTTAAATATTCCCGCGTCCAGTACTGCGCCGTTCGCATCGACTGTCGAATCCACATAAAATAGCGTTGCACCCCATCGATCGTGCGCATATTTCATCTTGCGGATCAGCTCCGCTGGAATATCCGCAGCCGGTAAGTACACCTGCTTCGCCGTTCCATCTCCGTTGAGAACCAAGTGCTGAGGTCGCACGCACACACCAACGCGGAAGCCAGCATCACGCATTATTTTGAAGTACGCATCATCCAGCTTCATTCCAAAGTACGCCGAAGCGGTGTCGACAACTGTGCTCTCCATCTCCGGCGCAACTCGAGCGATCTCGTCCGGCGCACACACATAGCTAGTATCCTGCGGATACTGCTCACCCTCGATATCCCAAGTAATTGCTCCCTGCGCATTCAGCTTCCGCAGATTCTCCACATTGTTTGTGGCCTGCTGCAGTATCTTAGCCTGAAAGGCGACCAGCCCGGCCGAAGTCCACACATTGAAGTCGCTTGCATTGCTATCGTTGAAGTAGCGCCGAGGATTGTTCGGGTAACCTCCCGGCTGATTCACATTACCTTGCGGTGAACTCGCCAGATACACCGCCCCAATGACGCGTCTGTCCATCCAGTTGATCTGCGGTGGCCAGGTTTTCGTCCAGCTCCGATACGCATCCGCTGTGAGACTCGCAACTGCCGTCCCGGATGGAGCAAACCGCAGCGATACAGTAAAGGTATCCGTCTGCCCAGGCGCTACGGGCCGGTCGTTGTGCGGCTGGAACGTGGCCATCCCATCGAGTGCTGTTCCGCTGATGATAGGAAAGTATGATGAGCCTTGGCCAGAAGGTTGAAACCCGCTATAGAGCGGCTTCGAAGCATCCGTCACGACGGATGCCACCTCTCCCGAACCGAAATCAGCCAGTGTCACGCTTGGCCCCGTCGTGTTGAAGGCAAGCTGCGCATAACTCGAATCTACAAATCCGTTCGGAAGTTGAGGAAAATGCAGAACGAACGGATAGATCACCGCTCCGTCGAGCAACACACCAGAATCGGCGAGGTTCGTCTCAGTCACCTTCATGTCCAGCGTGTTGCCGTTCTGGACCAACTGCACCTGGATCGATCCCCAGCTGAATGGATAGGTCCATGTCTGACTACCTGCATCCCAGTTGCGGCCGTTGTTGTTCTCGCCCCATCCATACTGCCCTGAGGAGAGCACATTGCCACTTAGATCGGTCATCTTCATGTGCCAGATATGAAAAGCGTCGGAAGGGTATTGATTCAGGTCTTCCAGCACTACCCCGTTGTAGGAGAGTTGCTGTATCCCGCTGTCTCCATACGTCACCTTCAGGTCGGGCTGTGCCACAACCTTCGCTTCGAAGGCAAGTGCCGCTGCCCCTGCCAATGCTAGAACTGCAGATATTGCCTTGTGTCTCATAGCAACCGTTTCTTTCGAAATAAGTCACATCACCGAGAGATACCAGGGCCCGGTTCTATAGCGTAAAAAGGCAATCGCTGGGCACAAGCAGGACGAACGCGTTTGCAGCGGTATTGCCGGTCTCGCTCAGGACCCAACAGCCAGATGTCGCCATTAGAGGCTTTGTGTGGCCAATTATAGGCCCTGGCAAAGACGACCGCCTACGTGCAAAATAACTTGGGTTGAGTAAGTCCCCAGAGAGATAATTTGCAACATCGAACGGCACTCCCGCTCTACGCGGTAGAGTCGAAGTCGGCACCTCCCAATCAGGCTCTCCCATAAACGCGCTGTGGGAGGCTAAACTCTTAGTTCAGGTAGGAATTCTAGGTTTGAAGGCAGCAGGAGAGAGCTTTCGAGCTGGTATACGGCATCCTAAGTGTTGATCGCGCGGAGCGAGATTTTACCTAAGAGGTTCTTTCATTGACCTACTCAAACTCCATCGACGGCTGTCCAACGCCACCTCAATGCGAATCGGCTCTGGCCCAGAAAGCCGCATTGGCCGCCGCTGACACCCTCATCTTGCGGGGCCGCGAGTCCATCCTCGCCCATGCGCGCATGCTGGAGGACTTCGCTCGAACGACAGGCCAGTTCGCTGCGATGCATGGACTCCAATTTACCCTCGATCAAGAGTATGCTGCGCGCAAAAAACCCGGTCTGGTTTGTTTCGTCAAGCGCCACGCCCCAGCGATTCCGTTATCTCTCGAGACACTGATCGGCTGTGTCCTCTTTTTCGAATACCGAATCGGCTCGCGGAATACGGGCCTGATCGCCACCGGCGATAGTTCGGGCATTCGAACCGTCTTTGGAGCTCCGGGGCACCACGCCAACATTGCTGCCTTAGCAGCCAGTGTTCTGCTTCGCAGTGCCCACATCGTCCTCGTCACCTTCAGGCGGGACGAGGATCCCTTGTCCAAAATCTCTTTTCCCTCGGGACTTTCCGGTCTTTGGACGACGCAGACTCGTGAAGTCCGCGACCATCTTCCTCTCTGTCATAGTTACGATGCGACCCTCGCTACGCTCGGCAAACGCACCCGTACACACTTACGCTACTACCGGAGGTACCTGGAGAAGCAGATTCCCTGTGACTTTGTTCCCGATGCACCCGCGTTCATCCTCCCACAGGAACTCGTTGCACTGAATGCCTCTTCGCTCGAGCCTATGCCACCGGAGAAGTTCGAGCTGCAGTACCGCGCTGCGACTCAGCTGCCCGGTGGTTTTGTATGCGGGCTTCGGGCTCGAGATGGTCGCTGGCTCAGCCTCGCCGGCGGTTGGCGTCAGCAGACAACCACCTTAATTCAATGGCAGACGAACGCTGCGGGCTTCGAAAAGTTTTCACTTGGGACAGCACTTCGTTCATTCATTATTGAGTATGAGGTAACCCTAGCCACGACACGGCTTTGCTTCCACGGTGGCACCTCACATTCCATGCACCATGCTTTTCCCGCAGAGCATGTTGTCGATCTCGTCCTGCGCCGACGTTCTCTCTTGGCATTTTTGGTAGCCAGCCAAACGCCTATTGCCGCCGAGAGAAGCCGGGCACTTACCGAACGAGGAAATTTCCTTGTGGAAGCTCTCCGCAATCGCAATCTTGAATGGCTCCCCTTGTCCGCGGCTCCGCCCCGTCAGCTCCAAAATTTCTGATAGCAGACCGATCGCTTCCCCTCACGATTCGATCAGAGTAGCTGTCTTCGCCATCGAATATCGCAACATGAAGAGGAGTAGAACGGATTGGGTGGGGCAGCAACTCTTTAAGTGACTCTTCCTAGATTGGAGCCGATGAGGGTGCCGTCCACGATCTTTCCAAAGCCGTCGGCTACGTAAACATCCCGAGCTGCAGCTCGGTGATTGGCCAACTGTTGTTACCGCTCAGGCAGCCTTCTCCGGCGGTATCTACGTTGTTTGCGATGAGATCAAGAAAGCTGAACCGCTTATGCACGCTCTTGTACTTGCCATAACGCTCGGGAAGGTCCTGCCATCGCATCCCGAACGCAGCACCCACAGCACACCATTGACGAACTGCCGATTATCCGCCGCCGTTCGACCCACCTTGTCCACACGCCCAGGAAGAAGACCCTCGATCCGCTTCCACTGCGCATCGCTCAACTCGTAACGTAGAACTCCCATCGGCGTACTGCACCAAACAAAGTGCAGATCGCAAAGTCTACATGTCGATACATCCTAGAGGCTGTTATGAATATTGCGAACTGGCCTGCGCCTCAACCGTTGTGCCTTTTGCTGTTGACGCAGTTGTTGTCCTCTGCCCTTGAGGTCGATGCACAACGGGTGGGAGTCAAGATTAGCCCGATGCACGAGTGCTGTGCATTTCAAGCCAACGACGAAACCCTGCCCGTCACCGAATACGCAATTAGGAAGCTGAGCACCTACAATCTTCACACTTGTTGCTCATGGGCAATAGCACCGACTTCTCTGGTACTCCACTCGAGAAATTGGCCGGGGATGGCATGTTTCACCATTTCCGTCCTCTAGCGATTCCGCAAGTCCTCGATAGTGAGATTGCTGAGGTCCTTGCATCTATCGAAGTTGAAACCAAGAGCGGCCTCGAGCGCCGCGGCGGCGGCCAAAAACTCTTTTTGAAGCGCGGCCGTCCTCTTCAAGAAATAGACAGCCTTGGATGGCGGCGCAGCAGATAATGCATCGTCGAAACTTGCGGCAGTCGCTAAATCGACGTTGACACCAAGCTTGCTTCCGGTTCTGTCGACGAACCCGATGACGCAAAGTTTCTTGTTAGTGCCTCGTAAGACGGCGTAGCCAGATTCACCGTATATCTCTTTGGCTTTGATTCGTGCTTCACTAAGTTTCATTCCTGGTATTAGCCTTGATGCGATCCGCAGCTGGATCAGCCGCAAAAAATGAAAAGGGCCGCACGTTATGTGCGGCCCTGCTGAGTAAATCGATCGCAAATGTGTGGTTAGTGGTTGAGGTTACGAATACGCACGTTGCCGCAAGCTCATAGAGTCAGGTTCGGCTCTTGAACTAGGTAATGAACGCAATCACGAAAATTTACTGCGCCCGAAGTGTCAGTGAGCGCAGCTGGTATTGGTCAACAGAAGGGCAATTTCTATGAGCACGTCACTGGTGTCAAGGTTTGTTCTTCGCCTTTTCCCTAATAGGGCTTTTTCTGTTCCCGTTCTTTCGTTGTGACACATGTTGCTGACAGTCAACTCTGGCGGGAAGCTTCCTCAGCTCGCTCTTCCATGACATTGAATGCCTGGATGTCTTCGAGATAGTAATCGTTCTTGAATAGCCCGTTGATCAGAAGGTCATTCACCTTGTTGTTGTAAATAGTTTGATCCGCCCCATCAGCGAATCCGTCTCCAAGTACGGCAATATTGACTTTAGTTCCGGTTGGTCCGGAGGAGAGAATTTGAGTCATGCTGTCAGGCATGGTTATCTCCGATCTCTTGAGATTGCCTAGGGAATAATCGCAGGGGTCTCCAACATGTCAGGCAGACTGTAAACACCCAAACCACTGGGCCGTCAACCTGTGACAATCTCAACATTGCAAGGACGCCAAGTCCCCCATGCATGTCCCGTGCCAGTGCCGTCCGAGGGCCGTTCTACACCCTGATGTGGGTGATGCAGTGATTAATATTACTGTGGGTCCGCAAATTCAAAAGAACTTCTTTGCGACCGGCAGCACCTAATCAGGAGTGGCCTGACTGTGAAAGGACCTGAACGAGGCGGCAATGCTGCAGGAATACCCGCAGTGATGGTTCGACTTGGTAAGCTTGCGCGATCTAAGGGGTGGTGATTTGCGTGGAGGGAGACAGTCTCTAATCTCCCTGACCGTGATCCGTTCGCCTTTGAACTTGGATAAAACCAACTACCTGAGTAGCTGACACTGCGATTATGACCGCTGTAAAGACAAGAACCCAGGGAAGGTGGCGCTTTTCGGTCATTTGATAAGCGATACCGTGAGCCGCTGTTAGCGCTAAAGCCGCATAGGTCCATCTCTGGAGCGATTTCCAGCGACGAATCCCCAGTGCGCGAAGTGAAATATCATTGGAGATCACCAAGAGCATCAAGAAGAGCAATGCAGCACCCAGTCCGACAAGGTTGGCGAAGCCGAATTGCGTATTTTGCAGTTTCAATGGATGTAGGCTCTTGAAAAAGTACATCCACATTCGTCCCCGGAGATGGACAGTCAAGCCGACTATCGTGTGCAGGATGGCGAGGATGCCCGTCCAAATATCTATGTCCCGCCGCAGATCGAAGCTGACGGGATTAGGCCGTCGTCGCAGAACATTCCACGGTCCAATCCATAGCGATACCGCAAGAAAGATCAGACCAGCCCGGCGGGATTGAAGTGTCCTCCGGAAATATGCCCGCCCGCAAAAATCATCACCATGAGTGCGGAACCGATTGCCAGCGGAGCGAACGGACCGACACCGTGGCCGGTCACCGTGCACCCAATGGTCAGAACCAGGAAAAAGGTCCCGATCAATTCAGCGACGTACTGTTCATAAACAAACTCCTTCGACTCTCGATTGAGACGTCTTCAGCTGACTGCAATCTGTGGCCGACCGTGAGGTCATTCCAGAGCGCCGTATTCATGCGAAGGGCAAAAGAACCTTGCAAATCTAGGTATTCGAGAGTTGTCTCTTCCTTCTTGTTGAGACGACGATCCTAAGTCTTTTGATAGCCCTCAAAGCGCAGACAAAGATGACGATTCGTTCATGGAGATTCGGCGCCTGATTCAGTCGAGAGTTAGATTTTGCCGAAATACTAACCTTCAATTTGGATCAGTTCTAGCCGGGCCCTTCAGTTCCGATCAGTTCCCGTTGGGACGACACAAGAAGAGGCTCGGACCGCTGAGTGTGCCTTCCCTACAGCCGCAACGCCACATGGAAGTAGTCCAGACTCAGCCCAATTGAAACGCCGCTTCGCTAATGTTCTCTGCGCTGAGTCTGGGTTTTTAGGGGACGGACCGGTGCAGCGTCACGCCCCAGGCTCCTTCGCCGGCAATCTTCTAACTGTTTGGAACCGACCGAGTAGCCGAAACCGCGGAGTAATCGGACGTCGCCGAAGACACCGGAGGCAAAGTGACGACCGAATTGCTGATATAGCGTGCTATTCGGATGAACTCATCTACGATTGCGTATTTCCTGTCTCCCGAGGATGAGGCGACCTTGCCGATAACGAGACCAAGGTAGACCTCCTAAACAATGAAGCACTTGCTACGGCGATCGTGAGGTCCATTCGCGTTCCTCCCGACCAGCCGGCAAAGATATGCGTCATAGGGGCTAAGGGTTATTTACTCAGTGAGTGACAGTTCCAAGTTCACGATGAGGCCACCGTCCGGGGCATTCGTTGCGCTCACACTTCCGTCATACATCCGCACAATGCGCTCGGTAATCGCAAGACCCAGTCCCGCGCCGCCTGTTGGTTCACCATCGCTCGTTGGGATCCGATAGAAAAGAAGAAATATCTTCTCCAGGTGTTCGCTGGATACACCCGGACCATGATCGCGTACTTGAATTACGGTTCTGGAAAGCGCAGGAGCTCGAAGCCATCATGCAGGTGTTGCCCGTGGGCGTCGCCGTTTCGCAGGATAGTGAAGGGCACGTCATCACGGCAAACGCAGCTCTTGCGAATTTTCTGGGTATAAAGTCCGGAGAGAAGTTATGGCCAGACGATGCCGCAATTGAGAATGGAACATTCGAGATCTATGAACAGGGCAGTCGGCTTGAGAATGAGGATCATCCTCTGCTCCGCTCCGCGAGAACAGGCCAGCAGGCGGGGAGTTTGGAGCTTGAAATTCGGCGGCCCGAGAAAGGCCCTGCCTATCTTCTGGCCAGCGCAACTCCTCTGTTCGACCGTAAGGGCAAAGTCCGAGGAGCGGTCGGCGCATTCATAGATGTGACCGAGCGAAAGCATCTTGAGGACCTGCTGCGGGAGCGGGCGGATCTCCTTGAGCTTGCCACGGAGGCAATTATGGTGCGCGATTTTAATGGCGTTCTTCAGTATTGGAATGCGGGCGCCGAGGCGTTATACGGCTGGCGGCGGGACGAGGTACTCGGCAAGTCGCTCCACGAGCTCCTTCAGACAAGATTCCCGATGGAATTTCTCACGGTGCAGTCCGAACTTACTCGGTCTGGATCATGGACCGGGAACTTGACCCAATTCACGCGCGAAGGTCATGAAGTGGTCGTGGCTTGTAAAAAAGCACTTAAGGCGGGAGGTAACGCGATTCTCGAGATCAACCGGGACATTACGGCTCAACTTAAAGCAGAAGACGCACTCCGCAAGACCGAGCGCTTGGCGGCGATGGGAAGAGTAGCTGGAATCATCGCCCATGAGATCAACAACCCACTCGATGCCATCACTAATACTTTTTATCTGCTACGCGATCATCCGTCCCTCGACGAAGACGCTCGTTATTTACCACAGCTTGGCGAGCAGGAACTTCATCGAGTGGCCCATATCACGCGGCAGACCCTCGGCTTCTATAGGGAATCGAAGCATCCAGTCGAAGTCTCGGTCTCCGTGCTCCTTGATGAGATTCTCGAATTGCAGACGCGCCGCATGGAGTTCAACAATATCATTCTGGACAAGCAGTATCACAGCAGAGGATCCATCCAAGGCTTCCCGGTGGAACTCAAGCAGGTATTTCTTAACCTGATTGGAAATGCAGTCCAGGCGATGCCTGCCGGGGGTAGATTGCGCCTGCGTGTCTTCGAATCGTCACTTCGACTCAATCAACGTGCTGGAGTCTGCATCTCCATCTGCGATACCGGCACAGGAATCGATCCAGAGCACGCAAAGCATCTGTTCGAACCATTCTTCACAACGAAGTCCATCAAGGGGACGGGCCTTGGCCTCTGGATTAGTAAAGGAATCATCCAGAAGTACGGAGGTTCTATCAACTTCCGTAGCGTCTCATTAGCGGGTCGCAACTTCACCTGCTTCCAAGTATTCCTGCCAGAAGCAAACTTCGATAAATCAGAGGGTACCGGCATCCTCCTACGCTCCGAAGAAGTTCGCATTTCATCAGTCGCGGGAGCCTTCGATGGTCGCTGATAGGATGACCATCACGATCCTATGCGTTGATGACGAAGACATTCCCGGAATGCTTCGCAAGCTCATTCTTCAAAAGCAAGGCTATAAGGTTTTAGTTGCGGCTTCGGGAAAAGAAGCTCTGGCCCTGCTCGAACAAGGTGGAATTGATCTCGTTCTCTCGGATCAGATGATGCCTGGGATGACTGGCACCGAACTCACCAAATCGATCAAAGCCAGTAGGTCTGCAATGCCTGTCATTCTCATTTCGGGAGTGAACGAGATCCCCCCGGACGCAATCTACACCGACCGGTTCGTGAGTAAAATTGGAGGCCCGGAACTCCTCTTCCGGTCGATCGCCGAAGTTTTGCAAGTCTATGGATACATCGTTGAGTAGAAAGCTTGAATGTCTCGGCAGCGGCTGAAGCCGAGCCTCTATCCTTCTTCGTGAACGGAAATGTGCGGCTGGATGGAAAGTCTCCACTGCATGCCCTACGGGCAGGCGAATACGACGATGCGCTAAAGGCGGCGAGGTCGCTTGGAGAACACGGGGCAGCTTGAACCCGACGCCAAATAAGCCGGGTGATCTTCCGCTGCCTTCGGCAGCGGAAGACCTGCGCACGCCGATCATCACCTCGCTCAGTGGTCCTTTCTTCCGCATCTATCGCGAGAAGCACAAGAGCCCGATGTTCTTCGGCAAGACGCTGGACTATCGGTTTGATTCTGCGAGCGGGGAATGCGGGGTGCTGTACGCATCTCAGGAACTGGGGAGCGTTCGTCGAGACATTCATGCAAGAGTTGGGTAACGTTGCGTGCCCCGTGGCTGCTTCAACACAAGGCACGCATGCCGCTCGCTCAACCCATGCGCTTGCCGCGCATGGCTCACCGCACAACGACGCCGTTCAGGGCTTAGAAGTTTCCCTCCGCGATGTCCTTCAACACCAGTTTCTCCAAGCTCAGGTTCGCCACCAGACGCTTCAGCTTCGCGTTCTCAAGTTCAAGTTCCTTCAGCCATCGAGCCTGGTCAACTTTCAGCCCGTGACCATTACGCAGGATCTCACCCGAGTCATGAGTCGAATCAAAGCACTCTACCGAAGCTGGGCCATTCCCTGCAGCGGTACCAGCGTCTATGCACCGCGGCATCGCGCAGAATGGTTAGGCAAGATCCCGGAGCCCGGAGTTCGTCTCCGGGCGGAACGGCTCTATCAGCAACTGGATCTGCTGCAGTCGGTGCGTCAGCAAGCGCGACGCGATTTGCTGAGCGAGAGCCGCAAGCATCATGCCGTGAAATTGCTTCGCCAGATTCCTTCGATCGGTCCGATTCGCGGAAGTAGCCGCCGCACTTGAAGGGATGCCCGCCGTATACGAAGTCGGCGGACGCGAGTACATTGTGTTTTGCGCTGCCGCACAAGCGACCACCTACACTCATAGTGTTCCTGGGCATCCTGCATCGCAAGATCCTATTCCTGGAGCTTATATCGCGTTTGCGTTGCCTGAAAGGCATCCGGTAATGCCTCAGGGTTCAAAGTGATGTCAGATATTCGAAAGCTGCGATGGATGCTGCACTGCGTGAGAGAAAACTCGGCTCTGCATCGCTGAACAAGATCTCGGTCGACCCAAGGAAACGCGGCAGGATATTGTTCTCAATCGTCTGCCGAGTCGCGGTACGGAAGACACCGTTCTCAAAGCCCTCCATATCCGTGAAGATGATGCACTGCGGATTATTAATGTGGACCAGATACGCTACTGCTGCACCCAATGCTGTGCCCGCATTTCGAAGAAGCCTTCCTGCATCTGCGTTGCCTTGTACTGCCAGTCTTTCCAGATCGCGCATTCCTTTTACAAAGAGGCCGCTTGCTTTGGCAGCGACTCTGAGGGCACTTCCCCCAGCGATAGTATCGAGACAGCCACGGCGTCCGCACCGGCAAAGTGTGCCCTTAGGATCGATCGTGATGTGTCCAATCTCTCCTGCCCCCCCATCATGCCCGCGCGAGAGCATGCCATGCATATAGTGCGCGGATCCGATCGTGCGGCCAAGGATAATGCTTGTAAAGTTTAGATAGTCTCGGGCACGTCCAAAGAATTTTTCGCCAACGGCTACGGCGTTTGCGTCGTTATCTACCCACGCGGGCAGTTTCAATGCCTTGCCGATCAACTCAGAGACCGGCACGTCTCTCCAGTTCAATGCTGCTGAGTAACGGCAGACACCGAGGTCCGTATCTACAATTCCAGCGACGGTGATGCCGACCCCCCGTACTCGCGAGCGGGGCACGGTTGCGTCTCGGAGCAGAGTCGTATAGTTCTTGCGAATCGCTGCAGTAAGTTCCCCCGGTGTCTTGCAGAATGGAATTGCCTGTTGTGCCATGATGTGGCCTTGTAGATCGGTGACGACCATTGGTGTCGCAATTTCAGAGATGCTGATGCCCACAAAATAGGAATGCGATGCCTGGAGGCATAGATTGACTGAAGGTCTGCCACGGCCCTTAGCCGACTGCGCTATAGGTAACTCACTCAACAATCCTTGCTGCAGAAGATTCTGACTCACTTCCGTAATCGAAGCAGGACTAGCGCCTGTAATTTCAGCGAGTTCGGAGCGGGAAAGCTGTTCGTGTTGCAGGAGAGCTGCGATGGTGGCACTCTTGGCAGACCGGAAGTACGGTTTCAACGATGTTCCCCCTCAAAGGACTGAACCGAGCGCCTCGACGTCGCTACGCGACGAATCAAAAAAACGACGCGGGAATTGACTAAATGCTTGACGCTATTTCGAGTGCCGCATATGATCCACCTACCAAAACATTATTCAGTGAATTTCTTTGACATCGTACCGAAGCCGCATTGCAACTGTATTTTATTTTATTCAGTTAGTAAATAAAATGATTCAATCTGCAGCAGGCACGTTCTAGAAACCACAGTTGCGACCTCTCTTCCGAGTGCTAAAGCTCGGCTGACGCACTGTCCGATTTGTACGGGAATGAATCTTGGCGATGTGACGAAAGCCAGGCCTCTTCTAGAGCCAAAGTTCTCTTGTCGAGCCTTAGTTCGATCGGTACGGCAAAAGGCCTGAAACGACCTTATAAGTCCTAGACGAAGCCTGTCGGTCTGACAGGTACAACGAGATCCGTTGCAAAACCAATGGAGGCCGTAGATGAAAAACCATACAGAAGATCGGAAACACGGACAGATTGTATGTGGATCGGATCAACACAATACGCGCCTTGGCATAATGGGGCGCGTGGTCTGGGGTCTGCTTGCATGTACGGCGCTCGCCTGCGCTCCGTTGCTTGCTCAGACGACAACAGCCGATGTGGTCGGCAACGTGACGGACGCCAGTGGCGCGGTGATACCCAATGCAACGGTCGAACTGACGAATATGGAGACCCACGAAACGCGGACAGATACTTCGGGATCTTCAGGAGAGTTCACCTTCACTTTATTGAAGCCGAGTCGCTACTCGCTCACAGTGACAGCCCCTGGATTCAAGAAGTTCCAGATCTCCTCATTCGATGTCGCAGCAGGCGACCGTGCCCGGGAAGACTCCCACTTAATGATTGGCACTGAGGGCGAGACCGTTACGGTGGAAGCCACCGCTCCGGCGCTCCACACCGACTCCGCCGCACTAATTACCACCGTCACCGAGAAGCAGACACAAGAGCTCCCGCTAAACGGCCGCAACTATATCAACCTGGTGCAGGTAACGCCTGGCGCTACGGAAGGCCTGAACAATGGCCTCGCCAGCGGCAACCGCCCTGACGACCGCCGTCAAACCTCCTCGGTCTCCGTCAACGGCCAGGCCGACGTCATCAATAATCAGTTGATTGACGGCATGGATAACAACGAGCGAGTCATCGGGTCGATCGGTGTACGTCCCTCTGTCGATGCCATCCAGGAAGTCAGCGTGCAGACCAACGTCTTCACCGCTGAGGTGGGACGCACCGCAGGAGCCGCCATTAATGTAATTACTAAATCGGGTGGCAACACCCTTCACGGCACCGTCTACGAGTTCTTCCGCAATGACGTCCTGAACGCGAACCCGTTCAAGTTCGGTGCGGCAATCCCCAAGCCGAAGTACCGCCAGAATCAGTTTGGAGGTAGTCTTGGCGGCCCCATCTGGAGGAATCGCACCTTCTTCTTTGCAGACTACGAAGGTCTCAACATCGTCCGCAACCTGAACCCGACGACGACGACCGTACCGACGCTCTTCGAGCGACAGAACGTAGGTAACTTCACCGATAATCGGGCGATCAATAAGGTCGTTACGACTATTGATAACGTAGGCCGCCAGTACTTCAACCTGTTTCCGTTGCCTACGAACAATCTGTTGGCCGGTAACTACATTGGCACACCTCGGAACACGCAGTTCGCAAAGACGGCTGACGGCCGTGTCGATCACCGTTTCGCCAATGGTGACTTGTCCTATTTGCGTTACACCTACAACTCCGCGGACACCAACATCGGTAGCCTCTTCCCTCTGGCAAACTCTGCTGCCGGCAGCATTTTCCCCGGAGGCAACTTGGGTAGCTATCCAGGCCCTGCCGTAGCCCGTGCGCATCAGGCACAGCTCAACTACATCCACGCGTTCACGCCAAATGTTCTCGTCGAGCTGAAGGCGGGCTACACCTTGCTGGACAACGCGCAGTTCCCGCTGAACTTCGGCAACAATATCAATACTGCCTTCGGCCAACCCAATATCAATGTGGACACTCGCACCGCGGAACTCTCAGCTGTAACAATCACTCAAGGTGCCAATCTTGGCAACCGTCCGCCCATCATCTATCACGAGAATACCTTCCAGTACGAAGGCCTGATCACCTACATCCGCGGCCGACAGGCGATCAAGGTCGGCGCTGGTGTTATCCGTCGCCAAGGCAAGACCACCCAGACCGACACGGCAAACGGCAACTGGACCTTCAACGATTTCTCCACTCTGCTCTCGGGCGATTACGTCAACGGCGGTCGGAACTCTATCCTGTACACGCCGCACAACTTCACCTGGGAGCCTCACGGCTTCATCCAAGATGACGTTCACCTTACCTCGAAGCTGACCGTGAATCTGGGTATTCGCTACGACCTGTTTACGCCATACGTCGAGAAGAACAACATCCTCTCGAACTTCGACATCACGCAGGGAATTATCGTGGTCGCGGGTCAGAATGGTGCTTCGAGAACGGGGAATGTTCGTACCGACTACAGTAACGTTGCTCCGCGCGTCGGCTTTGCCTATACGGTGCTTCCCAAGACGGTGCTCCGTGGCGGCTTCGGCATCACCTTTGCCCCGGAGAACATGACCTCGGGTGCCGCATTGGTCAACCAGCCTTTTACAGCAACCTTCGGTCCTTTTACGCCGACACAGGCTGCTGCTTCTGGTGCTCAGTACCTCAAGTTTGCCGGCGGACTTCCGTCCCCTACCATCAATAGCGCCACCAACCCCAGCGGTAGTGTTACGGCCGCGCTTGACCCGAAGTTCCGCTCCACCTACATCGAGCAATTCAACTTGACGGCAGAGCGCGAGTTCTTGGGCTTCGTCGGCAGCCTGTCTTATGTAGGTGAGCTCGGTCGCCACGTCGGATATTACCTGTCGGACTACAACACGGTCACGCCATCAATCTGCACCTTCACGCCGACAGCTGCCGGATGTCCCGCAAACTACAACTTCAACAACTTCCGTCGCTTCCGGGCGACGGTGCCCAACGTCACCAGCATCCCGCTCCTCACCAGCAACGCGATCTCTAACTACCATGCGCTACAGGCTGTTCTGAAGCGCCGCTACAGCAAGGGACTCGACCTTCAGATTGCTTATACGCTGGCCCGCCTGCTGGACGATGCCGAGACCATCTCCAACAACGGAGGCAATGGATTCGGCTCGCTCGCCGAAAACATCCCCACGCTGGAATTTGGCAACGGTAACCTCGACGTGCGTCACCGCTTCACGATCACTTTCAACTACGCCTTACCCTTCGGCAAGAGCACCCACGGCTTCGTCGGCGCGCTGGTCAAGGGATGGCAGGCGAACGGCATCACCGTTTGGAACACCGGCATGCCGTTCTCGGTGACCAACGCGAACAACCGCTCGGGCACGCGTCCCAGTACCACCAACTCGGACCGTCCCAACCAGGTGGGCTCTGGCAGGGTGGCTCACCCGACGATCGCCGCCTGGTTCAACACCAACGACTTTGTCGCCCAGCCGCTGGCCACCTTCGGCAATCAGCGCCGCAACCAACTCTACGGCCCCGGCCTGCAGCGCGTCGACCTGTCGTTGTTCAAGAACTTCGACATCACGGAGCGTCTAAAGCTGGAGTTCCGTACCGAAACCTTCAACGTGCTTAATACGGCACAGTTCGCTAATCCGACCGCTTCGCTCGGCAACGCCCTGAACGGTCAGGTCACTAGCACGTCCAACGCCTACAACCCGCGCCTGATTCAATTCGCAGCGCGACTGAAGTTCTAACGCCCTTGTGGGCGACTCGCTATGGGTCGTCCTTTTTTTGCCTCAACCTGACTGCGCCTACTACCGGAATTGCTTCGGTGCGTGGGCAGTCATCAGGCGCAAGCCTAGAGGTGTAGCGAAGTATCTCGATCGCTGACCTAGACGGTCCGGTGTGGGTGTCCTTCAGTTCGAATGCTTACGGAAGTAGTCGATCCGCTGATCGAGTTCGTTGGCGCGCAAGGAATTATTGAGAAATGTTGGCAACAAATGTTTCGACTCGAGAAATAAGTAGCCCGCACTTAGCGAGGTTAGGTCTATGAGACCAGTTACTATCAAGAATCAAAGGAGATCGTGCCATGGTTTCAATCAACGGGATGCACAGTAACTTGGATCGACGGAAGTTTCTTAGAGACGCCGGTGGAAGCCTGGCGGCGGGCCTCATGCTCAGCTCCGGTGCTCCCGATGCCGACGCACAGGCCTCCTCCCCGGAGTCGATCGTCCACGCTAGTGCTTTCCGCCCCATGACAGATAAAGAGAAAGTGACACGCATCGCGTCCAACAGCTATCCCATCCGTTACATCTTGAAGACTCATAGCAGCATCGGCGAGAAAGACACTGTCGCGCAGATGAAGAAGAAGTATGGCGAAATCACCATGCTCGATTATCCGGAGTTCACGAAGAAGACGTTCTCGGGGGTTTACCAAATGGACCTCTGGTCTAGTCTGTTTGGCGACGCGGACGACGATAGCCAATATGTCAAGAGTTCGATCCTCGGCTACGATGGAACACCGCGTACGATATCGGAGTTTGACCCATCGAGCGCATCGGGCAAGAAGTGGCTGGAGAAAATGGCCAACAAGCAGATCACGACGGGAACGCAATGTCACCACATCTCTAATAACGCCCCCCGCGATATCTGCGAACTGGATCAGGAGAAGCGTAAGGCAGGCGTTGAGGTAGCCAAGAAATGGCTGGATGGCGCCGCGATGCTGGGCGCAAAATCGATGCGTGTAAACAGCGGAGGCCCACGCATCGCACCGAGTCCAACTCCAAACTCATCTAGCTATCCGAAGAACGATTCCATCGAGCAGTATCTGACCAATTGCATCGAATCCTTCAAAGAGATGGCAGACTATGCCGGGAAACTCGGAGTGAAGGTAACTCTGGAGAATCATTGGGGGCTGACGGCAAACCCCATCAATATCAAGATCATCATCGAAGAGGTGAACAACCCCTTCTGTGAAGCGTCTCCTGATTTCTGCAACTGGGAGTACAAGTACCTGATGTATCACGGGCTGCAGGATCTCGCACCCTATGCCCATACCACCGTACACGCCAAATACTGGGATCGCTGGGAGAAACCCGACGTTCAAAGGAACGTAAGGATCATGCTCAACAACAACTACACCGGGGTATTTGCCTTAGAGTATGAAGCGGGTCCATGGGATGGAATCGAAGGCGCGCAGCATCTTTACCGTGAGGTGATGTCAGCACTCTAGGAAGCGGTCGCTGAAGAACGCAAATGTTACAAGTTGCCACGGTACTTTGTTCTACGCCCGTTTGCAAAGAAGCGGTTAGCATCTCTACGTAAGTCCTTACTTGCCGAACATGGGCTGGACGTAGGTTTGATTGGTGAAGGAGATTATGCACGTCAAAATCAGTTTAGTTACAACGGTCACGTTAGGGCTTTTAATGAGCTCCATGTACTCGGCCCTGGCCCAACAGCCTGCGGACGGGAGCAGTAGAGCAAGAGCGCGTCGGTGGATTCGTTCCTGGACAGAAGCGGGCTCCGATCGATCCTGCAGTAGTAGCCCATGGCAAGACTCTTTATGGAGTCAACTGCCAGGTGTGTCACGGAAAGGATCTGCGAGGCGGCGATATGGGCGGTCCCAATCTGCTGCGCTCTCAAGTCACACTGAGCGACCATGATGGCGAGTTAATCGTTCCAATTATTCAGGGGGCTCGTCAGGCGATGGGCATGCCGGCAATTGGCATCGTCAACTTAAATAGCCTGATGTCGAAGGGGGCGGAAAAAGGAGAGAGCCGCTCACAAATTGTGTTATGGAAGGGTTGCTACGAGGGCAGTCTCATTCCATAAGTGAAAAGCTTTCCCGAGC
>JAOAPB010000018.1 GCA_025462645.1 Edaphobacter sp. | reverse complement strand
GGGAGCGACGGTGCGGCTGGTGTTTCTGCCGCTTGAGGCTCATCACTATGTGGCGCATGAGAGTCTGGACCATATGCTGTGGGAGATGAATCGGTGGCTGGATACGTATGTGAAGCCGGAGCAGCCGGTGGCTGCGGCTGGGACGAAATAGAGGATTGCAGGTTGATGCAGGAGGAGGCAACGCTGGTTGCGTTGCCTCCTCCTGCTGTTTGCTAAAGGCCAGGACCTGGTGAGTTGGTTTGGCTGCGACCTCTTTATAATCCTGCCTATGACGCGGAAACTTACGCTGGAGCAAGAGCTGCAAGAAATGCGCGATACGTTGCGCCATCATGAGCATCTTTACTACGTCGAGGACTCTCCTGAAATAACGGATGCGCAGTACGACGCGCTGATGAACAAGCTGAAGAAGCTGGAGGAGGCGCATCCAGAGTTGGTGACGCCGGACTCGCCGACGCAGCGGGTGGGGGGCAAGCCTCGCGAGGGCTTTGTGAAGACGGCGCATTCGCGACCGATGCTTTCGCTGGACAATGCGTACAACGAAGAGGAGCTGCGAGCCTGGGACCAGCGGGTTCGGGCGGGACTGCCGGCTTCGGAGAAGGTGCGGTATGTGTGCGAGCTGAAGCTGGATGGGCTTTCGATGGCGCTGCACTATGGGCCGGGGGCGCATGGGTCTTCGCATCTGGAGCGCGGGTTGACGCGTGGGGATGGCACGATCGGCGAGGATGTGACGACGAATGTGCGGACGATACGGTCGGTTCCGCTGAGTGTTTCGGCGACGAAGCTGAAGGATGCGGGACTGCCGCAGAGCTTTGAGGTCCGGGGCGAGGTGGTGCTGCCGCAGGCTGCGTTCTTGAAGCTGAATGAGGAGAGGGAGGCCGCGGGAATGACGCCGGCGGCCAATCCGAGGAATGCGGCGGCGGGGACGATTCGGACGCTGGAGCCGAATATCGTGGCGCAGCGGCGGCTGGATCTCTATGCTTACTTTCTGCTGCAAGGGGGAGAGACGCTGCTCCCGACGCACTCGGGGACGCTGGATGCGCTGAAGACCGCAGGGTTTCGCGTGAATCAGCATGCGAAGGCCGTGGCGACGATCGATGAAGTGATCGCGTTTATCGCGAAGGCGGAGCCCCTGCGGGACTCGCTGGGGTATGAGATCGATGGCGTCGTCATCAAGGTGGATGCTACCGCGCAGCAGCGGCGGCTAGGGTTTACGGGGAAGGCTCCTCGATGGGCGATTGCTTATAAGTTCGCGGCTCGGGCGGGGATTACCAAGCTGGAGGATGTGCTGTTTCAGGTGGGAAGGACGGGGAAGGTGACGCCGGTGGCTGCACTGACGCCTGTGCTGATTGGGGGGACGACGGTCGCTCGCGCCACACTGCACAATGCCGATGAGATTGGGCGGCTGGGTGTTCGCATAGGGGACTTTGTGTCGGTGGAGCGCGGCGGGGATGTGATTCCGAAGATCGTGGAGGTGGTGGAGGATAAGGCGCATCCGCGAGGGACCGTCGAGATCGTGTTTCCTGAGAGCTGTCCCGAGTGTGGGAGCGAGCTGGTGAAGGCGGAGGGAGAGGTCGATTGGAGGTGCGTGAATGCGGAGTGCCCGGCACGGCTACGCGAGGAGTTGCTGCACTTTGCGGCGCGGGGGGTGATGAATATCGAAGGGCTGGGGGATGCGATGGTATCGCAGCTGCTGACCGCCGGCTATGTCAAGGGAATTGCGGATCTGTATGAGTTGAAGAAGGAGCAGTTGCTTGCGCTGGAACGGGTGGGGGAGAAGTCGGCGCAGGCGCTGCTGGATGAGATTGAGCGGTCGAAGGGAGCCCCGCTAGTTCGGGTGTTGTTTGGGCTGGGAATACGGTTTGTGGGAGAGCGGACGGCGCAGTTGCTGGCGGCGCATTTTGGGTCGATCGACGCGTTGATGGCGGCTACAGCGGAGGAGTTGGAAGCGGTGAATGAGGTGGGGCCTCGGGTGGCGCAGGCGATTGCGGAGTTCTTTGCGGAGCCGCGGAATCGTGCGCTGGTGGAGCGGCTGCGTAAGGAGGGGCTTACGTTTACGGCGGAGAAGCGGGTGACGACTTCGACGTTGGAAGGGCTGACGTTTGTTCTGACTGGGACGCTGCCGAATCTCACGCGCGAGGTGGCGAAGGAGAAGATCGAGTCTGCGGGTGGGCGGGTTTCGGGGAGCGTGAGCAAGAAGACCAGTTATGTTGTCGCGGGGGAGGAGGCGGGATCGAAGCTGGACAAGGCGACCTCGCTGGGGGTTCCGGTGCTGGATGAGGCGGGATTGCTGGAGTTGCTGGAGCGGCCGGCTGGGGCTTAGGTTATTGAGGAGAACGACAGCAACGATAGCTGCGGCTTACAAAGCGTAACTAGCTATTCGTTTTGTTCTGGCACGAATATTACCGGTAGCCGGGAGAGGCTGTGAGCGGGGATTCGGGTGTGATAGCATCCGTGTCTCCATTTGGAGCCTTCTTCGGACGATCTGAACCGGCCGCCTTGAGAAGAACGAATCGCAGTTGGGAGATGCGGCGATCGATCGACCGCGAAGAAGAACAGTTGCTGGTGCCTCCATGGGTTTGTGCGGACGGCAGATCGATGAAGCCAGTTGCAAAAGAACTGGCAGACACACCCTCGCGAACAACGATGCAGCCTTATCCCTGTCTTGTTGGCTACTCCAAAGAAGACACGCACCGTGCCGAAGAGCGACGCGCCTCTGATGGGAGGACGCTTCGCGAGTGCAACGACAGAGGCAGCCGGCGATGTAGGCTTCCCATCGATTGAGAGACGACGGAGGATCTTGCAATGAAAGCCTATTTGGGAAGTGATATCCGCAACGTAGCTGTAGTGGGGCATGCACATGGCGGAAAGACGACCTTGATCGCCGCTCTGCTGCATGCCGCGAAGATGACTGCTACGTTGGGCCGGGTGGAAGATGGGTCGGCTGTTACGGCGTACGACGAGGAGGACATTGCTCGTCGCACGACCATGTCGAATGCGGTGGCGTTCGCAGAGTGGGAAGGGGTGAAGATCAACCTGCTGGATACGCCTGGGTTCCATATGTTTGTGCATGAAGCGCACGGCGCGATGCTGCCGGTGGAGACGGCCGTAGTGGTGGTGAATGCGCGGATGGGCGCGGAGACAGTGACGGACCGAGTCTGGAAGTATGCCGCGGAGGTGAATCTGCCGCGGGTCGTGGTGATCAATCAGTTGGACCACCCCAAGGCGGATAGCAGGATAGGCCGTCACCAGATGATAGAGACTTTGCAGGAGAGGTGGGGTCGGCAGGTGGTACCGGTGCAGCTTCCTATTGTGGATCAGCACGGCTTCCATGGCGTGGTGGACCTGGTGACGATGAAGGCGTTTTTCTATAAGCCGGATGGCGATGGGCGGGGGGAGGTCGGCAAGATCCCGGAACAGGTGGCCGCAGATGCGAAGGCCGCGCACGAGGCGCTAGTAGAGCTAGTGGCCGAAGGCAAGGATGAGCTGATGGAGGAGTTCTTCAGCGTCGGCACAATTCCGGAGCCGCACCTGATTGCAGCTCTCCATGAAGCAATTCGCGAAGACAGGATCTTTCCGGTGCTCTATGTGAGTGGGTTGAGGAATGTGGGCACCGATCATCTACTGGATTTTCTGAAGGTATATGCTCCTGCTCCGGTGGAGCGAGAGCCGGTGGCTGTGCGTGCGTTTCAGCGGACCGCACCAGCGCATAGCAACGGAGAGGCCCAGATCTCCGATCTGTTGAGCCAGGAAGAGATGGTGATGCGGCGAATAGAGGACAAGGAGCCGCTGGCGTTGTATGTCTACAAGACGATGACCGACCCCTTTGCCGGGAAGATCTCGTTCTTCAAGGTAGTGAGTGGTGTTGCGAAGAATGACATGACGGTGCAGAACTTCACGCGGCAAGAGGCAGAGCGGCTAGCGCATCTCTCGATCATGCAGGGAAGAAAGCCAGTGGAGGTGCAGGAGCTTCATGCAGGCGATCTGGGCGCTGTCGCCAAGTTGCGCACGACACTGACCGGAGACACGCTGGGCGACAAAGCGCATGAGATCTTTCTGGAGCCGGTCCCGATGCCCGAGCCGGCGATGATGTATGCGATTGAGCCGAAGTCTCGCGCGGATGAGGACAAGCTGGCGCCTGCTCTGCACAAGCTGATGGAAGAGGACCAGATGGTGCGGTTCTTCCGCGATCCGCAGACGAATGAATTTCTGGTCGCTGGGGCGGGACAGCCTCATATAGAGGCGATCGTCTCCAAGTTGAAGCGGCGATACCACACGGAGGTGACGCTGAAGGCACCGAAGGTTCCCTATCGGGAGACGATTCGGGGAATGGCCGAGGCGCAGGGCAGGCACAAGAAACAGACAGGCGGGCATGGGCAATTTGGCGACTGCAAGATTCGCATAGAGCCACTGCCGCGCGGTAGCGGTGTCGTGTTTGAGAACGACATCTTTGGAGGGGCAATTCCGAGGCAGTTTGTTCCGGCGGTGGAGAAGGGGATTCATGAGTCGGCGGCGCGCGGCTATCTGGCGGGGTATCCGGTGGTCGATATCAAGGTGACAGTCTTCGATGGCAGCTATCATGATGTGGACTCGAGCGAGATGTCATTCAAGATGGCGGCGCACGTCGCTTTCCGCAAGTGCATGGAGCAGGCGAAGCCTGCACTGCTGGAGCCGGTGATGCGGGTGGAGATCGACTCTCCCGATGAGTTTGCCGGTGCGCTGATGGCTGACCTGAATGGTCGGCGCGGGCGAGTGCAGGGGATGGAGAGCGCGGGCGCGGGAACGATCGTCCGGGCTGAGGTGCCGATGGCTGAGATGCTGAGCTATGGCACGACCCTTACCTCCATTACGCAAGGTCGAGGCAGCTTCCGGATGGAGATGGACCACTACGATGTCGTCCCACAGCTGTTATCGGAGAAGATACTCGCTACGGCGAAGAGGCCGCTGCATGAAGATGCGGCAGAATGAGGGTAGGTAATCAATCATTCTAAATCGATTGACTGTAAAGCATATCTCCGGCTGGAGTTATGGTTTAACGAAGAAAGCCCCGGCATTTAGCCGGGGCTTTCTTCGTTATCTGATTGATTGTAGCGGATAGAGGGAAACTAGTATGCACATGGATCGATGGCTTTGTTAGAGAGTTGGGGACTTGACAGGAGGAACTCCGAACAGCGGAATAAGAATCCAGAGAATCAATCGTCGCATCCATATTTCTCATGCATATTCGAGAGGCAGAAGTAATCGAGGCAGCAACCATTGCCACGTTGATCAATGCAGCGTTCCAGGTAGAGCGCACCTTCAAGGACGGCGATCGCACATCCGTCGCAGAGATTGAAGGGATGTTCACTCAAGGATGCTTTCTTGTCACGGAGGATAGAGGTCGCCTTCTGGGCAGCGTCTTCGTGCGTATTACGGGAGATACCGGGTATTTTGGATTGCTGGCGGTCGATCCGAGTCTACAGCGCGGTGGCATCGGCAGTACCTTGGTGCAGTCGGCCGAGAGATATTGCGAGCAGCGCGGCTGCAACGAAATGACGATGCGCATGATCGATGTGCGGGAAGACCTGCTCGACTACTACTCACGCTTCGGATATGCCGTCACCGGGAGAGAGCCGGTTCCCGGCGATATCCCATTCACGAGACCGGTGGAGTTTGTGAACATGGCAAAGCGATTGGAAGTTGAAGCAAGCGGCGTCTGACGGCGCGGCTTTGTCTTCGGCATCTCTAAAGGATGCCCTTTCGTTTAATTCGTCTATTTGGGATGAGGAAGAACAGCAGCGGCAAAAGAACGTAGGAACAATCGAAGGTTGGCTTTGTGTGCCACTACACTAAGGTGATGCTTCGTACGGTTCGCGCTACACAGTACGTTACCGCTCTGCGGGAGGGCGGGTCGCTGCCCGCCATTATTGAGGCCGATGATCTTGGTTTGTATGTGTTGAAATTCCGGGGAGCAGGTCAAGGCCCGTTGGCGCTGGTTGCCGAACTGGTTGCGGGTGAGATTGGGCGGGCGCTGGGGCTGAGGGTTCCGGAGCTGGTTTTCGTGGATGTAGATGCGGCGCTGGGGCGGAATGAGCCGGATCAGGAGATTCGGGATCTGCTGCGGGCCAGCGTGGGGTTAAACCTGGCGCTGGACTATCTGCCGGGGTCTTCGATGTTCGACCCGGCGGCGGGGGATACGGCGGATGCGAGGGCGGCCTCGCTGGCGGTGTGGTTCGATGCGTTTGTGGCCAATGTGGACAGGACGGCTCGGAATGCGAACCTGCTGAGCTGGCACAGGGAGCTGTACTTCATCGATCACGGGGCGGCGTTGTACTTTCACCATGACTGGAAGAGCATGGCGGCGAAGGCGGAGTCTCCGTTCGGGCAGGTGAAGGAGCATATTCTTCTGCCGTGGGCGAGTGCGCTGAGAGAGGCTGATGCGGAGGCGAGATCGCGGCTGAATCCGGTGGTCTTCGAGGAGATACTTGCAGATGTTCCGGACGAGTGGCTGACCCGGGAGGATGGTACTTTGGCCGCTGCCGATAGGCGGGCCGCGTATGTGGAGTTCTTCATCCGTCGGCTGAATGCATCATCGAATTTTGTCGAGGAGGCGATGCGTGCCCGTACCGAGCTCGTTTGATTACGCCGTCGTGCGTGTGGTTCCTCGCGTGGAGCGGGGAGAGTTCATCAACGCGGGGGTCATTGTGTTCTGCCTGGAGCACCGGTTTCTTGAAGCCAGGGTGCAGGTGGACGAGGCGCGGCTGAAGGCGCTGTGGCCGGAGGTGGACCTGGAGCTGGTGCGAAAGCACCTGGAGGCGATTCCGAGGATCTGTGCTGGAGATGTAACGGCGGGGCCGATCGCGCGGCTGAGCCAGCGGGAGAGGTTTCACTGGCTGGTCTCGCCGCGGAGCACGATCATTCAGGTTTCGCCGGTGCATAGCGGATTGTGTGAGGAGCCGGGGATGACGGTGGAGAAGCTGTCGAGGCGGCTGCTGGACGTTGGGTGAAGAGGCGAATCCTCTAGAGGCTGTAATGCACTTTGCGAACTGGCCTGCGCCTCAACCATTGTGCCTTTTGCAGTTGACGGCAGTTGTTGTCCTATACCCTAAGCCACGCTCCCTGTTCTTTCCTGTCAAGCCCCTCCAGCCGAAACTAATACGCATCTCCGTACGCAAACCAAACAAAAACAAGAGTTTAACCTCCGAAAATGATCTTCCGCAAAGTGGCATATTAGTTTTATTCAATCTGCTATAGTTAATACAGAATCAGAAAAGCCCCGGCCAACCGCCGGGGCTTTTCTCTTTAAACCAATAAACCTTTAGAAAGATGACTTTAGGCGTAACCCATTTAGAATGACGAATTTGCAATGATATATTCGTTTAAACCGCTGAATTCAGATGACTTGCAATCAAAGTACCCCCGGGGGGGAGGGGTCCTAAGGCAAGCAGTGACCGTAGTTCATAACAGGCCTCTGGAGCCCGATTTGGATTTTGGTCTTGAAGACAGAGGAGCAAGCAACAGCAAAGACAAAGACGAAGACGAAATGCGGGGGTTCTTCGCTCCGCTCAGAATGACGAACATTTTCATATCCCCCTACCTGACCCTCCTTCGCAACCCTCCTTCATGCTTCTTCTTCATATCTCCCAATTTGTTCTTCTGCTTCGTACCTTTGCCGTGCCTCTTCAGAACCTGGGGTCCTGCGCCAGCTGATCATTTTGTCTCGGCGTCTTCTTCGATGGCGCGCTGGGCGTAGTCTTTGCGAAAGAAGTCGTTGAGTTCGGCGTACGGGATGGAATCGTCGAGCCCGGCCATGCTGGATTCGAGGGCGATCTTGCGGGCGGCGTGGACGAAGCCGGTCCAGGCGGCACGGGCCAGGGAGGAGCCTACGCTGACGCGGCGCACACCGATTGCGGCCAGGTCGGAGATCTGCAGGCCCTTGCTCGAGGTGAGCAGGATGTTGACAGGCTTGGGATGCACGGCTGCGACGATGGCCTCGATATCGGAGCGCTCTGTGGGACCGGGAGCGTAGAGGACGTCGGCTCCTGCTTCGGCGTAGGCCTGGAGGCGGCGGATGGATTCGGCGAGAGGGTTAGGGTGGCCTACGAGGTAGCACTCGGCGCGGGCTGTGAGCATAACATCCGCTCGGGAGGCCACGATGGCGGCACGAGCTGCCTTGATTCTCTCGACGGCGAGTGGGAGATCGTAGAGCGGGGAGTGGGGATTTCCGGTTGCGTCCTCAATGGAGAGACCGGCGACGCCAGTATTGACGCAGAGGCTGACGTTGTGGGCCACGCCCTCGGGATCGTGAGCGTATCCGGATTCGAAGTCGGCGTTGATGGGGAGATCGACGGAGGCGGCCACGGTAGCGATGTGCTGGAGGGTAAGATTGCGGGGGATGGACCAGTCGGCGTCGGGGAGGCCATGAGCGAAGGCCATGCCGGAGCTGGTCGTGGCCAGGGCCTTGAAGCCGAGCGAGCGCAGATAGCGGGCCGTGCCTACGTCCCATGGGTTTGGGATGACGAAGAGACCGTCCTGATGCAGCTTGCGGAAGGCGGCGCGACGGGCGGTGAAGTCTTTCGAAGTAGCTGCCTGCACGTTCGGCTGAACCATCAAGTGCCTCCTGGGATGAGAACTTGTTGCTTAGATGGTGCAGTTTATACGTATGGAGGATGGATTGGACGGCGTTATCGCGAGCCTACTTCCTTGACATGGGATGGCGGTTACGCGATGCTTAGGGGCTAGGCGTCAATTTTGGCCTGAAGGTAGAGTTGCGCTGTCTTGCGCGACCAGCATTTTGGTTGTAGTGGGTCGTTAATGGAGCTGCTGATGTTGGCAATGTGGTTGCAGAGTGCGCCCGGTGGATTTGGCCTGGGTAATTTAAGCGGGCTTGCGCTGCCGATCCTATTCTTCGTGGTGCTGTACTTTTTGATGATCGCCCCGAACCAGAGGAAGCAGAAAAAATGGCAGGAGATGCTGAGCCAGCTGAAGACCGGGGACCGGGTTACGACCAACGGCGGCATCCGGGGGACGATTCTCTCGGTGAAGGACGATGCCGTGGTGCTGCGCGTACAGCCGGACGGCGTCAAGCTGGAGTTCGTGAAGAATTCGATTGCCGCGGTGACAACAGACGAAGCGGCGTAGCGGTAAATAGCTAATCAGGCAAGTTTCATCAAGGTTTAGATTCAACCGTTAGAAACGGACGAGGAAGAAGCAGGGATAGTGGCGGCGGGCTGGAAGGCGACGCAAGCTGCACCCCTCAAATAAAGATCATGGGCAAGAATCTGGCCGGTAAGACGGCATTCATCGTTGCGATATTGGTGGTCTTCTGTTTCGGCATTGTGGGCATCCCGCATGGCGGGTTGAAGCAGTCGATTACAGACCGCATCCACCTTGGACTGGACCTCAAAGGCGGCACGCACCTGGTGCTGGAGGTTCATGTTGCCGAGGCCCTGGCTTCGGAGACGGATCGGGATGCGGCTCGGCTGCAGGGAGACCTGCAGAAGGCGGGCATAACGGGCGCGACCGTGGGCAAGACTGATCCGGCGCATCCGCAGACGATTGTGGTCTCGGGGATCGCCCCGGCGAAGCTGAGCGATGCGCGCGGCGTGCTGCAGGGGCAGGACTACGCGAACTACGATGTGGCGACGACTCCCGATGGCAACTCCACGCTGACGATGAAGCTGGCAGCGGTTCGCGATCTGAGCACGCGGACACTAGACACGTCGATTGAGACGATCCGCGAGCGCATCGACAAGCTGGGCGTGAGCGAGCCGGTGATCCAGAAGTATGGCCTCGGCGAGAACCAGATCCTGGTGGAGTTGCCGGGCCTGGATGATCCGGCGCGGGTGGAAGAGGTGATTCAGTCGACAGCGAAGCTGTCGATTCACGCTGTTGTGGGCGGACCGTTTGGGACGGACCAGGATGCGCTGCAGGCCAATGGCGGTGTGATTCCTCCGGACTCGATGCTGGTCAAGGGCTCGGGATCGGCGGGGGCTCCTGAGCAGGTCTGGTTGCTGAAGCGGGTGAGCGAGGTGGAGGGCACGGACTTCCGCGATGCGCAGCCCTCGCAGGACCAGAACGGTCGGCCGAACATTACGTTCAGCCTGACTACCGATGCTGGCAATCGCTTCTACAAGTACACCGACGAGCATAAGGGCACGGGCTCGATGGCAATTCTGCTGGACAACAAGGTGCGTGAGGTTGCGGGGATCCAGTCGGCGATTCGTGACCGGGGCGAGATTACGGGCGGCTTTACGCAGCAGCAGGCGCAGGATCTTTCGCTGATGCTGCGGACGGGTGCGTTGCCGGCTTCGATCTCTTATCTTGAGACACGGACGGTTGGGCCCAGTCTGGGAGCGGCTTCGATTCGGCAGGGCGTGATTGCCGCAGTCGCGGGCATGCTGGCTGTGATGCTGTTCATGCTGGTGTACTACCGCGGATCGGGCATCAATGCTGATCTGGCGCTGATCCTGAACCTTGTGATTTTGCTGGGTTTTATGGGATTCACCGGCTCGACGCTGACGCTGCCGGGTATCGCGGGTGTGATCCTGACGATCGGTATGGGCGTGGACTCGAATGTACTGATCTTCGAGCGTATCCGCGAAGAACTGCGGGCGGGCAAGACGGCTGCGGCGGCGGTACAGCAGGGGTTTGCTCATGCGTGGGTGACGATCATCGATACCCACGTGACGACGATTGTGTCGGCGGCGATTCTGTTTCTGTTCGGTACGGGCCCGGTACGCGGATTTGCGCTGACGCTGGTGTTCGGTCTGCTGGCGAACCTGTTTACCGCTGTGTTTGTGTCGCGGGTGATCTTCGACTGGCATCTTGCGAAGAAGGAACGCGGCGCAGCGCTGTCGATCTAGTTTTGGACTTTGAGATTTTTGAGATTGCGGAGACTTGAAGGCTTCCGCTGAGGGTTTAGAGCGTGGAACTGTTTCGTAGCACGAATATCGACTGGCTTGGGAAGAAGTGGTATTTCCTTGGCTTTTCACTGATCTTCTCGGTAGCGGGCGTGTTCAGCCTGTTGTTCTGGCACCATCTTCCGATGGGCGTGGATTTTAAGGGTGGAACACAGGTTCGGGTGGAGTTTGCCCAGACGCCGAACGAGGACCATATACGGCAGGCGATGGATAGGGCGGGCATCCACGATGCGCGGATTCAGCGCATCAGCGACCCGAGCGGCCATGCGGCGAACAAGGTGATCATCGCGCTGCCGGAGTCATCGGCGACGGATGCGGCTCACGATGCGGGGCGGCAGAGCGTTGAGAACGCCCTGAAGACGAACTACCATGACTCTGGATTTTCGATCGAGCAGGTAGAGATCGTAGGGCCGACGGCTGGTAAGCAGTTGCAAAAGCAGGCTTTGTTGGCGACCTTATATTCCCTGATTGGAATGTTGATCTACCTGTGGTTCCGGTTCGAGTTGATCTATGGCGTGGCCGCAGTGGTGGCAGTGTTTCACGACACGCTGATTACGGTGGGCGCATTCAGTTTGACCAACCAGGAGATTACGCTTACTGTCATCGCAGCACTCCTGACGTTGATTGGTTACTCGATGAACGACACAATCGTCGTCTTCGACCGTATTCGCGAGAATCTCGCGTCATCGCGGAGAGAGTCGCTGGCCGATGTCGTCAATCGGAGCATCAACCAAACGTTGAGCCGGACGGTTATAGCGTCTGGGCTAACCTTTCTGACAGTGCTGTCGCTGTATCTCTTTGGCGGCGAGGTGTTGCATGGGTTCTCCTTCGCTCTTGTGATTGGAATTTTGATTGGAACGTATTCGTCGATCGCCGTGGCGGCACCGATGTTAGTGGCGTATCAGGAGTGGCGGATAAAGCGGGGCAAAGTCGCCTCGCTTCCCGCAGGGAAAAAGGCAAAGGCATAGCATTACAAAGATTTGCCAGCAGTGGACTAACCATGGAACAAATTTGAACGGCGTGGTGTCTAAGCTTAATAGCTCTTCTTCACGGTAAAGAGGCTGCATATGTTTGAAGACTCATTGATGGAATCCGGCGGCAAGATCAAGACAAAGTCCAAGTACTGGATGATCGCGACATTTGTGTTCAACGGGCTGATTCTGGCGACGATGATCCTGATTCCGCTGCTATATCCCGAGGCCCTGCCGAAGACGGCAATGACGGCGATGCTTACAGCGCCCCCACCCCCACCGCCTCCACCGCCACCGCCACCCCCGGCGGCTGTCGTGAAGCCGATCAAGATGGTATCCGAGATTGACGCAGGTCTTCATGCGCCGACGAAGATTCCAAAAGACATCAAGATGTTGAAGGAGGAAGCTGCACCCCCACCGCAGATGGCCGGAGTTGCCGGTATGTCCGGCATGGGTAGCGGCAGCGGCGTCCCAGGTGGTGTGATGGGCGGTATCGGAACAGCTCCGGCCCCCGTCGTGAAGGTCGCCCCACCGAAGGGACCGATGCGGGTATCAAGCGGTGTCATCAGCGGTCTAGCGCTCTCGCAGCCGAAGCCGGTCTATCCTCCAATTGCACGAGCAGCGCACGTCTCAGGCGCCGTGGTATTGCATGCGATGATCTCGAAGACGGGTTCGGTTGAAAAGCTGGAGGTTATCAGTGGTCCAGAGATGTTGCGGGCTAGTGCGCTGGATGCTGTCCGGAACTGGCGTTACAAGCCGTATCTCTTGAACGGCGAACCGACCGAGGTTGAGACGACAGTTACCGTCAACTTCAACTTTGGCGGGGGCTAGAAAAAGTCCAACACCTTAACAAGCAGGGGCTCGCGCGCTTTTCTCCTCGACGAACTTTTGGGGGATTCACGAGTCAAAATTTAGAAAGTTAGAGTTCTACCAGGAGGAAATATCCAAGTGATTCTCGCTCAGCTCACAAACTTCGCTCACGTGCCCACTTCGCTCGCTTTGTTTTTCCAGGAGGCGCAGGTCGGCTTCAGCCCTCTCCAGCTCTGGGGCAACATGGGCAATCTGGCCCGTGCGGTCGTTATCCTGCTCTTCATCATGTCGATCTGGTCGCTCGCTGTGATCATCGATCGCGCCCTGTATTTCAGCGCAGCCCGCAAGCAGTCGCGTGAGTTTGCCCCAAAGGTTGCCGGTGCCTTGAAGGATGGCCGTCTGGATGAGGCGATCAAGGTTGCTGACCGCTCCAAGAAGTCACATCTTGCCGAGGTTGTTACCGCTGGTCTGCAGGAGTTCCGCAGCTTTGGTTCGGGCGGCAACATCACCGCGGAGCAGGTTGAGAGCTCCAAGCGTGCCCTCGAGCGATCTGAAGCCATCGTTCACGCCAAGCTGAAGCGTGGTCTTGGTGGTCTGGCGACCATCGGATCGACGGCTCCCTTTATCGGCTTGTTCGGAACGGTCGTCGGTATTCTGAACGCCTTCCAGCAGATTGCAACGCAGAAGACCTCCGGTATCGGCGCAGTCGCTGGCGGTATCTCGGAGGCCCTGGTAACGACAGCCTTCGGTCTTCTGGTCGCCATCCCCGCCGTTATGACGTTCAACTACTTCACCGGTAAGGTGGAAGCGTTCGACGTCGAGATGGACAACAGCTCCAGCGAGCTGGTGGACTACTTCATCAAGCAGAGCCACCGGTAAGATCTACGCTGCAGAGCGTAGCGTACGAAAAGGAACCTGCGAGAATTACAGCTCTGAGTACCTCCGGATGTCGCCAGCGAACGGCATCCGGAGGGTAGAGTGGCCCGCAGGCAGACCAGAGATAGCAAGTGCCGGGCAAAACCGGACGGAGCCGACGTTATGGGCATCAATAAGCGGGAAGAAGGCAAGAAGGTCAATTCAAACATCAACGTGACGCCGATGGTGGACGTGATGCTGGTGTTGCTGATCATCTTCATGGTCATCACTCCCATGTTGAATAACAAGGTGAACGTGGATCTGCCGAAGGCTGATGCCGCGGTGGTGATGGAAGACGCCAATAAAGAAGATGCAGTCGTGATTGCCATAACCCGGGATGGGCGAACCTTCCTCGGTGGTGATCAGGTGACGATCGACGATCTGGGGAGTAAGATCTCGGCCAAGCTGGAGAGCAAGACCAGCAAGCAGGTCTTTATGCGCGCCGATACCAGGGCGAACTATGGCAAGGTGATGGATGCGGTCGATGGCATTCGCTCTGCCGGTGTGAGCCAGCTTGGACTGTTGACGGAGAAGCGCGAAGAGGCTGCGGCGCCAGCACCGAAGAAGTAAGAACTTTAGATCGAGTAAAACGGCAGACTTGCAGTATCCAGAGCAGCCGGGGCACAAAGGAGATTTGCTATGGGAATGGGTGGTGGAAATACAGGCGGAGCGATGTCGGACATGAACGTGACACCGCTTATCGACGTTCTTCTGGTGCTGTTGATCATCTTCATGGTGATCGTCCCGGTTACGCCTAAAGGGTTGGATACGCTGGTTCCGCAGCCACCCAAGAACAAGACGAACGACACGCCGAACGACCGCACGATCGTGGTGCAGGTGTTGTCAAACGGCGCGGCGGCCCCGGCTTACAAGATCAACGACAGCTCATTCAACAAAACTGACATTGAGCCCAAGTTGGCGGAGATCTTCGCGACCCGGCAGGAAAAGGTCATGTTCGTGAAGGGTGATAAGGATCTCGACTTCAGCAAGGTTGCCGAGGTGATCGACTTCGGACATCAGGCTGGGGTGGACAATATTGGTCTCATCACGCCTAGGGTGGAAGCAGGCCAGTAAAATTATTCGGGAACCTCTCATAGGGCGGTCTGGTTATCTAACGGACCGCCTCGAATTTTGAGAGGAAGTTTGTGTGAGTTTGTGGGCGTGATTTCAAGGCTGGAGCGCAGTAGAGCAGGAATCGTGAAAGCGCAACGCCTTCCGTAGCAAGAAAACGAGATATGAACTAAGATGGCACGATGGCTCCTCTAGTCACAGAGCGGGCTATACCGTTACAATCAAGCGGCAAGCAGAGATTTGTTTTATACGTTTTAACGTCCCATGGACGATACGCGCCTACTTGAAGGAGATAACACGCCCCATGAAATTGATCGCACGGATTCCGGTTACGGCCGCAATGCTGGCGCTGCTGCTTGGTACTGTAACCGGGTGCAACCGCCTAAAGGCTCGCGACCAGCTCAACAAGGGCATTCAGGCCTTCAAGAATGCGCGCTATGAAGAAGCTGTCAATCATTTTCAGACATCGATAGAGCTTGATCCGAACTATGATCAGGCCAAGTTATATCTTGCGACCGCCTATTCGTATCAGGTGGTGCCGAATCTCGACACTCCAGAGAATCTGAAGCTTGCACAGAAGGCGATCGATGGCTTTCAGTCAGTACTGGCAAAGGATCCGAATGACCTGACTGCATTGAAGCAGATTGCGTCGATCGATCGCAACATCAAGAAGTTTGATGAAGCGAAAGAGTACGAAAAGAAGGTCATTTCGATCGCTCCGAACGATCCCGAGGCGTATTACACCGTTGGTTTTGT
The DNA here is from genome assembly GCA_025462645.1 of Edaphobacter sp. Lineage (GTDB taxonomy): Bacteria > Acidobacteriota > Terriglobia > Terriglobales > Acidobacteriaceae > Edaphobacter. Next base: position 59,583 of record JAOAPB010000018.1, on the reverse strand, counting down.
GAATTGGGTCCTGGCGTATAAGAACGCCACCACAATTCTTGCTGCCGACGGTCTGACCGATGCTGGCGATGGAAATCCGAAGAAGAGCAAGGGCGCTTGCCAGAAGCTTCAGGCTGCGAATACAGCATTGGTCAATGAAGGAATAGAGTATTTGACCAAAGCGGTCGAACTCAATCCCACCTATGACGACGCGATGCAGTATCTGCAGCTCACTTATCGTCGCAAGGCTGATCTGGAGTGCGGTGATGAGAACGCCCGGAAGGCCGATATGGCGAAGGTCGATGAGTGGATCCAGAAAGCAATGGGCGCTCGCAAGATCAACGAGCAGAAAAAAGAACAGAAGGCCGGTGGCGGCGTAACGCTGCAGTAGTCTCCTGGTTTTGAAAGAAAGCCTCCCTTGCCGGGAGGCTTTTCTTTTTTGTGGTGTTAGACACTGCTGATGGGCTGAGGGCAGGAAGAAGATTGAGGATGTGGGGTAGAATTGCCGCTTGCGACGGACGATTAAAAAAGTTTTGATTGCGAACCGTGGTGAGATCGCGCTGCGTGTGATTCGCGCATGCCGGGAGATGGGGCTCGCGACGGTGGCCGTGTACTCCGATGCCGACCGATCAGCGCTGCATGTACTTTATGCGGATGAGGCCTATCGGCTGGGGCCTCCTCCGGCGACGGAGAGCTATCTGCGGGGTGATGCGATTCTTGAGATTGCCCGGCGGGTGGGTGCGAATGCGGTGCATCCGGGGTATGGGTTTCTGTCGGAGAATGCGGAGTTCGCCGAGGCTTGTGAGGCTGCTGGGGTGACGTTCATTGGGCCTCCGGCGAGTGCTATGCGGGTGCTGGGGGCGAAGACGAAGGCTCGGCAGGCGGCGGATGCGGCGGGGATGCCACGGGTACCTGGATCGGTGACCGGATTGGCGGATGTTGCAGAGGCCTTGGAGGTGGCTGAGAGCATCGGGTATCCGGTGATGCTGAAGGCTGCTGCGGGTGGTGGCGGAAAGGGCATGCGTGCGGTGCTGGGGGCGGAGGAGCTTCCTGCAGCCTTTACGGCGGCGAGCAGCGAGGCGGAGCGGAGCTTTGGGTCGGGCGAGGTCTATCTGGAGAAGCTGATCGAGCGACCTCGGCATATCGAGATCCAGTTGATGGCCGATAAGCTTGGGGGGTGTCTGTACCTGGGTGAGAGGGAATGCTCGGTGCAGCGGCGGCATCAGAAGGTGATCGAGGAGGCTCCTTCTGCGGTGGTTGGTGAGGATCTTCGGCGGAGGATGGGAGAGGCTGCGGTTCGGCTGGCGCTCTCGGCTGGGTATGTGAATGCCGGGACCGTCGAGTTCCTGGTGGATGCTGAGGAGAACTTCTACTTCCTGGAGATGAATACGCGGCTCCAGGTGGAGCATCCGGTGACGGAGATGGTGACTGGGCTGGATCTGGTGCGGATGCAGCTGATGGTGGCGATGGGAGAGCCGCTGCCGTTGAAGCAGGAGGAGGTCCGGCTGCGCGGTCATGCTGTGGAGTGCAGGATCTATGCGGAGGATCCGGAGAATAATTTCTTTCCGTCACCGGGGTTGATTACACGGCTGGTGCAGCCGGGTGGGCCGGGGATTCGGGAAGACTGCGGGGTGTATGCGGGGTGGGTGGTGCCGATGGACTACGATCCTATGCTGTCGAAGCTGGTGGCGTTCGCGGAGACACGGGAGGCGGCGATCGACCGGATGCTGCGAGCGCTGGAGGAGTACGTCATCGGCGGGATCAAGACCAACATCGGACTGTTCCGGCGGATTCTGATGGATGCGGACTTTCGTGCGGCGAAGATTGATACGGGGTACCTGGAGCGGTTGCTGGCCGGTGAGCCGGTGGGGGAGCAGGAGGACGTTCCAGAGGATGTGGTGGCGATTGCGGTGGCTTTGTTCTCCGCTTCGGCCAAGGCAGCGGTGCCTGGGGTGGCAGGGATCGAGGAGAGCCGATGGGCTTTGGCTGGACGGCGGGAGGGGCTGCGGCTGTGACGTGCTGGCTTGAGATCGAGAGGAAGAAGCGGAGGGTGGAGCTGCCGGACTCGGTTGCGGATGGGCTCGGTGCAGGGATGCTGGAATGCATGGTGGATGGGAGGGCTCTGGCGGTCGACGCTCGGATGTTGCAGGCTGGAGTGCTGTCGCTGGTGGTGGAGGGTCGGCAGTATCGGTGCGTTCTCGACGGGGACCGGGTTTTGATTGGGGGAAGACAGTTTGGGTTTGAGCTGGGCGATCCGCGGTCGTTGCAGGGGCGGCGCGGTGCGGGTGTGGGGACGGAGGGGCCTCGACCGATAAAGGCTCCCATGCCGGGGCGTGTGGTGCGCCTGCTGGTGGAGGTTGGGCAGGATGTGGCCGAAGGCGAGGGAGTCGTGGTGATCGAGGCGATGAAGATGCAGAATGAGTTGAAGTCGCCCAAGGCTGGGCGGGTGGTGCGGGTTGGGGGGGCTGTGGGGGATGCTGTTGGGGCTGGGGATGTGCTGGTGGTTGTGGAGTAGGAGCTGGGGGGGACCCCCGGGGGTACCCCAGCATATTTCGTTTGTTTTGTGATGTTTGCGAAATTTGCTTCTTGTAAGTTACTCATATCAAAAAGGTTGCAGCTAAAATCGTCTTTCTAAAAGAGTTAGCGAATGAAAGAAGAAAGGCCCCGATTGTCTCCGGGGCCTTTCTTTGATTCTGGTTTTAAGTATAGCAAATTGATGGAAACTAATCGGCAAATGGATCTTATTGATTGGAAAGGGTTTTTGGTTCACTGGGCTTGACAAGAACTCATGGTCCTAAATGATGGGTCTTTTATAGAGATTGCTGGATAAGCCGGTCTTCGGTGCGGTCTAGTTTTGAGCCTTCGAAAACATGTGGAAGGGACTCTTGGTGGCGGATTCGTGGATGATCCTGATCGGAGACAGGACGGCGGCGCGAGAGCGTAACCAAATATGTGTGGCCGCCACTAAACTAAAGTTGCCATAGTCTGTCTATGGCAGCTATTATTTTCTGGCATAGACAAACTATGCCAGGAAGAACGTTGAGGTGCCGCTGATGAAACGTGATGAGATTCCGCCGGGAACGCTCTGTCTGCTTATTCTAAAGACCCTCTCGCTTCATGGCCCTCTGCATGGCTACGAGATGGCGAACGTGATCCAGCGGGGCTCCGACGATGTGTTGCAGGTGGAAGAGGGATCGCTGTACCCCGCGCTGCAACGCATGTTGGTTAAGGGATGGGTGACAGCGGAGTGGGGCGTGACTGCCGGCAATCGCCGCGCCCGCTACTACAAGCTGACTACTGTCGGCCGCAAGCAGCTTGATCAAGAGCTTTCGCAGTTCCAGCGGGTCTTTGGCGCGATCAATCGCGTTGTCCAGACGGCATAAAAGGAGAAGCTGCCATGTTCTTCGACGAGGTAATTCGACGCGTGAAGATGCTGTTTCGAGGCAAGCAGTTTCAGGGCGACCTTGACGAGGAGATGCGACTGCACAGGGAGCTTCGCGAGCAGGAGTACGCCGCATCAGGCATGTCTCCCGAGGCGGCTCGCAGTGCGGCCTATCGCAGCTTCGGGAATGCGGCATCCATCAGAGAGGTCAGCTATCGTGCGTGGGGATGGAGCTGGTTCGAAGGCCTGACGCAGGATGTGCGTTACGGTGTGCGATCGATGTTTCGCAGCCCTGCGCTGACGCTGGTGGCACTGCTCTCACTCGCTCTGGGCATCGGCGCGAACACCGCGATTTTCAGCTTTCTCGATGCGATCATGCTTCGCTCGCTACCGGTGAAGGAACCCACGCAACTGGTTCTTCTGGGCGAAGGAAATGAGGGAGGCGTCACCGACAGGTACGGTTCGACCACGCTGTACTCCTATCCGTTCTATCGCCAGTTCCAGCAGAAGAACGAGGTCTTCTCCGATGTCGCCGCAATCTATAGCATGAGCAGCAACATTCACGCCACAATCGATGGCCGCGATGCGACCGAACTGATGCGCGCGCAGGTCGTCTCCGGAACCTACTTTTCGACGCTCGGCGTTCAGACCCTGACAGGCAGGTCACTCACCGACGACGACGACAACTCCGAGGGCGATCATCCAGTCGCAGTTATCAGCTATGCGTGGTGGAAGCGTGGCCTGGCCGGCGATCCTGCGGTGCTGAACAGGAAGATCAAGCTAGGCACCATCATGTTCCAGATTGTGGGGGTTGCTCCGCCCGAGTTCTTCGGAACCTCAGTCGGCGAGGCGCCCGATATCTGGGTTCCGATGTCGATGATGAAATCGCTACCTGGGGGATGGAATGGATACAAGAACAACTTCTTCCAGGCGAGCTACCTCATGGGACGCCTGAAGCCCGGCGTCTCTCTCGAACAGGCAACTTCAAATGTCAACCTGGTGTACCAGCAGATCACTCGTGCGTTCCCTGACGGCAACCTGAATCCGCGAAACGTCGAACACCTTCGCAACGCACACGTTGTGCTGACGCCGATGGCGAAGGGCCTCTCTTCCTTGCGCGGCAGATTCTCCGAGCCGCTGAAGATACTGATGGGGATTACAGCGCTCGTCCTGCTGATCGCCTGCGCCAACATTGCGAATCTTCTGCTTGCGCGTTCGACCGCGCGAGCGCGCGAGCTTGCGGTACGTCAGGCCCTGGGCGCGCGTCGCATACGCATCGTTCGACAGCTGCTCACCGAAAGCCTGGTGCTTGCTCTCGCCGGCGGAGTGCTTGGTGTGGCCTTCGCCGCCGGAGCCGACAAGCTGCTGCTTCGCATGATCTCCGGCGGAGACGACACGATTCCTCTCGACATCTCGATCAACATGCGGCTTCTTTTCTTCAGCTTCGCGGTCACGGTAGCTACTGCCATTCTCTTCGGCAGCATTCCCGCTTTGCGTAGTACGCGTGTTGAATTGACCGACGCCCTGAAAGATAGTCGCGGCGGTACAAGCAGCACATCGCGCAGTCCTCTTGGCAAAGCGCTGATCGTTGCGCAGGTTGCACTTTCGCTTGTGCTGATGGTGGGCGCGATCCTGTTTGTCCGCAGCCTGCAAAACCTCAACAACGTCGATACGGGTTTCGCACGTAAAGGCGTCCTTCGGCTCTTGATCGACTCGAACGTCACGGGACTTGGAGGCGGGGATCCGCGCATGATTACGATGTTTCAGCAAATCGAGCAGAGCGTGAGTTCGATGCCTGGCGTGAAAGCGGCGAGCTTCGCCTCGTTTATCTTCGCTCAGGGAAGCTGGAACACTGGCATTCGCGTCGCGGGTATAAATGTCGACGAAAACGTCAATATCAAGCACAACGTCATCGGCAACGGCTACTTCTCCACGATGCAGATCCCTCTGCTGGCCGGCCGCACGTTCGGCCCGCAGGATACGGCCACCTCACAGCGCGTCGCGATCATCAGCGAGCGCATGGCGAAAGACTTGTTTCCCGCAGGCATCAATCCAATCGGCCATCACTACTACACGGGATGGGATCCGTTGCCTGATACCGACGTAGAAGTCATCGGCCTCGTCAAAGATGTCAAAATCCTCGATTTGCAGGAAAAGCCTCAGTACGTTGACTACCTTCCGAATCCGCAGCATCCTTGTGTCTACGGAACCCTCGCCGTGCGCTACGAAGGCGACTTCAACACAGTCTCGAATGAGGTGCAGCGGGCAATTCACAGCGTCAACCGCAACCTGCCTATCAGCCACGTCACCACGATCGACGAGCAGGTCTCGCGCACCATCACCAACCAGCGTCTGGTCGCGCAGCTATCGGCCTTCTTCGGCATTCTCGCTGTCTTTCTCTCCTGTATCGGCATCTATGGCCTGATGTCGTACATGGTGAGCAGGCGCACCAACGAGATCGGCATTCGCATCGCCATCGGTGCAACGCGCGCCAATGTGCGCTGGCTCGTGATGCGCGAGATCGTCCTGCTGGCAGCCATCGGCATCGCCGTGGGAGTTCCGGTTACACTCGCCGGAAGCCGCGTCGTCTCGAACCTGCTGTTCGGTCTTCGAGGCACAGACACAGCCAGCCTTCTTGGGTCCGTCGTCGCGCTGATGTTGGTTTCCACCATGGCTGGCTATCTTCCGGCGCGCCGAGCGGCCCAGGTCGATCCCATGGTGGCGCTTCGCTATGAATGACCAGACGTTCGAAAATCTGCACGTTCGAAGAGCTTAGGCAGATCCGGTACGGCGAGGAGAGATTTAGTCTGTGCGCAGGACTTGCATTGGGTCGATCATCGCTGCGCGTCTTGCTGGAATGTATGAGGCGGCTAGCCCGCCTGTTAGGAGTAGAAGCGTGACAGCTCCCATCGTCCATGGATCGTCGGGCTTCACTCCGTATAGGAACATCTTGAGGCCGAGGCTTCCGAGATATGCGAGCGCGAGGCCTATGCTCGATCCCACGACCAGCATCCATCCAGCCTGGCGCAACACCAGCCACATCACGTCTCCCCGCTGTGCGCCCAACGCGATTCGCAGGCCCAGCTCCCTGGTGCGCTGCGCGACGAGGTAGGCGAGCAGGCCGTAGATGCCCGCGATGCACAGGAGCAGTGCCGATCCTCCAAAGATCAAGAGCAGACGCGCGGCGAGCTGCTGGCTCCCGTAGGAGTCTTCGACTACCTCGTCCATGGTCTTGAAGTCGCTTGCCGCCAGCTCCGGGCTTGCGTTGGTCATCAGCGTGCGGAGTTCGGGGACTATCGATGCCGGGCTTCGCTCGGTCCGCACTGCGAGGTCCATCGCGATGCCTTCGATGCTTCTGTAGAAGCTGCTGCCGGGCGTGATCTGCGGGAGACAGACCTCTATCTCGGGTTGAGACTGCTCGGCCACGGAGACCTGACGGGTGTCGTCGAAGACCCCGATCACTACTGCTCGCCTGCCCTTGCTCAGGGGGAGGAGGCTCTCGCCCAGGATGGCGGCCGGGTCACGATCGTCTCCGAAGTACGCCCTCACGAAGGCACGATTGACCACTACGACTCCCTGGGAGGTCGCTGTGTCCGTCTCGTTGAAGAACCTTCCCTTCAACATGCGAAAGCCGAAGACCTGCTGCATCTCGGGGCCGACGGCTCGAAACTGCGCTCGCATGTCGCGCCTTCGCACGTCGGCGGCGCTGTTGCCGGAGACGCCGAAGGTGAACGTCATGCGGAAGGTCTTGCCTAGCGGAACCTAGGTCATCAAGGCTGCGCTTTGAACGCCGGGGGGTGTTTGGTGCGGTCGACGAGTGGCTGGTAGAGCTCTGTCCTCATGTCGCGTCCCTCGAACTTGTAGGCGGGAATCCTCATGTTGGCGACGATTACATGTTCCGTGCGGAAGCCCAGAGGCACATGCCGCAGGGGCGTAGATCGTTCGCAGCAGCAGACCGCAACCGACGAGCAGCGTCAGGGACATCGCGATCTCCGTGATGACCAGCAGCGTTCTTGTTCGATGTTGCCGCCGGCCAGTGCCATTTTGCTGGCTGCCCTGTCGCAGGGCGGGGTCTATGGATGCCCTGGCTGCGCCGATCGCAGGCCAGGCAGAGGTTAGAAGGGCACTGAGCATCGTGAGGCCCAGCAGGGCGATGATGACCGATGGGTTTGGCGTCAATCGTTGGTGGATGTTGAACTGCGTGGTGAGGCCGTGTTCGAATCGACTACGCCTTTTTTGCCCGCTGCTTTTATGTTCACCAACTGATTGGCGTTCTGGTAGGGCAGCGATCGCAGGAGGACGTGATCGACCACAGTGAACATCGCGCAGGTTGTGCCGATTCCGATTGCGAGCGTTGTAACGACCGTAATGGCAAAGCCGGGAGACCGTCTGAAAGATCTGAGCGCATAGCGGAGGTCTTGCGCGAGGCGCTCCAGCCGGCGCCATCTCCAGAGGCCGTGGGTCACGTCCTTGATGAGCGGGACGTTTCCGAACTCGCGCATGGCTGCTGCGTGTGCCTCTTCGCTGGACTCACCTCGATCAATCCGGCTCTGGACGTCCATCCTGATGTGGGCTTGGATCTCTTCGTCCAGCTCTGCCTTTCGTCTCTCGAATATGCCGGATAGGAGGCTCATGCCTTGTCTGCCTCGGGGTCGCCGTGCATGATGGAGCCGATGACATCGACCATCTGCTGCCATCGGCCAAGGTCGGCTGCCAACTGCTTCTTGCCGGTAGCGGTGATGCGGTAGAACTTCGCCCGCTGATTGCTCTCGGTCAGCTTCCACTCGGAGCTTACCCAGCCCTGACGCTCCAGCCGATGGAGCGCGGGGTAGAGAGATCCAGTCTCGACCTGAAGAGCATCTCCCGAGCTGGTTCGAAGCGTCTGCACGATGCCGTAACCGTGAGAGGGACCCCATTGCAGGGTGCGGAGGATAAGCATGTCCAGCGTGCCCTGGAGTAGTTCGACGCGATTCTTGTATTGGCTTCTTCCGATCATGGATGTAGTCACGCTACATCTCAAAGCAGTAGGGTGTCTACAGCTATTTGCATTGGGTCTCGGGGAGTTCCTCGATATGTCTTTTATTTTGAAGGCCGAAAGATACAGGCTCGTCGCGGCGGATGCAGATTTTCATTTGAAGCGCGCCTGAGGCGGGCTACAATCCCACAACGATTTTTTTCAACGAAGTCGGATGTGCCGCTCGATCGACCAGACAAACCTTTTAGGAGATGACTGTGAGCGATAGGTTGGTTTTGGATGGACAGGAAAAGGGATTAAGCCAGGCGGAGCGGGTGGTGGATACGTTCATCGCTCCATCGAAGACCTTTACGGATATTCTGCGGAGTACGAGCTGGTGGCTGCCGTTTTTGCTGGCGGTGCTGGTGACGCTGGGAACTACCGTCGTGGTCGACAAGCAGGTAGGCTTCGAGCGCGTAGCGGAGAACCAGATCCACCAGAATCCGAAGCAAGAGGAGAAGCTGGCGAGTCTTACCCCGGAGCAGAGGGCGACGCAGATACGGGGGATGGCCAAGGGGTATCGCTTCTCGAGCTACTGCGCTTTCGTCTTCATTCTGATCTTTGTGTCGATTGCAGCGGCGCTCTATTGGGCGACCTTCAACTTCGGGCTGGGGGCGCAGACCACGTTTGGCCAGATGTTCGCGGTGAGCATGTATGCCGGGCTGCCGAGGCTGTTGACGGGTTTGTTGACGATCGTGACGCTGCTGTTTGGGGGCAACGCCGACTCCTACGATATGCGGAATCCAGTGGGGACGAATCTTGCCTATTACATGCCCGACGCCGGGCCGGTGATGAAGACGATTCTGAGCTTCTTCGATGTGATCGGGTTGTGGCAGCTCGCATTACTGGTGATCGGGACCTCAATCGTCGCGAAGGTGTCGAGAGGCAAGGCCGCCGCCGTGGTGGTGGGGTGGTGGGTGATCGGCATGGTGGTCAGTATTGGGATTGCTGTAGCGACGAGCTGAGTGGGCCGTTGCGGAGCTTCCGTTAGGAATGGAAAGGGCACGGCTTGCGCCATACCCTTTTTGTTCGTTAGAGCGGAAGAGCTTACTCGGTCCAGCGCTTGAATACGAGAGAGCCGTTGGTTCCGCCGAAGCCGAAGGAGTTGGAGAGAGCGTAGTCGATCTTCGCAGCCTGGGGTTTGTTGGGGACGTAGTTCAGGCGGCACTGGGGATCGAGCTCGACGATGTTCATGGTCGGGGGGGCGGTCTGCTCGAGCATCGCCATGATGGTGATGCCGGCTTCGAGGCCGCCCGCTCCACCGAGGAGGTGGCCGGTCATGGACTTGGTGGAGCTGACGAGCAGGGTTCCATTCGTCGCGCGGTCGCCGAAGACGTTCTCGATGGCCTGCGATTCCAAGGCGTCGCCGAGGGGCGTGGAGGTGGCGTGGGCGTTGACGTAGTCGATCTTGTCGGGCGAGATGCCGGCTACCTTGAGGGCGGCGGACATGGCACGGAAGCAGCCTTCGCCTTCGGGAGCCATGCCGGTCATGTGGAAGGCATCCGCAGACATGCCGTAGCCGATGACCTCGGCGAGGATGTGGGCTCCGCGTGCCCTGGCGAACTCGAGCTCCTCCATGATGAGGATGCCTGCTCCTTCGCCTACGACGAAGCCGTCGCGGTCCTTGTCAAAGGGACGGCAGGCGTGTTCGGGGTCTTCGTTGCGGGTGGAGAGGGCCTTCATGGCGGCGAATCCACCGACACCCATGGGGGTGATGGCGGCTTCGGTGCCTCCGGCGATCATGGCGTCGGCATCGCCGCGCTGGATGATGCGGAAGGCGTCGCCGATGGAGTGGGCGCTGGAGGTGCAGGCTGTCGCGGTGGCCTCGTTTGGTCCTTTGGCGTTGTAGCGGATGCTGACGTGGCCGGCGGCGAGGTTGACGATAGAGCCAGGGATGAAGAAGGGCGAGATCTTGCGCGGACCGCCGGCGAGCATAGCCGAGTGTTCGCGCTCGATGACGTCGAAGCCGCCGATGCCGGAGCCGATGTGAACGCCGAAGCGGTCGGCGATCTCCGGGGTGACCTGGAGGCCGGAGTGCTTCATGGCCTCATCGGCGGCGGCGATGGCCAAGTGGATAAAGCGGCCCATCTTGCGGGCCTCTTTTTTGTCGATGAATTGCAGCGGGTCGAAGTTCTTGACCTCGGCGGCGAAGCGGACAGGATGGCCGGTAAGATCGAAGGCTTTGATCTCGGCCATGCCGCTCTTGCCTGCAAGCAGACCTTGCCAGACTTCGGACACGGTATTACCGACCCCGCAGATGAGGCCAAGGCCGGTTACGACGACGCGACGCTGCTCCATTGTTACTTCGCCGCCTTCTGGTTCTTTTCAATGTAATCTATGGCATCTTTAACGGTCTTGATCTTCTCGGCGTCTTCGTCGGGGATCTGGATGTCGAAGGCTTCTTCGAACTGCATGACGAGCTCGACTACGTCGAGGGAGTCGGCGCCGAGATCTTCCTGAAAGCTCGCGCCGGGGGTTACTTCGGCTTCATCCACCTGAAGCTGCTCGACGATAATCTGTTTTACCTTTTCATCAACTGCTGCCATGTCCTTCTCCTGTTTACTTCTGGAATCAAAACCTATTGGTGAATGTGCGAGGTGGTCAACACAGCCAATCTCAAGAATACTGAGCGCCTAGGAGAGTGTAAAGCAAAGTGGGCGGCGTGTAATGGGGGTATCGGAAGAGAAGCCCTATTCTTCGTCCCCGGAGGCAGCGAGAAGAGGGGTGACGCCAGCTATATCCTCGAAGCCGATGAGGTTGGAGGCGGGGGTGTCGTTGTCCACTTCGCCGACTTCGCGCAGGGTGCGATTGATGGCGCGGGTACGCCTGTTTAGGTCGAGCATTGTGTTCTGGACGGTGGTGACGTTTTTCTCCATTTTGTTCATAAGGGTCTCGAATGTGCCGAACTCGCGCTTGGTGCCTTCGAGGACCTTCCAGACCTCGTCGCCCTTCTCCTGGATGGCGAGCATGTGGAAGCCCATCTGGAAGCTGGTGAGAATGGCGGAGAGGGTGCTTGGCCCGGCGATGGTGACCTGGCAGCGGGACTGGATCTCGGCCTGGAGGGCGTCGCGGCGCATGACCTCGGCGTAGAGGCCCTCGGTGGGGAGGAACATGATGGCGTGGGGCGTGGTTATCGGAGGATTGATGTATTTTTTGCAGATGCGCTCGCCTTCGGTGCGGATAGCGGACTCGAAGGCCTTGCCGGCGGCGGCGATGTTCTCCGGGATGTTGCTCTCGTAGGCGGCCTCGAGGCGCTCCCAGTCTTCGCGGGGGAACTTGGCATCGATGGGCAGCAGGGTCTCCCCTGCGTGGCCGGGGAAGCGGACGGCGAACTCGACGACCTCGAGAGAGCCCTCCTTGACCCGGGCGTTGCGGAGGAACTGGCTGGGGGCGAGCATCTGCTCGAGCAACATGCCGAGCTGGACCTCGGCGAAGCCGCCGCGGGACTTGACGTTAGTGAAGATGCGGCTGAGGTCGTTGACGCCGTCGGAGAGCTTGGTCATCTCGCCGAGGCCGCTGTGGACCTTGTTGAGCTGGTCGGTGACCTGGCCGAAGGACTCGGTGAGGCGCGTCTGGAGGGTGTCGTTGAGCTTTTCGTCGACGGTCTGGCGCATCTTCTCGAGCTCTTTGGAGTTGTCCTCGTTAAGTTTGGTGAGGCGCTCTTCGACGGCCGTGCGGAGCTGGTTCTGCAGGGTGGTGTTGCTGGCCATGAGGTCGGCGAGCTTGGTGTTGAGGGACTCGCGGAGGCTGGTGTGGCGCTCGTTGGTCTCGGCGGTGAAGGACGAGATGCGCTGGGTGATGGCGTCCATCTGGTGCTGGACGGCGTTGCGGAGGAGGTCGTCGGAGGCCTTGTTGTCGGAGCGGAAGGCGGCGAGGCCGGTATTCAGGGTTGCGCCGAGGGTGGAGATGCTGGCGGTGATCTCGGTACGGAGGGAGGCGAAGGCAGTCTCGCTGGCCTCGCGGGTGCGCTGGGCCTCTGCGGCAATGTCGTTGCGCATCTGGGCGAAGGAGGTGCGGATGTGCTCGTCCAGGGCCTGGTTGCGGACGTCCAGGCGCGTGAGCTGGTCGGGGAGCTGGGCCAGGCGGGCGTCCTGCTGGGGGGGCGCCTGCTTGCGTAGCAGAAGGAAGATCACGGCGAGCACGGTGACGATCTGGAGGATGAGGAGCGAAAGCGGCATTCGTTTTTCCTTCGCCTAAGAATAGCACCTGGAGGTTGAGAATTTTTCGGCTTTAAATGTGAACCGCCATCGAACCCGCTCAGAAGATGGCCACTTCTTCAATTATTTTGAATTTGCTCCAAATCATTCGTCTTATCAACTTCTAAAAGCGTCTACCTACTTAGACAGTCGCGCGCCTTTACGTCTAGGACGCACTCCAACGACGGCCTTTTTGGCCTTCGCCTGGAAGAGGAAGACCATGCCCATCGAAACACGCTCTTGCGTCCTGCTTCTCCTTGCCTTTCTGCCGTTTACCAGTCCAGCCTCCGCGCAGCAGAAGACTCTCGCAGTCCAGCCTTCGGGAAAGATCTACATGGATGTTGTTGTCACGCAGAGGTCTGGACCGTCGGTTCCCGGACTTCAGCAACAGGACTTCACGCTCTTCGATAACGGGGCTCCCCAGCCCATCACATCTTTCCATGCTCTCGGTGGAAGCCAGGCTCCGATTGAGGTCATTCTCCTTGTCGATGCGGTCAATGTCCCGTACGAGCGCATCCCCTACGAGCGTGACCAGATCGATAAGTTTCTGCGCGCCAATAAAGGGCGCTTGGCACACCCTACAACACTCGCGATCTTTACTGACAACGGTACTCAGATTCAAGATGGCGCATCGAGCGACGGCAACGCTCTCAGCATCTCCCTCGATAAGGCCGCAATTGGGCTTCGCACTATCCGGCGCTCCAGCGGCTTCTATGGCGCCGATGAGCGCGTTCAACTCTCGCTCGACGCGCTTCGCCAGCTCGCTGCACGCGAAGCGACCCGGCCCGGACGCAAAATTATCTTGTGGGTGTCTCCCGGCTGGCCCCTGTTGTCAGGTCCCCGTATCGACCTGAGTTGGAAGCAACGCCAGCGAATCTATGCCGAGATCGTCAACCTATCCACCGCCCTGCGACAAGCGCGTGTCACCCTCTACAGCGTCGATCCCATTGGCGTCAGCGAATCCCTTCTGCGCACTTCTTACTATAAGGAGTTTGTTAAGGGCATCAGCACGCCCAACGATGTGCTCCTCGGAGACCTGTCGCTCCAGGTACTTGCTACCCAGACTGGCGGACTCGTCCTCAATGCCAGTAACGACATCGCGGCACAGTTGCAGCAGTGCATCGCGGACACTGACGCCTACTACGAGCTTTCCTTCGATCCGCCACCTGCCGACTATTCCGACGAATACCACCGTTTGGAGATCCGGATGGCAAAACCTGACCTCACGGCGCGTACCCGCCAGGGTTATTACTCGCAACCGCAATAGCTTCTCTGTTCTTGCAAACGGTAGTTGGAGCAGTCGCAAGGCCACGGCGCGATTAAACTGATGCACAACGGCTCTGTTGCAATGCTTGCCGAGGAGAGTTATGCCAATTAGGAACTACAGCGTGCTGGCGGGTGATCCGGTTGCGGGAAAGGTGGTCAAGGGGGCCAGTACGCACTACCAGATCACGATGAATGCTCAGGGTGGACCGTTTACCGTGGCGGTGAATATTCAGTCGCAGGATGGATCGGAGGTGTTGTACGCGATTGAAGAGGGATTTACGCCTCCGGATGAGGCGGCACTGCTGGCGCTGCCGATGGGGATGACGACGTTGAAGAGCGCTCCGGGTGGATTGGCGCTGGACTACGTACGGTCGGAGGTTGGTGGGGCGCCGATGATCACCAAGATGCAGATGATGCTGTTGCCGCAGATGATTTCGAAGGGAAGCGAGCAGGAGCGGATGTTGAACCGAGCCCGGGCGGCTGCGCTGCAGAATGCCGTGGTGACGCTGCTGAACATGACGATCGCAGATAAGGATGGCGTGATCTATGCGTTCGGGAGTGCGTTTGCGGACAAGGGGAGGGTGGATGGGATTCACGATATCCACATGAACCAGGGGAATCCTGTGAACAACCATGGAGGGGACAACGGGGTGTGGCAGGATGGGGCTTTGCTGATTCACCTGCCGTCGAAGGGGACGTGGACGGCGGTGTTTATTGCATTTCAGACGGAGTCGTGGACGACGGATGCCTCAGGCAACCCCGCTTAAATGGTAAGGAGGCGGTCGGCTATGGCGGCAGCTTCGGCGGCGGGGCGGACGTCGTGGACGCGGACGATGTGAGCTCCGGCGAGGATGGCGGCTACGTTGGCTGCGGTAGTGGCGTGAAGGCGAGCCTGCGCCGGGGACGGAGTTACATGAATGACGCCGGGGGTGGCGGTTCGTGCGAGGGTATGGCCGAGGAAGCCTTTGCGGGAGACACCGACCAGGATGGGCAGGTTGAACTGGCGGAACTGGCCGAGGTGGGCGAGAAGGGGATAGTTCTCGTCGAGGTACTTGCCGAAGCCGAAGCCGGGGTCGATGGCGATCTTCTCGGGGGGTATGCCTGCTGCTGCGGCGGCTTGGACGCGCTCCTTGAGGCCTGCGAGGACCAGAGGAGTCACTTTATCTGAAGACAACGGTGGAAGGTTACGCCAGTCCTGGGGACGGCCTCGGGTGTGCATGAGGATGGCACCGCAGCCCAGTCGAGCGCAGGTGGCGGACATGGCTGGATCCCAAAGGTGGCCGCTTACGTCGTTGACGATCTCGGCTCCGGCTTCTACTGCGCGCTGTGCCGTCGCGGCGTGGAAGGTGTCGACGGAGAGGACCGCTTCGGGCTTTTGCCTGTGGATGGCTTCGATGACAGGGAGGATGCGGGCCTGCTCCTCTTCGGGGGATAGGGGAGTGGCGTTGGGGCGGGTGGATTCGCCGCCGACGTCGAGGATGTCGGCTCCTTCATCGAGCATCTGGAGAGCCTGGGCTACGGCTCTCTCCCGTGTGTCCTCGGGAGCGTAGAAGTGGCCTCCGTCGGAGAACGAGTCGGGTGTGATATTGAGGATGCCCATGATGAGGGTCTTCCGGCCGAGAGTCAGGGTTCGAGTCCGGAGCTGCCACTCGAAGCGTAGGCGGGTGTCGAAGGGCATGGTTGGATTCTAAAGGCAGCCTGGGGCTTAAGGCATAGGGCTCAAGAATTAGAGATGGTGGATCGAACGGTGAATGCTAGACTGCGCGGATATGAGAGATAGAGTACTGGTTTGGGCGGTGTGTGCGGCAGCGCTGTGTGGCCAGATAGGGCTGGCGCAGGTTGGGAGTGTGAGCGACGACGCTCCAATGATGGCGAAGGCAGAGCGGAGCGGGCCGGGAACGAAGCTGGCGCGTGAGATTACTCGCTTGCTCGATGACCCCGCTGCAGCTCGGGCTCACTGGGGAATCAAAGTGATGACGATGGATGGGACCCCCATCTACTCGATGAATGAGGGGCAGCTGTTTCAACCCGCCAGCAACACGAAGATGTTTACGACGGCCACGGCGATTGCTCTGCTGGGGGCTGGAACGACGTTTGAGACGAAGGTAGTGGCGAAGGGCGTCTTCAACGGATCGGACAGGCTGCGGGGAGACGTGGTCCTGATGGGGGGTGGGGACGCGAATCTCTCGGGACGGACGATTCCCTACATCGCGCCGGCGTTACGGCCCAAGCCGGCTCCGCCTGCTCCTGCGGGGCTGCGCTATCTCGAGGAGATGGCGGACCAGGTGGCGAAGACGGGGTTGAAGGTGGTGAACGGCGATGTGGTGGGGGACGACACACTGTTTCCATGGGAGCCGTATGCGGAGGACTGGTCGATTGACGATACGGTGTGGGGATATGGGGCTCCGGTATCGGCGCTTTCGGTCAATGACAGCCAGCTGAAGGTTACGGTGATGCCGGGCGATGCGGCTGGGAAGCCGGGGACGGTGGTTGTCGATCCGGCAGAGCCCTACTACACGGTGGATGTGTCGGGTCTGGTGACGAGCGCGGCGAAGAGCGGGAACCATGTGCAGATCGAGCGGGCGCTGGGGTCGAAGGTGTTACGGGTCTATGGGGCGATTGCCGTGGATGCGCAGCCGGATGAGGAGGAGATCGCAATCCACGATCCTGCTGAGTATGCGGCGATGGCACTGAAGGGGATGCTGGAGGCTCGGGGAATCGTGGTAACGGGGAAGGCCAGGGCGGAGCATCGGACTTCGAGCGATGCAAGGGGCTTTATGCAGGCGTCGCATGAGCCACTGCCCGGGATGGACTGGTCGAAGTCGTATGGGATTGCGAGGAGGCCTGTCCCATGCGTGAATAACTGCGATGCCATGCAGGCCGCGCGGCTGAATCCTTTGGCGAAGCATACTTCGCCTACGTTGCTGGAGGATATGACAGTCACCAACAAGATCAGCCAGAATCTGCATGCGGAGACATTGCTGCATGATCTGAGCGCGTCGGTCCTGGGGGATGGATCGACGGTGGGTGGGGCGCGGGTGGTCAGGGCGTTTCTTGAGAGGGCGGGGATTGATAAGGACGATTTCATCTTCTTCGATGGCTCGGGGTTGAGCGGGCACGATCTGGTGGCTCCGCGGGCTACGGCGCGGTTGCTGCAGTATGCGGTGACGCAGCCGTGGTTTGCCGATTGGAAGAGCACATTGCCGGTTGGCGGAGAGGATGGGTCGCTGGTAGAGCGATTTCCGAAGACTCCGCTGAAGGACCATGTCTTCGCGAAGACCGGGACGTTGAGCGAGGCGAGGGCGCTGAGTGGGTATCTGGATTGTGCGAGCGGGAAGACAGTGATCTTTTCGATCATGGTGGGGAACCATACTCCGCGATCGAATGTGGATCGGGAGGTGATGGACAAGATTGTGGCGGCGATTGCCGCGGCCAACTAGAAGGGGCTGAGACATCGTGATCGGACATCGAAGACGTTGCAAGGGCGGGTTTCGTTGTGTGGATCCGCTCTTTAGAATAGGAAGATGAAGATCTGCCGATTGTCTGTAATACCTGTCATTAATTTGCAGGTTGAGTAAGTGATGGATGCCGCTACATTGCAGGTTCTGGGGGTGGTGTTTCTCGCTACCTTGATTCGATCGGCATTTGGATTTGGCGAGGCGTTGGTTGCGGTCCCGCTGCTCGCCCTCTGCATTCCTCTTAAGGTTGCTGCTCCGCTTGCGGTGCTGGTGTCGATTACGATCGCTGCCACAGTCGTTGCGCAGGACTGGCGGAAGAATCCGCAGTACGGGATGGCTAGTGGCCTTCACGCTATTTGGCACTCCAGTGGGTCTGTTGCTGCTGACGAGCAGGCATCAACGGGCAGTGATGGTTGCTCTGGCGATCTTTATCATGGCGTTTGCGGCGTATTCGCTGGTTGGCCGCAAACCGCCCGAGTTGAAACGGGATAGCAGGATTTGGCTGCTCGGTTGCGGCTTTTGCGCGGGTGTTCTCGGTGGCGCATATGGAATGAATGGGCCGCCGCGGGTGATCTACGGGCGATGCGCCGTTGGTCTCCACAGCATTTTCGCGCCACGCTACAGGGATACTTCCTGCCGGCAAGCATTATCGGCATGAGTGGATATTGGCTGGCAGGGCTATGGGTTCCTGCTGTGACCCACTATTATCTGCTGTGCCTGCCTGTCCTGCTACCAGCGATATGGCTGGGCAGAGCGATCAATCATCGACTGCATGGGGAGGCTTTTCTGCGATATGTCTACGTCGGGCTGGCGGGGATTGGCGCGATGCTGCTGGTGCAGGCAGTGCGTCGGTAGGGTGAGAGAATATAGCGATGATCCGAGCCTCTTTTCTGTTGCTGCTAGCGTGTGTGCTGGCAGGATGTAAGTCTGTGCCTCCGCCTACGCCGTTGTCGGAGCTGAATGCGCAGCAGACGCATGGGCATGCGGTATTTCAGGCGCATTGCGTGGCCTGCCACAATGACCGGAGGGACGCTCCGCTGAATGGGCCGTCGATGGTCGGTGTGTTCAAGAAACAGTATCTGCCGAGCGGCATGCCAGCCAATGATGAGCGGGCGACGGCTACGATTGTGCATGGGCGCAACATGATGCCGGCGCAGGGGAATACGATGGATGCTCAGGATCTGGACGATTTGCTGGCTTATCTGCATACCTTATGAGCGACGAAAAAGACTTGACGACGAAGAAGGGCCAGATGCTGCCGGGGATCGCGGGCATCTGCATGTTCATGATTTTTATGACGATGATGAACGTCTATGCAGGGCTGCATGGGGCGTTTGGGCAGGGCGCAGCGAAGTATGGCGTCCTTTCGGTGTGTACGCTGCTGGCGGCGGGGATCTTCGGGCTGCTGCGGCTGAAGAAGTGGGGATGGGCGCTGGTGACGGCGGGGTGTCTGCTGCTGAGTGTGGGGGATTTCTTCCTGTTCGAGAAGACTCACGTCGGGTTTTTTATGATTCGGGGGATGTTTGCGCTGCTTTTTTTTCTGTATCTGGTTCGGACGCAGGTCCGGGACCGTTTGTATTGATTTGCAGGGGTTTTTGGCAGAAGTAGGCCGCAATGGGTGGTGTTTTCATGGTCAGGGCGTGGTGAAACGCGTGGCAAGGCTGGTTGTCTGAAGGGCGTTTTTGGGCGAGCGAAAGTATGCCACGGATTTTGGATTTATTTTCCGGAGCCGGGTTGGCGGATAACAAACAGCATCGGTGGCCGTGATGGAGCCATCAGATTGGCACGCGAGTACTGTGGAGTTAAGGGAGCCAGAAATGGGAGTGGTGTTGCCGAGGTTGGAGGAGATTCGCGAGGCTGCGGAGCTGGTCTATCGGAGCATGCCGGCTACGCCGCAGTACTCCTGGCCGCTGATCAATGAACGGATGGGGGAACGCGCTGGGGCAGAGGTCTGGGTGAAGCATGAGAACCATAGCCCGGTGGGGGCGTTCAAGCTTCGCGGGGGGCTGGTCTACATGGATTGGCTGGCGCGGGAGCGGCCTGAGGTGAAGACGGTGGTCTCGGCTACGCGGGGGAATCATGGGCAGTCGATTGCACTGGGGGCTGCGCGGAGCGGGATTCGCTCAGTGATTGTGGTTCCGCGTGGGAATAGCGTGGAGAAGAATCGGGCGATGCGCACGCTGGGCGCGGAGCTGGTGGAGCATGGAGAAGACTTTCAGGAGGCTTTGGAACATGCGGTGTTGCTCGAGCAGGAGAATGGGTGGCACTGGGTTCCGAGCTACCATCGGCTGCTGGTGACAGGCGTGGCGACGTATGCTCTGGAGTTTCTGTCCGCGTGCCCGGAGCTGGAGACGGTGTATGTGCCGATCGGGATGGGGTCGGGGATCAGCGGGATGATCGCGGTGCGCGAGGCGCTGGGGTTGAGGACGAAGATCGTTGGGGTGATCTCAAAGCACGCTCCGGCGACGGCACTGTCGCTGGCAGCGGGGCGCGTGGTGGAGCATGCGGTAGGGACGAGGATCGCGGATGGCGTGGCTTGCAGGAGGCCGGATGCCGATGCGCTGGAGGTCATGCGGGCTGGGGTGGAGCGCGTCGTCGAGGTAGATGACGACGAGGTGGAGGAGGCGATGCGGATTTACTTCACCGATACGCACAATGTGGCGGAGGGGGCCGGGGCGGTTGGTCTGGCGGGCTTGCTGAAGGATCGAGGGGCTGGGGGGAGTCGCGTGGGGACAGTTCTCTCCGGAGGCAATGTGGATGGCGGCGTGTTTGGGGGCGTTCTAGGCCGGGCTGGGGCGTAGAGCGATTGCTCTCGTCGTATCCAGCCTGAATGCAGTTTGCAACACTTCGGGAGGTCAGGAGCAGCTTATGACGTCTCTTGACCTCTCTCAAGCCAGCCATCTCTTGCCAGTTTGAAGTAGCAGTAAAAGGTAGGGGCTTGCTGAGTAAGAGCCTTACCCCTCGCGCAACGAAGTTGCCGAAAACCCGTTTCTCAAGAGTCTGAGTTCGTCCGGACGTCTAAACAGCACCTGAATACTTGGGCAATCCGCAATGTTTGCACCTACGAGCGAGAGTCCAAGTGTTTGTAATGGAGTCCTCAGGGCTTGAAAAAAACTCGTTGCAACGGGGGCACCTGAACGTTCCAAGGCGCACTGATGCCAGATGAACCAACAGTAACCATGAAAGCGCCAGAACCACAGTTGGAACAACGCTGTGGAAGCGAGGCTGGCAAAGGTGGTCAAAGAGCCCGATGACAGGAACATATGTGAGGAGGAGGAACACAAACGTTCGTCTCCATCGATGCAGGAAAGCCCATTTCGCTGCATAGTCGGTCATGCCGCATGCTCTCATACTGACACCGGGCATCGCAATGCCCGCAAAGTCCCGTTTTCGGCAACTTCGATCCTGTTGTTTCCGAAACCCCGTATTTCGTGCATTGCGGCTGAGCTGTTGGGATCGGTGCTGCGAAGTAATGTCCGAGTTGCCGACAAACCGGAAATTAACGGAGTCGACCGTGGTAGCCTTTCCGAAATGTCCCAAACAGCGCCTTCCTCGCTTTACGGGTTCGCCGATGCAGCGACAGCCTTTGACAAGCGGCACCCACAATGGACGGCTGTCATGTCCCGTCTCGAAGCGCTCATCAACTTGGCGTTCACGCGAACACAAGTGATGAAGACCCCGATAGACAAGTTCGTGTACTTCTACGGGAATCTCGTCGCTGAGGACTTTATGGAGTTGTTCCTGATGGCGGTGAATGGCTACGGGTTCGCGGCTATGAAGCTACTTCGCTCCATGTACGAGCACACCGTCACGCTGAAGTACCTGCACGAGCATCCTGACGAGCTTCAGGCATTCTTTGATTTCGACGGGATACAACAGTACAAGCTGACAAAGCAAATCATGGACACATTTGGCGAGGGTGCGTTGCCTCCGGAGACCGTAGCCACGACCGAGCGGAAATATGCAGAGGTCAAAGACAAGTTCATGGTTAAGTCATGCAAATCGAAGACGTGCAGTGAGCAGCGTGTGGGCGCTACATGGAGCAAGCTAGACTTCGTTTCCATGGCGAAGAGGGCGGGTGACATAGGTTCTCTCATCGTACCCAGCTACTTCGAACCGCTGCGACATACTCATTCCACATTTCGGGCGATGACCGAACGCCTCGATATGGATGGCAACCAGATGGGCTTTCGGCGAGAGTCACAGCCAGAAAAAGCTGACCAGGCACTCATGACGGCCCATAATTGCTTACTGGCAGCTCTAGAGGTGCAGAAGGAACGATTCAATATTCCCGGTTTGGAAGAAGCACTTCAACGCAGCATTCGCGATTGGGCCTTGGTTTGGTCACCTGAGTCTCTTGCACCGGCGCAGACTGAAGCTACCGAATCCTCACCCGAGTGAGTAACGGGCCAATTGGAAGTGATTCCGAACTGCCCGAAAAGTCGGGTTTTCGGCAAGTTCAACCCCAAAGTTTCCGGAAACCCCGTTTGTCAGGAGGTGCACCTTCAACATCTGTGTCTTCACCTTCACTTGCTCGGGGCTGCGGTTGGCGCGTAGAGCACCAAGAGTCCGCTCGGGATGACAACGGTGGGGCCAAGGGCTTCCGATCCCTCATCTCAGAAGAGGCGTGGGCACCCCAAAGTCGGGAGTTTCGACCTGGTAAGAATTACTCGATCTATGGAGGAATTCGGAGAGAATTCGGTAGAGAATCAGTCCTGCGCCGATTTGGATTTACGCTATCGTGCGCTGCCGAACGTCAATCGATTCTGAAGTCAACCCCCTGGGACAATCTACGCGGAGATCCTTGGGTTTGGCACGACGCTTGCGCGGTCTCGGGGAACCTCATGACCGCGCCGCAGACGTGCGGATGCGGAAGTGTGGGAACCGAAGGAGGATTTTCATGAAAACAGGCACAATGCTCGCGACAACCCTATTTGCCTTAGCCAGCTTCTCCCTGTTGGCGCAGCAGCCACCCCCGGCCAACCAAACGGACAGCCCCGCCACCCAGCAGAACCCTCCGGCAACGGCGCCGCCGAATAGTTCGGCCGCGAACCCGGAAGCATCGGCCCCGGAGACATCCAGCGTAGAGATGAGTCCAGTCAACGGCGAACTTGTGAGCAAGCTAGACTCAAAGACCGCCAAGACTGGCGACAGCGTGGTGGTTCAAACCAAGGCGTCAATAAAGACTGCCGACGGAACCGAGATTCCCAAGGGATCGAAGCTGGTGGGCCATGTGCTCGGCGCGCAGGCGAGCGGGGCGGGCGAGAATTCCCAGGTGGCGATCCAGTTTGACCACTTCGAGTTGAAGGGCGGCAAGAGCATGCCGGTCCATTCGCAGATTCAGGCCATCGCTCCAGCGGGGGGCGGGGGATCGACCAGCGCATCCGCAGCTATGGGTGGCGACGCCCCGAGCGGGTCGCCGGCGGGCGGCTCTTCCAGCCCTGGAGCGAGTGGGGCTAATGGCGGCAGCAGGGCGAGTGGCGCGCCGCAAGCCACGGGCGGCGACTCCGGGCCAGCTGCCGCAGGAAACGGTGCCCCCGCGGCGGGGACCGTCGTAGCCAGAACCGGCAAGATAGCCATCCGCACCACCTCGATTCCCGGTGTGCTGCTGGCGAACAATGCGCCAGGGCAACAAGATCCCAGGATGGCTCAGGCCTCCAGCATCCTGCTCGGCGCGAAGCAAGATATCCAGTTGGACGGTGGCACGCAGATGGTGCTTGGCGTCTCTGCCGCGAGCGGGGGGACGCAGTAATCTCGTTGGTTGCGGCAACGGGCATCTTTGCCGTTGCCTGGATTGAGTGAGGAGAAACCTGGCGGGCGAGAGGCGTCTTTGCTTCTCTGGCGGCGACTCACCGGCGGGGCTACTTGTGCGCAGACGTTGGAGGCACCTTCCACTTCAGCTCGGCGGGATTCCAAGTGGTCACTGCGCGGCCATCACACCGTCGTGAGTCTCATAGGCATCGGCCCCACGATAGGTCTCCTTGAGCAGCGGGGAGTCGGCGCGCCACTGGACGTTGACGGTCTCCCCGACGACGAAGGTGTGCTCGGCGACAATCTTCAGGCCGCAGGGGCCTCCTTAGGAACTGCGCCATCAGGCGAGACCAGTCGCAGCCGGTGAAGGCTGCCATATACTCCTCGACGACCCTTGGCCGGGGTGGGCTGACGTTGCAGCGGCGGCATGGTCTGGGCGACGAGCGGGCGCACAGGAAGAACAGCACGGCGAGCCTGCAGGCGGCAGAGAGAGGTGAAGAGAGTAGGGATCTGCATACGAGCCACGATAGCAGCTCGGTGGCCGATCCAAAACGTATCCAGGTACCGTTTCTATTGCAGCGCTACAGTGAGGTTGCCTTTTGATGCCGCGAGCTTTGCCAGTGCGGCTTCGGGGGTGAGGGAGAGTTTTTGCATGACGATAGCGGTTTTTACGGAGCCGCCTTCATTGAGGAGCGTGGCGGCGGTGGGCTGGTCGACTCCGGTAGCGTCGCTGATGATGCGGAGGGCGCGGTCGACGAGTTTGACGTTGGTGGTCTGGACGTTGACCATGAGGTTGCCGTAGACGGCTCCGGTACGGATCATGACTGCGGTGGAGAGCATGTTGAGGACGAGCTTGGTGGCGGTGCCTGCCTTGAGGCGTGTGGAGCCGGTGAGGACCTCGGGGCCGGGGACCGGGGCGATGGAGATGTCGGCGAAGGCGGCCATCTCGGAGTTGGGAACGCAGGTGAGAGAGACGGTGAGGGCTCCGATCTTTCGTGCGTGGGTGAGGGCTCCTATGACGTAGGGGGTTCGACCGCTGGCGGCGATTCCGACGAGGGTGTCCTGTGCGGCGAAGCCTGCAGCAGCCAGGTCGGCGGCGCCTTGCTCGGGGGAGTCCTCGGATTGTTCGCTGGAGCTGCGGAGGGTGGAGTCTCCGCCGGCGATGAGGCCCTGGAAGAGCGATGGGGGGACGGAGAAGGTAGGGGGACACTCGGAGGCGTCGAGGACCCCGAGGCGGCCGCTGGTTCCCGCGCCGATGTAGAAGAGACGGCCTCCCTGCTGGAAGCGTTGGGCGATGGCGTCTACCGCTTTGGCGATGTTGGGGAGTTCAACGGCAACGGCTGCGGCTACCTTGGCGTCCTCATCGTTGATGACGCGGAGCATGTCGAGGGTGGGGAGCTGGTCGATATGCTCGGAGGCAGGATTGCGGGTTTCGGTGGGAAGGGCGGCTAGATTCATGACTGCTTCCATGATGAGGGATGGAGCAGGGATGAGCAACTCGTTATCCTGGGATGCAGACGGAGTGGTGAAGCGACGAGTTCGAAGAGACAAGACGAAGCCGGGAGCCTGGGCGGCTCCCGACCGGTATAGCAGTTGAAACGCGCTAATCAGCATATCCGCTAATCAACGTATTTCATTGATCACGCATGCATCAATCGCGTTGGAGGCGGCGGCGACCGAAGCCTACGATGCCGAGCAGACCGGTGCCGAGGAGGAATAGAGATGCTGGTTCGGGAGCCGTCGAGACCGAACCACTGGTTGTGATCGAACCGGTGTAATCAAGACCCTCACTCAATCCGTTGACCTGCTTCACATCAAACATGAGTTCGTTCAGTCCTGCGTTTACGCCAGCGAAAGAGAAGGTCAACGGGGTCCGGCAGTTCGGTCCAGTATCGGAGCATGTGGCATAGCTATTGCCGGCTCCCATGGGACCGGCGGCCGCCAGAATCAACACATGATTGAGGTAGACCGAGACGGTGTCATCAGCCAATACAGTGAGCATGCCACTGGCTGCGCCATCGGCTGTGAAGGTGGTCTTGTAGATGTAATCGCCGTTGGGAACGACGACACTTCCCGTAGGCCCGGTTCCGGCGTTGAAGGACACATAGCTGGAGCCAGGGAGTGCAGCGTGCCAAGCAGAGCCGGGATTGATGTTATAGGTTGCATTGGACATACTATCGACGGTTGAGTCGCCGGCGGAGTAGGTGGTTGCGGTATTGCCAACGCCAGGGTTGACGGCGGTAGTGCCGTAACTTGCAAGGAGAATGGTGGAGGCGTTGGCAGAGACCACAGCACCACAAGCCAATGCGGAAGCAGCGACGAAACTCCGTAAACAATAGTTTTTCAAGGTTTCCTCTCGATAATTGGTATGTGTTAGTTGCAACTAACAGATAGATAAAGCACTTCCATGGCCAATAGAGGGCGGCATCTGCAATGGCTGTTTAGTCATTGAAAGCCATTGAGTAGCAGGGATTACTGCTGATGCTGCAGAAGTTTGCGCAAGAGAATTTTTTCCCCATTATGGAGGAGAAACTTCCAGTTGGCGGACCCGATCCACATCCCATCACCCAATGTGGTCATAGACGCTCTCTCGCTCTACCGCTACCTTAAAGTTAAGAGCAACGTCCGCTGTTACCAGCCGAATTGTTGATCAAAGGGTCAGGATCAAGAGGTCAGGCATGACAGGGTGTTCTACTGGCTGCCTACGGGGATCGAATTCATGAAGTCAGGTTTTTACTCTTTAGGTGCAGGCGTTCTGGCTGTGCTTCTCTCAAGCAATTACTCCATTGCACAAGACCAGTTCGGCGTCGGGACCGTTCGCCCCATTGCAATCTCCACCATTGTCTCCGCAGATGGCGACGGGTCCAGTTCAAGCCGCGACGGCGCTTCCGCTCCGGATCCAGATTCTACAGCCTCTGCCGCGAGTGTTACTACCCCAGTTGTCTTGACCACGCGTGTTCGTCCCTTTTCCAAGGTAGGTTTCGATCTGCACGCCGGACTTACAGGGGTGGGATTCGATACGGCGACTCCCCTCGCCAGAAGGTTCAATCTCCGAACGGGCGCCGATTTTTTCAGTTACGGCACATCCTTCCAGGAGGAAGGAGCGAATGTCGTCGCCGATCTTCGGTTCCGGTCGGGGCACGCCTCTCTGGATTGGTTTCCGTTCGACGGACGATTCAGGCTCAGTCCCCTGTTGGTCTTCGCGAACGATACCCGGGTTCTGGCTACGGCCCTGGTGCCTTCGGGCAGCACGGTGACTTTGAATGGACAGGACTACATCAGCAGTTACACCGACCCCTTGCATGGAAGCGGATCGATTACCTTTCGAAAGGTCGCTCCGGGGTTTTCGCTTGGGTTCGGCAATATCATTCCCCGGTCGAAGAGTCACTTCAGCATTCCGGTCGAGGCGGGCTTCTACTATGTCGGTCAGCCTAGATTGAAGGTGGCCTTTACCGGCAGCGCGTGCGATCCGACGCAGCCTGCAGCTATCGGGTGCCAGTCCGTCTCTCAGGACGCGGGCTTCCAGCATGACCTCGGGGCTTTTATTGCGCGCAACAACAACAATCTCAGCTACGCCTCTTTCCTGCCGATCCTCTCTGTCGGTATTGGGTACAAGTTTTAAGCGAGGACTGCTCCTATCGATTTGCGGGGAGGCATCCGAAAATCAACTCCTGGGCCGTAAAATAGAAGGGATTGAGATTTTCGCAAAGGACGATACAGGCAGATGAGCGTGGAGACACAGGCAGTTCTGGCAGGACAGGTTGAGACGGCGGCGAAGGTGGCTGGACTGGCCGTGGTTTCGAGCGCAGTGGGGCAGGACTTCGCGGGCAATCCGACGACGCGGTTCACCCTTGGTCTTGTTGGAGACCAGGCCAAGACAGAGGTGCTGGAGCTTACGGACAAGTTCGACTTCAGCCGGAAGGACCTGCTGGATGACGTGACGGTGTACCTCGCGGAGTCGGCGAAGCGGCTGAAGAATCCTCGGCCCAACTGCTACCTGACGCTGCATGGGTTTCCGCTGAGCTTCGGCAAGTTCCAGTGGCCGTTCCATCGTTCAACGTCAGGGGCGGATACGTTCCTGGTGCATGGCGAGGTTCGGCTGGAGGATGGCACTGAGAGTGTGCTGCACGCGAAGATCGCTGCGTCGATGACGGTGACGTTTGCGGAGATCGTGAAGGCTCCGGAGCAGCCGTTTGCCGAGGGCTTTATCTACAACGCGGTGCGGAAGACGATGGACCAGGGCCAGCTGGAGCTGGTGAAGAGCGGCAACCGCCAGCCGGTGCCGGTGACGACGCGCTACTACAGCCCGTGGAAGAAGCAGTTCAGCTTCAACGACACGACCGAGGCGCAGCGGCTGGAGTATCTGGCGGCCAAGGCCTTCTGGCTCTCAGGCATGCTGGGCGAGGGACGGCCGGTATGGCTGCTCGATCCCAGGGATGCACAGTATCTGAATACGACGGTGGCGGAGCTGAAGAAGACGACCGAGGCTCTGGCTGGCGAAGGCGTGATTCGGCTGGCGGCGGATACGGAGTTTGCTACGCCGACGGAGGCCCTGATGGGCCATCGTTCGAAGTATGTGGAGGAGGTGGCGCAGCAGCTTGCGTTCATCAAACCTTCGTTCAATGAGGATATGCGCGGCGGCCATACGAATATGTAGCCGCCTGGCTGAGCCAAGTGCAGCAATTATAGGGATTTAAAGCCTGTCTGGAGAGGATTTGCAGGAGTATTTGCAGGTCATGCTCGAGACAGGCTTGGTATTGCTGGCGTTAATCATTCTGTCACATGGATTTGCAAGTGATTTTCCGGTTGTGATATGGTCCCTCTGGCCTTGAGGTGGATTTCGACCTGAAGGTATGAGGAAACATGATGAAAAAGCTAATTCGAATTGCAACACCACTGATTGCAGTGGCGCTTATGAGCGGTGCACCTCTTTTCGCACACGCCCAGACCTCCCAGACGCAGAACTCCGCGGTTCAGGAGTGGAACACTCCTCCGGCAGGTACGGAACAGGCTCAGCAGGGCTATCGCGATGGAATCGAAGCGGCCAAGCTGGACAAGGCAGCCAAGCGGAAGATCGATGCCAAGGCATCGCACCTGTATGTCCACCCACCGGTGAAGGGAGCGGCTCGCGATGAATACCGCTCGGGCTTCGAGGCTGGATACCAGGCTTCGCTGAAGCACGACAACGCAGGCGTCTAAAACCGGCTGGCGCTAAGGCGTGTTCGGTCATCCTGTTATATAAGAGACAAAAGAAGAGAGCCCGTAACGGGCTCTCTTCTTTTTGCTGTCGCGTGCTACTGGTGGTTACACGGCGGGTTGGGGACGGAACGGATTGCTGCCTGCGGTGGTGGCTCCGCAGTGCGGACAAAAGATCGCGTTTGCCTCCACGGCTCGGCCACAGGATGGGCAGCGTGGGGCCGTGGAGTAGGCGGCGCTGCCGAGGATCTGGGTGGAGATGTATGCGGCCTGCTCGGCGTTGTAGCGGCGGACGCGGCCAGGGGTGAAGAAGGCATCGATGAAGCCGAGGATGGCGGAGATGCCCGTCCAGCAAAGCAGCAGGTAGAGGATGCCGAGGCCGTTGCGGCGGAGGTAGAAGTGGTGGATCCCGAAGCAGCCAAGGAAGATGGCGAAGAGGACGCCGATGACCTCGTCGCGGCGAGCGTGCTCATACTCGGCGTAGAACCAGGTGCGTTGGTGGTCGGTCATGTTCGCGGTGTAGATGTCGATGGGTTGCATGGGGGTATTCTCCAAAGTGCTGCGAGGAGATACGCCGAGAAACTGCCAGGGGTTCCCCGAAATTGGCAAGGTGTTCGGATTGGCGGATCGGAACGGGCGCAGTCGTTCTGCGACAGAATCAGTCGCAATTTACAGCCCAGAATATGCCGAGTAGAGTTTTGGGTAATTCGCGGTGTCGAGGCAACGGCGTCTCGCGATCGATACTCCCACTAAGGGAAACAGGAGGTTTCTATGGAATCAGTTCATTCTGGGCAATGCGGTTTGTGTACCCATTTTGGCGAAGGCCACGCTGCTAGCTCGGCGCTGGTTACGATTCTGAAGAGCCACGAGGCACCCTTGAACATGCTGGATGAGTGCGGACATCCGAAACATGCGGCACTGCACCTGAAGGTTACGCCGATCAGCGGATGCGACGGCTTCCATGCGGCGGCGCAGGCCTAGATATACGCGTTCGTGACATAGATTGAGCAGGGATCGAGTCGCTGACAGTCAGGGCGAGATGGGATATTATGTGCCGCAAGAAGTCAGTGTGGGCGCACAGGACGCCGTACTACACTGATTTCTGCAATTGATAGAGCAAGAAAGACCCTCGCCACAGCGAGGGTCTTTGCTGTTTGAACAGTAGAGAACTAGATCTCCTTGACCCCGTCGACGAAGGCCTTCAGCTTGCGGCTGCGGCTGGGGTGACGGAGCTTGCGGAGGGCCTTGGCCTCTATCTGGCGGATGCGCTCCCGGGTGACCTGGAATGACTGACCGACCTCTTCCAGGGTGTGCTCGGAGCCGTCTTCGAGCCCGAAGCGCATCTTGATGACGCGCTCTTCGCGCGGCGTCAGGGTGCGGAGGACCTGCGAGGTGTACTCCTTCAGGTTGACCGAGATGACAGCGTCGGACGGGCTGACGGCCATGCGGTCTTCGATGAAGTCGCCGAGGTGCGAGTCTTCCTCTTCGCCGATGGGAGTCTCGAGCGAGATGGGCTCCTGCGCGATCTTGAGGACCTTGCGGACCTTCGCGACGGGGATGTCCATGCGCTTGGCGATCTCCTCCGAAGACGCTTCGCGGCCAAGCTCCTGCACCAGCTGACGCGAGGTGCGGATGAGCTTGTTGATGGTCTCGATCATGTGGACCGGGATACGGATGGTGCGGGCCTGGTCCGCGATGGCACGGGTGATGGCCTGACGGATCCACCACGTCGCGTAGGTCGAGAACTTGTAACCGCGACGGTACTCGAACTTGTCGACGGCCTTCATCAGGCCGATGTTGCCCTCCTGAATGAGGTCGAGGAACTGGAGGCCACGGTTGGTGTACTTCTTCGCGATGGAGACGACGAGGCGAAGGTTGGCCTCGATGAGCTCGCGCTTGGCGCGCTCGGCGTCCATGTCGCCCTGGATCATCTCGCGCTGGGTGCGCTTGAGGTCGGCGATGGAGATGCCGGCGTCCTGCTCGACGCGCTCGAGGTCGATGCGGCAGTTCTTCTGCTGGCGCTTGTACTCCTTGCGCAGCTCTTCGGACTTCGAGGCCTCGAACTTGTTCTCGAGGGTCTTGATCTGGCGCTCGAGGGTGCGCATGGCGTCGACGGTCTTATTGACCTTGTCGAGCAGGCGCTTCTTCTCGCCGTTGGTGTACTTCAGCTCGCGGACGATACGGTTGATGTAGACGTGCTCGCGGCCGACCAGCCAGCGAGTCTTGCGCGTCTCCTTCGCCTTGGCCTTGGCGTCCTTGCCAACCGGCGCGGCGAGCTTCTCTTCGAGCGCGTGAATCTTCTTCTGGTGCTTCAGGATGACGTCGATGCGGCTTGCAGTCGCGCGAACGCGTGCAGCCAGAATCTCTTCGGTCAACTCCTCTTCGTCGAAGGTGACGACTTCCTTGATGTTGCGGACGCCGCGTTTGAGGTCTTCGCCGAGGCCCACAATCTCGCGAATAACGATCGGCGAGCGGGAGATGGCCTTCATGACGCGGAGCTGCCCGCGCTCGATGCGCTTGGCGATCTCGACCTCGCCCTCGCGGGTAAGCAAGGGCACGGTGCCCATCTCGCGCAGGTACATGCGGACGGGGTCGTTGGTCTTCTCGAGCGTACCGGGGGAGAGATCGAGCTCGACGTCGTCGGACTCCTCGCCCGCCTCGGGCTCATACTTGTCCCGGTCACCACCGAACTTCCCCTCACCCGAGAGCACATCAATACCCTGGGTGTTGATGGTGGTGAGAAGGTCATCGAGGTCGTCAGGGGTAGTGATGTCACCGGGAAGGAGGTCGTTGACCTCGCCGTAGGTGAGGTAACCCTTTTCTTTCCCTGTGTCGATGAGCTTGTCTATGTCGTCTTCGTACTTGTCAATTTCTTCAGCCACGGCTATGCGCACTCCTGCATGAAATTCTTTAAGTTTGGATGCCGCCGGTCTCGTTTGTTGATATCCAGGCGGAATAATCCCTTGGTTGTTACGTAATGGGCAGGGAGCAGATTGCGGTTTAGACCGCGTTGGCCAGCCGGATGACCTTCAAGGAGGTCAGGGCATTCAAGGGCACACTTCCCCAGCGAATCACAGGATACCACAATGGTTAGACGTCTTCGGAGGGAAAAAGATTCGGCGGCGGGGTACGGAGTGGCTCGCCCTTAATGCCGCTCTGGTGGCTGGGGCAGCGGCGAGTATGGATATCTTTGCCGTTCGAGCCGTAGTTGTGCTCGCAATGGCTGCAGCGGAGGTGGTAGATCGTCTGGCCCGGGAAGGATTCTGAGGGAAAGCCGGTCCTGGCGATGACGATCTGGCCGTGTTTGTTCTTGTATCCGGGGTCGGTGGTCTGAAAACGGGGCATTTTTTATACTAACTTATAGCAAACATTGAAGCTTAGCGCTTCTTTGGGAGTTATCTAAGCAAACTTGCGGGAGAGGGTGCCGGACATCTTCTTGAAGACCGTGTTCATGCCGAAGAGATGCCATGACACCCCGGCGATGACCAAGCCGGCTGCGACGGAGATTCCCAGTTGCCAGAGCAGGGGATAGGCCGCGCTTCGCTGCAGGATCAAGAAGGATAACAACAGCGCGGGAACGCATATCCCCACAAGCCGGCGCAGGCAGGTGAACTCGATGGGATCGTGGCCGCTGAATAGATCCATGTTGAGGCGGACGATGCGGACGACCTGAACCAGTTCGATTGCCAGCCAGGTCCAGAGAAAGCCAACGACGCCGGCAACATGTACGACGCCGATGGAGACCACGATCATGGCGAGATAGCTGAAGAACATGATTCGGGCGAGCGATTCGTGCGTGTTGGTGGAAAACTGGAACTGGTACTTGTGCTCTTTGAGGCTGATGACCATGGAGATGGCAGCCGAGAGGACGTAGGGATAGGGCGAGAAGAGCTCGGCGCGCTTGTGCATCCAGACGGTGATGAGCAGGGGCGAGATGAGAAGGACGCCGGTGTTGACCAGCGGGATCAGGAAGAAGACGAAGCGCTCGGAGTAGTCGTAGAGGCGGGCGAGGCCGGGCCAGTCGCGGCGGGCGAAGAGATTGGTGATCTCGGCGCCCATGGACTGGGTAAAGATGGAGAGGATCTGGCGGCACATGGAGAAGACCAGCCGCATGACGATGAAGCCGGCGACCGCCACCGGGCCGAGTATGCGTTGCAGGACGATCAGCGGTGCCTGATAGGTGAGGAAGGTGCAGATGGTGATGAGGCCGAAGTAGCCGCTGGGCTTCAGGATGTCCTTGACGACGGCGCGGTCCCAGTAGCGGAGGTTGGGGAAGAGGTCGGGCGCGGTGCGGCGGATGTCGATGAGCACGCAGGCGATGGAGAAGAGCATGGTCAACACCTGGACGCCGGCCAGGACGGGGAAGGGCAGGCGGAGCGAGACGCAGAGAAGCAGGCCCAGGGCAGTCAGGAACGCCTGGAAGTTGCTCCAGTAGGCTCCGCGATGGGCCAGGGCAACGCCCATGAAGATTCCGGTGAAGTAGCCGTAGAGGATATTGAGCAGGACCTGGCAGGCGAGCAGGTACGCGGTGAGCTGCGCGGCATGGCGGCCGATGTCGAGCCTGAGGAGAGTGTCCAGCGGTATGGCGAAGATAGAGAGCGAGAGTATGGCGGCGGTGAGAATGATGCCGCCCAGCAGTCTTAGTGCGGTCGACTGGCGTCTCTGGTGGCCGTCGATGTCGCCTTGGTTATAGCGGACGGCGAGGTCCTGGTTCATGTAGGTCTGAACGCCGAAGTTCAGCATGCCCAGGGCGGCGACGGCGCCCGAGAGGACACCCCACTCGCCGAAGCTGGCCGTGGAGTAGCGGTGGATGAAGATGGGCGGAACGATGACCTGCTGGATGATGGTCAGCAGACGGCCGGTAAACATGGCGCCCAGATTCTTGAGGATACGTTGAAAGACAGCCATGTGCGGGGTTGCTGGTCTCCGGGGAGGATTACGGCCAAGAATTTACCGCTAAGGCCATTCTATCGTGCGAAGGATACGGGAGTGTGACTGCGACGGTTTAGAACTGACGAAGCGTGCGATCAATCTGAAGCTTCTCTGCGGTAAGTGTGGCGAGCATCGCCTGGTCGCCACGCCGGTCAGCCTCTGCGAGGAGAGAGCGGACCTCACGCTGACGTCGCTCCAGTCGTCGGCGTTCCAGCGTGTGCAGGGCATTCTCCACTTGTTCCGTCATGGATTGGCTTGCGTTGCTTGAGCTTGCATCGGCGGGGTCGTCGTGCTGTTGCAGGGCGCGGGCAAGCAGGGCCCGGCTGGGTTGATCGGGTGCCGCGTCGAGCGGATTGGGCGGCGCAGGCGCATGCGCGAGCGCTTCGAGGACAGGCGCTGCGGGAAGGCTGTCGTACCACTCAGGATGCTGCGAGAGCTGATCGGCAGCGAGAGTGCGGGCCGGATCACCTTCGGGGAGGACCAACGCGCGGAGAAGGATGCGTTCGTTCTCGCTGGCGGGATCCTGCGTGTGCGAGCGGACGCTCTCGACCCGCTGTGCCGCGGCCTGCTTCAGCTCCAGACGCATGATGGCCGAGTCGATACCCAGCTTTTGCGCGGCGTCGGCGGCGAACTCGTCGCGGTGGATGCGGTTGGGCATCCGGCGGATATGCGGCAGAAGGAAGTTCATCGCCTTGACCTTCGCGTCGGCGGTGCGGGCAGGGAAGAGCTGGCGCGCGCGGTCGATGAGGTAGTCGCTGTGCCGCTTTGCGGTGCGAAGTGCAGCCATATAGGCTTGAATGCCCTGCTCGCGAACGTAGCGGTCAGGGTCGAGCCCGCCTTCGAGAGCGATGACCTTCACCTCGAAGTCCTCTTCCGTCAGCAGCGCGATCGACTTCTCTGCGGCGTTTGCTCCGGCCTGGTCTGGGTCGAAGTTCACGACGACGCGCTTGGTAAAGCGGCTGAGCAGGCGCACCTGCATCTCGGTAAACGCTGTGCCCGAGGTCGCGAGGACGTTCCTGATTCCGGCCATGTAGACCGAGATGCAGTCCATCTGGCCTTCGACCAACAGCGCGAAGTCGTTGGTGCGCATGTCGGCCTTCGCCTTGTCGAGGTTGAAGAGCACCTGACCCTTGGTGTAGAGCGCGGTCTCGGGCGAGTTCATGTACTTGGGGCCGGACTTCTCGTCTGAGTCGAGAGCACGCGCGGTGAAGGCGATGGTCTTGCCCTGCTCGTTCGCGATGGGAAAGGTGATGCGCTTGCGGAAGCGCGCGTAGAGCTGTCCTTGCGTTCCATCGGCCTGCTCCTTCGAGCTGAAGAGGCCGCTGGCGCGCATGGCCTCTTCATTGAAGTGCGGCTTCAGGCGGTCGCGCATGTCGTTGAAGTCGTCGGGAGCATAGCCGATGCGGAACTTCGCAATCGTCTCTGGGGTAACACCGCGTCCGGTGAGGTACTCGCGTGCCCGCGCAGCTTCGGGGCTCTTCAGATGCGCCTCGAAGTACTGCGTCGCCGCCTCGTGGATGTCGATGAGCTGGCGGCGCAGTCCTGCCTCGCGAGCCTCCTCGGGCGAGTTGAACTCGCGTTTGGGCAGAGGTATGCCGCACTTGGTGGCGACGACGCGAGTCGCCTCCGGGAAGCTGATGTTCTCGAGCTTCATCACGAAGGTGAAGACATCTCCCTTCTCGTGACAGCCAAAGCAATAGAAGTAGCCATGGTTCGCATTGACGGAGAAGGAGCCCGTCTTCTCCTTGTGGAAGGGGCAGAGTCCGGTGTAGTTCTGTGCGCCGGTCTTGCGCAGCTTCACGTAGTCGCCGATGATCTTGACGATGTCTGCCTGCTGCTTCACGGTCTGTGCAAAGTTATCTGACATGCAAAAAAATCTGGGGGCGCTGATCTGACTATATTGAAGGCCGCAACTTCGAGTGTAGATGAGCGCTGCGCAGAGATTAAATCGAGCGCGGTTGCGATGCGGCTCAACGTTGAACGTTGCAGAAAATAGAAGGCTTTGGTTACAACATCGCAACGCTTGATAAAAAGTGGCGACAACTTCCGGATAAATAACGGGTCATTACGTGCATACCCTGGACCGGGCATTCGTTAGTGGCCCGGTCGATATGTGAGGAAGTCGGTCTTTAGGCGTGATGCCATTTGGAGGTTGATGCAATGCGATCTTTTAGTTCAATTCATAAGTTTGTCCTGGCGGCAGCTCTGATGCTTGTGCCCGCTGCCTCGTTTGCAGGAGTGATCATCTCTGTAAACATCGCGCCGCCCGCGCTGCCTGTCTACACGCAGCCGCTCTGTCCAGGCGATGGCTATCTCTGGACACCGGGCTATTGGGCTTATGCGCCGGCAGGCTACTATTGGGTTCCCGGCGTATGGGTGAGGCCGCCTGCCGTAGGCGTGCTCTGGACTCCTGGCTATTGGGGATGGAGTAGCGGCGCCTACATCTTCCACGCTGGCTATTGGGGACCGCACGTCGGCTTCTACGGCGGTGTGAACTACGGCTTCGGCT
The DNA here is from genome assembly GCA_025462645.1 of Edaphobacter sp. Lineage (GTDB taxonomy): Bacteria > Acidobacteriota > Terriglobia > Terriglobales > Acidobacteriaceae > Edaphobacter. The sequence continues at coordinate 23,900 of JAOAPB010000018.1, read as the reverse complement.
ATGGCGGCGTGGGATACGAGGGCGGCTACTGGCGCAATGGAGCCTTCGCCTATAACCGCACCGTGAACAACATCAACGTAATCAATGTTCACAACGTCTACAACAAGACCGTCATTGTGAACAACCACTACAGCCGCGTCAGCTATAACGGCGGTAACGGCGGTGTGCAGGTTCGTGCCAACGCCCAGGAGCAGGCTGCGTTCCGCGAGCAGCGCTTCCAGGCGACTTCCAATCAAATAAGCCACGAACAAGCGATGCGGCAGGATCGCGGACAACTCGCCTCGGTAAACGGAGGGCGTCCGCACACCATGGCGGTATCCACCGTCGGCCAGCGGGAGAACAACCAGCAGCAGCGCATCGCGAACGGTGTTCGCTCGGGGCAGATGACTCCGGGTGAGGCAGTCCATGCGGAAAACCGTCAGCAGCAGGTCAATCAGCAGGTCCGCGCAGACCGTCAGGCGAACGGTGGTCATCTGACCCAGCAGGAGCACCAGCAGGTGAATCGCGAACAGAATCGTGCCAGCCAGCAGATTCGCAACGAGAACCACAACCAGCGTTGATTACCACGGTAGAACGGAAGTCTTGCAGCCTTGTCTCTGGTAGAAAGCTGGAGCGATCGGGATACTCCCTCCGATCGCTCTATCTTTTTGCACCTAAAATGGAGAGAGTGCTGAGCTCGCAACAACTCGACTGCGTGTGTGTAGTGCTGGTGCGGGCGCGCAATCCGAATAACATTGGCGCGGTGGCACGAGCCATGCACGACTTCGGCTTCCGTCATCTGCGCGTCGTGAACGACTACCCGGTCCCGTTTGAAACGGCTCGCTCCGCCGTCGATGCGTCTGCGATCCTGGCGGGTGCGGCGACGTTCGACAGTGTTGCGGAGGCTATAGCCGACTGCACCTTAGTCGTGGGAACAACGGCAGTAGGCGAGCGAACGCTGCAGCATCCGCTCCACCCACTGCCGGAGGCAGCGACAAAGATTGTCGATGAGCTTGCGCCGGAGGATGGCTCTGGCCGTGTCGCGATTCTCTTCGGGTCAGAGAAGACCGGCCTGAGCAACGAAGAGCTGAGCCACTGCAACTGGTTGCTGACGATTCCGATGCAACAGCACGAGGATGTTCGTCACCCCTCGCTGAATCTAGGGCAGGCAGTGGCGGTGTGTCTCTATGAACTGGTTCGCCAGACAGGTCTCTCCGTCGCAGCGTCAGACTTCGTAGCCGCCAAAGCAGGTGAGGTAGAGCGGCTGACGACGCTTCTGCATGAAGTGCTGCAGAAGACCGGGTACACCAGACACCATCCGGCTAACTCCGACGAGAGTCAGGTTAGGCGTATGGCACTGAGGATGGGAGTTGCCTCCATCGATGTGCCGGTGTGGATGGGGGTTCTGCGTCAGGTGCTGTGGAAGGTGCGTGATTCAGATACTGGCAAAGACTGACCCACAATACTCCGCGTCCGGCAGTCTCATGCGATCCATCTATTGCGAAGTGTGCGGATGACGGTAGACTATGCCTCATCCTTCAACGGAAAGAGACTGTGAAGCAGTCGGAGGCTTGAACTATGTCTTGGGGCAAGAGTTTGTTCGCGGTTGTGATGGGATGTGCGCTAACGGCAATCGCGTTCTCTCAGGGAAGACAGCTCACGATGGACGACTATGCGCGCGCAGAGAAGTTCATGAACTACAACGTCAACCCGCTGGTCTATCACAGCGTGGACAGCCCAACTTGGTTGGTGGATGGTCGCTTCTGGTATCGCGACCGAGGACCCGACGGCGTAACCTTTGTGCTGGTCGATCCGGCTACAGGTACGAAGGGTCCGGCGTTCGATCACGCAAAGCTGGCCCGCGTCTTATCGGCTGGCTCTGGCGGCAAGACGACCTTCGACGCAGCGCAGCTACCCATCTCCGACCTCACGCTCTCCGGTGAGACTATCGGGCTGACCGCAAACGGGCGGCAGTTCCATTGCGATCTTAGCGGCGCTGGTGTCTGCACTCAAGTCGCAGCAGTGCCAAAGCCCAAGGGTGCAGGACGTCGTAAAGGAAGTGGTACTCCCGACATCTCGCCCGACAAGACGAAGGCCGCATTTATCCGCGACTACAACCTCTGGGTGCGCGACATAGCCACCGGCAAAGAGACGCAGCTGACCACCGATGGCGTGAAGGACTACGGCTACGCCACCGACAACGCCGGCTGGCAGCAGAGCGACAATCCCATCCTTGTCTGGTCCCCCGACTCCAAGAAGATCGCGACCTTCCAGCAGGATCAGCGCAAGGTCCGCGAGATGTACCTTGTGCCTGTAACCAACGGCCATCCCACCCTGAAGGCCTGGAAGTACCCCTTGGTCGGCGATGCCAATGTGACGATGATCGAGCGCGTCATCATCGATGTCGATTCACCGAAGGTAGTTCGTCTGAAGCTGCCGCCCGACCAGCATCGCTCCACCCTCTGCGACGACATCAGCTGCCGTGGCGGCAGCGGCTGGGACGATGTGCAGTGGAGCGACGACAGCTCGCATCTCGCCTTCGTCTCCACCTCCCGCGATCACAAGCAGGAGTGGTTCCGCGTGGCCGACGCCTCCACCGGCGACGTACGCGAGGTCATGGGCGAGACCGCCCCGAAGTTCTACGAGAGCGGCAACGACAAGGTCAACTGGAAGTACCTTCCCAAGTCCAACGAGATCCTCTGGTTCAGCGAGCGCGACGGCTGGGGACAGATGTACCTCTACGACCTCACCACCGGCAAGCTGAAGAACCAGATCACCCATGGCGAAGGCAATGTGACGCAGGTGCTGTATGTCGACGAAGCTGCCCGCAAGCTCTACTTCCTCGCCGCAGGAAAAGAGAACGGGCGCGACCCCTACTTCTCCCACTACTACAGCATTCGCTTCGACGGCAAGGACCAGAAGCTCCTGACCCCGGAGAATGCTGATCATGCCGTCACCAGCTCGTTCGATGGCCGCTACTTTGTCGATGTCTACTCGACGCCGACGCAGCCGAAGACCGCAGTGGCCCGCGATAGCAACGGCAAGGTCCTCGTCGAGGTGGCCAAACAGGACATCACGAAGCTTGTAGCCGCTGGCTGGGTTCCTCCTGTGCCGATCACGGTGAAGGCGCGTGATGGCAAGACCGATCTCTACGGCTTCCTCTTCAAGCCCACCAACTTTGACGCATCGAAGAAGTACCCCATCGTGAACAACGTCTACCCTGGTCCGCAGACGGGCTCATGCGGAAGCCGCAGCTTCACCGCGGCGCATCGCGATATGCAGTCTCTGGCGGAGCTCGGCTTCATCGTCGTCTGCATCGACGGCATGGGAACACCCTGGCGTTCGAAGGCCTTTCACGAGCTCTACTACGGCAACCTTGGCGACAACACCATCCCCGACCAGGTCGCCGGCATGAAGGAGCTCGCCGCGAGATATTCGTGGATCGATGTCAACCAGGCCGGCATCTACGGACACTCCGGCGGAGGCAACGCCACCGCGGCCGCCATGTTCAACTATCCGGACTTCTTCAAGGTAGGCATCGCTGAAAGTGGCAATCACGATCAGCGCGACTATGAAGACGACTGGGCGGAGAAGTGGGCCGGTCTTGAGGTAAAAAATCCCGATGGCACCAGCAACTACGATAGCCAGGCCAACCAGAACATCGCTAAGAATCTGAAAGGCCATCTTCTACTCGCTCACGGAACGATGGATAATAACGTCCCGCCCAACAACACCCTGCTCGTCGTCGATGCCTTGATCAAAGCCAACAAGGACTTCGACCTCCTCATGATCCCAAACGTAGAGCATGGGTACGCCGAAGCGGCGCAGTACATGGCTCGTCGCCGCTGGGACTACTTTGTTCGCTACCTCGCCGGTAACGTACCGCCTCATGAGTATCGGATGAAGGCCTACGCCGAAGTCCAGGCTGGCATAGCTATGGGGCCTAATGAAGGCGAAGCCCCGGAGCAGTAGAAGTACAGTACAAACAAACGGGCCGGCAGATTCATTGAATCTGCCGGCCCGTGTTATCTGTTGACATTCTACTCGACAACCTTGCCGTCTGCGCTGCTGGCCGGCTTGCGTTCCCCTGGGGCGCTCCACACTACCCATCCCTTGTCCGTATTGGCGAGCGTAACCTGTCCCGCCTGCGGACCTGCCAGATCGGCGCGAATCTGCGGATAGGCGTTTTGCGTCTCAGCCGCGGTGGCCCATGCAGGCGCATCGGAGATGGTGTAGTGATAGCTGACCTGCGTCGTCGCTCCAACCGCGTTTGTAGTGGGCGTGGTGCTGTCGATGCTGCTCACCTTGCGATGGCCATAGCAGAAGTTGCCGAAGCCGGGCTGCTGCACATCGGCCGTCCATGCAGAGCGGCCCTTGTCCGAAAGGTCGTAGTTGTTCACCTGCTTGCTGGCGATGATCATCTTCTTCTTCTCGGCCGTAGTACGGACGAGCACACCTTGATCGACAAGCGCATCGTAGCCGGTAGTTTTGCTCGTGTCGGAGGTGTCTGCCTGCACCGGGAACTTGATCGTCTCTGACCAGAGGCACGCAGGATGCGCACTGTAGTAGGTGTTGATGGCGTCGGTGAAGTTCAACTTGTTGTCGGCCTTTTTGTTACAGCCTGTGGCGAGCAGGACGACAGTCCCGCACAGAGTCGCGGCCCGAAGCGTGGATTGAACGGCCTGAATATTCATCAATAGTGTCTCCTCTTCCATAACGTCGGATGCAGGAGCGGCAGAAAGTGTCTTACGCGAAATTGGTTGCCTGCGCTGTCGAACTTTAGAGCCATTCATTGAAGCGGGCGATCGGGGAAAAGGTTCAGACCATCGACGGCTAGCAGTGCGGCGGTGATTCAGACGGTTACATGTAGTCCACACCGTACTGTACTGGAATCTGCGTAAACGCAATTCGCGTGGGTGCGGACTCCCGCGCCGGCAGCATCCCCGCGAAGTGTAGCGTCGTATGCCCATACTTCAGGTTCAGCTTGTCCATCGTGGCAGAGAGCTCCGCACGATTATTCGGATCGGCGAACAACTCCGCCTGGTACTCGCTCTCTGGAATCAGGTTCCGCAGCGTCACCCCCACAAAGAAGGGTCGCTGAAACTCCGCTCCCTGTGGCCGCTGCTTCCATATCCCGCGCAGTATGTCGAGCAGTGACAGCGTATCCTGGCAGTCGCGAAACCGCGCCTCCACTCCCCAGCCGGAGTGCTTGATGCCGCTGAAGTGTTTCTTCGACTTCACTCTCTCGGCTTGCTCTCTCGTCAGTTGGTACCGTATCGTCACCGCCATCGACCCCGTGTAGAACTTCTCCATCCGCAACCGCATCGCGGCCTTGTGCAGCAGCTTGTGCGCCACCGCCCACGAGCCCTCCGGCGTGCGATGTTCCGGCGCCATCACATGCGAGTGTCCCAGCGACTTCTGAATTCCGCTCTCCACCGGAGCCCCATCGTCTCCAGTCGCCTCACCCCTCAGCCAGTGGTAGAGCCGGTCGCCCCACACGCTGTCCCAAAGCTTGTGCATGCCGCTGCGGTCCAGCGCCAGCAGCTGCTCCATCGTCGTGATGCCCTTTGCATGCAGACGCACCTCGGTCCTCGCCCCCACCCCAGGCAGATCGCGCAACTCCAGATGAGCAATGGCCCGAGGCAACTGCGAAGGCAACAGCCCGATCAACCCATCCGGCTTCTGCATATCGCTCGCAATCTTCGCGAGATACCGGTTCGGAGCCATGCCAATCGAGCAACGCAGCGCCACGCCCACATTCTTATAGATCGATTGCTTGATCTCGAGCGCAATCTTCCGTGCCCGAGGCGGCTCCTGCTCCCGCCCCATCAGCTCGCACACCATCTCGTCGATCGAGGGTGTATGCGCCACCGGACAGCAAAGCTCCACTGTATCGGCTATCGCCTTCGAGTACTTTGCATACTCCGTGTGGTTCCCCTCGATCAGCACAATCTCAGGGCACCTCTTCTTCGCCTCACCTACTTGCGTCCCGGTCTTGATCCCCAGCGCCTTCGCCTCATAGCTGGCCGCGATACAGCACGTCGTATCCGCCATCGTAGGCACTACAGCAAGCGGGCGCCCCCGATACTCCGGGTGCAACTGCTGCTCCACCGACGCAAAGAAGCTGTTGAGGTCGATATGGAGGAAGCCGAAGCGGTCGGGATGGAGCGGAGCGGACACGGCGTAGAAGGATTATATATTCGCCGTTTCTTTGCTATTGGGAAATCTTCTCCGATCATCAAAGCGTGTGTGATCTGCCGACATCGATAGCACTCGCACTGCTAAAATCGCTCCCTATGGCCGCCGCCGAACATCCCGCCCCTCCCCAGCAAAAAACCACGTCCCACCAAACGAAGCTAGCCGAGCTCACCGCGCGCCACGCCATCGCCGAAGAGGGCGGGGGCCTCGAGCGCCGGGCTCGCGAGATCAAATCCGGCAAGCTCACCGCCCGCGAGCGTATCGATCTCCTCCTGGACGAAGGCACCTTCGAGGAGAACGACAAGTTCGTCACCCACCGCGCCACCGACTTCGGCATGGCCGACCAGCGCGTCCCCGGCGACGGCTTCATCACCGGCCATGGCCGGATCCACGGTCGCGTCGTCTTCGTCTTCGCCCAGGACTTCACCGTCTTCGGAGGCTCCCTCTCCGAATCCAACGCCGCCAAAATCGTCAAGATCATGGACATGGCCATGCGCGTCGGCGCTCCCGTCATCGGCCTCAACGACTCCGGCGGAGCCCGCATCCAGGAGGGCGTCGTCTCCCTCGCCGGCTACACGGACATCTTCCTCCGCAACACCCTCGCCAGCGGTGTCATCCCGCAGATCTCCGCCATCCTCGGCCCCTGCGCCGGCGGAGCGGTGTACTCCCCCGCGATCACCGACTTCACCCTCATGACGGAGAAGACGAGCTACATGTTCGTCACCGGTCCCGACGTCATCAAGACCGTCACCCACGAGGACGTCACCAAGGCCGAGCTCGGCGGAGCTGTAACCCACAACGAGATCTCCGGCGTCGCCCACTTCATGGCCCACGACGACCGCGAGATCCTCGCCACCGTCCGCGAGCTGCTCAGCTTCATCCCCTCCAACAACCTCGACGACCCGCCCCGTAAGCCCACCACCGACGATCCTGCCCGAGCCGATGCCACCCTCGACACCATCATCCCCGAAGAGAGCAACCAACCCTACGACATGGTCGACGTCATCACCAAAATCGTAGACAAAGACGAGACAGGCGCGGGCTATCTCTTCCAGGTCCACGAGCACTACGCCCGCAATCTCGTCGTCGGCTTCGCCCGCATGAACGGCCGTCCCGTAGGGATCGTGGCGAACCAGCCCGCCTTCCTCGCCGGAGTGCTCGACATCAACGCCAGCGTCAAGGGCGCGCGCTTCGTCCGCTTCTGCGACGCCTTCAACATCCCCCTCATCACCTTCGAGGACGTCCCCGGCTTCATGCCCGGCATCCAGCAGGAGCACGGCGGCATCATCCGCCACGGCGCCAAGCTGCTCTACGCCTTCGCTGAGGCAACGGTCCCGAAGCTCACCGTCATCACGCGCAAGGCCTACGGCGGAGCCTACTGCGTCATGAGCTCCAAGCACCTCCGCACCGATGTCAATCTCGCCTGGCCCACCGCCGAGATAGCCGTCATGGGCCCCGAAGGAGCCGTCAACATCGTCTACAAGCGCGAGCTCGACGCCGTCGTTCGCCGCGCCCAGGCCATGTGGCCCCAGGGCAAACCCTTCACCGAAGAGGAGAAGCTGGCCATCCTCGCCGAAGCCCGCAGCGAAAAGGTGGAGGAGTTCCGCGAGCGCTTCGCCAATCCCTATGTCGCCGCCGAACGAGGCTACATCGACGCCGTCATCCGCCCCAGCGAAACCCGCCGCCGCCTCAACACCGCCCTCGACATGCTATCCACCAAGCGTGAAAAGAACCCACCGAAGAAACACGGAAACATACCGCTGTAGCGATTGGATGGTATACCTTCTCGCGGGTCCGCTCTTGCTTTCATCTTTGAGATTCGCCTATACCCTAAAGATGCCTGCCAAGCCCATCTCCACCGCCAACGCCGAGCACTACACCTGGGGCAACAACTGCGACGGCTGGTACCTCGTCCGCACGCCCGAACTCAACATCATCGAAGAGCTGATGCCACCCGGCACCAGCGAGACGCGCCACCACCACGTCCGCGCCCGCCAGTTCTTCTTCGTCCTCTCCGGCGAGCTCACCCTCGAGATCGAGCACCACGCTTTCACCCTCCAGGCCGGCCAGGGCATCGAGATCGCACCCGGCCAATCCCATCAAGCCATCAATCGCAGCGCCCAGGCGGTGCGAATCCTCGTCACCAGCCAACCTCCCAGCCACGGCGATCGGATAGACGCTTAAAAAGCTGTACCCATCCCAACTTCCATTCCACTTGTCACTCCCTATACATGGTCGTCACAAAAAAAATCCACTTGGTCACATTTTTTTGGTTGACGTTTCACAATAACCCCTGTAGTTTCCCACCATTGCCTAAACCTGACGGAGGGCGTTGAGAGCGCCTACCGCCCCTTTTGCAGACACAGCAGTCGTGTGCCTGAGAGCCCCTTTTTGTGTCTGTGAGGACCCAAATGCTCGACATGATACTTCGACCGCAAAGTACGGATCGCAGACATGGCCGAGTAACAACCCTCCAAGCGAGCTTTCGTGAGGAGACTTACCTTTTTGAGAGGCTATACGAGATGAGAATTCCAAAGCTGTTGCACAGCCTGGCAGCGCTCTGCCTGCTACTGCTAACGTTCGCGGCGCTTCCCATCGCCATCGCACAAGAGACCACGGGTGCTATTCAAGGCACTGTCACTGACCTCTCCGGCGCGGTCGTCGCCGGAGCCATCGTCGAAGCTTCCAGCCCCGCACTCATGAAGCCTGTCAGGTCAACGGCAGATTCGCACGGTTTTTACCGTATTAATGCTCTCCCGCCGGGAGCCTACCGCCTTACTATCAGCGGTCAGGGAATGTCGGCAAACCTTACGGGTTTGGATATCCACGCTGGAGACCTCCCGACCATCAATATCAAAGCCTATCCAGGCACAAATGAAACGGTAGTCGAGGTTAATTCTGCTGCCGCACAAGTCGATATTACTCAGAGCAAGGTCGAGACCACCATCACCAACGAGGTCCTGCAACTGATCCCCAAGGGACGTTCGTTCCAGTCGGTTATTGCGTTTGCTCCCGGCGCGCGTCAGGAGCCTCTCCAAAGCTTCGCTCCAAGCACCACTTCTACCGCAGTTATCTCTCCTCTCGTTGCCGGCGCGCGAACCAATGGCTACCAGATCGACGGAGCCAGTGACGCAGAAAACATCTATCTCCTTGAAGGCGTCAACATCACCGGTATTGCCGGTGGCGGCTCCGGTACCGCTGCTGGCGGTCAGTCTGGCTTCAACGTGCCCAACGAGTTCGTTCAGGAAGTCGCGGTCAAGACTTCGAGCTTTGAAGCCCAATACGGCGGTGCTCTCGGCGGCGTCATCAATGTCGTCAGCCAGCGCGGCAACAACAACTGGCACGGCAGCTTCTTCACTTACTACCGCTCCAGCGCCTTGAACGCCAACGATCAATGCGCATTCACCTACACGGCACAGTGCGGTCTGCGTCTCGACCCCACCACTTCGGCCAACTCCAATACGCGCACGGATGCGCCGGCGCAGTATTACATCGGCAAGCAGGACCACTATAAGATCATCGAGCCGGGCTTCACGATTGGCGGTCCGCTGCTCAAGGATAAACTCCGCATCTTCGCCAGCTATGTGCCTCAGATCTATCGCGCACGGCGTAGCGTTAACTTCACCGGAGTCAATCCCGGCCCACGCGACTTCAACACGAGCCTGGATACCCACTACGGATTCCTGCGGCTGGATTACTCTCCGATCAGCAGGCTTAACCTCTTCGCGGCTTGGGAGAATTCATACGCCCGCCTAACCGGCAGCGCACTGCCCAATCCGGACAGCAAGCTCGGCCAGAGAAACTCCAGTGCTACGACGGACCCCACGACCTTCCGGCAAGATACTGGAACTGTCAATCCCGCTTCGGTCTATCTCTTTGGCGCCGACTACACCATCAACTCGCGTATGCTTGTCTCCTCGCGATTCGGTTATACCTATGCCAACTCCGAAGATCGTGGCAAGCCATCCGGCGTCCGTTACGTGTACCAGACTTCGGCCGTCGCCGATACGATTGTTAACGGCGTACTCAAGCGCGGCACTGAGACCCTCCAGCCCGATCCGAACAATGCCGGTCATGGCATTACTTTTTCGGATGCCCGCGTCCCTTCTTCCTACTTCGCCTCGTCGGGTACGTCGAACATGTCGAGTAATCAAATAAATTTCTACAATGTCCTTGCGCGCAATCAGTTCAACATCGATTTCTCGTATCTCAAATCCGGCCTGTATGGGACTCACAACTTCCAGGTCGGCTACGCTCTGAGCCATACGACAAACAAGCCATTCAGCGGCTATAACGGCTCGGAAGTTGATTTGTACTTCGGCGCTGACTATCCTGTCGGAACCGTTCTCACCGCTTGCGATGCGGTGATCGCTGCTAACGTAGCGAAGTACGGTTCCTCAGCCCAAGGTCACTGCCGTGGGAACTATGGCTACTTCACCGTTCACGATGGTGTCGACAATGCCGGAATCGCCAAAGGCAATAACTCGGCATTCTATCTCCAGGACGGATGGCAGGTTGGCCACACCGGCCTCACCATCAACGCTGGCGTTCGCTTCGACAAGGAGTATCTGCCTCCCTACTCCGCAGGTGCGTCCAGCATCGGCTTTGGCTTCGGCCAGAAGGTCGCTCCCCGTATCGGGGGTGCCTATGATCTTCTTCATAACGGCAAGGTCAAGGTCTACGCCAGCTACGGCAAGTTCTACGACATCATCAAATACTCTCTGCCCTCCGGTTCCTTCGGCGGACAGTACTGGCATGACTGCACCTACGCATGGGACGACTTCAACTTCAACACCATCTTACCCACTGCTCCCGGCAACCACGGATGCCCGGCCTCAGGCCCCGCTCCAGGGGTTGGCGTCGGTACCTTCATCGAAAACCTCGACTTCCGCAAGAACATCACCAACACGCAGGACCCCGGAGTCGATCCCAATATCAAGCCGATGTCACAGCACGAAGTTGTAGCTGGCGCAGAGTGGGCTGTCACGCCGACAATGTCGTTCACTGCACGTTATGCACGCAAGCGCCTCGATAATACGATTGAGGATATTGGTGCCAGTGATAGTCTTGGCTTCTATATTGGTAACCCCGGGCCCGGATACGGAGACACCCTGCACCGTACCTTGTACGGTAGCGGCCTCACCGCCCCCCTCTGCCCTACTTGCCCCCTTCAGCCTAAGGCCAGCCGCAACTACGATGGCCTCGAACTGAAAGTGACCAAGACGATTGCGAACAAGTGGTTCATAAGCGCCTTCTACACGTACAGCAAACTCACCGGCAACTACCCGGGTCTCACCAGCACCAACATCTCCGATGGTAGTGGAGGTCGCCAGAGTCCCAACAACAACCGCTCCTTCGACGAGCCTCAGATGCAGTTCACTGCACACGGAAAGCCCTTCGGCGGTCCGCTACCCACCGATCGCCCCAATGCCTTCCAGGCATTTGGCAACTATCGCCAGCACTGGTTCGGAGGAGACAGCAGTCTGGGCCTCTCGCAGTCCATCTTCCAGGGAACCCCCCTCTCTACTTGCTGGCCCACGCTCGCTTCTACATCGAGCTGCCAGTTTGTGGAAGACCAGGGTAACTGGGTCAATCTGCATCGTGATTCGGCGAGCGGCAACGTTGTGATTGACGGTGTTACGCAAGGTCGTCGTACTCCGGCGTACCTTCAGACAAACGCGAATCTAGTTCATTACATTCCGCTCAGTAAGGACCACGAGAATCGTAAGCTCGGCGTGGAATTCAACTTCTATAACCTGCTCAACCAGCACGCTCCAACGTCCTTTTATGACCTGCCGATTACAACGGCAACGTCCCCATCCGATCCCACAAACCCAACGGGTTATGACTACAAGTCACTGACGAGTGGATGGGATTATGCTGCAGTCAGCAACAGCACGAGCCAGAAGAAGACCGTCTCCAACCGCTACGGCCAGCCCGCGCTCTTTCAGGCGGCTCGCCAGATCCAGTTGAAGATCGCCTACACCTTCTAACCCACCCCACCAACCAACGAAACGGGGACTGCCCAGGCAGTCCCCGTTTCACTTAGGAAATCCACAAAAAAATATTTCAAAAGAGTGGCACGATTTCAGTCGTCCGATAGTGTCTGCCAAACACCACAATCTGTCCACCCTTGCCACATTTTTCACCACAAGTTGCACCACAAAAACGGTCACAACTCTCCCACACCCCTCAAATCTGGGCCAAAAGCATCGAAACCCCCGGCGAAAGAGCGCAAGAAAAAAATGCGCTTATTTTCCAGAATCGATCTTCAGATTGATGAAGAACTGGTTCTTGCTATCAAACGAGCTGATCGTCTTTACAGGGCTCTTCTTGCCATCATGCTCCGCCCAGATCTCATAGTCGGTATTTTGAGCCAACTGCCCAAATCGATATGCACCCTGATCCCCAGAGATAAAGCTTTTCACCGCAAGACTATGCCCATCCTTGAGGTACACGACCGCCCCTTGCATTGGAGCATCGGACTTGTCCATGACCTTACCCTGCACTACGCGCTGCACAGGACCGCGCTGCTGCGCGAATACATTCCCCTTCGGAGTAGCCAGGGTAAACGCGGCAAGCGAACAGGAGACGAGAACTACCTTGCTGGCAACGGAACGGAACAAAAAGGGAGAATGCTTCATATGCTTCAGTATACGGCTACCACGAGTCCCGCTACTCATCTTCCTCTTCAACAAGATGGCTAGTGTCTTCATCGTCGTAGCCGGACTCCTCAAGAGCCACCAACTGCAACGGTTCGACGGAGACAATCTCAAGATCGACGCCGCACTCGTCACACTGCACGGTCTCGCCTTCTTCTACCTCATCGACATCCACATCAATCGGGTTATCGCATTCGGGACATACAACAGCCATGATCGAGCCTCCAGGCTTGGTTTCACTTGCCGGCCTATAGGATGATAGGAACGGCACTCGCGGAACCCCTTCGCTATTCTTTTAGCGACCGTCTGCCAGTACGTCAAGCTTACGATTGTTACAGCGGTTTGGTTTCCACAAAAGGACGATTCATGACCATCGATCTCCGTTTTCCCGCTCGTTTCGCCTTCCCTGCTGCGCTTCTTGTCTGCCAAGTCCTTCACGCCCAGCAGATAGGCATGTCCATCACTCCCGCACCGGCCGACCCGGCCATCGCCGCCGCCCTGCAGCAGGTCTCCGTGGAACATATCCGCGCCACGATTGAAAAGCTCGTCAGCTTCAACAACCGCAGCACCCTCTCCAGCATGGAGACGGACCTGCCTCCAGGTACGGGTGTCAGCGCTGCCGCCGACTGGATCGAATCGGAGTTCAAGCGTATCTCGGCCGATTGCGGCGGCTGTCTCGAGGTCAAACGCGACGACTTCATCGAGCCTCCGCAGGAGGGGTCGGCCTCGCGAATTCGCAAACCGACGAAGCTCACCAACGTCTATGCCATCCTCCACGGATCCGATCCTGCTCAGGCCCCTCGTAAAGTCCTCATCACAGGCCACTATGACTCCCGCAACTCCGATAACTTCAATACCCACGACCTTGCCCCCGGCGCGAACGATGACGCCAGCGGAGTCGCCGCTTCCATCGAGTCGGCCCGTGTCCTCAGCAAACTGAAGTTCCCCAGCAGCATTGTCTTCGTCGCGGTAGCCGGGGAGGAGCAGGGCCTGAACGGAAGCAGGCACTTGGCCAAGCTCGCAAAGTCCGAGGGATGGCAGCTGGAGGCCGTCCTCAACAACGATATCGTCGGCGGAGACACAACTCCCGGCGATACCAGTGCCGACAAGACCGCCTTACGCGTCTTCTCCGAAGGTATCCCCGCTGCAGCGACACCCGAGGAAATTCGCGCCATTCAAGGCCTTGGAGCGGAGAACGACTCGCCCTCTCGCGAGCTCGCCCGCGCTATCGCGGAGATCAGCCGCTCATACTTTACCCCCTCCACCCACCGCGTCTCCGCGGAAACACCGCCCGGTCGTCCTCATAGCAATCTGATTCAGGCTATACCTGCCTTCCACCCTGTTCTCATCTTCCGGCGCGACCGCTTTCTCCGCGGTGGAGACCACTCCAGCTTCAACGCCGAAGGCTTTACCGCTGTCCGCCTCACCGAGTGGCGCGAAAACTTCGATCATCAGCACCAGAACATCCGCGTTGAAAATGGAGTTCAGTACGGCGATCTGCTCAAGTACGTCGACTTCAACTATGTTGCCAATGTCACCCGGCTCAACGCAGCCATACTGGCTACGCTCGCCTCCGCGCCGGGGATTCCCCAAAACGTTCACATCCTCACCCAGGCCCTCGACAACAACACCGAGCTCACCTGGGCGGCTCCCGCAGGTATGCCGGCAGGCGCGACCTACGAGGTTGTCTGGCGCAACACCGAAGACCCTGCCTGGACGATGGCTCAGGGCACCGGCTCCGCCACCACCATCAAGTTGCCTATCTCAAAGGATAACGTCGTCTTTGGCGTTCGCTCCGTCGATTCGGCCGGTCACCGCAGCGCCGCCGTGCTGCCCATGCCCACCCGCCCCACGCGAAACTTCAGCGCGCCATCTGCCCCGAAGTCCTAGAGCCGTACCTCTCGAAATGCCAGAGCCCAGCATTCGTGATGAAATAGAGACTGGTACGCAATGCCTCGTTCAAGCCCCATCTCGTTAGCGCTTCCGCCCTTCGCCGGGTCGACGCGTCGGCTCATCCTGATCAACGTCGTCGTCTTCTTCGGCTTTGCGATCTTCGGTTGGGTCGCGCCTGCACCCGTCGCCCTTCTGCTCGGGCACCTCGCGCTTGTCCCCGCTGCTGTTTTGCGTGGAGAGGTCTGGCAGCTTCTCACCTATGCCTTCCTGCCGATGGGCATCCTTGGCACGCTCTTCGCCATGCTGACGCTCTGGTTTACAGGATCGTACCTGGAGGGAATCTACGGCTCCCGCTGGCTGCTGGAGTTGTATCTCCTCTCGACCGCCGGTGGCGCTCTCCTCGCCTCCGCCCTCACCTTCACGCACATCTTCGGCCTGCGTCCGGATCTCGTCACCCTCGGCGCATGGGCGCCCATCTTCGCTCTGCTGGTCGCCTTCGCCGTCGTCGCGGGAGATCAGGAGATCCGCCTCTACTTCGTCATCCGCATGAAGGCGAAGTACTTCGTTGCGATCTATATCCTCATCAGCGTCGCCGTCCTGCTCAAAGGAGACGACCGCTTCGGAGCCCTCACACAGCTCTGCGGCGCGCTCGTCGGTTATCTCTATGTCCGGTCTGCTCCTCGCCGCGGCCTCACCTTCGGCTTCAGCGAGCGTTACTTCGGCATCCGCAACGGCTACTATCGCTGGAAGCGCCGCCGTGCTGCCCGCAAGTTCGAGGTCTACATGCGCAAGCAAAATCGCGAAGTTCACTTCGACAAGGACGGCCGTTACGTCGATCCCGACGAGGCTCGTCGCGACCCCAAAGACAAGCGCTGGATGAACTAAAGGGACTTACGGACACTCCCGATTTAGTCGTTTTACGACCCGGTCAAAAATGGAAGCAAACCGGAAAAATCTGCCGTCCTTCGGGAAAAACATTCCATCTAAGTTGTTGATAATTAAGCATTTATAGGGTGTATTCTGCACCTGACTCACCTAGAGTCAGAGGACCCCTCCCTATGAATAAAGTTGTCCCGAAGGTATCCTTCGTGGTCTGTGTCTTTGCAGCGTCGTTCACTATGGCCCAAACCCAAACTTCTAGTCCCGCACCATCGTGCAGTGCCATGGGGGTCGGACAAAACGCGAGCCTCAATGGCTTCATACCTTTTGCTGCTAACGATCCATGGAGGCAGAACATCGCAAACGCCCCCGTGGATGGAAACTCGTCGTCGCTGGTCAGCTTCATCGGCTCGTCTAAACTCTTTCCCAACTTCGGCGCTGGACAATACGGTGGAGGAACGATCGGCATTCCTTATAGCGTGGTCAGCGGGTCCCCTTTTGCGGGAATCAACTACACGGCTTACGGAGACGAAAGCGATCCTGGCCCGATGCCGATTCAGCCGGATGCTCTGATTGAGGGCTATCCAAATCCCGGTGACGGCGACCGCCACGTGCTTGTGCTCGATCGCGACAACTGCTGGCTCTACGAGATAGGCGGCTCCTATCTACAAGGCGACGGGACATGGCAGGCTGCCGCTGGATCCGTATGGGACCTATTGAACAATAACGCCAGACCTGCTACCTGGACCTCTGCTGACGCCGCGGGGCTGCCGATCTTCCCAGGATTGGTTCGCTACGACGAAGTAGCGAGCGGACAGATCAACCATGCTCTGCGCTTTACCTTGCAACGCAGTCGCGCTGCCTTCGTACCACCCGCTACTCACTGGGCGTCAAACTCCAGCGATTCCAATGCCGCACCCATGGGTATGCGTATGCGCCTCAAGGCAGACTATGACATCTCGTCATTTCCGCCCCAGGCAAAGGTCATTCTCGCTGCTCTCAAGTCGTACGGGATGATCATGGCGGATAACGGAAGCAACATGTTTCTAATCGGAGCGCCGGACGATCGCTGGAACAACGACGATCTGCATACGCTGAGGAATGTACCAGCCTCCGCCTTTGAAGTCGTGCAGATGCCCGCAGTCTACACTGCATCGAACCTGCCGAGCGGGCCTGCACCGACGATCGACAGCTTTACCGCAAGCAGCCCAACCATCACGGCCGGCGCATCCACCACGCTGAGCTGGTCCGCGAGCAATGCGTCCTACTACATCGTCTCCCCGGAGATCGGTGCGGTACGTGGCACCTCCGCCGAGGTCCACCCCACAACCACAACAACCTACACCCTCTACGCGACCAGCGAATTTGGCCGTCAGACAAAAACTGTAACCGTGACGGTGCAGTAACGCATCCACCGACTTGGTTCAGAACAAACCTCGACGCGCGAGAGGGGGATGTTGCATCCATCTACCTCCCGCGCGTCGATTTATTTGCTAAGTCCTGAGTTAGCTAGCTGCGCGTTACTGTCCGCAGGTGCAGCTCCCGCATCTGCTGGTCGCTCACCGGTGTAGGCGCATCCACCATCAGGTCGATTGCCTTGGCCGTCTTCGGAAAGGCAATCACCTCACGCAGACTGGTCGCGCCAGCCAGAATCATGACGATCCGGTCCAATCCCAGCGCAATGCCACCATGCGGAGGCGTGCCGTACTCCAGCGCATCCAGGAAGAACCCAAACCGCTCCTTGGCTTCGGCATCGCTCATGCCCAGCGAGCGGAAGATCTCCGCCTGCACATCCTGCCGATGGATACGGATCGAACCCGACCCAAGCTCCGTGCCGTTGAGCACAATGTCATACGCAAGTGCGCGAACAGCGCCCTTATCGCTCGTAAGCCGTCCGGCCTTGATGTCCTCTTCGTGCGGCGAGGTAAACGGATGGTGTGCTGCATTCCACACCTTCGCCTCCTCGTCCCACTCGTACATCGGGAAGTCGGTGACCCACACGAACTTGTAGTCAGCTTCGGTTCCGGTCTTCGTAAAGCGGCAGTGCTTGTCGGCAAACTTCTGCGCCAGCTGTAGCCGCAGAGCGCCAACGCGCTTATAAATCCACTGCGGATCATGGTTCCACTTGGCTGGAGTCCCCAGCTTCGGCGTAATCACAATCAATAGGTCGTCAGCACCAGCCGAAAGCTTCGACTCAATCGTCTCCGCCAGCGGAGCGAACGATTCGCTCGTCTTCAACCGTGCCACATCCAGGAAGTCCAAACCGCAGTCGCCAAAACCACCGCGAATCTCTCCGAGCAGCGCCTTGCGAGCAGTACCGCTTAGTACACCCACACTGGGAATCACAAAGCCAAGCACCGGCAGCGCCTGCTCGATCTTCAGCGTCTCGCGCAGCTCCGGCGTCAACTCATCCGTCAACGAGACCATCGCCGGCAGCCGCATATCCGGCTTGTCGATGCCGTAGTTTTTAATCGCATCGTCGTAAGTCATCTGCACAAACGGAGTCGTCAGCGAGATACCGGCAGTCTTGAACGCCGCTGTCAAAAATCCTTCGACGATACGAAACACCAGCTCTTGCTGCGGAAACGTCATCTCCAGGTCGATTTGCGTGAACTCCGGCTGACGGTCTGCGCGGAGGTCCTCATCGCGGAAGCACCGCGCAATCTGGAAGTACCGGTCGAATCCCGAGATCATCAAAATCTGTTTGAATATCTGCGGGGACTGCGGCAGTGCATAGAAGCTACCCGCATGAACCCGGCTCGGCACCAGGTAATCACGAGCACCCTCAGGCGTCGATCGTGTCATGAACGGCGTCTCGATCTCCAGAAATCCCTCGTCCGAAAGATAGTTCCGAATCGCCCGCGCCACCTTATGCCGCAGCTCGAAGTTGTGCTGCATCTCCGTCCGCCGCAGGTCCAAATAGCGATACTTCAGCCGAACCTCTTCGTTCGCAATCGCGTCCTCAGCCGGAGAGAAAGGAGGCGTCTTCGCCTCATTCAGCAGCAGCAGCTCCTTCGCCACAACCTCGATCTCGCCGGTCGCCATATTCGGATTCGCCAGCCCATCCTCACGTCGCCGCACCACGCCCTTCACCGCAACGACATACTCCGACCGCGCCGCCTCAGCCTTCGCATGGGCCTCGCCGGAGATCTCTTTATCCAGCACCACCTGCGTGATGCCCGTGCGGTCGCGCACGTCGAGGAAGATCAGGTTCCCGTGATCACGCCGTCGGTTCACCCATCCCATCAACACAACATCCTGGCCATCCTGCTCAGCGCGGAGCTCTCCACACTTGTGTGTCCGCTGCAAACTACCTAAGAAATCAAGCATCGTCCCATTCACTTTCAGATCTGTATTGCGGAACACAAAAACTCTTCTTGCAAACTAGGCCATCTCTCACGGAAGCATCTGGTCGGTGGCGGCGTTGATGAAACCATCAGGGAAGGTCAGGTAATTCGGGAGATGAGGCTCTCAACGTAGCCGCCAGCTCATCACGCCCCACCTTGCTCTGCTCGCCTGCGCCAAAGTCCTTAACGGTCAGGATACCCGACGCAACCTCGTTCTCACCCACAATGACCATCTTGCGAGCCAGCTTATCCGCCGCATCGAAGGACTTCTTCAACCGAAACGACCCGTCGCCAACCTCAATCGACAGTCCAGCCCGCCGCAGCTCCTGCGCCAGCGCCAGCGCCGCCGGATTCTGCTCCACGCCCATAGGCGCGATATACGCATCCAGCTTCTTCACGGCTGTCTCACCAGCCTGTGCCTGCAGTGTCAGGATCAACCTGTCCTCGCCAATCGCAAACCCGATCCCCGGAGCCTTCGGCCCTCCCAGCATCTCGCTCAACCCGTCATACCGTCCGCCGCCCAGCAAGGCATTCTGCGTTCCAAGCCCGCTGCCGTCCGGCACCGTGAACTCGAACGTCGTACGCGTGTAGTAGTCCAGCCCCCGCACCAGCCGCGGCTCAACGACATAAGCAACTCCACATGCATCCAGCGCCGCCTTCACCTGCGCGAAGTGCTCCCGCGACTCCTCATCCAGATAGTCCGCGATCTTCGGCAGCGCATCGATCGTCGCCTGGTCGCTTGCCTCTTTGCAGTCCAGCACCCGCAGCGGATTCGTCTCCGCCCGTCGCTGGCAGTTCTCGCACATGCCGGACTTCACCGGCTCCAGCGCCTCTCGCAGCGCGGCAATATACCTCGGCCTGTCCGTCGAAGACCCGACGGAGTTCAGCGCCAGCTGCCATCCCCGCACCCCCACCTCGTTCAAAAACGTTGCGAGCATCTCCAGCACCTCGGCATCCCGCAGCGCGCTGTCCGACCCGGACCACGCCGGGCCCAGAACCTCCGCCCCAATCTGCCAGAACTGCCGGTACCGTCCCCGCTGAGGACGTTCCCGCCGAAACTGAGGCCCAATATAGAAGAGCTTTTGCAGCATCCCGGTATCGCCCAGCTTGTGCTCGATGTACGCCCGCACCACGCCGGCCGTATTCTCAGGCCGCAGCGTCAGAGACTGGCCTCGATCGCTATCCGCGCGCCCGCGATCCTCCCACGTATACATCTCCTTGGAGACGATATCCGTCTCCTCGCCCACACCCCTGGCAAACAACTCCGTCGCCTCGAACACCGGCGTCCGAATCTCACCAAATCCATAGCGCGCAAAGACCGACCGCGCGGTAGCCTCCACGCGATTCCAAAGCTCTGTCTCGGGCGGCAGAAGATCCCGTGTGCCCCGTACTGCCTTCAAAGTTGCCATCACTTCAAGTGTAACGAACTTGGTCAATCGGCAGGTCTGGCTCCGTAGACGAGCTCGGCTGGCCACCGACGACAGCGAAACTTTGAGGGAGAAAAGCAGTCCAAATAGGGGCAAGAGAAAGTCGAGGTATTGTGTGGCTGATTTAACCCGTCGGAGTTTTTCATCGAAGGCCGCTGCCTGCTTTGCCGCGCTCGGCACGTTTTCCGGTCTGAACCAAACTGCCCATGCACAGATTGTCTGGAAGGCAGCGCAGTGGAAGCTCGCTTCCTTTGAAGAGTTGCTGGGGGAGAAGGTCAGGATAAAGCAGCTCTTCGATATCACCCAGGTTGAAGATGGGGCATCTCTCGCCAAGATAAAAAATTCGTTGAACGGGCTCCAATTTGGATTTGGCGTTCCCGTAGACCAGATCCGGATGATCGGCGGATTACATGGACCGGCCAATCTGCTGAACTACGACGATTATGTGTGGAGCAAGTACAAGATCGGGGCATGGCTGAAGATCAACGATCCCAGGACCGGCCAGCCTGCGGTGAGAAATCCCTTTTACCACAGCGCACTCAGCGAGGAGGCCGCCCGCATTACGGCGAGCACGGATCCCAACGACGAGCGTTCTCCGCTGCAGGACGCGAGCATGCAGGGGTTGCAGCGGCGCGGAGTGCGTTTTCTGAGTTGCCACACCGCGTTGGAGGAGCAGGTACGGCAGCTGATCAAGCACTACAACCTGAGGGAGGACCCGGAGTTCATTGTTCGCGACATGTTGGCCCATACCATGCAGCATGTGTTGGTGGTGGCGTCGATGGTGTCGGCGATTGCGCTGTTGCAGAGCGAAGGCCGGTACAGCTACGTCACGGTTTAGGAGGGGGCGTTGCCGATGGCTTCACCTGACCACGTCTTGAATGGACTGCCGTACGGTGGGTTGTTCAATCTGGCGGTGGACGATCCGATCTATAAATACCAGGGGATGTTGATGACGATGATGCGCTGATTGCCGCGAACAAGAAGAAGAAGCTTGAGTAGTTGAGCACGTTGATTGTGCAGAGGGGTCTGCCACCAGTGTTTGACGACCAGTTCGGGGACGAGGACGGCGATCTGACGATCAGGATGGTCGCGCTCGACCTTCAGGATGTACTCGACGAGCGGCATAATGACGTAGCGGTAGGGCGAGGAGAGAAGAATAAGTTCGGGAACGGTCTTTCCTGACTCGCGCAAGGGCGCGGCAACATTTTGGTGCCACATCTGTTGCATCTCGTCGCAGCACTCCTCCGCGTCAACGTGAACGGCCTGAACCTGATCGTTGATCTTCAAAGCGAAGCGCAGGCCCTTTTCGGTGATGCGGGACCAGCGATCGAGTGGGACGATGACCAGAGTCTCGACGAGGTTTTTCGACACGAATGGGACAATCGACTGCGATCTGGCGTGCGACGCGGTCGTAATGGCTCAAAGACGCGTAAAAAGTCGTAAAGCTGCAAAACTCTCGTTTCTTGCTGAGACCGCCCGGATCACGGGCAATTCGGAAATAACCAGATTAGTGGCGGGGCACAAGATGTTCTTTGGAAGCTCGCAGAGTGTAGGGTGCGGATTGCCGACAAACCGGGAGTTAAGTGACGAGAAGGGCGTTTCCCGGTACTCATCCGTAGCCTATGAATCGCCATTTTCCAAAGGCCCGGCGGCCCTCTGCCTAAACATCTTCGTTAGCGGCAAGCGGTGTCATATTAGCGATCCGTCTTTACGTCGCAGGAGTCGGTTCGGGCCAAAGCTCTTTGTAAACGGGGTGCCCAGCCAATGTTGCCCGCATCCTTCTGCTCATGAAAGAGCCGGAGCTCTCGAGTGGGTTATCAAGAGGAAATCGAAGGTAGTAATTGATTTGATCTACTGCTAGAGAGATGTTCATCAGAGCATCTGCTGTGAAAACCTTCTTCTCCAGGTCACCTTTCCGCACTCGCCATACCGTTATCTTTTCAAGTTCGCTCTTGGAGTATTCCCACATGCCATGAACGATTGCATGGCGATCTTCGGAGAGGGTTTCTATCTTCTCATGTTGTTCGAGTAGAACCTCTCGTCTCTTCCCACTGGCTTTGTCAACAACATGCTCTTTCCAGAGCTCACGGACGCGAGATGGTTGCAGGTTGTTCATGGCAGCAGGCAGATCATCTAGAGAATTCGGATTCAACGCCTGAACTGTCTGCGTGAATATTTCCGATTCTAAAGCGCCCCAAGCAGCAACAATTCTTCCAATGAAGTAAAACTCGCGCTCCGAAAGTTCAAGATCGAGAAGCTGCATCATCTTGCCAGCATTGTTAGGGCTATCGTCGGTCATTGTGATTTCCATCTCAACCTCGAGCCAGCTGCTCCGCCTTCTCCATCAACGCAGGAAGATATGGCGCGATGATATGCCCGATTGATGTCGCGGCCGTAATGAACTTTGGGATCGTGGCCAGATAATCAGTCTTCGTCTTCTGCGCCTTTAGCTCATCAAGCCGCGCTAAGATCTCAGTTCTCTCCGCAGTATCTGCTACGGCGCTTGTGATTGCTGACGCGAGGCTCTGGAACAGTTCCTTCTCGTTGACGGTGATTGTGTTCGTGGAGTGATCGTCACCCTGCACGACCTTACTTCCCGGTCCGGAAAGGTGAAAGATGTTGTTCACGACTGGCGTTGGCTCCGATGTCTGCGGTGTCAGATTGTAAAGATCGATCTTGGGCCCAATCTCCATCATGGCCTGTGATGCCCTCTTGCCGAGTTGAGAATAGTAGTTGGCTTTGGACATCTGGTTCGTGCGTTGCGCCGTCAGCTGAGCTTGCGCCATCAGAGTGGCCTTTCGAGTGGCCACGACACCGACCTGCTTCTCTGCCAGATCCTTCATCACTTCAGGACCGATCTTCAAGCCCTTCCTCTCATAAGCATCGATGTAGAGCTCAGCAGTCTGATGGAGCAATTCCGCCATCAAGGCTTCTTCTATATCCAGTTCACCGAGAACGCAGGCGCCTGAGTTCCTACTGTGCCCTCCCTTGTGGAGCGTCACGTATAAATCGCCATTCCGCTGGAGCCTCTGGTCGTTCATCTGCATGAGCTTTGCAAGATAGGCCTTATCGACGTATCTCTTGATCTCCGCACGCGCGATGGCGTCATTCATGGGCTCGAATCCCCTTACTCAGTGCTGAAGAATTGCGGCATACCTTCTTTCCGTTCACCGAAGGGCGACACCGCAAAACGAATCTCTCGTTTGGCGGATTGGTCGAAGGATAACAGCTCGGTCCCATCTGAGTTGACGACAAATCGCCAATGCACTCACTGACATCGGATTGGTAAGATATGTCGGCATAGCGGAAGTGATCGCCGGTTCGGCCCTCGAATTACCTAGTTCCTCCCGGATAACGGGCTATCCGGAAACAACTTACCCACAGGGCGTCGAATGTGGGCTCAACTCCTCGCACAAGGAGATTTCAGAATCCCTGTTTACCCTCTCCCAGATAGATCGCCGTGTAATCCAGATAATTCTGCGCGTACTTCAGGATCATCTTCCGATCCTCATCCC
>JAOAPB010000060.1 GCA_025462645.1 Edaphobacter sp. | reverse complement strand
CGAGTTCCGTGCCAACTTCTACAACGTCCTCAACACGGTCAGCCTCGCGGCGCCACAGAACGACATCTCGTCCAGCACCTTCGGACAGATCACGGGCACGCTCTCCACCGAACGTCAGATCGAACTCGGTTTGAAACTATCCTTCTAAATCAGAAGAAGGTCTCCATCCATAAAAGCCCTATTTACCTAAGCCCTCTTCCTTGTTCGAAGGAAGAGGGCTTCGTTTTGTAAGCTGAGAATAGGCCTAAATCGCTACAGTCGTATACTCCGGCGCAAGTCCGCGTGTCGCTGTAAGGGAAAGGATCGAAGGCATGTAGCCCAGCAGATGTTCTAGTCGGCTAACCACGCTGCTGGCTACGGTAGCATCGGGTGAAATCTGCCTGATGCGCGGAAGCCCCAGAGCACGCTCCACGACTCCTGAATCTCGTCCAGACCGTGCGCCGCGGCATCGAGCCCGTATAAGTCTGGAGCACCATCGGATCGATTGTCAGTCCATGTTGAACGCACTTCTCGATCATCCACTTCAGCATGATGTCGGAGCGTCCGCAGCTGGCGCATCCTCCGCCGACGCCGCTGTGGCAACCGATGAGTCTTCTCCCTCAAACCTCGTCATCTTGCCAGTCAGGTATAAGACCCCCCAGTATGATCTGAGATATCTCGCAGCCTGCGGAAATGAAGAGCTCTGCACCTCTGATGATTCCCCAAACTGACCACTCCTCCTATCGAAAAAAGTTGAGCCTTCTCTCAGTAGCAGCTCTTCTAGCGGCGCTCTCTCCCTGTCTCGGCCCAGCAAGCCGCCAGCCCTCCCGCGACCTTGTCTTCCCCTCTCGACTACCAGGTCTTCCAACGCCAAACCAGCTTACAAGGCCTCGTTTTGATCCGTGGCCACGTCAGCGTCCATGCCATCCGAGTAGAGGCCAGAGTAGGTTGGGCAATCCCTGCCAGGCAAATGGAAACGGCTCATGCTCGATGAGAAGACCGGGAACTTCGATACCGACCTCCCAACTCCGGCAGGCGGTTTCTACGCAGTGGAAGTCAGGTTGAAAGACGAGTCGCACCTGCTCGCACAAATCACCGTTCCCCACGTTGCTGTCGGTGAAGTCTTCATCATCTCAGGTCAATCCAACGCAACCAACTACGGCGAGGTCCCCCAGATCACTGAGACAGGCATGGTCACCACCTTCAGCGGAGATAGTTGGAGACTCGCCAACGACCCCAGCCCGGAACACAGGACAGCAGCAGCAAAGGCAGCTTCGCTCCATCCTTCGGCGATGCTCTTTACCGCAGATACAGAGTGCCTATCGGTATTGCCTCCGTCGGCCACGGCTCCACCAGCGTGCGTCAGTGGCTACCCGCCGGGGAATCAGTCGAGGTCATGCCTACGATGACGAAGTACGTCACCAGTGACCCGGACGGACGCTCACGAGCGACGGTACGCTCTTCAACGGCATGATGCGCCGCATCGATCAGTTCGGCCCGCACGGCTTCCGCGCCATCCTCTGGCATCAGGGAGAGTCCGACTCCCACCAGAAACCCGAGCACGAGATCTCAGGTGCCATCTACCGCAGCATACTCGAGCGCGTCATCCTCTCCACCCGCAAGCAAGCCGGCTGGGACATCCCATGGTTCGTCGCCCAGGCCAGCTACGGCACGCCCGAAATACCCTCGTGGCAGCCCGTTCGAGAGGCTCAGCAGAGCCTTTGGCAGAGCGGCATCGCGCTTCAGGACCCGACACCGACACCCTCACCGCGCCATACCGCCAAAACAACGCCAAGGGGTCCACTTCAACGATGCGGGTCTCAAGGCTCACGGTCTGTTATGGGCGCAAGCGGTAGAGCGCTATCTGGACACGCAGCCGCAGCAGCTAAAAGATCAAGCCATATCTCAGTAGTCGATATTCTTGAGTGCCTGCGGACCTTGCGGCTGAGAGTTGCCCAAAGATAAAGGCCTCGCCCGAGAGCCCAACTGTCTTATTCGCTTCCATGGAACCAAGAGCCTATCCCTCCTCGTCCTGAATGAATCTCACCCGACACTGCTTACGAGTTCGCCTTGCCACACCTCTCCATCGGGATAGCTATAGCGGTCGAGCGAATCCTGACGGACTTCGATGCTGTATCCCGCCATCTCCGGCAGCAGATACCTTCCTCGTCGAATCCGTACCGGATCGAGAAATGTTCATGCAGATGGTCCACATATTCGATCACGCGGTTCTCCATGCTGCCCGAGACGCAGAGATAATCGAAGATCGCAAGATGCTGCACATACTCGCATAGTCCAACGCCACCGGCGTGCGGGCATACCGGCACCTTATACTTCGCTGCCATCAGAAGAATGGCGAGGTTCTCATTCACCCCCGCCACGCGGCAACTATCGATCTGGCACACATCGATAGCCTTCGCCTGAAAGAGCTGCTTGAACATGACCCTGTTATGGCAGTGCTCCCCGGTAGCGATACGCGCCGGCGAGACCTCCTTACGAATGCGCGCATGGCCAAGGATGTCATCCGGGCTTGTCGGTTCCTCCATCCACCAGAGATCCAGCTCGGCCAGCTCGCGTGTGTGCCGTATCGCCTCCTCCACGCCCCACCGTTGATTGGCATCCACCATCAACTTGTTGGTCCACCCGATCTCTTCACGCACCAGTCTGCCGCGGCGCAGATCGTCCTTCGCGTCTCCTCCCACCTTCAACTTGAAGCTGGTCCACCCATCCGCCAACGCCTTCCGGCAAAGCTCACGAATCCTCTCATCGCTGAAGCCATACCAGCCCACCGAGGTCGTATAAGCGGGATAGCCCTCTCGCTGCAGCAGGCTCAGGCGCTCCGCCCTTCCGCGCTTTGCCTCCTTCAGGATCTCGCCAGCCTCAGCTCGCGAAAGCGCATCGTCGATATAGCGAAACTCGACAGCCGAGAGTATCTGCTCGGACTCCAGCTCTGCCAGCAGCTTCCACAAAGGTTTTTTTTCAGCGCGAGCATACAGGTCCCACACAGCATTGATTAGAGCCCCTGCGGCCAGATGGATCACGCCCTTCTCCGGGCCGAGCCAGCGAAACTGGCTCTCATCCGTCAGCTGGCGGCAGAACGCAGCCATGTTCTCGGTCAGTGAATCAAGCGTCCTTCCTTTCACAAAGCGGCTCAGGTATTCAATCGCCATAACGCAAAGCTCAGTGCCTCGACCAAGCGTGAATGTCAGCCCATATCCTTCCAATCCTGAGTTGGTCTCCAATGTGCAATAAGCAGCCGAATAGTCGGGATCTTTGTTGACCGCATCCGACCCAATGCTCTCCCGCGAGGTGGGAAAGCGCAGATCTATTACCGTTACCTCTGTGATGACGATTTCATTCACTTCGAGTCACTGCATCCTTTCGGTGCCTGATTGGCGAAACTGTGGAGAGCCGAAGACCTACTCACAGAGTCACAAAGTGGGCGCGGCAAGTTAGCGCATACGTTACAGATCAGCATTTCTATCTGCGGAAGATACTGTTCTGTCAATGAAAGAAACGATTTAGCTATGGCCTTTCTGCGGACAAGCTTAAACAACAATTTATTGTATAAAACAATATTTTTACCCTTGACAGATACCTTGATGGATAGATAAAACGCTGCTGAGGGATAAAAGCAACATGCTCCTGTCGCGAAGCATCCCCGGCCGGAATTAACCCCGGTCATTCATGGAATCCGCTTTCACTATCAAATCAAGACAGGATCAGAATGAACTCTTTTAAGGTAAGCAGACGGGATATGTTGTTGGGCACCGGTGCCTCCCTGGCCTCGCTGGCTGTCAGTGGCAACGCCCAGTCCCCTGCACCCGCCGCAGAGAGGGACCCCATTCCGGTTGCACCGACAGCCGATCAGATTCGCCGCATGGAGTGGTGGCACGCGGCAAAGTTCGGCATGTTCATCCACTTCGGCCTCTACAGCCAGTACGGGCGGCATGAGTGGGCCATGGAGACGCAGGCAATCCCGATCACCGAATACATACCCCTGGCCAGGCAGTTCAATCCTAAGCCGGGCTTCGCCCGCGCCTGGGCGAAACTCGCCAAGGCCGCCGGCATGAAGTACATGGTGATGACCACCAAACACCACGAAGGCTTCTGCAACTTCGACACCAGGCTCACCGACTACTGCGCCACCAAACAGGGGCCAAAGCGCGATCTGGTCCGCGAGTACGTCGATGCCGCCCGCGCCGAAGGCCTCCACGTCGGCTTTTACTACTCGCTCATGGACTGGCACCATCCCGATGGCGCTCGCTGCGCCACCGACGAGGAGGCTCGCAAGCGCTTCGTCGAGTACACCCACGGCCTCATCCGCGAACTCCTCACCAACTACGGCAAGATCGACATCCTCTGGTACGACGTCTCCTCACCGCTCGATGCCAAAGGATGGGAGTCCGAGCGCATGAACAAGATGGTCTTCGAGCTCCAGCCGGACATCATCGTCAACAACCGCAACAAGCTCCAGGGGGACTTCTCCACGCCCGAACAGAAGATCGTCGCCGAGACCAATGGCCGCGCCTGGGAGAGCTGCATGACCCTCAACGATAGCTGGGGCTTTCAGCGCGCCGATGACAACTGGAAGACCTCGAAGACCGTCATCCGCAACCTCATCACCTGCGTTCGCGACGGCGGCAACTATCTCCTCAACGTAGGACCCAGGGGCGACGGCTCCATCCCCGAGGAGTCAGTTCGCGTCCTGACGGAGGTCGGCCACTGGATGGATGCCAACGGAGATTCGATCTACAAGTCCGATCTCTGCCAGCCTCGCCGCGCGAACTACGCCAGCTTCACCCGCACCGGCAACACGCTCTACATGCATGTGCACTTCTGGCCCGGCGAAGACGTCGCCATCTCCGGTCTCATGGCAAAGGTGAAATCCGCCCACCTCCTGAAGAACAAGCAGCAGGTGAAATTTTCGCAGGATCCCTACCGGGTGCATATCACCGGGCTTCCGGCCCAGGCGCCGGACTCCCCCATTACGACTATCGTGCTCGAATGCGACTCCGAGCCGAAGCAGGACACGAACTTCGTGCGCAACAACAAGCCACGCGCAGGAGTCTAGAGCATTTCATGATTGCTAGAGCATTTCATGATTGCAGGAGTCTAGAGCATTTTCATGATTACGGTAGATAAAAGTTGTCATTCTGAGCGAAGCGAAGAACCCCCGCATTTCGCCTGAAGTGCACGAATCTCACTATCGCGGAGATGGCTCCAGTTTGACTTGTAACCTCCAAGCCCTGCCAGATCTTCACTGCGGCAGGGCCTATTTTTTTGCCTTCCCCGCCGTTGTCTTTCCTGCCCCACGTTTCTTTGCTCTTGCCTCCGCCTCGGGCAACGCGCCCAGCGCCTCGGAGATCTGTTGGCTCGCCTTGTGAAGCGCAACGATTACCTGTGGGATGCTGACCGTATCTTCAATCCGTTTCACATAGGGAACGGTCAAACCAGCCACGGCGTTCCCCTGCGAGTTCAGCACGGGAAAGCTGATGTTGATGATGCCGGTTACCTCATAGCTGGCGCGGCGCTCATATCCTCGCGCGCGAATCTTCACCAGGTGCCCATCCAGGTCCGCTGGCTTCTTCTTCTTCGTCTCCAGCGACCACTCGTGGATCGCCCGCTCGCAGGCATCGGCGCTCTGGTGCGCCAGGATGACGTGTCCGGTCGCAGCGTGCATTAGGTCCACCTTCGATCCCATCTTGACGTAGAATCCCGTCGACTCCGGAGAGTCGACCTGAGCCAGGATCACGACATGCCCCCCATCCAGTACCCCAAGGTGGCAGGACTGCCGCAGCTCATGCGCCAGCCAGTGCATGATCGGCAAAGCCTCCGTCACCATCCGCTTCGTCGGCGGGTGCTCCTGCGCCAGTCGAAACAGGCGAAGCGTAAGGTGGTACCGGTCCTTGTTCGCTGACTGCGCCAGATATCCGCGCTGCTCCAGGCAAAGCAGCATGCGGAAGATCTCCGACATGGTGCGATTCAGCCTGCGCGCGACCTCGCTGACGGTAAGGCCTTCTGGTGTATTGGCAAAGAGCTCAAGGATATCCAGACCCTTTTCAAGAGCAGGAGTCGGATAATATCGCTTGACCTCAGGTTTCGTTGTCAAAGCACGAGAAGTAGCTGATCGCATTTCACACAAGGTAACAAATGCTCTTCCAGCGTGTCGACCATTTACTCAGGACCGGAACCTCTCTACGGGCCAATGCACGGTACACCATCAGTTCTGAGGTAGGATGAGACACGCAGCAAGTTGCCCTTCGGAGCTGTCATCAGCTTAAGACTCTCCTGGCGACTGCAATCCAAAAAGTATGTGATTGGGCCAACCAGCTGATATCCACTGTGAATCCGACTCGAAAAACCATGCCCCGGCGCCGCTGGAGGATCGCGTGGCTGCTCGGCCTCGGTGTGTTGGTCAACTACTTCGATCGCGTCAACCTCGCCGTCTCGCATGCAGCCCTTTACACCACCTTTGGCATCTCCACCGTCGCCTTCGGCTACCTCTCGGGCGCTTACAACTGGACCTACGCCCTCTGCCAGCTCCCCGTCGGGGTCCTGCTGGACAAGTTCGGCATCCGCCGTGTCGGCCGGGTCAGCATCTTTCTCTGGAGCATCGCCTCCTTCGCCGCTGCGATCACCCCTGGTCTCGGCGGATTCTTCGCCGCCCGCCTCCTGCTAGGAGTCGGTGAAGCCCCCACCTTCCCCGCCAACGCCAAGGCCATCGGCTACTGGTTCCCCCAGGGCGAGCGCAGCTTCGCCACCTCCATCTTCGACTCCGCCGCGAAGTTCGCCTCCGCCATCGGCGTCCCCCTCCTCGGCCTTCTTCTGCTCAAGATCGGCTGGCGCTGGAGCTTCGCCGCCACCGGCATCATCAGCCTCGGCTACTTCCTTCTCTTCTGGAAGATCTATCGCGACCCCCAGGACGACCCGGATCTCAGCGCCGTCGAGCGCGAATACATCGCCGAATCCCCTCAAACTCTCGCCGCCGCGCTCAAACCAGACTCACTCACCTATCTCCTCCGCCAGCGAAAGGTACTCGGCCTCGCCCTGGGCTCCGGCTCCTACAACTACGTCTTCTACCTCCTGCTCACCTGGCTGCCGAGCTATCTCTCGTCCGCGCTCCACATCGATCTCATGCACTCGTTCCTCTACACCGGCGTCCCCTGGCTCTTCGCCACCTTCACCGACATGCTCGTCGGCGGCTGGCTCGTCGACGCACTCATCAAGCGCGGAGGCAACCCCAGCCGCGTCCGCAAGATCATCCTCGTCTGCGGCACAGCCTTCGGCCTCGGCATCCTTGGAGCGGCGCACGCCCACACTCCCCTGCGCGCCCTGCTCTGGATCAGCATCTCCATCGGCGGCCTCTCCGCCGCCGCTCCTGTCGTCTGGTCGATCCCCTCGCTCATCGCACCTCGCAGCAGCGTAGGCTCGGTCGGTGGAATCCTCAACCTCTCCAATCAGCTCTCCGGCATCGCCGCGCCGATCATCACCGGCTATCTAGTCGCCGCGCACCAATCCTATGCCTGGGCCTTCGGTGTAGCGTTCATCTACCTGCTCATCGGCATAGCGGCATACATCTTCCTGCTCGGCAGGATCGAACCTATCCCACCCGAGCCGCAACCCGCGACCTAGCGCATCGCGGCATAATGCTTCGTCGCCTTCGTCCTTGAGTTCATAACATCGAAGCTGCCGTCGCCGGCTGCCGTCAACTCGATAAAGTTGCCGGCATCTGTCCCTTGTGGATTCGCGATGTACTCCGCCGCGGTGTTATTCGCACTGCCGCCCTCGGCAGAGTAGTGCAGCTGCCACAGCGTCTCCAGCCCGGGAGCCTTGGCAACCGTCTGCAATACGGGAGTAGACCCGCCCTTCTTCTCCCCATTGTCCATAATGGCTACCCTTGCATGGAGCGCATCGACAAACGCAGGGCTCGAGCTTTGCAACCATCCATGGTGCGAGACGACATAGACATCCATCCGGCCCAGCTTATTCACCGGACACATAAGCTCCATCTCCTTGTCCCACGTAAGGTCGCCGAGATCGACTGCCTTGAATCGTTCAAACGTAATCTGCACGCCGAGCGACCTCGCATTCTCCGTCTCATCTGCAGGTCGAGTCTCCACGCCCTTGCAAAAAGAGTTCGCCTGCCCAGCTCCCGGAAGGGCCTTCCCGATAAGATCCCCATCCGCGCTGATGACGGTAGCCGTCATCCCCTTGATCGGCAGCACATCTCCCGGCCGTGCAACGATGTGCTTATACTTGCCCGTCGCCAGAACCTTCTGGTACTCCGCATACCCATGCTCCGTAACGCCCTTGTCGAGCTCCCGGTTAGGCCCATGATCGATGAACGTCCCAACCGGAATCCGTGCGACCAGTTGCGGCACGCCGCCCACGTGATCGTCATGGAAGTGCGTAATCAGAACGTAGTCAATCCGGCTCACTCCAGCCAGCTTCGCCGCCGCTGCGATGCGGTCGGCATCGCGAAAGTTATTCCCCGGCCAGCCCGTGTCGATTAGTAGTGACTCCCGGGCAGGGGTAACGAACAGCGTAGACTGTCCACCCTCAACATCGATGAAGTAGGCCTTCAGCTTCCCCGTCTGTGCCGAAGCTCCAACCGAGGCAAAAAGTCCCATCACCGCAAACATCGCAACCGTGCGCAAGAATCCCTTCAACATCGTCGTCATAGTGTTTTCCCTGTAGTGGAAGTAGGTGTCTGTACCGTAGCCCGCATCGCCCCGGTGGATATGCCGCCATCGACCAGCAGCGTTTGCCCGGTGATATAGCGACTCGACTCCGAAGCGAGAAACACAACGGCTCCATCCAGATCGTGAGCCTCGCCGGGACGCTTCATCGGAATCCGATCGATCAGGTAGTCCACCCACTCCTTGTTCTCGTAGAGCACCCTGTTCTGATAGGTCTCAAACCACCCCGGAGCCAGGCAGTTCACCGTAATCCCATGCTTGCCCCAGTCATCGGCGAGGCTCATCGTCAGCTGTCGTATCCCACCTCGACTCGCCCCATACGGTGCCAGCCCCGCATACCCGAACACGCTCGTCACCGAACCGATGTTGATGATCCGCCCATAGCCATACGGCACCATCCTGCGAGCGATCTGCTGCGCCACAAAAAAGCTCCCTCGAAGATTCGTGTCCAACACCAGATTCCAGTCGTCCCACGTCACCTCAAGCGCAGGCTTACGCACGTTGCATCCTGCGTTATTCACAAGGATATGCACCTGTCCGCAAGCCGCTTCAGCAGCAGCCGCCATGCGCTCTATGCTCCCCTGGTCGCGCACATCCAGCTCCAGAGCCACAGCTCTTCGCCCCTGCGCCTCCATCTCGGCTGCGAAGGGCGCAACATCCTCACGCTTGCGGCTCGTAAGGATAAGGTCTGCGCCTGCCTTAGCCAGCGCTCTCGCAAAGTGCTGCCCCAGGCCACGGCTGGCTCCGGTCACCAGAGCCACCTGCCCCGTCAGATCAAACAATTCATTGGTCATCTTTGCTGGTCCGCACTCTCTCTGGGATCGAGAACGATCTTCATCAAATTAGGTTCACGCGCATACAGTCGTTCAAACCACAGCGGCCCATCGTGCAGCGGCGCGACTGCGGTGATCAACGGCCCCACCTTAATCTCCCCGCTGGCAATCAGCTCCATCGCCTCGGGATACTCTCCGGCGGACGCGCACGACCCCTGCAGCCGTATCTGCCGCGTCACCACCTTCTGGAGCGGCAGCGTCACCTCTCGCGCAATGTTCCCCACCAGCGTCACGGTGCCGCCCTTGCGCACGCAGTCGATCGCGCTAGCTACCGTCTCACCGCGTCCCACCGCCTCGAACACAACATCCACGCCTCGCCCCTCCGTCAGCCGCATCACCTCGCGCACCAGCTCCGCATCCGAGGCCTCGATTGCTTCATCGGCCCCCATCTCCAGGGCCAGCCTCAATCGCGTGGCGTCGATATCTGCGACAAGCACCCTTGAGCAGCCCCCAACGCGCGCCGCCTGCAGCACCAGCAATCCGATCATGCCCGCGCCAATCACCAGCGCCGTCTCTTCACCCTCCAGCTCTGCGACCCGTACCGCATGCAGAGCCACCGAGACCGCCTCCAGCATCGCCGCCTCGGCAAACCCCAGGCCATCGGGGAGCCGATAGGCAATCCGTGCCGGCACGGCAACATACTCCGCAAACGCACCCGCCCGTTTGAACTCCCCGCACGAAACCCCCACCACCTGCCGGTTGTTGCAGAGGTTCACCTCGCCCCTCTGGCAGAACTCGCAAACCCCGCAATAGACCGTGGAATCGAATGTAATGCGATCACCGGCAGCGAACTCCGCCACCTCAGAGCCCACCGCTGCGACGATGCCCGCAGCCTCATGTCCCATCACGACGGGAGGAATGCGCCGGCCCGACGAGCCGTCATACCCATGCACATCGCTCCCGCAGATCCCGCAAGCCGCAACCTGCACCAGAATGTCCTGTGGTCCAGGCACAGGCGCATCCACATCTGTAACTTCCAGGTGTTTGTACTCAGAAAGAAGCAAAGCCTTCATCATCACAGGCAAAATCCTCGCGCAACAAGGGTATACCGTTCTCTAAAAACGAGCTTCAAGCTCAGGCTGTTGTTACTGTTGTTTCCTTGTGACATCGTCGCTGCTTTTGTCTTTCCTTATGACATTGTCGCTGCTTTTGTCTTTATTGTTACTGTCGTTGTTTTACGCCGTCAGTGTTTTACGCCGTTACGCTGTCAGTGTTTGACGTGTCAGTGTTGACGTGTCAGTGTTTGACGCTGTCAGTGACGTGTCGGTGTTTGATGCTGTCATTCTGAGCGCAGCGAAGAACCCCCGTATTTGTTTTTCCGAGGGGAGCGCAGCGACCCGAGTGCCTTCTCTTCTCTGCTACAACATCTATTTCATCTCATCCAACCCTATCGATATGTTGTCATTCTGAACGCAGCGATTCGAAGGATCTGCGGTGTCATTTGTCTTGCTTCGCTGTCGTCATTCCCCACAACCGCAGATTCGGATATCATTTCGCCTCATGCAGCTATACAGGCTCTTTCTGGTATTGTCCCTCGCCCTCCTCTCCGCCTCCGCACAGGAGCCCAATCGATGGACGGAGGAAGCGTCCAACGCCTGGTACGCAAAACAGCCCTGGCTCGTAGGCTCGAACTTCGTCCCCTCCGACGCGATCAATCAGTTGGAGATGTTCCAGGCGGCGACCTTCAACCCCCAGCTCAACGAGAAGGAGCTGGCCCTCGCCGAATCCATCGGCATGAACACCATGCGCGTCTTCCTTCAGGATCAGCTCTGGGAGCAGGATCCCAAGGGCTTCGCCAAACGCCTCGACGCCTTCCTGGCCATCGCCGCAAAGCATCACATCCGGCCCTTGCTGGTCCTCTTCGACTCCTGCTGGGAGTCCAACCCGCACCTCGGCCCCCAGCACCCGCCCATCCCCGGAATCCACAACTCCGGCTGGGTCCAGAGCCCCGGAGCCGCCGAACTCACCGATCCCTCCTACGAACCTAAGCTCAAGTCCTACGTCGAGGGAGTTGTGGGCGCCTTCGCCAAAGACGAGCGCATCCTCGGCTGGGACATCTGGAACGAGCCCAACAACACCAACGACCACAGATTCACCGAGCCGAAGAACAAACCGGAGCTGGTCGCCAATCTTCTCCCCAAGGCCTTTGCCTGGGCTCGCTCCGCCCATCCCATTCAACCTCTCACCAGCGGTCTATGGGAAGGAAACTGGACAGACCCCGCCAAAGAGGGCCCCGTCACCAAAATTCAGTTGACCGAGTCCGACATCATCACCTTCCACAACTACGGCTGGCCCGAAGAGTTCGAGGCCAGGGTAAAGTCCCTCCAACCCCTGCACCGCCCCATCATCTGCACCGAGTACATGGCGCGCGGCAACGGAAGCACCTTCGACACCATCCTCCCACTTGCGAAGCAGTACAACGTGGGAGCCATCAACTGGGGCTTCGTAGCCGGCAAGACCCAGACCTACCTCCCCTGGGACTCCTGGCAAAAACCGTACGTTCTCTCCCAACCCACCGTCTGGTTCCACGAGGTCTTCCGCCAGGACTGGACTCCCTACCGTCAGCGTGAGGTTGACCTGATGAAAACCCTGACAGGCCGCGGATCCGCAACTTCGGCCGCGAATCAACAGCACTAAAAACTTGTCAAGCCTCTGAATAGCATAACCCTATGAAAACAAATAGGATCGACGTGGCATAGGAGTTTTGCTCAACCAGCTATAATCAATACATAGATCAAAATAGATCAAAAAGAAAAGCTCCGATCAAGCAATCGGAGCTTTCTTTTGTCTTCAAGGAGATCTAACCCCTTTATAAAGACGACTTTGCCTATAAGTTGTTTGTTTGTACGACTTTAGGTAGACCATGCCTGTAGGTTTCTGTAAATAATAGAGTTACGCCCAAGTACCCCCGGGGGGGAGGGGGGTGTGGGACCAGACGATTGAAACAAGACGTGTAAGATGAGCATCGACTGAAGCCACAGAGGAGATCGCCCAGGCAATGACAGTCCGCCTGAAAGACATCGCAAGCGATCTGAACCTCTCGAAGATGACGATCTCCAAAGTTCTGCGCGGTCAGACCGACATCAGCGCAGCGACCAAGGCCCGAGTCCTGCAGCGCATGAAGGAGCTGAACTACCGGCCAAACATCGCCGCCAGCAGCCTGCGCACCGGGAACACCTTCAGCATCGGCCTCGTCATTCCCTCGCTCGAAGATCCCTTCTTCACCGAGATCGCCAGGGGTCTGGTCCAGACGATACGAGCAAAGGGCTACAGCCTCCTCATCTCCTCCGCCGAAGAGGACCCGGAGATCGAGCGCCGTGAGATCGAGCTGCAGCTATCCCGACAGGTCGACGCCCTCCTCGTGGCCTCGGTACAGGAGTCGCCGGAGTTCTTCACCGCTCTCGGAGCCCAGAAGGCTCCGATCATCCTCATCGACCGCAAACTCCCCTCGTTTGCGGCTCCCTTCATCGGCGTGCGCGACCAGGAGATCGGATACATCGCCGCCGTCCACCTGATCAAGGCAGGTTGTAGCAAGCCCGCCTATCTACGAGGTCCGCGAACCGCCGCCGCCGACCTCCGATACTCGGGCTACAGGGCCGCCCTGCACGAGTTCAACATCCTCTTCCGCCCCGCCCTCGTCGTCGAAGCGACTGAGATGGATCGGAACGAATACCGGCGAGGCTATGATGCGATGAACCGGCTACAAGCCGGAAGAATCCGTCCGGACGGAGTGATGTGCTACACCGACCTCATAGCACTTGGAGTAATCGATGCTGCACTCGAGAAGAACCTGAGAGTACCGGAGGACATTGCCGTCGTCGGCTGCGGCAACCTGCCGTCGACCCGCGAGATGAGAGTACCTCTCTCAAGCGTTGACCTCTCAGGCTTGGAAGTCGGACAGAGGACGGCGAAGCTGGTACTCCGTGCCCTGTCCGCAGACGGAGTTGCTCCCAGTCGAGACCTGATGCTCTCTCCTAAAATGATCGTGCGACGTTCGAGTCAGAGCTGAGGGCTGTTCTTGACACCGGACGAGCTTGCCGATATCGTTACCCAATTCCAACGGCAATCTCTGGGACGACGCAGTGGAGCTGTTCGCGCTCGTGACCCAGGCTAGGCTGCAATGCTTTCAAAGCGAAACCCTGCGAAGTCCTTCGATCTCGTCGTCTTTGGAGAGTTCTTCTCCGATCTCGTCTTCTATCGGCTTCCGGACCGGCCACGATTGGGCGAAGAGCTCAAGACCGACCACTTCCTGATCGCGCCCGGCGGTGGATTGGCAACGACCGCCCTCGCCGCCAGCAAACTCGGGACCTCCACTGGAATCGTGACGAGAGTTGGTGCGGACGCACCAACGTTGCCGACATGGTCTGCCATTTTGAATCAAGGCCTGGACGTCAGCGCATGCGAGAT
The DNA here is from genome assembly GCA_025462645.1 of Edaphobacter sp. Lineage (GTDB taxonomy): Bacteria > Acidobacteriota > Terriglobia > Terriglobales > Acidobacteriaceae > Edaphobacter. Next base: position 59,836 of record JAOAPB010000060.1, on the reverse strand, counting down.
CCGCAAGGATGCCGCGACAGCTTTGACAGTCTGCATCGCGTATAAAGCCGATCGCATGATGGTGACGCATGAGCCCATCAATCGAAATCTCGAGGACCTGCTCGATAAGGACATCGTCCAGCGGAAGCTTAAGAGAGCTCGCCATGTGCATCTGGCTTGCGCTCTCCACCGTCCGCAGAAGTGGATTCCAATGCTGAAGGCTCTTCGGGACGAGGGAATTACCATCTCGGCCGACTTTGGATGGAATCCCGATATCTCAATCAATCAGCTCCTGTCGATCATTCGGCATTGTGAGTTCGTCTTTCCGAATGAGCATGAGGCTTGTGCCATCACAGGAACGAAGAGCGCGATGCGGGCGCTTGAAAAATTGAGCGAGTGGGTTCGCGTACCGATCATCAAGCTTGGCGCAAAGGGCTCGATGCTGATGTCCGAGGGTAAGGTGTACAAGCAGCCTGCGCTGCCGGGCGTTATCGTCGATGCCACTGGAGCCGGGGATGCGTTCAACGGGGGCTTTTTACATGAGTTTCTGCGTGGCTCCCAGTGGGATAACTGTCTGCGCGCAGGGAATATCTGCGGGAGTCTCGCGGCACAGGAGCCTGGTGGTTCACAGGGGCTGCCAACTCACCCGGAGTTCGCCAGATATATGCGCAAGATGAGGGCGAAGACATAAAGCCCAAGGGGGTACCCCCCGGGGGGGTGTGGTCGACAAGTATCATGTTTTCATATAGATAAAAAAATAGACCTCTGTAAAGTCGTGCATTCATTCGCCTTACGGGTAAATTCGTCAATCTAAAAGGGATAAGGCCCAGCGTTGTCACTGGGCCTTATCCCTTTTGTTCACTATTTCTATTTTAACTGATTGGAGATAACTCATCGGCAGATTTCCAAAAATTTTTTATTGACCGTAAGTATCTCTATTTGTGTGGTTTGCCGCTGACAACAGCTCTTCAATTGCGCTGTCGGGGCTTGACAGGAATCGAAGGTATTCTTATCCGACCATGGATGCATAGCAAGATTGATTGAGTATGACATTCCTGAGTATATTGAAACAATTTTCTTGACAGGTCCATGACTGGCTGGTATCTCCTTAGAAACGCTAGTTACGTTACCGATAACGGAAATGACCGGCGAGCGCAAATTGCGGAGCAAGGAGCGAAGGAGCGAAGCCTAACCGCTTTCTGGCTCGATTTCATTCTCGCAGTACGCGTTTCGTATTGGTCCTCCGCTACTAACGCACACGCAAGGAGGTGAGTCGCATGGATCTGATTAGAGCTGGAAGCAATCTCGCAATGCGGAAGAAGAGCCGGTTGATCGGCAGCATATTTCTTTTCGGGCTCCTTCTCGTCAGTTCGGCAGCATGGGCACAGTTCGATACCGGAACGATTACCGGAGTGCTGCACGATGAGCAGGGTGCGGTGATCACAGGCGCTTCGGTCGCTATCGGCAATGTGGCTACGGGCGTTGTTACTTCGACCAAGACAAACGACGATGGGACCTACCAGGTGCTGGGCTTGATTCCCGGCACGTACTCCGTCGAAGCAACGGCACAGGGATTTGGGCCTGCCAAGAATCCTTCGGTTGACGTTCACGTCAAGACGCGTGCGCAGGTGGACTTCACGTTGAAGGTCGGCTCCACACAGGAGCAGATCGAAGTGAGCGCGAGCGGCATCCAGTTGCAGACGCAGTCGGCAGATGTCGGGGTAGTCATCGGTACGTCCCAGATCAACGATCTTCCTTTGAACAGCCGCCGCTATGCCGATCTGGCGTTGTTGTCTCCCGGCATCTTCAAGAACCCTGCGGTTGCCAATCCCGCGCCAGACCGATTCAGCTCAAATGGAAACTCCGAGACGCAAAACTACTTTGCCCTCGATGGCGTGGACAACAACTCCGGCTCCACCAATCTGCAAGAGGGCTCCGTGCAAAATGTGCAGCCTCCTCCGGACGCCATTCAGGAGTTCCGCCTTCAGACCAGAACGTACACAACGGAGTTTGGAACGTCGGCTGGCGCCATCGTCAACGCCTCGGTCAAGAGCGGGACGAACAAGTTTCATGGAAATGCCTGGGAGTATGCCCGCAACAGCGTCTTCGATTCGAATACGTATCTGAATCACCAGAGAAATATCCCAAAGGGAGACTTCAGCCAGAATCAGTTTGGCGGCACTGTGGGCGGACCGATCTATCGCGATCACACCTTCTTCTTCGTCGACTATCAGGGCTTGAGAAGTAGCCAGCAGGTGACGAAGTCGTCGGTTGTACCCTCGGCCAGGATGAAGACGGGTGATTTCAGCGAGCTTGATCCTGTGGCTTATCCTTTTCGCAGCATAGCGACGGGGCAGAGCGGCTGCCTCAATGCCACAACTCGAATGATTGCTCCAAGCTGCATTGATCCGGTTGGATTGAAGCTTGGGGCTCTGTTCCCAGATCCGAATATCCCCGGCCAGACAGCGGTGTGGACGGGCAATCCCAACTACGCTTTTGTGTACAAGTCGCCTACTCAGGTCAACTCCGCCGATCTCCGGATCGACCATAAGATCGGCGAGAGAGATACGATCTTCGGCCGCTATAGCTATCTGAAGCAGCATCGACAGGATCCTCCGTGGACGTCGAATCCGATTGCGGGCAACGGTGGGTTCGCAACGGACTACAACATCCGCAATCAGGGACTGGCACTGGGATGGACACATGTCTTCTCTCCCTCTGCAGTGAATCAGGCGAGGTATGGCTTCTCGCGCGATAACGCGGTGAGCGGGCCGATCGGGCTGACACTGGGTACATCCAATGCCGCGGACTATGGATTGACGGGGATACCGGCGTCTCCCTATACCGCCGGCATTCCACCGATCTACATCTCGGGCCTTGTGACACTTGGCGTGGATCGCTTCCGCCCACAGTTCCAGGTGGCACAGGTGTTTCAGTTTCTCGATACCTTCACCAAGCTGCAGGGCAACCACAGCTTGATGTTCGGCTATGAGTATCACCGGAACACAGACAACTTCCTGGATCTGCAGGCGCCTCAGGGCTACATCCAGTCCACGGGAATCTACACGAACAAGTCGGGCTTCGGATTCGCGGACTTTTTGCTCGGCGATGTTGCTTCGACGATCTACAACACTCCGCTTGCAGTGCATAACTTTCTTCCGGGGCACTCGTTCTACGCTCAGGACACATGGCGGTTGGCCAAGAGTTTCACGATCACCTACGGTGCGCGCTATGAGCTGTTTGCTCCGGTCATGAATCGTACGAACTCTGTCTCGAACTTCTCTCCGGCCAATGGCGGTACGCTGGTTCCTTCAACCCCCTCTGCAAAGAGCTGGGCTGAGCGGTCTCTGATCAATCCAGATAAAAACAACATCGCGCCGCGCGTTGGATTCAGCTATCAGTCTTCTGAGAGAGTGGTCTTCCGCGGTGGGTACGGTGTGTTCTATCAATTCATAAACCGCATTGGATCGGAGTCGATGCTTGCTCTGAATCAGCCTTTCCTAAAGCAGGTATTCACGGTGCAGTCGAGTGGGAGCGTAGACCCGGTCTTCTTTCTGAAGAACGGATTTCCTGGAGCCGCCTATGCAGCGTCTGTTGTGCCGCTGTATCTGCAGAAGAGTAATTGGCAGGACCCGAACCAGCGTACGAGCTACATCCAGCAGGCTAGCTTCGGACCGCAGGTCCAGATGACCAACTCGACTGTCTTTGAGCTGGATTGGGTCGGCAACTGGGGTCATAAGATGAACCGCCTTCGCAATGCGAACCAAGGCGTGGTGACTGGATTTGCGCCATCGGGTGGCGCTCTGGTTCAGTTTCCGTATGCGAACCTGAACACGGCCACGTCGACGGTTGCGGGGGCGGGGCAGCACAGCTTCCTGGAGTTGGCGACGAACGATGGCAATACAAGCTACAACGCGCTTGAGGCCAGCCTGCGCCGACAGATGTCGAATCGACTTGCATACCAGATCAGCTATACATGGTCGCATGGTTTCGCCGACTTTACCGACAACCTGACTGGCGGATCGACTCCGCAGAATGCGTATGACTATGCGCACGAGAGGAGCAACTCTCCGTTTGACCAGAGACATCGCTTTGTCGCCAGCGGACAGTGGCTGTTGCCGATAGGCAAGGGAGGGTGGGTTCTGAACAGAAACTCGAGGGCGGCAAGCCTGATTGGCGGCTGGCAGCTTAATGCGATTGTGACCTTGCAGACTGGAACGCCGTTCAATGCAACGGCAGCCGATAATAGTCAGACCGGCGGCAGCCATGCGTCCTATGCGAACTGCGTTGGAGATCCATTTGCCGGGGCGACAAGCGATCGTGGACAGGTCGCTAATCCGAACTCCACTGCCCGCTTCATCAGCGTCAGTGGATTTTCGCAGCCGACAACGGGCAGGTTTGGCAGCTGCAGACCTCGCTTGTTCCACGGTCCAGGTGGACGGAACGTAGACCTGAGCGTCTTCAAACAGTTTTCCCTTGGCGATGTCAGAAAGATCGAGTTGCGGTTTGAGGCCTTCAACGCATTCAATCATGCAAACTTCGGCAATCCCTCTGCCACCGTGGCCAATGCGGCTACCTTCGGCAAGATCACCACCGTTGTGAACGATGCACGCCAGATCCAGCTTGCAGGCAAGTTCTACTTCTAAGCGCAGTCTGACAAGCCGAATGCCGCGCTCGAGCGCGGCATCCGGCTGGAGAATGGATAACCATGTTCTTTCGTTCGAAGAGCTCTTTTAGCGCAGCGTTTGCTTTGATGCTTCTGCCTGGTATTGCCATCAACGGCTCTGCCGCCTCAAAGCCGGTAGTGGATGCACGGCCCATCGCCGTCGATCGCGGTGCGGCGGAGACGTGGCAGCTCTTGAAGAAGCTGCATACCCGCGCAAGCTTGCTGATGATCGTCGCTCATCCTGACGACGAGGATGGGGCGACGCTTGCGTATGAGAGTAGAGGACTAGGGGTTCGCACAGATCTGATGACTCTGAATCGCGGTGAAGGCGGGGCCAATGTTATGTCGTCCGATCTCTGGGACGCCCTCGGCCTGGTTCGGACCGAAGAACTTTTGCAGGCGGGCCGTTACTATGGGCTTGATGGGCAGTATTTCTCAAGCGTGGCGGACTATGGTTTTTCGAAGTCCCTGAAAGAGGCGCTCGATCAGTGGGGGCACGAACGAGTTTTGTCTGAAGCTGTTCGCGTCGTCCGCACTGTTCGTCCGCTCATCGTTTGCTCTGTCTTCGTCGGCGGTCCCTCGGATGGCCATGGGAATCACGCCACTGCTGGCTTGATGGCGCAGGAGGCCTTTAAAGCTGCCGGTGATCCAAAGATGTTTCCTGAGCAGATCAAAGAAGGTCTTCTTCCGTGGACTCCTGTGAAGGAGTATGCGCGGACTCCTTTCTTTCGCACATCGGGGAAGGGATCGTACGACTACGCGAACCACAGCTGGGGACCGCTTGGCGTACAGAATCACATCATGAATAAATGGGAGCCCGGGCCTGTCTCGACCACTGTCGCTATTCCTGCCGGCAGCTACGATAGCTTGCTCGGTCTTACTTATCCTCAGATCTCGCGCGAAGGCCTGGGCTTCCAGAGGTCGCAGAACGGCGGCTCCGATGTTCCTTCCCCGGCGCCGCAATCAGGCAACTATCATCGCTTTGGCTCACATATTCCCGCGCAGGATAAAGAGTCAAGCTTCTTTGACGGCATCGATGTCTCGCTGGTTGGAATCGCCAATCTTGTTGGAGCCACGCCGCCTGCCTTCCTCACGAGTGGTTTGAAGGGGATCAATGGATCCGTCGAAAGCGCAATTGCCAGCTTCTCGGCCCAGGACCCATCGGCCATCGCTGGAACACTCGCAAAGGGTTTGAAGGAGACCGATGCTCTCGTTACGGAGGTCTCCAAGAGCTCACTGGGGGCGGAAGAAAAATACAATGTTCTTCATGAACTCAATGTGAAGCAGAAGCAGTTCAATTCGGCTCTGCTTTCGTCGCTTGGTATTTCGGTCGAGGCGAATGTTGTGCCTCCCGCGAGACAGGACGGCCTGCCGCCAGAGTTTCGCGGTGCGCAGCAGACGTTCCAGATGGCTACGCCTGCGAAAAAAATCACTGTCGGAGTTCATCTATTCAATGGCGGTCAGTTCCCCGTCGAGATAGAGGCAATCGAATTGACTGCGTCCTCCGGCGAGTCATGGAATGCAAAGCCTGAAGCCATAGCGCCTAAGCAGATCGAGCCTGGCAAGGCATCGGATATTCGCTTCACTGCGACTGTTCCGGTAGATGAACCCTACACTCGGCCGTACTTCACGCGTCCGGGAATGGAGCAGTCGTACTACGACATTGCAAATAACTCTTTTCGCAATATGGCGCTTGCATCCTATCCTCTTGCGGCGACGGTGCGGGTTCATTTTGATGGGTTGACGCTGGAGACGGCTCATGTCGTACAGGTCATCAGCAAGGTCAGCGGTCCTGGAACACTGCGCTATCCCATGCCCGTCGGCCCGCCCGTCTCGTTGGCTCTCAGTCCGAGCGCGGGTATTGTCCCATTGGGGCAGAGGTCGTTCCCGGTAAGCGTCCGTCTCCATAACAATGTGGGTCAGGCAAAGGAGAGCGTTCACCTGGAACTTCCCGAAGGCTGGACCTCCGATCCAAAGTCAATCCCGGTGAACTTTACCCAGTCGGGAGAGGAGCAGGCTGTAGCCTTCACCATCTATCCAAAGTCGATCGCAGAGAAGCCGTATCAGATCACGGCGGTCGCGGACTATGACGGCAAGTCTTATAAAGAGGGATATGTTTCCGTTGGCTACACGGGATTGCGGCCCTACTTCCTCTATAGTCCAGCGGTCTACAAGACTACCGGCGCGAACGTGAAGATGGCGCCGTCGCAGAACATCGCCTATATCGAAGGCAGCGGAGATGATGTGCCTGCTGCGCTTGAGGCTCTCGGTGTCCACGTATCGTTCCTCTCGCCACAGGATCTCGCGAGCGCCGATCTCAGCAAGTACGACTCCATTCTGGTTGGCGTGCGCGCGTATGCCGTACGGCCTGACTTGATCACGAACAACAACCGGCTTTTGAAGTACGTCGAGAACGGCGGGGTCGTGATGGTGCAATACAACACTCCGGAGTACGACCATAACTTTGGCCCATACCCCTATGTGATGACGAGCGATCCTGAAGAGGTCACCGACGAGCGATCCGTCGTAACGATTCTCGATTCTCAAAATCCTCTCTTCACGTGGCCCAATACGATCACGTCGAAGGATTTCGACGGATGGATCGAAGAGCGCGGATCGAAGTTTCTATCTTCCTGGGATGCAAAGTATGAGCCTCTCCTTGAGACCCACGATGAGGGACAACCCCCGCAGAAGGGTGGTCTCGTCTATGCCCGATACGGCAAGGGGGTTTACATCTACAACGCATACGCCTTCTATCGTCAACTTCCACTCGGCGTGCCTGGGGCATACCGGATCTTCGCTAACATGCTCAGCCTGCCGAAGAATCCACAGTTTCTCTCGGGGAGATAGTCTCTGCTCTTGGACACAATAGATCCGGCACACACTCTCATCGCAGAAACGCTAATCCCCTTCTGCGATATTGGACTCACCAGGATTGCTCTATGACCACCGTGGGCTCCATGCAGAATCAGACAACCGGCAGTGGACAACAACTCGATCGAGGTATGAGTCTCGCAGGAGCCGTATCTACCAACATCCTCAACATGGTTGGGGTCGGCCCATTCCTTACCATTCCTCTGGCGCTTGCGGCCATGGGAGGGCCGCAGGCTATGCTTGGGTGGATTCTTGGAGCCGTCCTGTGTCTCTGCGATGGAATGGTGTGGGCGGAGCTTGGTTCGGCACTGCCCCGTTCTGGAGGTCCCTATCACTACCTCCTGCAGGCCTTCGGCCCAAAGGGCTGGGGGCGACTGATCAGCTTCCTCTTCCTCTGGCAGTCTCTCCTCATAGGACCTCTCTCTATTGCCTCTGGTGCTGTCGGCTTCGGCGAATACGCAAGCTTCCTCGCACCGCATCTTCGTCATGGCCACCTAGTTCTGATCGCAATGGCACTTTGTCTTCTCAATACGGCTTTGCTCTACCGCAATATCCGCTCGATCAGCATCGTCTCCATCGTGATTATGACCGCTGTTGTCGGCACATGCGCCTGGATCATCATCAGTGGCGCAACCCACTTCAACACTGCAATCGCCTTCAGTTTTCCGGCGCATGCCTTTCATCCTTCACGTGCCTTCTGGTTCGGGCTCGGCTCGGCGACGCTGATCGCCGTCTACGACTATGGTGGCTATAACAACGTCTGCCTGATTGGGGAAGAGGTGCAAGAGCCACGTAAGACAATTCCCCGCGCCGTCATCTTTTCCATCGTGCTGGTGGCGATCCTGTATCTAGCCATGAATCTGTCCATTCTCGGCACGGTTCCGTGGCAGCAAGGTCAATACTCCAAAGCTATTGTCGCGGACTACATGGAGATGCTCTATGGGCACTGGGGAGGCGTGCTCGTCTCAGGGTTTGTCCTCATCGCAGGTTGGGGCTCTGTCTTCGCGATCCTTCTTGGCTTCTCGCGTGTGCCATACACTGCTGCGGTCGACGGCCATTTCTTCAAACCGTTCGCGCGTCTTCACCCCACAGAGCGCTTTCCATCTACCTCGCTTCTGGTCATGGGCGGCCTCTCCGCGGTGGCGTGTCTCTTCTCGCTGGCCGATCTCATCTCCGTTCTGATCGTCGTCCAAACGATGTTCCAGTTCGCTGCGCAGTGCGTTGCCGTGATCCTTCTACGTCGTAAGACGGCTGCCTCTGCGGGGGCCTTCCGCATGCCCTTCTATCCTCTACCCGCACTTGTCGCGCTGGCCGGATGGTCTTACATCGTTATCAGCAGCAAGCCCAGTCACATTGCGATCGGTTTTGGCATGGCCTTGATTGGGACGACAATCTATCTTCTGCAAGCTAAAAAGAAATTGGAGTGGCCTTTCCATCAGCATGATGAACTATGACGTAGCAGTCGTTGGCGAGATCTATATCGACCACATCTTCACTGGCTTCGCGACGTGGCCGCAGCCAGGCGAAGAGGTGTTTACCCGGCAATACAAGCGCGAGATCGGTGGAGGCGCTACAAACACGGCTTGCGCGCTCGCCCGACTTGGCAGAACGGTATCTCTCGTTGGCGTCATCGGCACTTCGGATGCCGGATGGTTCGAAGACCGTCTGCGCGAGTTTGGCGTCTCCAGCGACGGCCTGGAAGAGACGGGGGGCAATACGGGCGTTACTGTGAGCGTATCGATGCTGGATGACCGCTCCTTCTTCAGTTATGTCGGCGAGAACGACAGACTCGTGCCCAGACTTTGGTTGGAGGCCGTACTCGCCTCTTTGCGGCGTGCACGGCACGTTCACTTCGCCATGCCGCTTGGCCGGGAGCTTGCCATGCATCTGCTGCCTGCACTGCGGGCCTCCGGCTGTACAACATCGCTCGATGTCGGCTTCCGTCCCGACTGGCTCCGCGACGTTGCCAACCTCGACACCTGTCGATCCATCGACTATCTGCTTCCCAACGAACGTGAAGCCTCCCTCCTCTGTAACAGCGACTCATCAAACTACCTCTCCTTCGCTCAGGACATTGGCTTTCCCCAGGCTGTTGTTAAGCTCGGCTCACGCGGAGCCGCAATGTTCGCGAACAGACGCAACTATACCGTCTTCTCTCCCTCCGTCCATGTAATGGACACAACAGGTGCTGGAGATGCGTTCGATGCAGGCTTTATTGACGCACTCCTCGACTCTGCCTCTGCCGACGATTGTCTCCGCCGCGCCTGCATCTGCGGAGCCCTGTCGACACGATCCGCAGGAGCACTGACCGCGCTTCCACTTCGCGCAGAACTTGAGAGTATCTATGAACAAACCTACACGTCGTAAGATCGCATTTATCGGTGGAGGCGGGGTCCGCACGCCGCTCGTCGTCTTCGGCATCAACGAAGCGGCGGAGGCGCTGGGCGCTGAAGAGCTTGTCCTCTTCGATCCCGATCAGGAGCGCGTCGGCATCATGGTCGCGCTTGGGCAGGCTATTGTGGCTCGCGAGGGCGGCTCTCTTCGTGTGCGACGGGCTTCCTCGATTGAGGACGCCATCGAAGGTTCGAGTTTCGTGCTCAACAGCATTCGCGTCGGTGGTATTCAGGCGCGAACGCAGGATGAGCGGACTTCGATTGAGCACGGCTACCCTGGTCAAGAGACAACTGGCCCGGGTGGTGTCGCCATGGCGTTGCGTACCGTGTCGACTGCGGTGGAGCAGGCAAAGCTGGTTGAGCGGCTCAGCCCGCAGGCGTGGCTCATCAACTTTACCAATCCTGCCGGCCTCATCACGCAGGCTATCAAGCACAACACGGACGCAAAGGTTGTCGGCATCTGCGATACACCGACGGAGATGCTACACCGCATCAACACGACCCTTGGAGCGCGGCCGGACGAGGTTCGCTGCGAGTATGTCGGGCTGAACCATCTTGGCTGGATCCGCCGCATTCGCCTTCGCGGCGAAGATGTTACGGATCGCCTGCTCGGGGACGATACGTTTCTCAGTCAACTCTACTCGGTGCCTCTCTTCGAGCATGACCTCATCCGGGCCCTAAGGCTTATCCCGACCGAGTATCTCTTCTTCTACTACTCACGTCGCAGAGCGCTCGAAAATCAGCGCAGGCAAGGAAGCACGCGTGGCGCTGAGGTGGAGCAACTCAACCATAAGCTGCTCGTCAGCCTTGCCCAACTCTTAAAACAAGGGGACCAGGCCGCTGCAATCTCCACCTACGTCGACTACTTGAATACGCGTTCCGGCTCATACATGAAACTTGAGGGTGAGGGTAATTCGGCGCTCAACACCGGAGAACTCAGCAACGAAGACCCGTTTCGCGCGGCGAGCGGATACCATCGCATCGCGCTCGACGTAATGAACGCGCTTTGCGGAGCACGGCCTAGCCGCATCGTCGTCAACACACAGAATCTGGGGAGCATTGCGGAGGTGGAGTCGAACGACATCGTCGAGGTCTCCTGCCAGATCAGCGAGGACGCGATTACGCCTGAGCCTTGCGGAGCGTTGCCCGAGGATGTTCGCGGCCTGGTTCTCGCAGTAAAGGCCTACGAGCGAGCAGCCATTGATGCCGCGCTGTCGGGGTCTGTGCTGATGGCTCGAAAGGCGATGCTGCTCTATCCAGCTATCGGAGAGTGGGAGCCATCGAAGGCGCTATTGGAGCGGTTGATTGTTCATTGTTAAGACTGGTTCTTTTGCGGGACAGAATAAGATACTCACTTCAGCTGGCCTCACGCTGGGCTGGAAAGGCTGTTACGGTCTGTGGCATGTGCATTGGAAGAGGCCTGTAGTCGTACGTCGCTCGAGCGTCGACTCTGGCCCACTCCATGACTACTTTCGGAAGATGGTCATGGCCATGGAATCGTTTGTCTCCATTGCCGCCAAGCCTAGCTGCAGAGCGGGCAAGGGGTCCGCGAAGGGCAGTGCTACGACATCGGGGAAGGAGCAGATCGCCATCGATGCGGAGGCGATGGCCACACCCTCGCCTGCGGCGGCGTAGGCAAACTGCACCGAGCAGGACTGCGGCGACTCCACGATTCGCGGCGTGATCCCAAATGGCGCCAACAGGCTATGGAGGAACGGCTGATGGAAGCGGCAATCCTTCAGCTACGATTGGCTGTTACTTGCCAAGCCCAAACGCTCATTGACATAGTCAAAATATCAAGGCAACATTAGGGCCAAACGTGTGGGAGATGCCAGACTTTGCCAGGCACGCAGATCGGGCTGTCTTGACCTATGAATAAAAGATCTGCCGAGCCCGTTTCCATGATCCCACCATTGCCGCCTGCAAGTGGAGCTTCCTTGCGCAAGCGCTGGATGTATCTCCTTCCTGCCGTTTTCGTGACGTACAGCCTCGCGTACTTAGATCGCGCCAACTATGGTTTTGGAGCAGCAGCTGGACTCGCGGGTACACTGCATATTACGGGGTCCCAGTCCGCACTACTCGGCGCAGTTTTCTTCCTTGGTTATTTTGGATTTCAGCTCCCAGGCGCAGCCTATGCCAGGCGTCACAGCGCACGCCATCTCATCTTTGGTGCCCTGCTCGTTTGGGGAACCCTCGCAGCACTTACTGGAGTTATACGACAATATTGGCTGTTAGTGCTGGATCGGTTTCTTCTAGGAGTAGCGGAGAGTGCCATCTTTCCTGCGATGCTCGTCTTACTAACACACTGGTTTACCAGAACTGAGCGTTCTAGAGCGAATACCTTGTTGATCCTCGGGAACCCCACAACCGTCTTGTGGATGTCCGCGATCACTGGATTCCTTATCCACAAACTCGGCTGGCAGATGACGTTTATCGTCGAGGGGATACCGTCTGTTCTCTGGGCGTTTGCGTGGCTCGGACTGGTCCGGGACAGACCGCGCGATGCCTCATGGATGCCCTCAGAGGCAAGTGCGGCGCTCGAACAACAACTCGAGCGGGAGCAGCTTGGTCTTCCGCGGATCGGTAGTGCTCGTCTAGCCCTCATTCGCGCTGACGTACTACTTCTCTCGACGCTCTACTTCTTTTGGAGCCTGGGAATCTACGGCTTCGTGCTGTGGCTTCCAACTATAATTCAGCAAGGCTCCGCTGTAGGGATCGAGATGACCGGCCTTCTGACAGCTGTCCCATATCTTCTCGCCGTGCTTCTCATGCTCCTCGTCAGTTACATCTCCGACCGGTTCCTCGAGCGGGAATCTCTAGTGTGGCCGTTCCTAGTGCTAGCGGGAGTATCTCTGCTCGCTTCGTTTGTCACAGCTAATCAAAGCTTCTGGCTGGCCTACATAACGCTTATCCTTGCCGGAGGAGCCATGTATGCCCCTTACGGTCCCTTCTTCGCCATCATTCCGGAGATCGTTCCCAAGAATGTAACTGCTGAGGTGCTTGCTTTGGTGAATAGCTGTGGTGCGCTCGGAGGCTTCGCTGGCTCTTGGCTGGTTGGCCTCCTGCAGGCCCGCACTGGAGGCTCTCGCGCTGGATATCTTCTCATGGCAGCCTCATTGATAATTTCTGGCCTGCTGATGTTCACTCTCCGATATACACGGCATAGAGTCGCATTCGCCAACCCTAATCTATCCATTCCGCAATCAGCTTTACCGGAGTAACTTATCTCGACCATTCCATTTACCTCCGTCGTCGAGAGTCCAGGGATTGATTCTGGAGTGGTGCGGACGCATGCCCTGGGTCCACAGGGCAGTCTCCCGATTACAGCTGAGATGCTTCTCTCGCAGCCTTCCGGCAATCTCTTCGGTTTGACCCAGAATGCCGGTATGGGTTGGGAGCCAACGCGTCTGCTAGACCCAGAGTTCCTCATCCTCAGCACACACGGAGGCATGCGGGCCGAGGACGGCACTCCCATTGCTCTCGGCTTCCACACTGGGCACTGGGAGGTGGGGCTTCTGGTAGCCGAGGCAGCACGCGAACTCCGTGCGAATCGCTGCACGCCGTTCGCCGGCGCCTGTACCGATCCGTGCGATGGTCGCACTCAGGGCACCGACGGGATGCTCGATTCACTGCCGTTCCGCAACGATGCAGCTATTGTGCTTCGCAGGCTCATGCGCTCGCTGCCCACACGCAAAGGCGTTCTTGGTGTCGCAACCTGCGACAAAGGTCTGCCTGCAATGATGATGGCGCTCGCCTCCTCCGGCAACATGCCGAGCATTCTTGTACCCGGTGGTGTCACGCTTCTTCCGGAGCAAGGCGAAGACGCCGGAAAAGTGCAAACCATCGGCGCCCGTTTCGCCCAGAATCAGATCACCCTGGAGTACGCCGCCGACGTGGGTTGTCGCGCGTGTGCAACGCCGGGGGGTGGCTGTCAGTTTCTGGGCACCGCGGCAACCTCGCAGGTGGTGGCTGAAGCGCTGGGTCTCTCTCTCCCCCACGCAGCTCTCGGCCCTTCGGGTGATCCGGTATGGGTCGACGCCGCATGTCGATCGGCTCGCGCCATCCTACGTCTCCATCAGATGGGAATTGGCACCTCCGACATACTTACAGATGCAGCCGTGCGCAACGCCATGGTGGTCCACGCTGCATTCGGCGGGTCTACTAATTTACTGCTCCATGTTCCCGCCATCGCGCACGCCGCCGGCCTGCGTCGGCCGAATGCAGCGGACTGGGCTGAAGTCAACCGTCAGACACCCCGCCTGGTCGATGCGCTGCCCAACGGCCCCGGCAACTACGCGACAGTCCAGGTCTTCCTGGCAGGGGGAGTACCCGAGGTCATGCTGCATCTCCGATCGATGGGACTTCTCGATACAACGGTAAAGACTGTCACCGGCGAGACGCTCGATGAGTCTCTCAACTGGTGGAAAGGAAGTGCTCGGCGTCAACAGATGAAGCAGCATTTACTCAAGCAGGATGGTATTGTCGCCGAACACGTGATCATGAATGCAGATCTCGCGCGTGATCATGGTCTCACACCTACGATCTGCTTCCCTGTCGGAAATCTTGCTCCAGAGGGTTGTGTGATTAAGAGCACCGCCATCGATCCATCCCTCATCGACACGAATGGTGTCTATCTGCACCGCGGCCCCGCAAAGGTCTTCGTTACCGAAACTGCCGCTATCCAGGCCATCAAGAGTGGAGCCGTCGGGGAAGGCGATGTCATCGTCCTCATCTGTGGAGGCCCTTCTGGAGCAGGGATGCAGGAGATCTATCAAGTCACCTCTGCGCTCAAGCAACTCCCCCACTGCAAGCACGTTGCGGTTCTCACAGATGCACGCTTTAGTGGAGTCTCTACGGGAGCCTGTCTGGGTCATATTTCGCCGGAGGCGCTGTGCGGAGGTCCCATCGGCCGCGTCTGGGATGGAGACACGATCGAGATCAGGATCGATCGTCAGACATTGGTTGGCTCCGTGGACCTCATCGGAGAGGGGGAGGAACGGTTCACCCCCGAGGCCGGTCGCGAGCGGCTGGCGGCCAGGTCACCGCGCACTGATCTCGCACCTCACCCTTCCCTCCCCTCCGACACAAGACTGTGGGCAGCTCTCGTTCAGGCCAGCGGCGGAGTGTGGGGGGGATGCGTTTACGATACCAATATGATCGTTGATCGCCTGCATGCAAACGAGCCAACCACGTCGCCGCAAAATTGAGTTGCAACTTTTACCTATCAATAAAGAAATAATGGAAGACATCGGCTCGAACTTATAAAGGAATCAAGTGAGAATCTACCGAACGCGAACTGGATGCTATATCGAGCAAAACGGGGCCTATTTCCTCATTCCAGATGTCACTTGGGATGATCTCGTCCTACAGGACGACTTGCTTGGCTTTTGCCATTCCATCATCGCAAGCTCATCATCTTCTTCTCCCCCTGCCGATGCCGACATTCTGCCACCGATTCAGAGCCAGGAGGTTTGGGCTGCGGGCGTCACATACTTTCGCAGTCGCAGCGCACGAATCGAAGAGTCGAAAGGTACGGGAGGAGGGGACTTCTATGACCGCGTGTACCACGCCGAACGTCCAGAGATCTTCTTCAAGGCAACAGGCCGCCGCGTTGTAGGTCATGGGGACAAGGTGCGGATTCGTAGCGATGCGAAGTGGTCCGTTCCCGAACCGGAGATGACGCTGCTCATCAATCCCAAAGGAACCATCGTAGGCTACACCATCGGAAATGACATGAGCTCGCGAGACATCGAAGGCGAGAATCCCCTCTATCTGCCACAGGCAAAGATCTACGACTGCAGTTGCTCACTCGGCCCTTGCGTCCTGGTCTCTTCGGACCCACTTCCTCTCCAGACACGCATAGAAATCGAAATTGTCCGCGCCGGCCAGCTGCACTTCACCGGCGCAGTCCAACTGGCGGAACTAAAGCGCGATTCCGCAACGCTTGCAAGCTATCTCTTTCGCGATAACAGCTTCCCGATGGGATGTTTTCTCATGACTGGGACTGGTGTTGTGCCACCCGATGATTTCACTCTGCTGAGCGGCGACCACATCCGTATTGTGATTGATTCAATCGGCACCCTTGTTAATGTGGTTGCCTGATGAGCATAGTCTGAATAGACGAAGTTAATGCTGTTCCGTTTCAATTGACCAGGAGGCGTATCGGATTTGTTGCCTGCGTACACGCAATGCACGCAAGCCCCTTTAACTACTTCAAAACCTGAAGACCAGGTTGGAAGATTTTGAAGAGACTTCCTCCTATCTCCGGGAACTGGTAGGCGAGCCAAGTGAGAACAGGGACCGCGCCGAAGGTAACTATCCTGATGAAGAAGTCGACGCCGAGCTTGTTAGGGGTTGTATCGGTGATGCGACTGAGGAGAGGGTTGCGGTGCATCTGCGCGAAGACCCAGACGATGCCGATACCGATGAACACGAGCATGAAAGTGAAGCACCAGTCGACGAGCCGATGGGGCTGGAAGGGATAGGAGTTCCAGGCGGCCATGGCGAGTACGAAGGCTGCGGAGACAAAGAGCATAAGGTAACGCATGTTGACGAGGACCGCGCGGATCAGAGCGATGTATCGAATTACGATAAGCTCCTCTGCAAGGTGAATGAATGCAGCTTTGCATTTGTCAAGGTTCCCCGAAGCTTCGGTGTCCGCGGCTTTCTGCGTCTTTTCGACTTCCCCTTCCTTTTCGTCCTTTAGCGGAACGTTGCATTCTTCGACGAAGCCGGTTCGTACCCGGTCCCAATATTGGGCGAGCACGGAGTTGAGGAGGACGGTGCAAAAGTTAGCGTATTCCTCTTCGATGGAATAAATGCAGCAAAGGTCATCGTCGGCAGGAGGCTTGGGGCGGTCCCAAGCACCAACGAGACATGAGACAGCGGGTTGATTACTCACTCCTTCGGAAGCTGGGCCTGGTTGTTGGGGTTCAGCTTGAGGGGCGTTGGATTGCTGTGCGGTTGCGATAGATGGAGCGGGCGAGAATGCGCCAGCGTACTGGATGCTCACCATCAGTTTTCTAATATGGGCATTGATGGTTTTGTAATGCTGCGACAGCTCTGCTTCAAGAGAAGGATGTGCCTTTACATACGGATGGTGAACCAGCTGGCGAATGGATTCGGTGGAACGGCTCATGTCGCGCCAACGGATATTGAGACCGCTCTGGTTGAGCATGCTCACCCAACTGCCACCCTTGATCCGAGTGAAGGCAAACCGGATGGGTTGTCGTTCCAGAGGCTCCAATAAACCCCTGCTGAGAGCACCCCATATAAGGATGGTCCTGAACCAGCCCGAGAGAGCGACCATGATGAGCGGAAAGAAAAGAGCAGTAACGAGGAACTCGTAAGGTGTGGGACCGTAGTGCATGCTAGAGGTGACGGGGGCGAGGATAGGAGTGAAGAGGAAGCGGTCGACGCTGTGGATATGGCTGGCAAAGATACAGAGAGCGAAGAGCGTGAGATAGATGCCCGCTAGAAAGGGATTAATAGCAGCCTTCACTTGGCCAGCAAGGGAGCGAATGGCCTTCTGCGAACTCTGCGTCAGATTTGCACAAAACCTCAAAATGACCTCGCGGGTGATGAGCAGGCAGGTCATGTTCTTGTAGAGGCAGCTATCAATGGGTCGGGCGCAGTTCTCTAAGGCTTCGTCGGGAACGAAGAGAGGGTAGGGGACGTTGGCGGGATCGTAGGGGGGAGAAGGAGAGGCAATGCGAGCGAGACGTGGCCTGTGTACCTCCGAGAAGCGAAGACGAGCGGTCTGACAGATAGACCAGAGGTACCAGGCCAAGAGCAACAGAAGTACGGGGAGGAGGGGGCAGACTCCGCTTATCGGCTGGAGGCAACGGTAGCTGAAGTAAAGCCCTGCGTAACTGTGGTGTTCGCTGCCGAAGTTGTCGCTTCGGCAGATGGCAACCCATAGGGTTACCGTGAAGAGCAGGGCGAGAACAGCAACGATATTGAAGAAGCAATACTCTACGCATTGCTTGTGAAAGCGATAAGGCCAGGTCTTGAGGATAGTAGCGATGCATGCAAGACAGGCGGCGATGAGAGTGAGCCACGCGAACAGATGGCCAGGAGATGCTAGGTGGTAGTAATTGCCGACGAGGATAAGGGGATACGCCGTGACAAAGGCCATGGCGGTGAGCACGGAGGTCCCGATGTTCAAATAGATCGAGCGGCGATGGGGCTGATCGTTTTGATCTACAGCTAGATCTCGGGTAGCAGGGGACCAGAATTGGGCGCTCCAGAGCAGAACTATATGCAGCAGACAGAGGATGAGAATGAAGATGTCGAGCACCATCCAGACTAAGGATGGTGAGATACCAGAGTTGTGATTGATGGATTCAGGAACATAGTCCCAGACATGCTGGGGAGGGAGAGTAGTTTTGTTGAGAAGTGAAGACTGCCTCTCATCGCATTTTCTTTCCGCCACATGGTCAACAGTGGACTGGATAGTCGGTAGAATCGCAAGCTCATTGCTGCCGCACCAATCTAGGATCGCGAGAGGATAGTAGCCGTCGGCGCCGATGGCAGTGACCCACAGTGGAATCTGGAGGAATTGAGTGACCGGAGGAGGGAGGTTTGTGTGAGGGTCAGGATCAGGTAAGGGATAGCGACGATATCCGGCGAGCTTAGGCCAGGTGCCGTTGGCGTGGTTCCAGAAGGTGAAGCTGGTGGCATTATAGATGGCCTCAGCCTGGTAGTCAGAGTGGAGCCACTGGACCTTGTTGCCAAAGTCTAGCGAAGTAAGAAGGTAGGGAGATATAGAGATGGATCCGATGTAGGGATGGTTGTCGACGTCCCGTTCGAAGAGAAGATCTCCGCCAGCGAAGAGAACGAGGCGGGCATCGGGACAGGCACGATGGAGGAACTGAGCAAGGAAGATGTCATCGAGAATATTGGAGGCCGAAAGAAGGATGAACTGGATGCGGGCACGCTGTAGCTGGTGGGCGATGGCCATCAGTTGCGCTTCCAGGGAGAGCGGAGTTTGGCCATTGGAGAAGCGGGGAACGGTGTCGTCGGTGGAATAGTCCTTGAGGGAAAGGTTGAGATAGGGGGTGGGAACAGAGGATGCGTCGGACGTGGTGGACTGGCTCGATTGTGCATTGCGAAGGAGGGACAGTTCGCGCGGGAAGCGAAGATTCAGAATTGTGCCCTTTCTGGAGATATCCCTGTCGGAGTTGGGATCTGGATGCATAGGGTCAGGATCGTTACACGGGTCTTTGGCACCGGATGGGCAGGAATGTTCCGTGACTTTTGTGGCAGAGCCGAAGACGGTCCCGGCTTCGGACAGAACGGCGATGCGACTCAGGTCGTAGCCTGTGGCGGCGAGCGACTGGAGAAAGCGTTCTTGCTCAAAGCTGGCATTCTCGCCGAATGAGCGATAGATGTTTTTGTTCTGCGGATCGAGTTCCCGGACAGCGATGAGAGTGCTGGTAACGCCGCTGATGAAGGGCTGAACGGATTCTCCTGGGATGCTGTTAATATCTCGCATGGCGGTCTCGATTCCCTGGTGCAGCGAAGCAGCGGAACCGGAGAAGAATGGGCCAATGACGGACAGCGTTGTCCTGACCGGAATTGCTGGATCCAGCGGGATGACAGTGCCTTGTTGCGCGCTAATTTGATTCCGAGGCTCACGTTGATCCGTATCGGGCAGTGGTGGAGGACGCACGGATAGCCAGGCCCCATGGTCTTTTTTCAGGATCTTTTCGTAGCGAAAGGCGTTTTGTAGTTGGTTGCCATTAACTCCGAGAGTGGGGGTCTCACCAACTAGAAAGAGATAGATCACGCGATGGTACGCAGACCGCGAGAACGAATGCCTCTGCGGATGCGATTCGTCGCTCTCCGCGGACTGGGACCAGGCGTTTGGATCGGGAGCGTACCGCAGGATGATTAAACCAGGCTGCCGTTCGCGTGTGTTGTCCTCATCCTTCGGAGTGGAGTTGGAGGCAGACTCAATGGTAGAGAGAGCGGGAGCATGATTGCGCCAAGGGAGCCAAGAGTAGCTGCTGAGATAGCCATTGTCAGCAGCGGCGAGGAGGATCGCATCGACCGAGCGGTCAAAGTCGAGAGCGAAATGGCTATGGATGGGATCGGGGATAGTAGCGATGATGGCACTGATTTCGGGGCTGCTGGCACTCGGGATTCCCCAGCCGTCGCCCGACCCGCAGGTTGACTCGCGAACTGGGACTGACTTGATATGCGAGTCAACATCCCTGCCGGACAGGTGCAGGGTGATGTCCACATTAGACGATATATCTCCACCCGAAATTTCGGTAGATTGTGCTGCGGACCAGTATTTGCAGGAGGCGAGCCAAGGGCCTTCGCCGGTTACTGGCTTGGTGTCGGACTGTGTGAATGCGGAGCTCTTCAGCTTAGAAGACGACCTGCTGCCGGGCGCCTGGAACAGGAATCCAGCCAACAGGACGGCGCTCAAGGTGGTAGCACCCAGTCCTTTGTACATCTTAATCGACCTCCCCGCATGGCTATTGTGCCTTGAGGATGATTTCTGTACGTGGCCCGACGCTCAGGAACTGAAGGTGAGATAGAGCCAGCTTTCGGAAGCTCACTCTATCGCCTTTTGGGGCGAAGTGTAGCATAGGCGTGTTTGGACGGAAAGAGCAATGGGTGTGAGGTGGTTAACGTGAAACACACTTAGGCATTGCTACTAGTCTTCTGAACTCGCGGTCAATTCCTTATCAGAGGGGGGAGGCTTCCATTCCCAGACAGGGGGTACTCAGTGATAAGAAGGGACCGCGGTTCAGCATACCTCGCAGCCAGAACAACTCCCAGGATGGAGAAGATAGCTCGTTTAGGAAAAGCCGAAATGATGGGTACCGTCTATCTCTTGCTATTCACGCCTAAGCGCTAAGCGCGCTCCGATTGAATTTCAGGAATCCTATAAATAAATTAGTTGGTCTTTATTGATGCGAGGATTCAGAATGAAATGCTCGCTGCGAACTGCATGACGCGTGGAGTGCCCGTCCCTATAAGCCCGGTGGCATTCGCTGTTGTGGTAATGGTGCCGAAGTTTCCTGCGCCAAAGGTCGCGTTCGGATTTCCGTACTGTGCCCGATTAAATACGTTGAAGGCTTCAGCCCTGAAGTTCAACACGCAGCGTTCAATAAGGTTGAAGTTCTTGTCCAGAGCTAGATCATCTTGCCAGAGGATCGGTCCGCGTCCATAGTCCCGTGGCGCGTTTCCCCATGCCCCATTCGCTGGAACGGCAAACGCACTGGGATTGAACCACTGTTTGATGGACCGATTGCTGAGATAAAGTTGCTGTCCTGAAACGAGATTTGGCCGTTGGTTCACATTGTTGTGATCGGGTAACGCTGTATTTGAGCGGCTTATCACAATATTTACCGGAAGTCCCGAACGATAGTTCAGTAGATCGGTGAACTCCCAGCCACCAATAAGGACATTTGCGAGCCGATTTTGGTTCAGAAATCTTCGTCCACGACCAAAAGGCAATTCATAGAGCAAGCTTATGTTTCCGGAGTTTCGGACATCAAAGTCGCTAGGTCCGCGTTCGCATCGGAAGCAGGCTACATTTTGAGCAGCGTTGGATTCACCTGCACCCACCGATCCATCATTGATCGCGTGCGACCACATATAGTTTCCTGCCAGAAACATCCCATTGTGGACCTCTCTTTTTACGTTCACTTGGAGCGCATTGAAACTGGAAGCACCTTCCTGAGTCTTCGTATCTACCGGACTTGGAAACACGGGTGCGAGGGGGTTCTTGCCAAGCGCTGGGTCAAAGACATTTCCATATGTGCGGCGGAATAGATGTGTGCCTTTGGCGCCAAGGTAGGAGATCGTACTAACGACCTTGCCAGGCCACTGGTTTTGCATGGATGCTGTCCAGTTCTGGACATAGGAGTCCGGATGATGAAGAGACATGGATCGCGGTGTCACAGCTAGTCCTGTTGTCGGAATCAGGTTGGGATCGATCGGATAAGCATAGGTCTGTGTGCCCGAACTCTGAAAGGTAATCGACGGTTCGTCGTTGACGGCAGGACTGTCTTGGTCCGCAAGTTCCGACTCACCGTGATACATCCCGTATCCAGCTCTGAACACCATGTTGCCTTGGCTGTCGGACGGCGACCAGGTCACGGCCAGGCGTGGATCGAAGTTCAGGTAGTTGGAGTAGGCAAATGGCGAACCTGGGCGGCAATAACCCCCACAAACCTGGATGTCGAATGGATTCGAGAGACCGTGCGCAAGGCTAAAGGGTTGGAAGAAACCATAACGTATACCAGCATTGACGGTCACGTTTGAGTTCAACTTCCATTCGTCCTGAGCGTATGCAGCGATCTGCGTCTTGCGCAGACCACGATCCGGTAGAGGTGCGGTGGCCTGAAAAGTGTTAAGGCTATTCAACAGGAAGTTATCAAGGCTACTCCAACTAGCAGTGCCATCTGCGGTATTTCCTTCATTGAACTGTACTCTGCGCACATCCACGCCAAACTTCAACGTGTGCCGATTAAGTGTCCAGACAACCGTGTCGAGATAGGAGAACGTTGTCGATACCTGCTGTTTATAGATGGTCTCGCCGAGTGATGTAAACCCACTACCGAAGGAAAAATTAATAGGTAGACCCGTTACTTGATTCTGATGATATGTGTTCCGGTTAAGTCCGAACTTGGCTTCATCAATCAATCGTGGTGTGAACACATGAAGATAATCAAGGACAGCGTTATGTACGTTGGCATCCACTTCAACGCTCTGCCCTATTGCGTTGAGCGGGCTGGTGTTGGAACCTTGGTCTGTGTTGTAGCGAATATAGATGCTGTTTTTGTCGTTGAAATGATGATCAATCCGTCCAAGTCCTGAATCTTCTTTTACGGGACTCGCGGCATAGCTGGTGTAGTTGTCGGCATAGCCTTCCTTATCACCCGAAGGACTTTGGCCCCTAGGGTAAGCGGCAATGACGGCCTGTAGTGCAGGCGATAAGGACGCTACCTTCTGCCTGAACAGTGTGCTGGGCACTAGGCCAACTTGTGGCACTCCGCCCAATACCTGTCGAAATCCTTCATACGACACAAAAAAGAATGTCCGGTCCTGAATAGCCGCACCGCCTAGATCCACCCCATATTGGTTGAGGTGAAATGCAGGCTTTTTCGAGGTGGTGGGATTGAATGGAGAGCGCGCATCGAAGACATCGTTCCTAAGAAAATCAAACACCTTGCCGTGGAACTGATTTGATCCACTCTTCGATACAACACTTACCTGTCCGCCGGCAGAGCCTCCGTTTTCAGCTGTATAGACGGCAGAATCGACTTTGAATTCAGCGATTGCGTCGGAGGATATTTGAAGGCGTAGTGCCGATTTCAAGGCCTGTTTCATGACACCCGAAGCATCAACGCCATCTAGGCGATAGTTGTTGTCGTCAATTCCATTGCCGGCAAATCGGATCGACGACTGTAAACCCGACCCGGAATCGATAGCTCCCGGTGCAAGCGTCTCGAGTGTTGCCCAATTGCGACCGTTCAAAGGGATGTTTCTGACCTGTTCACCACTAACAGTTCCACCAAAGGTCGCTGTCGTCTTATCGAGATCGGCGACGGTGTCAATTACTTCCACCGTCTGCGAAACGGACTGCACATGCAAGGTGATGTCGAGAGTCCTGACGTTTCCTGCGGTTTGCTGTACGTGTTCGATACGGGTAGTAGCAAAGCCCGTCTTCTCGAATGAGATAGCATACAACCCGATTGGCAGAGCTGGAATTGTGTAGTTGCCGTGCTCGCCCGTCGTTGTGGTGCGACTTACCTGAGAATTTTCAAGAACAACACTCACCCGAACCTCACGTATTGGTAAGCCGGACTGGTCGTTCACGGTTCCGTTCAATTGTGTGCTGTCCACCTGAGCTCTGGAGAAGGTAGGGAGGAGGGTCACGACAGCCAATGCGGCATACTGTACCAATCTTTTCATTTGTGGCCTCGTTTAGTGCATGATCAATGGTCAGTAAAGGGGCCGACACCTGCGGGACCGGATGTTCTCACCCAGTTATCGGCAAATATTTTGTTGGTAACAAATGGTTTGGTTACGCGTGATGGAAGAGTGCTTCCAGATTCGGTATCTTGTGTTCGATTTCCTCGCGGATGCTTTCAGCCTTATGGATCGCATCGGGCACATCAGCAGCTGACGTATACGGAATCTCCATGACAAGGATCCCGATGCGGTGTTTTTGAGCATCGAACATCTGCATCTTTATGTTGTAAAAAGCCCCGTCGTCGATCTTCGCGCAATAGGTCTTGCCATCTTTGACGGCTGCGAAATCACCTTCAGTGGTCCGTACTCCGATCCTGGTTGCGTTACCGTTCGCAACAATCACCATATGTTGTTGGCCGGGAGGAATAACGTGAAGCCCGAGCTTTCTAAGAAACGGATGAGTCGATAGCGTGGTCAGTACAATTTTTTCGGAGGTCGGTGAATCGACCGGAGCCTTAGATTCAAAGGCAACACTCTTGGCCGGCTGCATGTTGAGTGGTTCGAAGATCATGATCCGCGCATTCTTTCCGGCTTCACCAGGTACCGCAACAAATAGACGATTGAGTTCAGGCACGAGCCGTGCGGTCTTTCCTTTGGAGCCGGATGGTACAGTACCCCGAACGATGTAGTGGTCAAGATCGGTCTGATCAAGCACGTCCACGGCTCCGTCACCAGCGGCATAAATGCGCCTTGTCGCAGGGTCGAAGATCAGGTCGTCGACTCCCTTTGAGATTGGCAACGCCTGCAGTTCTTTTCCTGTGTTCGTGTCGAGGACAACAATCTGTCCACTTCTGCAGCCGACGAACAAGCGCTGGCGCTGTTCATCCAATGCCATAGCGACATTCACCTTACCCATGGTGAGCGGCCAAGTGGCCACAACCCTGTTATTCAATCTGTCGACAACGACGACCTGATTCTTCGCCTTGTCATTCACATAGATGCGGGGACGATAGTTATCGAGCGCCATTGCCTCAAGTGTGTCCCCATCGATTTTTACGTCCGCAATTTTCTTATGCTCGGTCGTGTCAACAACTGACAACATCGAATAGGTCTGGCCAACGTCACCGCCTCCATTGTCAATGTAAAGGTATTTCCTGGAGATGTCGTAGCCAATCGAATCAGCATCTTTCAATAATGCAATACGAGCGATCAAACGGTAGGTTTCGCCGTCATAGATCTTAAGCGATCCATCTCCTCCATCAGAGACATAGATCTGGTCCAGATCTGGACGATAGAAGACCGCATGTGGCCTCGCGATGCCGTCAATCTGATGAACGATCTTGCCTGTACTGAGATCGAACACAAGGACTGCCTTAAAATCCTCAGGAGTAGCAAAGAGATGGTTACGCTTTAAATCAATTCCAAAGTGATCGAAGTTGCCTTGCACAGCACTGGGCAACTGAAGAGTCTGCACTATCCGGAGTGGCTCGCTTGTAGTAGAGGCCGTTGAAATCAACGTCCCCGTTTGGGCGATGGCGATGGGAGAAAAGGAAGCGCAAAGTATTGCCGATATAATTCGATGCATGTAAAAGGTCCTGATCACTCTCGATATCTAAATCTATGGCAGTTATGCATAGACTTTAGCTCGCGAAGTGGTCAAGACAGTAACGATGCAATCAATTTGGAGATAAACCCTATTCAGTTAATACTCAGGTTGGAATAGCAACGACAGTAATCTAAGCGACGAGTAATTTTAAATGGATCGACTGCATATCTATTGCATGGACACGTGTTTAATTCATCCGGCACGCCTTCGCGTGAGTCTAAGTCGATGGGCAATGCTGGGCGTGTCAGTGTTCCGCGATCAGAATTTGATATGGGCACTAAATTGTAGTCTTCGTGCGGGCAATGCAGTTGTCGGTTGCCCAAAGAAAGTCGACTGAATGTTACCAACGTAGGAGCTATAGTTGGTGCGGTTTGTCACGTTGAACCCATCGATTGCAAAAGACATAAGAGGCGCTCCCTCCCTTTTCTTACTTGTCAGATGTATGTCATGGCTCCATCGTAAGTCAAGCTCAACATTACCACCTGTTTCCAGACTATTTCTCTTTATACCGACGGGACGTGCATTCAAGATGCCAGTATTGAACACATCAACCCCCAAAGTCTCGGTGTACGGCATTCCCGAATAGAGTTTCGTCCCGATACCGAGATTCAACCAATGGTCTTCGTTCAACGTACCCAGAAGATTGAATCGATGACGCTGATCAAAATCCGCGCGGCTGTACTCTCCCGTTAGGTCATATTGATTCGCGGGGAACCACCCAATCCCTCCCGTGTTGTTATTCGTTCGACTGAATGTATATTGAGCAAGCCCCGAAAACCATCTTCCGGTTTTTCCCTCCAGCGTCAGGTCCAGCGCATTGCCCACCTGTCTTCCTTCTGACTCAATTTGACGCACAACACCAAGATTGGCGTTGGGTCTTGATGCATAGACTGGAGGGAGAGGAGCATTGATATCTCTCGAACGAAAGAGCGCGATCCCAAGCAAGCCACGATACGTTGCGGCAACAGTGAGCGCTTTACTAAGCTGGCGTTCAATACCGAAGCTGTAGTGAACGGTATAAGGGATGTGTGTGTTAGGTGCAAGCTGGACCAGATTGGTGGGTAGGCTCGAAGGAGGAATGTCAGGAGGCAAAGGGTTCGGGTAACCAGGATTGAGGATGGTGTAGGAGCGGAGGACGACACCGTTGTACCGCTTCAGATCCGCCATCGGCGTAGCTCCTGTTCGGTCATAGAACAGACCACTGCCGCCACGAAGCACGGTTTTATGGTCCTTTGTGGAATAGGCAAATGATACTCGAGGGGCGAAATCATGGATCGACTTGAAATAAGTCTGCCAGTCGTAGCGAAGGCCAAACGAGACCTGAAGATTCGGTCGAACTTGAATCTGATCCTGGATGAATGTACCAATCTCATTCATCCAAAATACAGATCTTCCTGCTCCAGCTTGCTGTGTAAATGAGTATGGTCGATTTGCCACATAGTCCGAAAGGCTTGAAAAGTTGAACGTTCCCTGCCGATTCGACTGGTCCTCCCAAGCGCGTCTGCTCAGATTTGGAATGTTGACGCCAAATTTGAGGTAATGTCGCCCCTTGCTCCAACTGACTATGTCATTGATCTTCAGGTTATTTTCCGTTGCCAGAAGATCGGCCTGGGCACCACCGTCTGTAAATGCACCATCTACGACGATCTTCTTCATAGATGAAACACTGCGCGTTGGGTCATAGTCTTTTTCAAAAAAGAGTTGCAACTGGTTGAGGAGGGTCGGTGACAGGATCAAACGATCGTTAAAAATTACGTCGTCTTCACGAGCTTGAGCGTCGACCGCCGCTTGAGCGAGAACGAGGCCGCCAGCGCCCTGATTCCTCGTGATGGTGTCCGTGACGTTGTATTGCAGTGAGACCCGATGCTTCGCAGAGAACTCATGAGATACACGAAAGGCTACCTCAGTATCATGAATAGGCGTCGGCACATTAGTCGATATGAGACCTGTGGGAGTCTGTGCGTGAACGATTGCCTGTAGGTTATCTTCCTGCCGACTACCCGAGACGAGGAACGTTGTCTTGTGATCACGGCCTAATGGTCCGGTGATGGAGCCTTCATAGATTCGCTTCTGCTCGAACGGCTTGGTGAGGGCGAAATAGTTCTTCGCGTCGAAGACCGAATCGCGGAAGGTGAAGGTAAAACTTCCGTGTACTTGTGGAGTACCCGGCTTAGTGATGATCTCGATTCGCCCTTTCCCAGGGCGATTGGTCTCAGCGCTATAGGGATCATTATTAATATGGGCTTCGGCAATGGCGGAGGCAGAAACACCGGTACCTTTCATCTCGACGCCGTCGACGATTATGCTGACCCCATTCGTACCAACACCCGATGGATCAAGAAAGGGGGTGAGGGCTGCGATATAGTTCTGATCGAAGACTGGAACCTTTTCCAGCATCTGTGAACTTACAGCAATTTGATCGCGGTTCTCAGTTGGATCCGTTGTGACACTGGATTGGGCAGATTCCACCGTGACTTGTGCCTGTACAGATGGCAGTGCCAATTGAATCTTTAAGAATGGTTCCGACAACCGAATGAGGTGTATCGGGGCGCTATACGCCTCGAATCCATACTTGGCTGCTACCTCTAGCACGTATTGGTCGGGAGAGACTGGTTGCCAATGGAAATTACCTTGAGCATCGGAGACCGAATGTCGGATAATTGCGCCCTTTGGGGTCCGCAACTGAACATCCACCCCTGAGACAGCGACGCCGTCCGGATCGACAACACTTCCGTTCAAGGCTGACTGCCCCGCAGCCAGCTTGCAACCAACAATGAACAGAAGAACCGCACAAAATCGAGACAATTTTTCTAGATGGGGCAACATATCCCGACACTAGCGCAGAGTAGCTGAATTTCTCATGAAGAGAAGAGAACGGGTTTCCCGTCCCTCATGTATGCGCGATGGCCGCTAGTCGTTCATCTTTTAAGGATTGTGAGGCCATATCACCCCGGGGGAGGGCAATCTCGAAGGAAGTTCCGCGACCAATATCACTGTCGATTTTGATCGTCCCAGCGTGAAGGTCAACCAGACTCTTCGCGATAGACAACCCCAGGCCCGACCCACCATCGCGCGGGGTGCGCGCTATGTCTACACGAAAAAATCGTTCAAAGAGGTGTTCTTGATCATTGGGGGAAATCCCAATACCGTTATCCCGGATGGTAAATCCGCAATGCGCATCCCCGACCCAACTGATTAATGAGATTTGTCCCCCAACATGGGTATATCGCACGGCATTATCGACAAAAATCATGAGGATACGCTCCAGCGCAGCTCTGTTTCCAAAGACGGGAAGAACATGGTTGTCGGAAATATATTCGAATGCAATGTTTTTTGTCGCCGCCAGAGATTGTGCCCGCGGAAGGATGGTATCGATCGATTCCGCCAATTCAAATAACTCCATGTTGAACGATCCATCGCCCTGTCCCAGCCTTGCCAAGGTTAGGAGATCGCCTATGAGGCGTGCCATGTATTCGCTCTCTCCAAGAATATCGGCAAGTCCTTGCCTCGTTCGCTGCTTATCAGATAAATCCATAAGCAACAGCTCGGCGTTTGAGCGAATGAGCGCGACTGGCGTTCGTAATTCATGCGAAGCATCTGCCGTGAACTGTGCGATTCGTTCATACGCAGCGGCTATACGATCAAGCATTAGGTTGATCGTTTTCGAGAGCCGATCCAGTTCGTCGTTGGTTCCCAGGAGTGGCAAGCGGCGCGTGAGGTTTTCCGCATCGATCGAGTTAGTAGTTTTTGTAATTTGATGGATGGGAGCGAGGGCACGTCCGCTCATCCAGTAACCGCCAAAGCCGGCAAGGAGCGTGGTAGCCGGAATAGTGAAGAGGAGTAACCATGCTAAGTGCTTTGTGAGTTCCGCATATTCGGTCTGATCGACAGCGACCTGGATCAAGAAAATGTATGAGCCAACCGTCGCCCATCGACTGATCGAACGAAAGGACCGATGCCCAACACGAATGTTTTGCCAAAGTGTTTGATTGGACGACGGCTGCGAAGGTGTCACAATGGACATCGCGTCAGGCTGATATACCACGGACCCATCCGCATGGCTTACGCGGAACATCTTGCCGCGTGGCAGAAGAGCCGAATGTTCTCGCAGTTCCTCATTTAGATTGTTCATCTCATGGATATCAAGCTTATGTCTGAGGAAAGTCGCGACGCCGTCGATCCCGGAAGTAAGTTCCATGTCCGCGGCTCTCCGAAGATCCCAGGACGCACCGAAGAAGACTCCCATACCCATAAGGATCACGATGAGAAAGACTACAACCGCATACCATAAGGTTAGGCGAACTCGAATCGAAAAGGTCATGGACGTCTCACCGACGTCAGGCGATATCCGAATCCCCGAACCGTATGAATCAGCTTCTTGTCAAACGCTCCGTCGATCTTGCCTCGCAGTTGCTTCATGAACACATCCAGTGTGTTGTTTTCAACCGTCTCTTCGTATCCCCAGACTGCGTTGATGATCGCTTCGCGCCGTAGCACAGTATGCGGGTTTTTCATCATAAATTCCAAAAGAAGAAATTCGGTCCTAGTGAGAGCGATGGATTTTCCTGACCGGGAAGCATTGTGGGTCAGTGGATCGAGTTGAAGGTCTTCGAGTTGGTATAAAAGATAAGTTGCCGTCGGCGTACGGCGGCTAAGCGCTCGCAATCTCGCAAACAACTCGGCGAAGGCAAAAGGTTTCGTAAGGTAGTCATCGACGCCATTGTCTAGCCCGCGAACAATGTCTTTTGTTGCATCGAGCGCGGTCAGCATCAGTATAGGAGTAGTAACTTTCGCCTCGCGCAAGCATCGTGCTACCGAAAATCCGTCCATTTCAGGAAGCATCGCATCCAGGATGATAGCTTCAAAGGGGTGGCTGCGAGCAATATCTAGACCATCCGTACCCGTGAGTGCAAGAACAATACGATGCGCTTGCTTCTCGAGAGCGTCCCGGAGAAGCAAGGCCATCTTTTGATCGTCTTCCACAATTAGAATTCGCATGAGGATGAACCCTAACCATTAAGACTAATTAGATCACCTGAATATTTGCTGAATGATTGTTTACCATTACCAATTTTCACAAAAAGCGGTATCACTAGTATCACCCCATCTTTTCGCACTAGGCAGGTTGTGGTGCGATGCAGTGTCTGGCGAAGACGAAGATAGAGCCCCATGAGTTCACCATTGCGTGCCGCAGCAAACAGGCGATCTGCTCCGCTGCGGCAGCATCGCAAGAGCCGTCTTCTTCGGCCTTTTTGAAGATCTGGCGTCTGAGGCGACAACCGGAGATTACAACGGGTAGCCTCAAGATTCCGAGCCACAGAGTCTCTTGGCAGAGTGCAAGTAAATGTCGAAGGCCGCACGCCACGATTGGCAGTACGGTCTTTGCGCCTAATTGGAGTATTTCGTCTAACCCGACAGACTTAGTTTCCCAGCATCTGCATCTGATGCACCTTGTAGTCGTTCTCGATATTGAGGCGTCTCAGAACCGTAAGCCCTTTGGGGCTAAGTAGAAAGGTGGTGCCTGTTTCATTGTTAGTCACCCGATGTCTCACGTCCTTGACTGTGGCGAGTTGAGTCGGAGCTGAAGCGGCGATATCGATCACCTGGTAGTCACGCCCAACTGCAGAGACGTACTTGTAGGCTTGGCTCGTGACGAGAAAACCGCTCTCTCCCAAGGTCTCAGCCGGGCCGAGATCTGTCACCGTCGAGATAACCCTAAGCACAGGCCTGTTGGTCTTGCGTAGATCGAGCACGGCTTCCTTCTGACCGTCACGAAAATACACGAGTTCAGCATTGTTGCCGAGAGGACGAACAAAATCAAAAGCGCCCTCTGCTGCCAAATGCGTGCTCACTACCAGCTTGATGCAAGCCGGATCCGTAACATCGAAGACTGATAGGCGAGCACCTTGCTGCTGCTCGACATAAAGATACGTGCTTCCTGCATTGTCGGAGTGAAGAAAGAGTGAGTTGCCCGGTGCCTGCGCCTGCTCCGGAAGATCACGGGCCTCCATGACTACCAATTCCTTCGACCTCGAGTGGATCTCTGCCTCTGATGTTGATGTTAGGACTGCTGTTGCGACAACTAAGCCAACTGCGAGTGTGGATTTGATGGTGTTGTTCATGGTGTTTCTCCTTTTCGAAATTCAGTTTCGATCCTCAGAGGCCGTCATGTCCAAATAGTAAAAGTGATGCCGTATAAGCGAGGAACTCGTCGAATCGATATGAGGGTCCTGCTTATACGGCATAACAATTTGCGAATTCCGTTGGCGCATGTTTCGTCCTAATGTCGAAACATGACTACACGGAAAGAACCAATCACGACAATCGCAATTATCGGTGGAGGGGTAAGTGGAACCCTCACGGCGTTTCACCTGGTTCGGCGGGGAACGCCGGCGCGTGTGATTCTCATCGACCAGCGACCTGATTTCGGGCTTGGCCTGGCGTATTCAACTCCGAGCCTCCGTCACCTGTTGAATGTTCCCGCGGGGAAGATCAGCGCACTGCCCGATCAACCAGATCACTTCCTCAATTGGCTTCGTGAGAATCATGATCCGACTGTAATGGAGAAAACCTTCGCTCCACGAGCGGTATTTGGACGGTACATCCAATCTCTTCTGAAATCGACGAGCCAGCTCGAACAGGAGATCGCAACAGTCGTTGATGTCCGTCAGCAAGACTCCGGGGCCGTGCTTACGTTGGATAACGGATGCGAGCTACGGGCCGACCTGATCGTTCTGGCAACCGGAAACTTCGATCCAGCTCCTCTTCCGGGAATCACGAAGGCCGCCTCCGATTCGGGTTTGTATCACCACAATGCATGGGCGACGGAAACCTACGAGGGATTGCATCCCGACGCGCCTGTTGCTCTCATCGGAACAGGTCTGACCGGGGTCGATGTCGTGCTGAGACTGCGTGAACTCGGACACCGTGGACGGATCATTGCCGTGTCTCGTCACGGCATCTTCCCGAATCGGCATGACGATTACACGCCATTGCGTTCAGCTGCGATTCCATCGGATACGCCGGCTACCTGTGTCGCATATCTTCACGCTCTGCGCGCTGCAATTCGTGGAGGTGCGGAGTGGAGGGCCGCTATCGATAGCCTCCGTGAGACGACCAACGAATTGTGGCTCCGTTTGCCGATCGAGGAGAAGAAGCGCTTTCGCCGCCACCTGCAGCGCAGGTGGGATGTGGTACGCCATCGCATGGCGCCGCCGATCGCCGACGTCATCGAATCCGAGCTTCGGAACGGCACCCTGGAGATCCGCGAAGGCCATTTGAAGACCGTCGATGCCTCTCCTGCAGGCGCGCACATAACTCTTCGCGCACATGATGACAGTGAGAGCTTCTATGCAGATCGAGTCATCAACTGCACTGGACCGAGCATGAACTACCGCCGCATCCCTTCAACTCTTCTCCAAAACATGTTCAACAGAGGACTCGTAACCTCCGGTCCTTTAGGTACTGGATTCCATTGCTCGCAGGATGGAGCCGTAATCGACGCCGGTGGTCGCGCTTCAGAAATCATCTTCAACCTTGGCCCGGGCCGCCTCGGCGAACTTATTGAGTCCATTGCGATTCCTGAAATCCGTCAGCAGGCCGTTGATCTTGCTTCGACACTCGCTGATCGCATGAGGTCGCAATACGTACTCCCTGAAAAGACGGTGACAGGATCTGCAACACCGGAGTTAACCGGAGAGTTGGTAACAGTATGACCACCGCAACGGTCACCAACGTCAGAGGCACTGAGCGGGTGACATCGTGGCTGGCATCCACTGGTTGGGCTATTGTTCTCGGAGCAGCCAGTGGCTCGGCCTGTGTCGCAATAAGGCTCTTCTTTCGCCTTCTTCAGTGGGTCTTTGTTCAGCAGACGGGAATGTTACCCATCGCGGCAGCAACGTTGCCGCCCGCGCGACGTATCCTGACTCCCATCATCGGAGCTGCGTTAGCGACCCTTGTGGTCTGGATGATGCGGAGGTCGGCACCGGATCTGCAGTTTGAAGAATATGTGGAAGCCGTTCGTCTCAGAAATGGCCGAATTCCTCTTCTTTCGACGGTTTGGCGGACTGCTTCTTCTGCCTTTTCCATAGCCACCGGCGCGGCGATCGGGCGGGAAGGATCGATGATCCAATTCGCTGCTGCAATCTCCTCATGGGTGGGAGAGCGATCTCCCCTACGGAATCTGTCGTTGTCGCGGCAGGTAGCCTATGGCGCTGCAGCCGCGGTCGCGGCAGCTTATCAAGCACCGATCGCCGGAATATTCTTCGTCACGGAGATCGTCCTGGGTGAGTGGGCCTGGAGCGACATTCCCCAACTGCTCTTGGCCTCAAGCACTGGTTGGCTCATTAGCCGCCTTTTGCTGGGTGCTGGCCCTCTCTTCCCAGTAAGGGGATCATTGCTGATTACGCACGATCTGC
Organism: Edaphobacter sp.; assembly: GCA_025462645.1. GTDB lineage: Bacteria > Acidobacteriota > Terriglobia > Terriglobales > Acidobacteriaceae > Edaphobacter. The sequence goes on along the minus strand of JAOAPB010000060.1, from coordinate 25,963 downwards.
TTTGGGTTCTCCCACTGGCTCTTGTTTTAGGCACAGCCGGCCCAGCCTATCAGAAGCTTCTTCATTTCTCCGGAGCAGCGAAGCGTCTGCCCTTCGCAGTGCTGTGGAGTGGCCTCGCAGTGGGTGTTCTCGCTCTGATCGAGCCTAAGGTCTGGGGAAACGGTGATGCCGCTCTCCTCGGAGTCCTGCAGAATAAACCGATGCTCTTGGGTATCCTTAGCGTGCTTGCCTACCGCCTGGTCGCTACAACCTTCTGCGTAGGAACAGGCACCGTGGGAGGAGTCTTCACCCCTACACTCTTCGTTGGTGCTGCCCTCGGTCTCGCGGCCGGTCACTTACTGCACAATCCGGAGCCGTCAATCCTGGCCATCTGCGGCATGGGACTACTGATGGCTGCTGTGACGCACGCTCCTTTAATGGCGGCTCTGATGGCAGTAGAGCTTACCGGGCAATGGCATCTTCTGCCGATCATTCTGCCATGCAATCTGCTCGCCTCGTTGATTGCTCGTACAATCTCGCGTGAGTCCCTATACGCCATTGCCAGTCCGGAGCCAGCGCAATGAAAGATAGATTTCGACATACAAGACTGTGATCATCAAAAGGCGTCTAACTTTGGACTTTCAAGGGAGACAGGAGACGGATAGGGTCATGATAGAGAACTTCCGCATTCGAGTATTCAGGGCGGTCGCAGAGCATCTGAACTTCAGCCGGGCCGCAGAAGAATTGTTGCTCACGCAACCCGCAATCACCCAGCAGATCAAGGCGCTTGAAGATGAGTTCGGCGTACCTCTATTCGATCGCGGCGGTGGACATATCGCCCTGACAGCCGGGGGAAAGGCGCTGCTGCCCTTTGCAGAGAGAATGAAGGAACTCTCCGACGAAGCCTTTGCCGCGGTGGCGGAGGCATTTGGACAACATGCAGGTGAACTCGCTCTGGGAGCCTCCCAGACCATCGGTCAATACCTCCTGCCAACGTTCGTAGCTGGATTTCGGCGGACAAACCCTAAGGTCAGAGTCACGGCTCGCAGCGGGAATACAGATGAGATGCTCGAAGCCCTGCTGGCGCGAGAGATTCAGCTGGCGCTTATCGAAGGTCCGGAACAGCGGAAAGACCTCCATATAGAACCGTTCATGGAGGATCACATGGTACTGGTTGTTCCCGCGACTCATGGATGGGCCAATCACGATATTAAGGTAGAGGATCTGAAGAGCGAACCTTTGCTCATGCGCGAATTTGGCTCCGGCTCAAGAAGGGTGGTGGAGCAAGCGCTTTCGAAGACCGGAGTGAAGACGAAGGATCTGACGATCAGCATGGAACTCGACTCGACCGAAGGTCTGCTGAGTGCGGTGGAAGCCGGCCTAGGAGTCACCTTCGTCTCGAGGTGGGCAGTCCGAAGTCAGCTCTCTCTTGGAACGCTAAAGATCGCCAGAGTGCAGGGGTTGAAGCTGTCGAGGCAATTCTCGATGGCATATCCTGCCGGTCCAGAGCCAACAGGTATTGTCGGTATCTTCCGGACATTCTTGCTCTCGCAGGCAATGGAAATGACGCCAAAAAGGATAGCCAGAACAAATGCCTCCTAGTTGCTACCGGCATCCGGAGATATTCCTGACCTGCTGAAACTTCCAGTGATCATCCTCCCACAGCATCGATGAACGGGAAATTATGTTCTTGTCTCTTACATCAAAGGAGTCTTTGCGCTTTCTCGTGGTGTAGTCATATTCTTCGAACACTGACCTCGCTAGAGTTTGTCCGATAGTCCCTCTGGTTCTTGAGGACAAGAGACGAACCGTGGCTGTCAGTGGCGGAGGTTCAATCTGCGCTTGGTTACTGCCAAGCTCTTTGGTCTCATCATTCAGACAAGGGAACCCTCAGCCTCACACCTCTTGGTTCGCGTGTGTGTGAACTGGCGCCCCAGAGTCTGTTATGAACTACGATCACTGCTTGCGTAGGACCCCCTCCCCCCCCGGGGGGTACTTTGGCTGCAAGTCATCTGAATTCATCGACTTAAACGAATCTATCGCTGCAAATTCGTCATTCTAAATGGGTTACGGCTAAAGTCGTCTTTCTAAAAGGTTAATTGGTTTTAAAGAGAGAAGCCCCGGTGATTGGCCGGGGCTTTCTCTGACTCTGTATTAACTATAGCCGATTGAGTAAAACTACTATGCCACTTTGCGGAAGACTATTTTCGGAGCCTAAGGCTTTGTTTTTGTTTGATTTGCGTCCGGAGCTGCGTCTTAGTTTCGGCTCCAGGGGCTTGACAGGGAAAAAAGGGAGCGAGGCTCAGGGGCAGAGGACAACAACTGCCGTCAACAGCAAAGGCTCAATGGTTGAGGCGCAGGCCAGTTCGCAAATTTACAGCCTCTAGGGCTCAATCGACGCAACAATGGGAAGCACGAGATTCGAAATGCGAAGTAGTGGGACAAGGAACGAAAGCGGCCCATAGACTGAATCGACTTTGCTCAGCTTCAACGGGTATTCGTCCTGGGCCGATACATCGCCTTTCCAATAGGCCGCCTTCAGGGAACTAATCGTTCCATTAGAGACTGCGAAGCGCCGTCATAAAGTTCTCGATCTTCCGAGTCGACGAGACTCTGCCGGATTTCAGGTTGCGCTCAATGCACACCCCGGAGAAGAACGACAGCACCATCTCCGCAATTGCGGAAGGAGCCATCTTGGGCTTTTCGGCTTCGATGTTCATGGCGAGAAGGCGCTGCAATAGTGCTCGATTCTCCGCCACGATCCCATAAGCCTCATCTGGAAGGATCGCGAACTCCCGCATAGAATTGACGGAAAAACACCCCTGCAGTTCCCCTTTGTTAAGAGGACCATTCTTAAGAAATGTCTCGACGTTCTTCCAGCCAAGAGGCTCTCTGATAAGAAATCCTCTCTTCTCCTGGCTCTCGAGGTAGTGGCGCAGGCACGCTACAAAGAGGTCTTCCTTGTCTCGGAACTCGGTGTACAGCCCTGACTTGTTTACGCCTGTGGCTCGTTCCAGTTCCTGGAGGCTCGTGTCCGCGAACCCGTGCTTCCAGAAGACGGGCATCGCCTTCTCCAGCACTTCCTCCCGGCTAAAGTTCTTGGGGCGTCCCATAGAGATATTATCCGATAAAGAACTAAATAGTTCAATATTTCTGCATCCTCGCCACATCTTCATCCATCGTATAGAACTGAATGGTTCAGAACCGTCAGGCACGATCGGGCAAGATCACTACCGAATCGGCTTCGTGAATTGTTCCGAGAAATCACAAGGAGATCTATGTCTAAGTTAGCGGAGAAAGTGGCACTCGTTACCGGCGGTTCCCGGGGCATCGGCGCAGCGATCGCGAAGCGTCTGGCCGCCGATGGAGCAAGCGTAGCCATCACGTACGCGAAGGACGCCGGCGCAGCCTCGGCCGTAGTCAAAGCGATTGAACTCGGCGGCGGAAAGGCCATCGCGATCCAGGCGGACGCGATCAACGTCGAAGCAGTCAAGGGCGCGGTCGAGAAGGCCGTTGCCACTTTCGGACGTCTGGATGTGCTTGTGAACAATGCCGGCACGGCGATCCCGAAACCGTTCGAGGAGACGACACTGGAGGAGATGGATCGCGTGATCGACATCAACGTCCGCGGGGTGCTCGCCACCACGCAGGCGGCGCTGAAGCACATGAAGGATGGTGGTCGCATCATCATGGTCGGTTCGGCAGTGGGCGAGCGTGCCGTTGCGCCCGGGCTTGTGCCCTACGCGGCCACGAAGGGTGCCATCAAGATGTTTACTCAGGCATTGTCCAGAGAGGTCGGGAGCCGGGGCATCACGGTCAACAACGTCCAGCCGGGTCCGATCGACACGGATCTGAATCCCGCCTCGGGTGATTGGGCAGTACCGCAGAAGGCCGCCACAGCGCTCAACCGCTATGGGAATGTAGATGAGATCGCCGCAATGGTGTCATTCGTCGCAGGTCCTGAATCTTCGTACATCACCGGGGCAAATCTAACTGTTGATGGCGGGATGAACGCTTGAGCCAACGCGCACTCCAGTCAATGGGCCTTTAGACAGATGTATTCGTGCTGATCTGGTTGAGAGCCGACGACCTGGAGGAGTCGGCTCTCCTTCGACCCAGGCGCCGCGCGTCTTATCCGCTCGCTGACTAGCAAGAGAGAGGACAATGACTACACTCCCGAACAAAACGGCGCTCGTGACGGGAGCATCGAGAGGTATTGGCCGAGCAACCGCACTTGCGCTTGCCCGGGCAGGGGCACACGTCGTGGTCCACTACGACCGCTTTGCGCAGGAAGCTGAAATCTCTCGTGGCCGAAATCAAAACGAAGGGCGGCCGCGCAGATGCAATCTCGGCGGACCTAGGAACTCCGGATGGCGACACGGATATGTCGAATTTCACAAAGACCGAAACGGGACGCGAGGTCGCGCTGGGAATGCAGACATTGAAGCAACTCGGCAAACCCGACGACGTCGCCGATGTAGTTGCTTTGTGGCGTCCGATGCGGCGCGCTGGATCACTGCACCAGTATTCCCGTCGATGGCGGTTCGAAGCTTTAACTGACAACGTGAGGAAAGCAATGAATAACACTTTGAGCAAAGGTAAAGAGATCAAGATTCCTGGCCCTGATCATCCCATCACGATTTCTTCGGTTAAGGGCAAGGTACGTGCAATTGTCGCAGGGAAGATAGTCGCTGAATCGACGCAGGCACTTCGGCTGGAGGAGAAAGGATATCCGCCCGTTTACTACTTACCGCGCAACGATGCGGACATGTCGCTGCTCGTTCGGACAACGCATTACACCTATTGTCCGTACAAGGGCGATTGCAGCTACTACAGCATTCCCATCGGAGATTCCCGATCGGAGAATGCCGTGTGGACCTAGCAGATCTGGTGGCGTTCGGCCGACCTTACATTGCAAATCCCGACCTGGTCCATAGGTTTGCTGAGAATGCTCCTCTTGCCGAGGTTGATTGGGAAACCGTGTATGCCTCGGGGCCACATGGCTATTCCGATTACCCAACGTACCAATTATCCGAACACAACCCCAGGAGCTGAATATGCCAAAGACAACGCCCGAACAGAACAAGGCGATCGTTCTCGAAGCCTTCGACACTCTCTTCAACAAACGCGACTACGCGGCAGCAGAACGATTCTGGTCGCCAAAGTACATCCAGCATAGCGCCCATATCGCGCCGGGACGCGAAGGACTGTTCGCTCTGGTTCGTTCAGTGCCAGAAACGATGCACTATGAGAACCAGCTCACCGTTGCAGAAGGCGATTACGTCATAGCGCACGGTCGCTTCAGTGGGATTGGAAGGCCGGCCGCCTGGATCGCCGCCGACATTGTCCGGTTCGAAGACGGTCTTCTCGCAGAGCATTGGGACGTCTTGCAGGACGAGGCGAGCAAAGCGGAATCTGTCAGCGGCCTTCCCATGTTTGGCAAGAGTTTCCCTTCATGAGCTTCGACATCCCCATTTTGAGGCCGATTGAGAGCAAGGGAGATAAAGACGATTACCGATGACCGAAACGAAGAAGTTGCAAGGGAAAGTAGCAGTGATTACTGGTGGCACGACCGGGATAGGATTGGCTGCCGCAAAGCTCTTCGCAAAAGAGGGCGCCTACGTCTTCATCACGGGCCGTCGTCAAAAAGAGCTCGACGAGGCCGTAAAAGCAATTGGCAGCAATGTTACTGGGGTTCAGGGAGACATTGCCAAATTCCCCGACCTCGATCGTCTCTACGAGGCCGTCGCGACCAAGGGGAGAATCGATGTCGTCTTCGCCAATGCCGGCGTCGCTGAATTTGCTTCCTTCGGCTCAATCACTGAGGAGCATTTTGACAGGCTCTTCGACATCAACGTCAAGGGAACGCTGTTTACTGTGCAGAAAGCCTTACCGCTGCTGAACGATGGCGGCTCGATTATCCTCAACGGCTCGGTCGCGAGCGTGAAAGGTACGCCCGCTTTCGGCGTCTATGGTGCGACCAAGGCCGCTCTCCGCTCCTTCGTTCGAAGCTGGACCTCGGATCTCAAGGACCGTCATATTCGTTCAAACGTCATTAGTCCGGGGCCGACCGATACGCCGGTTATCGATGGACAACCTGCAGACGCCATTGCACGAATTGTGTCCACCATCCCAATGGGACGGATGGGTGATCCCGACGAAATTGCCAAAGCGGCGTTGTTCCTGGCGTCGAATGACTCCAGTTTCGTCACAGGCATCGAGCTGTTCGTTGATGGCGGCAGAGGACAAGTCTGATCGGGAGCAGCTGCTTCAATTCTTGGCAATGCTCCGGGACTTAATTACGCCGCCGACTACCGAGCCACCAACGGACTCATGGTGCCGCATAAGCGCCGAGTATTTGCCTACGACAACGAAAAGCGAAAGGTAGCGGAACCTGTGCTCGTCGCGATCGATATCCATGAGATCGAATTCAACTAGTTTCGGTGACTCAATCATTTGCCTTAGCGATACCGACGATTTGATCACCTTCGATCCGGTTGCTCTGAGGCGGATTCTTCAGACGCTCTACCACCGTCTTCAGGATCTCGCGCGAAAGAGGTTCCTCCGTTACGACATGGGCCAGCAACACATCCCTTGGCTGGAGTGGCATACCAGATAAAGCGTCACCTATGAGTACTCACCACGAAATGGAAAGGAAACATCTATGACCGCAACTCCTAAAGAGAATGCTTCGAAGCGTGAGATCCTGCTCGTCGGTCCATATGGCGTGCTTGGCACAGGAGTGATCGACGCTGTGGCCGCTAACCCGGCCTGGCGCGTCACAACAGCAGCGCGCCGGCCCGCGCCGACATATCGCACCCAAACTCCGCCCCGCCACATTAGTGTCGACCTCATGGATCGCGAGGGCACGATCAGGGCTTTCTCGAATCTGGATACTGTGACCGACCTGGTTTATGCCGCCTACGTTGAGAAGCCGACGATGGCCGAAACCGTAGAACCCAATGCCAGGATGCTGGCAAACACACTTGAGGCCCTCGCGGCGCGGAATGTCCCTCTCAGACGCATCGTCCTGGCAGGCGGAGCCAAGTCCTATGGATTTAGCTTAGGTGCGTTCAACGCTCCGGCGAAGGAAACAGAACCCCGCCTCATCGCGCCGATCCACTATCACCAACAGGAAGACATTCTCGCCGATTGGTCAAACAAGAACGGAGCGAGTTGGACGGTCTTGCGTCCGCATCTCGTAATGGGGCCGAGCTTGAATTCGCCGATGAATCTTGTGACGAGCCTTGCTGCATACGCCGCGATGAGCCGCGAACTCGGGCTTCCGTTGCGGTTTCCAGGTCGCCGCGAAGGATGGAACACACTTCAGGAAACCACCGATGCAGAATTATTTGGGCGTGCCACACTGTGGGCGCTCGGCGAGGATAAGGCGCGCAACGAGATCTTCAACGTGTCGAACGGGGATGTCTATCGCTGGCGGCAGCTTTGGAACGAATTGGCTGCTTTCTATGATCTTCCCGTGGCCGAGCCTTTGGCGATGTCGACTGTTTCGGAGATGAGTGAGAAAGGCCCGCTGTGGGATTCGATAGTGGTTCGCTATGGACTACATGCAACGCCATACGAACAGATTACGAACTGGTCCTTTGTGGACTGGATGCTCAACTTCGGCGAGGAGACAATCCTAAGCACAATCAAGATCCGCAAGGCCGGCTTCGCGGACTGTATCGATACGCATGAAAGTTTCAGACGGCAACTCACGAAGCTTCGAGAACTCCGGGTAATCCCGTAGAGACACGCTTTCGGGACATTATTCGAAGGTGAACGGCGATTTGACCATCTTCATGTCATATGCATCCGAGATGCTCTGACGCGATTGAAGAGTTTTCTACATCAGAGAGTTCTCATGACCTACATGAATACCTCGATCCGCTTAAATCCAGACTGACTATTGGTGGCTAGATTCTGTTCGATGCTGAGCCCGGAGAAAAACGTCATTGCCATGTCGGCGAGACCGGAGGCATTCATCGTGGTCTTCTCCGTCTCGATGTTTGAGATAAGAAGACGCCGAATAGGCTTCATGCTCTTCTCGACAATGAGACGCGCCTGCTGGGGAAGGGATGCCCAGTTCCCGCATCGCGCTTACTGAGAAGCAGCCTTTTTGACCGGTCCAGCATGCCAAACCGAGCTTGAGATATTTCTCCATTGGTCCATCCCAACGGTTCTGTGGCTAGCAGGTCCGTAAGGCCGCTGGTTTCGATGTAGTGTCCGAGACTCGCCAAGAACAGGTCCTCTTTGTTGCGAAACTCCGTATAAAGTCCAGATCTGTTGATCCCGGTTGCTGTTTCAAGGTTCTGGGAGCACGGTTTCGCTGATACCTCTCTGGCAGACCCAGTTTGTGTGCATTCTCCGGATAAACGATCGGCAGGTTCCCATATTCAGCGCCACGCACAATCATCTGCCGGTATCTATCTGGCACGAGAACGGCGAGCATCACAGCCGCTGTATAACGCGAAGACCGCGTGACCGCTCGGGTAAGAAGGGCTATCGATCAGATTCATGATTGGCCCGCGGTTGTAGACGATGTTGTCCGCAGGAATATTGAAATAATCCATACCTATGATCCGCAGGATTTCAGGTTCTGTCTGAAACGGCTTTGAGTTGCCGAAGGCATCGGCGCCCGGGCTCCCCCTTTAAGACCATAGGCACCACCATATATGTCAGTGGATCCATTGGCGTCCTTGAGAATTTTCTTCGCGGCAAATGAGACTGAAGCCTTCCCGTCGTTCGTTTCATTGCCAAAGAAAAACTTGGCGGAGTTTGCGGTCAAGCTCGTTGTCGCATGCGCGTACGCAATGAGGCCGGCGAGTTCCGGAGAGTAGTTCGTGAACTCGCTACGATTGAGATAATGGGCTCGTGCCACATAGGCGCCACGAATCCCTGTCAGATTCGCCGCCTTGTGAGGAAGGTGATGCTGGATGCAGCGGTGGCAGTTCTGCTACGGAGGAAGGGAACTCTACAACTCCCATGCGATCGAAGGAATATCGCGAATGCCAATGCGGAGGAAGTCATTGGTAGCTTTGACGAGCACACTGATTTCGAAATGACCATTCACGCCGGAGAGGAACTGACGGTAGCTCTCTGATATGAGGTTGAGCTGAACAATGGTGTGCACATCAAAGAAAGTCTCCATCGGTTGAAAAGTGATCGCTACGAGGCGGTTGAATCCACAATCGTAGACACGCTGGTCTCTCCTATTCCGAAATCCCGAACAGCACCGACGACATCTTGATAGAACGTACGAATCGATGAACGCGTTTGTACCGGGGTGCAGGAAGGTAGCATCAAGACGATGCGCGCAGCACGTTTCCTTGCTTGATTTTTTATCAATACGAGGCGAGCAGTCGTTTTGTACCAGAAACGTCGCGAAAATTAATGTCGTGGGAATTCATTCTGAAAGTCGAGTCGGAGGTGTATTTTGAAATCTGCAGCGGCGAGCCTCCTGCCGTTTTCTCGTGAGATTATCTGTGTCACTGAGCAGCCCTCCAGAGCGTGTGATGAATGTGTCCCTTCTCTGGGCTAAGGAGAAGCGCGATGTTGTAGCACCCGTCATTCCTATCAATGGAAAGACGAGCGCTCCTAGCGATGAAGTTTTGATGTCGCTCCTCAAGGAGCGAGACCATGACGCTCTAGCTGAGCTTTTTCGTCGACACTCGAGGCTTGTGTTTAGTATTGGATTCCGTATCCTCCAAGATGGGGGAGAAGCAGAAGAGATCGTACAGGACGTTTTCTTCTACCTCTTTCAAAAAGCCAGCCAATTCGATCAGTCAAAAGGGAGCGCAAAAGCATGGATCGCGCAGGTTACATCCTCGAGATCGATCGACCGCAGGAATTTTCTGCAGCGCCGGCACTTTTATGTTGGTGCAGAAGCAGCCGATCTCGCGGACACATTGACAGGAGTCAATAATGTTGAACGGTACGTTATGTCGAAGTGGAACTTAGCTCAACTGCAAATTGCACTTGGCGATCTACCGGAAAAGCATCGCCGTACTTTGGAATTGTTCTTCTTTGAGGGGCTAGAGCTGAAAGAGATAGCGACGCAGCTCGGAGAGTCTCCTGAGAATGTCAGACATTACTATTATCGTGGCCTACAGAAGCTGAGGAAGAGCGGCATCGTGCAGACTCTGAAGGGTAAAGATACAGAATGAGCGACCTTCTTTCTAAACTCGAACATCTTCGATATGAAGAGCTTTGTGCTCTTGCGACGGCTGGTGTATTAAAATCAGCGGAATCGCAAGCGTTGTTCGCACACTTGGATGAGTGTGCTGAGTGCAGTAAGGTGTTCGCGGAGTATCAAAGTCTGACGAGCGAAGGGATGCCATTATTGGTCGATCTTTATCGATCGCCCCTCGAACCGGTCGCATTCGATCAGACGAATTCACTGTCACGCTTATTGAGAAGCGCAACAAATTCTATTCCGGATAAAGCAAGCACCGAGACTTCGCCTTCAAGGTTTACGCCGTACTTCTATTTAAGGCGTGGACTAATAGCAGCATCGCTCATCGGAGGGGTGGCACTTGCTTCATACAAGTTTGGCGAGCATCAGCGCGCATCCTCTGCGACGACGTCCAAAACAAGTGTTCCTATAGAGCCGAACGTCAGTGGTGACCGCCAGAAGCTTAAAGTGGCTCTCCGGGAAACCCAGCAGAGCGAAACGGAGATGCAAGCACTTGCTACCACTCGCGGCATGGAGGTGGAGAAGTTGCGGGCAGACCTGAAGATAGCGCAAGAGCGTTTGGTCAATCTCACATCCACAATGAGCGCTTCGAAATCAGATACTGCAGCACAGGTTAGGGCTCTCACCGAACAACGAGATGCAGCGATAAACCGCCTGCAAGATGCGGAACGGCTATACCAAACCGTACAGGAAGAACTCAACACCTTGCGGTCACAGCGCAAACAAGACCTTGTGCGTATCGCCTCGCTCGAAAATCAGGTTGGTGGTCTCACTGTTGCCCTGAACGAGAAAAACACTCGCGTAAAGGATGACGAGCAATACCTTGCGTCTGACAAAGACATACGAGATTTGATCGGAGCGCGAAACCTATATATCGCAGATATCATGGATGTCCGCGAGGACGGCTCGTCAAGGAAACCTTTTGGACGTGTCTTCTACACTAAAACAAAGTCGCTGATCTTCTATGCTTACGATCTTGACAGACAACCAGGAGTCAAGAATGCAAGCACTTTCCAAGTCTGGGGTCGCACGGGGCCAGCTGATCGGAAGCCGCTTAACCTTGGTGTCCTTTACATGGACAGCGAGACGAACAGGCGATGGACACTTCGCGTTGATAATCCTGAACAGCTCGCGCGGCTAGATGCTGTCTTCGTCACCATTGAGCACGAGCGGACCGACAAGCCAACGGGAAAGCCGTTCCTCTACGCGTCACTGCGGCGCGAGCCAAATCATCCTTAGACTTGCGTTAAGTGCCGTTGGCTCATCGTTGGTGATGAAGAGCGGAATGGTTTTGTTTCTTAATGGTGTGAGTTTGGAGAGCGCAGAGAACGAAGCGTGGTCAGTTTTGTGATGTCTTGAATTGTTTCGGATCATCTTGCGCATTAGCGAGTTAGTTCCCCTCCTTCCATTGTGAAAATCTAGTTACTTATGAAACGTTGCGGTACAGACCAAGCGATGCAGCCGTACTAGAAGGTGGAATCCCGATATTCAACGCCATCCGAGGAGACACACCTTTCCATGCGTCGCATAGCTGTTGCGCCATTTTTTGTCTTATTTCTTACAGGTCGATTGCTTGCCCAGGCCGGGAATGCCAGCCTCACGGGTTTCATTCAGGACTCTTCCAAGGCCTTCGTTCCTGGCGTTCGCGTGCTTGCCGTGAACACGGACACAAATCAGCAGTTTGAAACAAGCACGAATAAGGATGGAAGCTACAACATCTCATCCTTGCCTGTGGGTCCGTACCGTTTACAGATCGAGAAGGTCGGCTTCCGGACCCTTTTGAAGGAGGGGGTGTTCCTTCACACGCAGGACGTACTGCAGATCAATTTTCAGATGGCAGTAGGTTCGACATCCGAGACGGTTACAGTTATTGGTGATTCAAACAATATTAACACCACCGACGCCGCCGTCGGCACTGTGATCGATCGCCAGTTTGTAGAGAACATCCCTATGAACGGCAGAAGTTTTCAGACGCTGGTTCTGCTCTCGCCTGGAACGATAACTAATACTCCACAAGTCAGTGCTGGTACGCCGCCATCGAATGATCAAGGCGAGTATAGCGTGAATGGAATGCGCAGCGACGCGAACAATTTCAAGGTTGACGGCGCGAGCGCAAGCAATTCGCCTACCTATACTAGCGCCGCAGGCTCCTCGGGCATGATAGGGAGTGCCACCATGCTCGGAACGACGCAGGCGATGCTTCAGGTGGATTCCATGGAGGAGTTCCGAATGTCAACTTCGACATATTCAGCGGAGTACGGACGGCAGCCGGGCGCGCAGATTACCTTCAGATCCCGATCAGGAACAAATGACTACCACGGAACCGTGTACGAGTATCTTCGCAACTCTGCGTTTGATGCCAACAATTGGTTCAATACCTACACGACGAATCCACTTCCGAAACCCGCAGAGCGCCAGAACGATTTCGGCGGTACCCTCGGAGGGCCGATCTCTGTGCCCCACTTGTTCTCTGGCCAAAATCGGGCTTTCCTCTTTTTCGGGTACGAGGGCCTAAGGCTGACGCAGCCTCAGCCAGCCAGCATTTACTATGTGCCCTCGAACGGAACTTACAATACGGCGACATATTCTGATCCCCGCTATAAGAACCTTCGACAGTATGCTCCTGCCGCCCTTCAGCCAGTGCTGAACGCCTATCCGCTGCCCAATTGCTCCACAGCGATCAATCCGTAGTGCGTGGACTATGGTCAAGGTAGTTCGCCTTATCTTCAAACCCCGACCTCTACTGGACGACTGAACTCAATAAATGCTCGCGTCGATTTCCAATTGATTCCCGCATTGCGCCTATTCGCCCGCTATGCAAATACACCAAGTGCTACGCATGGGCTCAGCACTTCAGGTCCATTCACCCAAGAGTTGTCAGGTCGCAACAGAGTCTATCTTGTCGGCGCGGACGGTGTGGTCAGTTCCAGGATTGCGAACGAGTTGAGGCTGCAGTACTCATCGGTTGTCTTCGTAGCTGTAAACCGCCCGATTCAGGTCGGTGGCGGAGCAAAGGTCGACTTGCAGGGACTGGAAGGACTTCCTTCCACCGGAGGGGAAAGCGTTATTCATATTTCTCTTCCGACAACCTCCCACATTTACCAGGTCAACTTCGGGTCCCAGCAGTTTCAGTCAAACGCGACGGATGCGCTTACATGGACCCATGGACGACATCTGTTCAAGTTCGGCGCGGACTATCGCCAAACCACTGCCTACTACAACAATGAGAAGATCTCCCGCAGCCCTTATGTAGCGTATGGTTATACGAGCGCGTCGGCCATTCTGTTGAACACCGCGTCGTTTACTGCGCAAAACCAGCTCCGAGTCGATCCTACGAGCAAGAATCTTGGAATCTTCGCGCAGGACGAGTGGCGGATGCTCCCGCGACTGAGTTTGTCTCTCGGCCTGCGATGGGACTTGAACCCTCCGCCGTCCGTTTCAGGGACTCAAGCATACACGTATACCGGAGACATTAATAATCCGTCGACTCTGGCGATTTCCTCGCAGCCGGGTGGTGCGATCTACAAGACAACATACTCCAACTTCGCGCCGAGGTTCGGCATGGCGCTCACGATCCACAACCAACCTGGTCATGAACTCGTATTGCGTACTGGAGCGGGCTTGTTCTACGACCTTATTGCGATCAACGGATTCTTTGGCTCCGGCACTGGCCTGGGAACGGCGGCGACTAGTACGGGTAAGACAGCATTCCCGCTCCAGGCCAGCCAAATCCTGGTCCCGGTCACGGCACCGAAAGCTCCATACACTCTGCAATTCTATCCGTTGAACGATATCGTTCCTCCTTCTGCCATTCAGTGGAATGTCTCCGTGGAACAGGCTTTGGGCAGCAAACAGACGGTGACGATGGGTTACGTTGGTTCTGTTGCTCGCAACCTCGTACGGTATCAACAGTATTGAGCGACTATACCTAGCTTGCGGCTATCAAGTCCGGTCTGATCGTAACGAACGAAAACAGTCGGGGGATCCATCGTATGCATATTCGCTCCCATCCCAAAAGAAGTTTTGTCCTGGCGTCCTTCTCAATCGAAGAGAAGAATAACCAGAAGCGCGTGGAGACTAACCCATGATTCTTTCTCTGATCAAATTCACGGCGATCACTGGTTTCGTAATGGCGCTCGCTTGCACCGTATCCAAAAGTCCCGCACAAACTCACGATTCTGAGGTGCTCTTTGTTTGTGAACACGGCAATGTGAAGAGCCTTATGGCGGCGTCTTACTTCAACCAACTGGCTCAGGAGCGCGGGCTGCCTTACCGAGCGATAGCTCGGGGCACTGCTCCGAACTCAACCACCGTGCCGCTCGCAATCATTCAAGGCTTGGGCGGCGACGGCTTCGACGTGAGTTTATTTCATCCGTCGGCGGTCAAGGTTTCCGACGTATCTGCATCCCAACACGTGATCACGATTGGAACGACGCTGCCGGAGGACGCACAGGCAGCAGCTCAGGCGAAGATGGAGCGGTGGAGCGACGTGCCAGCCGCGAGCGATGACTACAGCGCAGCGCGTGCAGCGATCAAGAGGCATGTCGACAGCTTAGTCGCATCTCTCGAAGCGACGACCCTGCTTACGAAGACGGCGGTCATCGAGGTGTCCGGTCCGAAAGGGCAGCGCTTCGACTACTCACCATCGACCCAGAGGACCACTACCTTCTGTCAGCGCACCTGGGCCCGGGCATCTTGTATGTCGTCGACCTGCGCAAGAATACGTTGATCAAGGCCATCCCGGGCGTCCCTGGAATCACTGGGGTGGAGTACATTTCGGGTAAGCACAAGGCTTATACCTCGGATTGGGACGAAGGGAAGATCGGTGTGGTCGACCTCAAGACCATGGCAGTGGTCAAACGTCTGCCTACGGAGTCGAAGCCCAACGGCATCTCCTATGCCCAAGAGTTCGGGAAGGCATACGCCGTCAATACGCTGGCCAAGGCCGTCAGCGTCATCGATGTTGAAAAGGATGAGATTGTGAAGATCCTGCGATTCGACAGTGAGACCGGAACCCCAGGCTACGACTCGTTCGCCAGGCGGATGTATGTCAGTCTACGTTCGACCAACGAAGTGGCGAAGATCGATCCCGCGACCGATCGGATTGTGGGCAAATATCCGGTCGATGGCTGTGTCTTCGATCATGGCATGGCGATCGACTCGGAACACCATCGCGCATTCCTGCTCTGCGGGAGAAGCCAGAACCTCACAGTCTTTGCGCTTGACAGCCACAAGGCGATCGCTCATTTCCCAATACCCGCTGGGGCGGATGTGGTGAAATACGACTCCGGCAACGGCCGAGTCTATGCCGCCTGTTCCAGCGATTCCATCTCAATAGTTCAGGAAGAGGACCGAGACCATTTTCACAAGTTGGGAGATGTTCCGGTAGCCCAATCGGTCCACAGTCTCGCCGTTGATCAAGCCACGCACCGGGTGTACGCCCCGGAGCAGGAGGAAGACGGCAAGCCCGTCGCTCCGATCGTTGTCTACGAGGCTGGTAACCAGTGAAGGGGAGCAGCGAAATGCGCAAAACTATCTTGATTATTCTTTTATTGTCGCTCTGCGGTTGGCCAACTGTTTCTTCCGCGCAGTCTGCAAACGCCGAGCCTCTTAAGTTGGTTGCCACGATCCCTTTGCCCGACGTTCTGGGTCGCATCGACCATCTTTCCATCGATCTGAAAGGCCAGCGCCTCTTTGTCGCGGCCCTCGGAAACAACTCGCTCGAAATCATCGACTTGAAAGAGAACAAGCGGATCCATTCCATAAGCGGATTGGCGGAGCCTCAGGGCATCGCTTACATTCCTTCATCCAATCGTCTCTTCGTAGCAAATGGCAAAGACGGCTCGGTCCGTGAGTTCGATGCGGCGTCCTGGAAGATGCTCAAATCGATAGCCTATGGCGATGATGCCGATAACCTCCGCTTCGATCCAGACAGCGGCCACATCTGGGTGGGCTACGGAGGGGGCGCTCTGAGTGAATTTGACCAGGATGGAGCGAAGCTGGGAGAGATCAGACTTGACGCTCATCCCGAATCCTTTCAACTCGAAAAGAATGGACCGAGGATCTTTGTCAATCTGCCTGGAGCCCGCAAGATCGCGGTCGTGGATCGCGAGGCTCGATCGATATTGGCATCGTGGAGTACGGGAGGTCCGCTAGCCAACTATCCGATGGCCCTGGACGAAGGCACCTATCGGTTATTCGTGATCACCCGCTTTCCGGCGCGCCTCATTGTGCTCGACACGGTGAACGGCAAGCGAGTTGCGAGTCTGTCCGCAATCGGCGATTGCGACGATGTGTTCTACGACGCCCATCGTCACCGCATCTATGCGATCGGAGGAGAAGGCGGAATCGCTGTGTTCCAACGGCGGGACCCCGACCACTATGAGGAGATCGCCCGAGTTAAGACAGTAAGCGGTGCGCGAACGGGGTTGTTCTCGGCGGAACTCGATAAGTTGTACGTTGCGGTGCGAAAGCAAGGATCGCAATCCGCTGAGATTCTCGTGTACGAACCGGTCCGGTAGAGGTGAACTCCAAAGCCGTGAAGGAAAGCTCTTCCGGCTCAAGACTTTTGTAAAAATCCAAGAAATAATTTTAGACATCTCCCGGAGCGAAGCTGCCCATCGGGAAATGTGCTACTGTTATTTCGTATACTAGTTATGAGCATAACAGCAAAAAATAATGGTACTGTTTGGTCGCAGAGGGCGCCGATGAACCGGCGCATGCAAACACCCGGGTTCGGTCATATAGGAACGCTTATTGCTTCGTGTGCGCTGTTGGGCGCGGTTGCGGCTCCCGGAGGTTCGATCGCACACGCACAAGCTCCTCCTCCACCTCCTCCTGTGCTTACCCTCTCCGAGGTGGTTCAGTCCGCAGTGCGTGATTACCCTCTGGTCCATGTCACGCAGGAAGAACTGAACGCGTCGGCTGCCAATATTGAACTGGCGCGAACGTCGTATCTTCCTAGAGTCGATGGTCTAGCCCAATTCAACCGCGCCACTCGGAACAACGTCTTTGGCGCGCTGCTGCCGCAAAACATTGTGCCTTCTATGACGGGACCTGTACTTGGCACGAATAACGGCGGTTCGGTCTGGGGCAGCGCAACTGGATTGCTCGTCAACTGGCAGCCGTTCGACTTTGGTGTTCGCCATGCCAACGTGACGGCGTCACGCGCGGCGCGGGATGCGGCTAGCGCAGTCGTTCAGCGCACTCAACTCGACGTCGGGACCGCGGCGGCCGATGCCTTTCTAACGTTGATTGCAGCTCAGCAGACTGAACGGTCGGCGGCTGCTGCGGTGGACAACTGGGATGTCTTGTTGCGTAGCATCCATGCGTTGACCTCGGCTCAACTCCGGCCGGGCGCGGACGAGTCCCGGGTCGAAGCTGAGCGTGCCTTGGCGGAGACGCAACTCGCTTACGCGAAGCAAGCCGAACAGATAAGCCGGGCCACCCTTGTAAAGTTCATGCCGCATGCGGACGACGGTGGAATCATGTTCGCTACTGCTCGTCTGTTGACAGAGTCGCCTCAGTTGGCCGAAGAGGGCGTGCCGTTCCAGGCGGGCGAGCATCCCGTCCTGGTGCAGCAGAAAGCTGTCACCGCGCAATCGGAAGCGCAGTTGCACGCGACCGAACGCAGTTGGGTTCCGCAATTCAATCTAGAGGGTGCAGCCTTCGCTCGCGGAACGGGGACTGAGTCGGACGGAAGGCGGCTTGGCGGCACCAATGGTCTTAGCCCAACGACAGCGAATTACGCCGTTGGAGTGACCGTCACCTTCGCCTTCATGGATTTTGCCAGCATCCATGCCCGCGAAGCCGCACAAGCCGCAGCGGTCCGAGCCAATAAGAGCAACGAGCAGTTGGCGGATAGAACCCTTCAGGAGCGGTTTGCCATCGCCCGGGCAGCGGTGCGCACAGCGCGTGAGGTTGCAGCAAACACACCGGTCGAAGTGAACGCTGCCCACACGGCTTTCGACCAAGCCCAGGCTCGCTACAAGGCAGGACTTGGCCCTATCGACGATGTGGCGCAGGCGCAACGACTCGTAGTTCAGGCTGAGATCGACGATTCCATTGCACGCCTGAATGTCTGGCGGGCTCTTCTTCAATTGCAAGCCTCGCGCGGAGATATTCAACCCTTCGTGCAAGCAGTCAGCAAGTGAGTTCCAGGTAGGAAACGATGCGTCTTGTTTTGGCAGCCTTATCCCGTCCTCTTGCTGTGATCGTCGCGTTGATCGCGATCCTGGCCGGCTTTGTCCTTTCGTTGGGCCAAATGCGGACCGACATCTTCCCTGAAGTCGGCAATCCAGTCATCTATGTTGCTCAGCCGTTTGGCGGGATGACCCCCGCCCAGATGGAAGGCTTCCTTACCTATTACTACGAGTACCACTTCCTCTACATCACGGGTATCGAATCGGTCGA
This sequence comes from Edaphobacter sp., assembly GCA_025462645.1. Classification (GTDB taxonomy): domain Bacteria; phylum Acidobacteriota; class Terriglobia; order Terriglobales; family Acidobacteriaceae; genus Edaphobacter. The sequence continues at coordinate 7,377 of JAOAPB010000060.1, read as the reverse complement.
CAGCAAGAGCATCCAGGGCGCGGCGCTGATGAAGCTAAGCTTCCGTGAAGGGACGAACATGCAGCAGGCGATGGCCGAGACGGTAGGCTACGTCACGCGAGCCCGTGCTTTCATGCCCCCCGGCACCGTCCCCCCCTTCATTACTCGCTTCGATCCAGGCAGCGTGGCCGTCGGTTTGTTGCTCTTCACGAGTTCCAACCACACGCAAGGCGAACTACAGAACATCGCACTCAATCAGGTGCGGCCTTTGTTTGCGACACTTCCCGGCGTCTCTGCGCCGCCGCCCTTTGGTGGCAATCAACGGACGATCGTCGTCACGCTCGACCCGGACAAACTGAAGCAATACCATATCTCTCCTGAACAAGCGATCTCCGCAGTAAGCAGCGGGACGGTGGTATCTCCATCTGGAAATCTTTATGACGGCACGCTAAACCGCATCGTACGCAACAATGCCACCCTCGGGCCGGAACTGGGTGAGCTGATGAACACGCCGATCCACCCCGGATCAGGCACAAGCGTCTATCTCCGCGATATCGGAGCGGTCGACAACGGAACCGACATTGTGACGGCATACGCTCACGTGGATGGACGGCGAACGGTCTATATTCCGGTAACGAAGCGTTCCGACGCCTCGACCCTTGCTGTCATCAGCGCGGTCAAGGCAGCCATCCCGGTATTCAAGAAGGCGATCCCTGATGACGTGGACGTTCAATTGGCGTTCGATCAATCGGGGTATGTCTCCCACGCGATCAACGGACTCATACGCGAAGCCATCCTGGGTGCCGTGCTCACAGGGATCGTTGTCTTGCTCTTCCTCCGGGACTGGCGTGGTGCGTTGATCGTAGTCGCGAATATACCGTTTGCACTCTTCACGGCGGTGCTCCTGCTTTGGGCTACCGGGCAAACCATCAACATCATGACCCTTGGCGGCCTGGCGCTCGCCGTGGGCGTTCTTGTAGACGAAGCCACCGTAGAGATCGAAAACATCCATACGCAACTTTTGCCGGGCGTCTCCCGCGCAAGAGCGGTTCTGGAGGCATGCAAACGCACCGTGATCGCACGATTGCTTTCCATGCTGTGTGTTCTGGCAGTCTTCGTTCCGTCCTTCTTCATGAAGGGTGTCGGGCGGCAACTCTTCGTTCCTCTGTCTCTCGCGGTTGGCTTCGCCATGATCGCCTCCTACCTGCTTTCCAGCAGTCTTGTCCCGGTATTTGGGACGTGGATGATGAAAGAGGCGCATCGACGGGAAGAGTCGGAAGGAATCTTCGGGCGACTCCGGGCGCGATATGAAAAATTTCTCGACACCGTTCTCAAGTTCAGGTGGCCGGTCATCCTCACCTACTTCGGAGTGTCGATAGTTGTTCTGGTGCTTGTCACACCACACCTCGGAACCGAGATCTTTCCGGACGTCAATGGTCCTGTCCTGCGAATGCGTTTGAAGGCTCCTGTCGGCACACGTATTGAGGAGACCGAGCCGATGATTCTCCATGCGCTCGATCTCATTCGCAAGACCATCGGAAAGGAGAACGTGGAGATTACATCCGATTACGTCGGCGTGCAACCTTCCAGCTATCCAATCAACCTGGTGCATCTTTTCACCAGCGGTCCCGAGGAAGCGATGGTTCAAGTCCAGTTGCGGCCCGGACATCCTGACGACGAACGTCTGCGGGAAGACCTTCGCTCTGCTTTCAGTAAAGAGATGCCTTCGCTCCATCTGTCTTTTGAGGCAGGAGACATAGTCTCCCAGGTCATGAGCTTTGGTTCGCCCACTCCTGTCCAGATCGACGTACAGGGAGTGAACCTTGATCAGAACTACGCCCAAGTTGCAAAGATAGAGGCGGAGCTTCACAAGTTGAGCTTTCTCCGCGACATATCCATCGTGCAGCCGCAGAAGTATCCCACCGTCGAGGTCAACATCGACCGACAGTATGCCGGACAATTCGGCCTGACCATGGCCGACGTCACCAACTCCATGGTTGCTGCAACCGGATCGTCACGATTTACTTCACCGAATTATTGGCGTGACCCGAACACCGGAAATGCTTTCCAGATACAGGTACAGATTCCTCCGAGTCGCGCTCAGGGTTTGCCTGCTTTGTCATCTCTGCCGCTGATGCGAGATGGACTCTCACAGCCTCAACTCGATCAGGTCGCGAACCTGCAGTACGGCACCATGCCGGAGATGATTGAGAGGCTCAGCGGACAGCGTGTTGTAAGCCTAACCGCTAACCTTCACGGTGTTACCCTTGGAGAAGCCCAACAGAAGATCAAGGCAGCGCTCGGCAAGATGGCGGCGCCGCCGAAGGGTTCCATCGTGACAGTTCGGGGCGAGGTTCCAGCGCTGGAGCAGACCATTTCGGGCTTGCGCGTAGGACTCTTGCTTGCGATTGCAACCATCTTCCTCCTCCTGATGGCGTACTTCCAATCCCTGCGGTTGCCTCTGGCCGTCTTGAGCACAATTCCGGGAGTGCTCTGCGGTGTGGTGCTCATGCTGCTCGTTACCCGAACAACCCTCAATATCCAGTCCTTCATGGGAGCGATTATGGCGGTAGGGATCTCGGTCGCCAACGCAATTCTCCTGGTGACCTTTGCCGAGCAAGCCCGCCAGCAGGAAGGCGCGGAGGTAGCGGCGCACACAGGAGCCGTCGGTCGCCTCCGTGCAATTCTCATGACTGCCACGGCAATGATCTCCGGCATGATCCCAATGGCCATCGGATTCGGAGAGGGCGGCGCACAATCCGCCCCTTTGGGCCGCGCCGTGATCGGCGGCCTTCTCTTTTCGACGTTTGCCACATTGGCCGTGCTGCCAGCCATCTACGGACTCCTGCAACGTCGCGCTTCCATTACTTCAAATTCATTGAATCCCGAAGACCCCGCGAGCCGATACTATGCACAATCATAAGAAAATCCTTTTCATTGCTCTTGCCATCTGTGGGCGGGCGATCGCTCAGTCGCCAACGCGTGTGGAACTTGTGGCGGTGGAAAGCCGCAACCCTACACGAACGATTGCGTTGCCCGCGGAGTTGGCACCATATTTGCAGGCTGACATTGAAGCGCGGGTTCCCGGCTACATTGAACAGGTACTTGTAGATCGCGGCAGTCACGTACGACGCGGACAGGTTCTGGTAGAACTATCCGCTCCGGAGATGAAGGCCCAGACCGCCGCTGCGGAAGCGAATTTTCACCAGGCCGAAGCCGACCAAAGTCAGGCGGAAGCTCAGGCAGCAGGCATCGAGAGCACGTTCGCTCGCTTGCAGGAAGCTTCGAAGACGGCAGGGGCTATCGCAGAGAACGAACTGATTCAATCGCAAAAAGAGCGGGATGCAGCACAATCCCTCGTGAGCAGCAGGAAGGCCGCTACTCAGGCAGCAGCTGAGCGTTTGCGCGCTGCGAAAGAGATGGACAGTTATCTCCGCGTGACGGCGCCCTTCGACGGCACAATCACTGACCGTTTTGTGCATCCGGGCATATTGGTACAGGGAGGCAGTCACACACCCCTGCTGAAGCTCCAACAGATCAGGCATCTTCGCTTGACCGTCCCCGTTCCCGAAAGTTATGTCGGCCACGTTGTCTCCGGCACACCGGTGAACTTCCACGTTTCGTCACAGCCCGGCAAGACGTATTCGGCCAAGATCGCAAGAGTCTCCAACGCTCTCGAGGCTCAGACCAGAACAATGATGGTCGAGCTTGACGCCTACAACAAGGACGGAAGCCTTGCACCCGGTATGTATCCGTCCGTGGAGTGGCCGGTCAGTTCGGCGGAGCCCCTCCTGCTCGTTCCCGCAACCAGCGTTGTCTCGACCACCGAGCGAACATTTATTATCACCTCGCTGCATGGACACGCCCACTGGGTAAACGTACGTAAGGGCGCAGCATTTGGAGACCAGGTAGCCATACGAGGCGCCATCAAGCAGGGGGATAAGGTTGTAAAACGCGCATCGGATGAGCTGCGTGAGGGGGCGTCCCTCCCCTAGCCGTCCGGCGCTGCACGATGCGAGTTGCACGACGCAATGGCAGCTATTGAATCTCATGAGCAAAAACAATGACGCAAATTCGGCACCGTGGCTCCTGTTGATCTTCACCTTGCCCGGCAATAAAGCAAGTGCCAGAGTAGGGATCTGGAGGAAACTGCAACGATACGGGACGCTCGCACTGCGCAACTCTGGCTATCTGTTGCCCAATACGCCGACGAATCAGGAACGTTTCGCATGGCTCGCAACGTCGATTCGCGCTTCGAAGGGAGAGGTCTCGGTTCTGCAAGTCCAAAGCGTTGACGATCCTCCGATTGAGAGGCTTCATGATCTGTTTCGAGAGGAGCGGAAACCCGACTACACGGCTTTGATCCAGGAGGTGCAAGAACTTGACTCGTCGGCTCAAGGCTTTCCCAATCAACTTGCAAAGATGAAACGGCGGTTCGATGAAATCAGCGAGATCGACTTCTTTAATTCCTCACTGAGAGCCAAAGCCGAAGAGGTCCTTTATAAGGCGGAACATCCGGCAGCAACACAGGTGAAGGTTCCGAAAGGAAGGCTTTCAAAGGCGGCCTATCAGAAGCAGGCCTGGATTACGAGGCCTCGACCCGGCATTGACCGTGTTTCCTCTGCATGGCTCATTCAGCGGTTCATCGATCCCAAGGCTACGTTCATCTTCGGAAATGAACCTTTAAGTCATCCGAAAGCTGTGCCGTTCGATATGTATCAGGGCGGCGGCTTCGGCCACGAAGGCGAAAACTGCACCTTCGAAACCCTATGTCTTCGCTTCGGTATTAGCGACAAGATCATCCATCGCATTGGCCACGCTATCCACGATGCCGACTTCGATGATCTCAAGTTCGGCCGAACAGAAGGTATCACCATCAACCACGTTCTGAAGGGATGGGCCAGGCAGGGCATTCCGGACGACGAACTACTGCGTCGAGGGATAGAGCTTATCGAAGGTCTCTATCACTCGATTGCTTCGAAATAGGAGACAGCCATGAGAAGACGAGTCACATGTACCGTTGCATTCTGTTTGCTCACCTGTTCGTTTGCTTCTGCGCGGGCCCAGAATGATCCGAATGCAGCCTGGAAGCCTGTGGAAGCAGCACTCGGCCGGACCGGTCAGATGCAGCCGGGCGAAGTCTACAAGTTTTCCCTTCCGCGCAGAGACATGAAAGTGGTCAGGGATGGCGTAACCGTGGCCCCCGGGCTCGCGCTGGGCTCATGGCTTGCCTTCAAGAAGATGGGCGATGAGGCGATGGTCATGGGCGACCTCGTTTTGACCGAGGAGGAGATCGAACCCGTCATGCTGAAGCTTCAGCAAGGGGGCATCGAGCAAACATCCATCCACAACCATCTCCTCGGAGAGGTTCCTCGCGTGATCTACATGCATATCTCCGGCCACGGCGACCCTGTCGTATTGGCGCAATCGCTTGCCCCCGCGCTCGCTTTGACCAAAACGCCCTTTCCCCCAGCCACTCCAACCCCCGCAGTCGCGCAACCAGCCATCGATCTAAAGACGACAGAGGTAGAGCAAGCCCTTGGCTATACCGGCAAGATCAATGGCGGCATCCTGCAGTTCAGCATTCCTCGTGCAGAAAAGATTCTTGACAACGGCATGGAGGTTCCTCCAGCAATGGGCACGGCCACGGCCATCAACTTTCAGCCGACAGGCGGAGGCAAAGCCGCCATCTCCGGTGATTTTGTGATGCTTGCCGCGGAAGTGAATCCTGTACTTCGCGCCCTGCGGACGCACGGCATCGAGGTTGAGGCGATGCACAACCACATGCTCTTCGACCAACCGCACCTCTACTTTATGCATTTCTGGGCCAATGATGATGCTGTCAAGTTGGCACAGGGGCTCCACGCAGCACTGAGCGAAACCAATTCACAAAAGCCGCAATCCAAGTAGGAGTCCATGAGCGCTCGCCCCCAGCCCGCAGTAGAGCAGAAAGCGCCCCTCTGGCCATTTCTACTCTATTTTTTGCGCCTGGGCACAGTCGGGTTTGGCGGCCTATCACGTTAGCCAGCCGGATGGAGTCGGAGTTAGTGCAGGAGCGAGGCTGGACTGAACGGGCGGATTATCTTGAAGGTCTTGCGTTTGCACAACTCGCTCCCGGTCCGCTAGCCGCGCAACTCGCGATGTATCTTGGCTACGTGCGGGCTCCGGGAAACACCAACTCATTGTTCCCGCTCAACCCCTTGAGCAGCGCAAGCACATCAAGCGCTTGCCATGAGAGCGGCACGATGTGGGGCGTCTTCATCTTCATGCGTTCGGCGGGAATATTCCACCTTGAAGCTTCCAGATCGAATTCGGACCACCGCGCCCCGATCAACTCGCTAGTACGCACAAAGGTCATGGCCAGCAGCTTCATAGCCAGTCGGGTTATGTGTTTGCCCTGGTAAATCTCAATCGCCCTCAGCAAAGCGGGAAGCTCTTTCACATCCACACGAGCGTGGTTCTCTTTCTGTCTGGACTTGAGAATGTCACCCGGCTTGATATCGCTCGCGGGGTTACGCTGTGTCAGACCATGTGCCACGGCATAGCGGAAGATCTGCCCGGTGGTTTCCAAGGCTCGCTTGGCAATATCCAACTTGCCACGGTCCTGAATGGCCTTAACCATGACCACGATTTCGGGAGCTTGGATCTCCGTAATCAGACAATCACCGATGGCCGGAAATACGTTCGCCTTTAAGCGGCTCCATGTTGCTTTCACATAGTGTGGACTGTTGCCCCCCTCCCAGTGCTCATGCCACTTGAAGGCGACCATGCGGAAAGGCAGTTCATTGCTTTCCCGGATAGCTCTCTTTTCAGCGCTGCGCTGCCCCATCGGATCGACACCAGAGACCAACATCCGCCGGGCGGAAGCGTGGAGCGCTCTGACCTCGGCTAGAGTCACCTCAGGGTACTGCCCGAAGCTCATCTTCTTTTCCTTGCCCTCGAAGCGGTACTTCCAGCGCCAGAGCTTGCCGCCTGCCTTTGTCACCAGTAGGAACAGGCCACCGGCGTCTGCCATCTTGTAATCTCGATCGCCTGCAGCGGCCCTCTTAATCGCTGTATCCGTCAGCACTGTTTCCCTCGCGACTCAGGGAGCAGAAATCAAAAGGCCCTCATACTCCGACAAGCAGGCCCCCCATAAAGGCCCCCAGTAGAGCGTGGATTTCATAGTACATCGCCGGACGACATTGGACAATTAACGGGACTAAAGCCTGTTTATTCACTGGATATCATGAAAGATTTTGGACTGTATGGGATGAGCTTGGATGGATTGTTGGTCGGGGCGGAGGGATTCGAACCCCCGACCCTCTGCTCCCAAAGCAGATGCGCTACCAGACTGCGCTACGCCCCGACTCTTTTAGTTTATCGCATCGGCTGCGCTTCAGCTTCACAGCCAGGTAT
>JAOAPB010000003.1 GCA_025462645.1 Edaphobacter sp. | reverse complement strand
CTGGCAGAGATCTGTTCGAGCTTATCGGTCAGCTCCTCGATCTGCTGCTCGACGGTCTTCCATTCGCCCCATAGCATGTCGATCAGGTTACGCATCTGCGGAGTAAGGTAGGCTTCGGCGATGGCCTCGGCGTCCACGAAGTCGTTCTTGTTGGACTTGACCAAAGGCGCGATCAGCCGCACGTCATGGCCTTGATCCCGCAGCGCCCTGCCGAGGAAGGGCGCTCCCGAGCACGCCTCGAGACCGATCAACGAGGTCTGCATGTTCGCCGTGAATGCCAGCCCAGTTTGTGAAGCCCTTCGTGAAGTCGAACAAGAACGATTTCATCGACGCGGAGGCGATCGCCGAGGCCGTTGAACGCAAGAACATGCGCTTTGTTCCGATCAAGACGGACGATCAGCTGGATTTGCAGGCGATCCATCGAGTGCGGGACCGGCTCATCGCGCGGCGTACAGCAGTGATCAACCAGCTAAGGGCGTTTCTGCTCGAACGTGGCCTGGTGTTTGCGCGGACGCCAGCCAAGCTCAAGGCCGCCATGGCGGACATCCTCGAGAACGCCGAGTTCGACCTGACGCCGCGGATGCGCAACCTGATCGACGGGTTGTGGAGTGAGTGGAAGCTTGTTGAGCAGCAGATTGAAGAGTTGAACGATGAACTGGAACGGATCTCTGCCGCGGATGCGGGCTGCACGTGCATTCGCAAGATACCGGGCATAGGCCCCGTCGTGGCTACAGCCATCGTCGCTGCCATCGGTAACGGTGCTGCGTTCCGCAAGGGGCGAGAGTTCGCGGCATGGCTCGGCGTCGTGCCCCGTCAGTATTCGACCGGTGGTAAGGCGAAGCTGTTTGGCATCAGTAAGCGAGGCAACGCGTACCTGCGCAGGATCCTGATTCATGGCGCGCGAGCGGCGGTACTGCATATCAAGCGCGACCGAGCACCGATTGGAGCGTGGCTCGATGCACTCGACGCCAGAGCGCACAAGAACGTAGTCATAGTCGCCATGGCCAACAAGCTGGCCCGCATCGCCTGGGCTGTGCTCTCCAGCGGCAACGAGTACAGACCCGTCGCAACCTAACGGTGTGGAAAAGGCGCCTTCGGCTTGGAAGCGCTGCGCGCTCCCACTTTCCCACACCACCACCACGACGGCTTGAAGTTTCTCCACCGAAGTCTGCATAGGGTAAGTAACGGACGAAAGAACAGTCACAACGGCGTGTCCGCAAACTGGTGTTACGAATGGTCTTCAACGACCGACGAGTTTTAAAAGCGCAGACACGCGCGCAACTCATCCTGGCCAGGAGAACTCTTCTCCACCTAAAGGCCGAATACATTTGCGCAGACTTGTCTTCTCGACCAAACTTTTCCCTTGCAGTCGCGCGGCGGACCATACATTCGTAACACCCTCGTTCCCCCTTCCTGCCGTAATTACCTCAAGATGTTGCGTCTCGATGTGGACGGCATCATCCGACGGTATCCCTCCTTGGAAGCCGCCAACGCGGCCTCTTGTAAATTCGCATGTTGAAATGATAGACGTACGTACGTCTATACTATTGATTGAAAGTTATCCCGAAGTCGATCTTGTCCGCCATCGGAGGGCGAACCCCGGAAGGACTTCCCAACCCTTTAGAGGAGCAAAGTCATGAGTGTTTTTGCTGATGTTTCGTTAGCTAAAGTTGACGTGCTGGATTCCAACATCGCGTACCGCGAAGCAGGAGAAGCGGACGCGCCTGTGGTGCTCTTTCTGCACGGCAATCCGACATCGTCTTACGTCTGGCGCAACGTCCTACCCATCGTTGCGCCAGTGGCACATTGCATCGCGCCAGACCTTATCGGGTTTGGTCAGTCAGGCAAGCCCGACATCGAGTATCGTTTCGCCGACCACGTTCGTTATCTCGATACGTTCCTGGAGAGGGCGGGAATTACCTCCGCTTACATCGTCGCCCAGGACTGGGGTACGGGGTTGGCCTTTAATCTGGCAGCGCGCAAGCCAGAGTTTGTACGTGGGCTGGCGTTTATGGAGTTCATCCGTCCGATGCCGACCTGGAACGACTTCATTCCGGACCAGGTGAAAACATTTCAGAATTTCAGAACGCCTGGTGTTGGCGAAGAGATGATTTTCGAAAAGAATCTTTTTATTGAAGGCGTGCTGCCCGCAGCGACGGTTCGAACTTTAACGGACGAAGAGATGGAAGTCTATCGCGAGCCGTTTCGTACACGTGAATCACGACGACCCGTCTGGAAGTTTCCAAACGAACTCCCGATTGCAGGAGAGCCAAAGGATGTTTGCGCCACGATTGAGGCGGCCCACAAGGCACTTGCGGAGTCGACTTACCCAAAGCTGCTGTTTGCAGGCGATCCCGGAGCGCTGATTTCTCCTGCGTTTGCTGAGCAGTTTGCGAAGGGGTTGAAGAGCTGCAACCTGGTCAAATTGCGTTCGGGCTTGCACTATCTGCAAGAGGACCATCCTGATGTGATCGGCGCCAACGTTAAGGAGTGGCTGCTGGAAATCGGGATCGGCTCCAGTCCAAAGCAGATGCTGAGTCTCTAGACCTTCCGGAAGCAGTCGAACGTCTCGTACGCTCGGCTGCGCTGTTCGTACCGTGGGCCTTGGCTTGTCTTAAAATTCAAACCTCGTATAGGAAGATAGGGAGATATGAGAGCTTCTCTTCGCGAAGACATTTTGAAGGCCGGCCTTAAGGTGATGTTCAAATTTGGCTACGTGGGCGCGACTGTGCGTGACATTTGCGACGCGGCGGGAGCTCCGCCGGGCTCGTTTACCAATCATTTTGGATCGAAGGAAGTTTTTGCGAAAGAGGTTCTGGATCGGTACTTCCAAAACCTCCAAGGCAATGTCAGGAAGGCTCTGGAAGATGCGTCCCTGTCCCCACGACGGAGGTTAGAAAATTATTTGGAAATCATGACCGGTGTTCTGGCGACGGACAAATGGGGGCGGGGCTGCCTGATCGGCGACTTTAGTCTTGAGACGGTTGGTCAAAGCAAACTTCTCCGTGAACGGCTCGAAGCTATTTTTGAGGAATGGCGTCGGCCTTTTATTTCCTGTATTCAAGAGGCTCAAGAGCTTGGCGAAATCGACTCCACGTTTGCGCCCGTTGACCTGGCGGAATTTCTCCTTGCCTCGTGGGAGGGAGCCATACTCCGGATGAAGGTCGAGCGGAGCCCAGCCGCCCTACACCGGTTCCGGGAAATCGCCTTTGGAACTGTCTTCAAGAAACGAACGTAACGAGTTCAACGTCGGCAACCGTAGCAACGTTGCCGCATGGATCCGCAAACAACGGGGCGAGCAGCGACATTCAGCCACTCATCCAAATTTCTTCCCCATCCGGGTGCGCAGAAAATCCAGAAACGCTCTTACCTTCGGCGACGAACTCAGCCTCGTGGGATACAGCGCATGCAGCAGCATTGGCTCCGGCTCCCATTCCGGCAGCAGCCTCACCAGCCTGCCTGCCTCCACGTCTGCCCTGGCCATCGAATGGCCCAGCATCCCGATCCCCACTCCGGCGACCGTCAGTTGGTGCGTGATCGAAGGATCGGGCACGGCAATGCGCGCCTCCACCCGCACCTCCTTCACGTCGGCCCCGCGCCTCAGCCTCCACACTGCATTGTCCATGGGTTCGCCATGCGTTCCGCAACCCGACGCGATGCAGCTATGCCCAAGCAGGTCTGCAGGCACTGTGATCGGCAAGACTCCAGCGGACGCAACTCTCTCTAAATAGAGCGGGTCGCATACGCGCCCAGCCTTATCTCCGCCAGCGGCTTCATCAGCAGTCCTGAATCCTGTAGCGGCCCGGGCCATATCATCACGTCGGGCGTTCCCTCGCGTGAGATCTTCTCGACCGAAAGCGCCTCGACGCTCACGCACAAATCCGGGTACTCGACCAGAAACTCTCCCAGCAGCGGTACCAGCTCGAAGCGTATAAACGGCAATGGGGCCGCAACCCAGAGCCGTCCGCGCGGCTTGGCCAGCAGAGCGCCCATCGCCAGGTCTGCCTGCTCGGCCTCCTCCATCACCCTCTGGCAATGGTCCAGGTACAGCGCTCCTGCCTCCGTGAGCGCCATACTGCGCGTCGTCCGCTCCACCAACCGGACACCCAGCCGCGTCTCCAACCTCCCAATCGCACGGCTCACGCTCGACTTCGGAACTCCCATCTTTCGTGCCGCGCGCGTGAAGCTCTGCGCCTTTGAGAGCTGCACAAAGACCTGAAGCTCATTCAGGTCCGTCATGGACGGCCTGGACGTCATTGCCAACTTTGTCATTGTTCCCATACAGCAACAGTGTATTGCCTGCCGGTGCATTGTTCGATGCATCTACTAGCTGCAATCAAAATTGCCGACAAAGAAGGCATCTAGAAAAAGGAGCAACACCATGTATCTCGTAACCGGAGCAACAGGCAATGTAGGCAGCAATGTCGTCGATCAACTACTCGCAGAAGGCGAACAGGTCCGCGTTTTTACCCGTGACGCAGCCAAGGTTGCACACTGGGGCGACCGTGTCCAAGTCGCACTCGGCGACTTCACCAAGCCCGAAACCCACGCCGCAGCCGTCAGCGGAGTCGACGGCATCTTCCTCATGAACCTCCTCACCCCCATCGACTTGTTCTTGAAGTTCGTCCAGGCTGCCAAGGCCAGCGGAACCCCGCGCATCACCTTTCTCTCCTCCCTCTCCGTCGCCGATCCCACCTCCGGCGTCGGCAAACTCCACCTCGAAAAAGAGGAAGCAATCCGTGCCACCGGCCTTCCCTCCGCCTTCCTCCGCTGCGGAGGCTTCATGACCAACTCCCTTGGTTGGCTGACGACCATAAAGTCCGAGTCGACCGTCTACAACCCCATGGGTTCCGGCCAGTACGCGCCCATCGCTCCGGAGGACATCGCCGCTGTCGCCATCCACGCGCTGCATTCGCCCCAACTTTCAAACGAAGTCTATAACCTCACCGGAGCCCAGCTTCTCGACACCCCGCAACAGGTCGAGATACTCTCACGGCTCCTCAACCGGCCGCTCCGCGTTGTCGACATCACCACCGAAGCCGCCGCTGAAAACATAGTGCGCGCCGGCTTCCCCCAGCAGATCGCCAACGGAGTCGCCAAGTCCTTCGAGAGCATCCGTGAAGGAAAGGCCGCACATGCCAGCGCCACCGTTGCCCAACTCCTCGGGCGACCACCACTCACCTTCGAAGACTGGGCCACCAGACACGCAAACAAGTTCGCGTGACGTAGCTGCACCAGCCGTTATGGCCGGTCGAATCATGATCAAACGAAATGAGCTTAAGGAGAGGGAAAGCACTGCTTGAGTGAACAAGGAACGTTAACTCATTCCGAGCACGCTTGGTATGTCCGTGAAACTGGAGATCAGCGAAGCATTGCGATCGTTACGTCTCCAACTTCACAGTGCTGGTTTCTGCGCGTTCAAATGTCAGATTGACCGAACGCGCACCCAACGGTCTGGTGCGATGACGGACGCCCCGATCGACAGTAAACAGATCACCGGGCTTAAGTTCGAGCGTCCGATCATCTAGATCGATTAAAACGGCCCCTTCGAGAACCAAGAAGGTCTCGTCTGAATCGGGATGGCAATGCCAGTAATACGCCTCCGTCATCGTGCTGATTCTGACCACGTGATCGTTGACAAAAGCAACTGGATGGTTGTCGGACACCTGCGCCTTCGCGGATTCGGACGATAGATTGATAGCTGCGAAGGAACTGTTCTTCATTTGATCTCCACGACCACCGGTCTGTAGCGTGTCTCATCCGCTCTATCAAGCCCACGGCGATAGTTTGCTGTGTGGTCCTGTCTCAATACTACTGCCGCGCAGGCATCACTGCACGTACCAAGACCCATGCCGGCAGCGCCACGGCGAGCCACGCAAAACAATTGCCCCATTTTGGAGCGAGGGCCCGTCGCCACGTCGACCAGAAGCGTCGCGAAGGGCGCGGCATCCGTCCACGCCTGTCCGAAACGGCACCGTGATTGCAACCCTTCTTTGAGCCATGAAGATCGAGGTGGTAGCGCAGCAGACAAGTACCGAAGTGCGAGTTCGAACTCGACGTCGACGGATTTTCCGTTGATGAGGAACTGCGTCGACGCCTCCAGGGCCAAGCAGATAATGGACAATTCTTGAAATGAATTAGGTTGCCATGATGCCCCCAATGTCTCGCGAACAGGGAACGCCAACTAAGCTTCCGTTATCCAGCTCGCGTGATGGTCAGTTCGTCTGCCAACCAACTCAGGTCCTCGTCGGAGACATTCTTCTGTCGTCCAGCGAGATTGACGAATCGCCCATAAAGCAGATCACGCTGGTTGTCGGTAAGAAGGTAGCCGAGTTGCGTCATGCGATGGTTGAGGCCATGACGCCCCGAGTGTTTTCCCAAGACCATACGGCTTTTCGACGCTCCGACTTGTTCCGGTGTCAAAATTTCATAGCACAAGGGATTGGCTAACATGCCGTGTTGATGAATTCCAGATTCATGCGCGAACGCGTTTTTTCCAACTACTGCTTTATTCGGAGCCGGGCCAAAGCCGACGATTTCGGCCAGGATTTCGCTCGACGGATAGAGTTCCCTGAGATTAAGCGTGGTGTGGAAAGGATGAAGGTAGTCCTGCCGAACGAACATTGCGGCAGCGATTTCTTCAAGAGACGCATTTCCCGCTCGTTCCCCCGATCCCATTGATGGTGCATTCGACCTGCCGAGCACCGGCACTAATGGCGGCAATGGAGTTTGCCACGGCCATACCTAAATCGTTGTGACAATGCGCAGAGAGAGTGATTGTGTGAATGCGGTTCACTCGCTGCAACAGATGAGTAAAGAGAGCTGCATATTCGGTTGGAAAAGCATAGCCCACCGTATCGGGCAAGTTGATGATAGTTGCGCCCGCTTCGATGGCAGTGTCAACGACTTGGGAGACATATTCTCGGTCGGCCCGTGTGAATCTTCGAGCGAGTACTGAACCTCATCCACGAAACTCCTTGCATGACGCACGCTGTCTCCCGCGAGATTGAGCGCCTGGTCGCGTGTCATTCTGACCTTGTGTTCCAGATGTAGATCGGAGGCGGCAAGAACAATGTGAATGCGCGGCTTCGCAGCATTTTCGAGCGCCCTCGCAGCCGCCTCAATGTCTCTTTTGTTAGCTCTCGCTAGGGAAGCTATGGTCGGCCGTCTGACCTCTGCGGCGATCGCAGAGATTGCGGAGGCGTCGTCCTCAGAAACAACGGCAAATCCTGCCTCGATGATATCAACTCCAAGTGCATCCAGTTGACGGGCAAGTCGTAGCTTTTCCGTGCTCGTCATACTGCAACCCGGTGCCTGTTCGCCGTCGCGAAGTGTGGTGTCGAATATGGATATGTGTGCGTTTTGCATGTCTAATTTCCTGGGTGGTTGTTTGTTGCAGAAGGTTCAAGCGGAAGTTCCCTCAGCCATTCGCTTACCAGGTTGGCGACGACCGCGCCGGCTCGGTCACTCAGATGAATTCCATCGTTTAACATTGTGTATCCATGAGCACGCGCAATGTCGTCGAACTTCTGGCGCAACAGATAGCGGCGAAGAGCGGAACTGAGGAGCAGACCGATACTAAATTTGAAAGATTCCTCTGGGCCGTCCAATAGCTCTGAAATCTCTTCAAACGCCGGAAGATACGTCACAGAATGCTTTTCCGCGAGAGATCGCAGAGCTGCATTCCATCGGGACACCCTCCGGTTCATATCACTTCTTGGGTTTTCTCCGAGTGGTGGTATGGAAAGGAGCGCAACTTGGCAGGTGCCGAGCTTTGAAAGAAAAGCATCGACATTTTGGATGTAGGGTGTTGCGTCTTCTGAGACCCTCACCTCGTTCGTTCCGATCAGGATCGTCACTTCGTCCGGTTCACAAGCCAGAATCTCCTCTGCGCGCTTGAGTAGTCCTTTCGAAGTGTCTCCGTTGATACCAGCATTAACGAATTGACGGTTAGGAAATCGCTTTTCCAGGCCGAAGATAAAGTCCGCGCTGAGAGTTGCAGCCGTCAGGCTGTCACCCGCGCAGACCGTGACACGTCTTCCGGGAATACGTCCCGGGAAACGCGTCGGGCGGTTGCGCGGCTTTCGCCGGAAAGCTGCATAGATGACGGCGCTCATCATTCCCAGCAGGACGATAAGCAAATAGACGGTCGACATATGGTTCAGCCTTTCAACATTGCCGCTTGAATGCCTGTATTAGCGTGTAAATCGTGTGCGCGTCTGGAAGCCAAACCCGCTAACCTGAACCCCCAACGACTCTTCGAACGAACTTTCCTTCGTGAACTTCATCCATCAAGAAACAAGCCAAGGCTCCGCTGGAAATTGTGATAGCTGGCGGTGCCTGACGAACGGCAGTCCGATAGAGTTTGGGCGACAAACTGTCGAGAAGGCGTGGCAGCCGAACGATCGTCCAATTGAGGCTTGATTCTTGAATGACCCGTTCCAATTCGCCCGAGCCTTGCCGCACATGCCGAAAGATTGTCCTTCCAAGTACAAAGGTGGCGAGACCAGCATTCTCGAAGAGAAACGCGACCGAGAGGATCAGAAGGCGGACCACTCCGCTCATCTCCATACCCCGTCTAACCGATTCGCTAAGCTGCTTTTGTAGCGGCGAGCGCTTGAGTGTTTGTGCGTCGAGAGAAGACACTACGGCATCGTGGCCGGCCATGTACTTTGCCAGACAGTCATAATCGAGCGCGTTCCCTTGAACGATGGTGAGATATGGATGATCTCGGGAAATCTTGTTCGGCGCGCGGACATACGGAGTGACAGAATGTCCGCGTTCCAAGGCTTCGCTGAGGATTGCGCGTCCGGCTTTGCCCGTCGCGCCAAGTAGGAATAATCTCATTACAATTGTCCTCTCAATAAAGCATGCCTAATTGAATAGAGCATACTATATTAAGAAATGCATACACTACTGGTATGGCTACAAATAAAAAGCGCATCTACAGCGGAGGCACGCGCCAGAGACAGGCTCAGGACACTCGCCTGAGGATCGTGACTGCTACGGAGGAGCTATTAGCCGGAGTGGGTTACGAGGCGATGACCATCGATGCCATTGCGAATAGAGCCGAGGTATCGTCTCAAACTGTTTATGCCGTCTTTCGGTCCAAGGCTGGAATCCTCGCGGAGTTGTTGGATAAGAACGCATTCGATTCGGACTACCAAACGTTGACTCGCGAAGCCTTGGAGCACGATAATCCACCAGAGCGCCTTCGATTTGCCGCGCGTATTGCCAGGCACATATATGAGGCACAAGCCAAAACGATCGACTTGGTCCAAGGGGCGGCGGTTTTGGCTCCTGAACTGGCAGAGTTAATTCAGGAGCGCGAGCAAATGCGCTTCACACGGCAAACGCGCATGATCGATTTTGTGGCGAAGTCGGGAGCGCTCAAACCAGATCTTGATCGGGCCATGGTGCACGACATTCTGTGGACACTCACCAGTCGGGATGTCTACCGCATGCTCGTCGTGAGCCGCGGCTGGTCGCCTCAAAGGTACGAAGATTGGCTTGGCGATGTCCTGGTCGAGCATTTGCTCACGAAAGCCAAAGCCACCCAAGCAGACTCCAAGAGACGGCACAGGTTGGAGAGAGCTCCATGAATAGACTTCGAACAATGGTCGGATCCTATCTGTTCTTCGTTAGGTTTATCCATGGGACGACGCCGGTGATGTCTCCGTCACTTCCAACGCCTTTGTAAGGTCCCCAATCAAATCTTCTCCGTCTTCCAATCCAATATGGAGACGAACAAGGCGACCGCGTCGACTACCTAGACGTTCCAGATGTGGATAGGCCATGACTGAGCTTGTTACGCCGCCCCAACTCCAACCGATCTTGAATATTTGGAGGGCATTGACAAACGCGATGACCGCTTCGGGCCGGATGTGCTCTGCGAATACAACCGAAAAGCCGCTTGAAGCACCCTCGAAATCCCGCACCCAAGACGTCGCTGTGTCCGGCGGCATACTTCGTCAATGCCTGCATGCTCACATCAACACCATGCGCGAACGCGTCGAACAACACTCCAGCAGCGTAGGTATTGTCGAGCGCGACTGGAACGTTCTTCTGATGAGCTGCCTCGACGATTGCTGGAACATCTTGCACCTCCATGGTGATCGAGCTTGGGCTCTCACACCAGACAAGCGCGGTCTCGGGCCGCATTCGGTCTTGGATCTCCCCGCCTATAAGCGGATCGTAAAGCTCGACCTCTACCTGATATTGCTGAAGCAAGCGAGTACCGAACTCTACATTTGGGCCGTAAGCGGTTGAAGGAACGAGAACGTGATTCCCGGCAGAACATAAAGAGAGATAAATGAGCGCGATCGACGCCTGGCCGCTTGGAACGATAAAACTGTGCTTGGCTCCTTCCAATTCCGCAATTCGTGCTCCGAGCTCCAATGCCGTGGGTGTTCCATATGCCCCATAAGAGTAGTCGGTAACATTATCTCGCCACCCATCGCGAACAACTTCATGGGAGGCGAAGACAACGGTCGATCCTCGATATGTCGGGAATGCAAGAGACTCAAACTTTTGGGATACGTTCCGCTTGGGATGGATGATTTTCGATTGCCACTTCATCGGTATTCCTTTGCCTTCGGTCGATCGGTTCAACTTCTTGTAGGCCAGCCGCTACTGTCATGTAGCCCGATGCTCAGCCATAGCTTCGATCTGTTAGAACCCAGATCGACCGTGAGCCACGCGTTCTGACTTTCCTCATCGGGCGTTCATCCCAAGAAGAAAGAGGCAACGCTGTTTCGAGCAGTCGCTTGATGTCTGATCTCGGCCTATTCTTCCCCAAGGGCGACGGCGAGATGGGCGCGCATGGCTGCCCACGAGCGCTCGTCTGCCTTACGATCGTAAACAATGCCTCTCTCAGGGAAGTTCGCGCCCTCGAAAGTGAAGGCATGTCTCGCATGACCATAAGCATGAAGTTGCCAGTCTGCTCCCGCCTTCGTAAGTTCGGTGGCGATCGCAAGGATGTCCGGCGACGGAGAGAACGGATCCTCCCACCCATGCAACAAGAGGATGCTTGCCTCGATCCGACGTTGCTCGCCAAGCTCCGGAGATTGCAGTACGCCGTGGAAGCTGACTGCCGCCTTGAGGTTCGTGGGAGCGGCGCGAGCCAAGTCGAGGGCGCAAAGCCCGCCAAAGCAATATCCCACAACGGCCAGTCGGGTATCGTCAACGCCAGGAAGCCGGACGGCTGCTTCGAAGCCTGCCAGAAGCCGGCGACGGAGAAGTGCACGGTCGAGCAGAAGGGGATTCATTAAGTGAGCATTGTCGCCCGATGGATCTCCGCGAACGCCCTTGCCATAGACATCTAGGGCCAAACAGATATAGCCGAGACCGGCATACCGTTCCGCGAGCTGCTTCATCGGAGCGTTCAGGCCGCTCCATTCGTGTGTGAGCACAATGCACGGGCGCTTCGCCGCTCCGGATTGCGGGATGACGGCATAGCCCTCGAAGAGCGACTCCTCGTCCCGGTAGTCGATGGCTTGTTTGTACATCGGATGAGTAGTCTCTTGTGACATTCCTTCGTCCTTCCGTCCAGATCCGATTCGATTATGGAAGGACGGAAGGTCCGCGTATTGAAAGAATGGGACATGCGCCTACAGATAGAATGATGGGCCGTCCTGGTTGCTGTCCGAACTGAAGTAGGTCGCCATCGGAGTGCGAACCTCACCGGCATAGGTGCCAGGCGTAACTCCTAGTCGGCGCCGCCAGCTTCTAATCTGGTGAGCTTGATCGCTAAATCCAGCGAGGGGGTCGCCGTACCCTGTTTGAACGCCCCGCAAACTCGAATGCAGCCGTTCCAGATTGGCAAGCTGCTTCGGCCCGATACCGAGATGTCGATGAAACAACCTATGCAGCTGCCGACGATTCATTTCCCCAGCCGCTGCAGCCCTCTCAACCGACCCTCCCGAACGCAGCACGTTGTGCGCCACCGAAATCTGCTCGCTTTCCCAAACGGGTTTCGTGCCGACCAATCGTTCGATCAACCATCGATCCAGGCGGCACGCGATTCTCTGTGGCTCGGATGCCGCGGAGATGTCACTCGATAGGAAGCTTGCAGGAGCATCTCCCGTTATCGCGCCGAGATCGAGCAGCGCGTCGGCGCAGCCAGGGCCGGTGTGCGGAAACATCGTACGAGTCCCGGAACCGTCAGCATCGCCATTACGAAATAGGTTTCAGACCAGGAGCGCCAAGCGCGTGCGTGCGATTGCAGACCGAGGATGGACGTACGTGGGACGAGAGACCCGTCTTCGGTCGCGTTGGGTCGTCCTAGATTCACGGACAGAACAGCCGAGGGGATCGGGCTTGTGCGGATGGGCCGCCCTTCGTGCTCTCCTGCCAAATCTTGGATGAACCAGTACGACTGAACCAGGCCAGCGAGTGCCGGGGCAGGTGGAAGAACGAGAACATGTTGAACGATATCGCGTTCGAGTGGCGTATATCAAATTGTTTGCTTCGCTCCTGCTAATCGGGATTACCAGACAGTTAGCAAACCGTCAGCGTGTTTGTGCAATATCTGTTTTTCCTGAGCCCACAAGGGACCTCGCGAATGGCCGTGAGTCCACAAATGTTCGCGCCAATCTTCTATGAGACGGTCAATGTGGCAGGTCGACGAGCTTCGAAAACCGCCATCATTTTGAGTGTTTTGCGCGATTTGCGATGGCCTCGCACCCAGCATGCGAAGCATACAGCGGGCCATATGGCTCGGATGAGCGAAGCCCGTCTCCATCGCAATCTTCGTTATGCTCTTTCTTCCTTCGAGCAAATTCATTCGCGCGCGTTCAACACGGCGCTCCAGTACGAAGCGGTGTACGGGTTAGACAAGCGGCCCACTTAAAAGTGGCTTGAAGTGCGACATGCTATATCCCGCTACACTCGCTAGTTCGACAAGTGTTAAATCTTTATCCAGATGCGCCTCGATATACTCGATCACTCTACGGAGAGACCTTGCCGGTAGTCCACGCCCCCGATAGGAAGTTGGGATTGCAGCGCGGAATTGCAGACCTAGTAGCCGTGCAGCCGGCGCCGAGGGAAGGCTGTCAGCGAATAATCGCCCGCCCCGATACATGTCACTCTCTTCGGGCTGCATCATTTCCTTGCAGTAGATCAAGTGCAAAGAGCAGCGCTTCGGATGTCCACTTTGGTCGAATTCGACATATTGGGACAAGCCTTCCACTTATCGTTGAAACTCTAGACAAAATGAGTCCTTTCGATTTGCGTTAGCAAGAACCATGGCTACCTTTTGCGAGAAGGCGTCTTAGCTTTCTGTAAGACCTCGATACCACTAAAGAGGGCCCCAAGTGCAGACTCAAGTTCGGTAGAAAAATCAATTTCAAGAGTCGCCAGGGAACGTTCCGTCTTCAGAAGGCCCTTGACAGCGGCAGGAGGCGCTGCAATTTGGGCCAGTCCTACCGTCAATGCATGCATCCAGAGGGTTAAGGAAACGCCTGAATCTTCCGGAAGACTAAGTACTTTTTGAAAAAGGGCAGCTGACCTCTTTGTGAGTTCTAGTAGTCCCGATTTGAATGCAAACAGGATTTCGCCATCGACGTTTCGTTCCAATATCGGGTGGAGGAGCCCCAGCAATCGCGGCAGCACGGGCCGTCCAATAAGAGTGGAGGTGATGACACGGACAACTTCGGAAGGTTCCGAGACGGGGCCGGTCAACCTCGCGGCGGTATCGTCAAACCATGCTCTCATTTCATCGGACAGCAACTGCAAAAACAAGGCCTCTTTTGTTTTGAAATACAAGTACACTGTCCCTTTGGCGAGACCGGCGCCCTTTGCGATCTCCACCATGGATACGTCGTCGAATTCACGGGAAGCAAAGAGCAGCGCAGCCGAAGATAGCACTGCTGCGCATCTTTCCTTTTTTGCCAAATCCGTTGTCGCCCGGGTCCGGATTTTTGTGACTTTTCGTTGCTTCATTTCCTGCTCACCTTGAACGAGCAAATCTAACCGATGAACGGCTCGTATTCCTATTGTCCTTCAATCTTGATCTATACGGGACGTGTTGACTTATCTGGCTGACTGAGCAAACCAGCTGCAATCTTGACAACCACAGACCTTGGTGCAAGCCGCATGGACCAAACCCGAAATTTGTTCGCAAACCCAGTAATAGTGGTCATACGGCCTCGCATCATTGCATCGAAGCCGGTCTTAGCGACCTTCTCTTGCACTCGCCAGCTTGCCGCTAAAGATTTTTGTGCCGAGCATGCCGGCTTTGCTTCCGAATTCCGTGTGTGTCGACCCAGGGCAAAGAACGCTGACCGTTACGCCTGTTCCTTTAACCTCTTCGGAAAGCGACTCGGAAAAGCTCAAGACGAAAGCCTTCGTTGCTCCATAGACGCTCACATTCGGGGCTGGGCCAAAAGATGCGGTCGATGCGACGTTTAGAATCCGTCCAGACTTTCGATGAACCATGTCTTGCAAGAAAAGTCTCGTCAGACTCACCAAGCTCGTGAGATTGACTTGAATCATGTTTAGTTCGGTATCGATTCCTACGGTCACAAACGGCCCATAGGTATTGAAACCGGCGTTGTTGATGAGTACGTCAATCTTGAGTCCACGCCTCGCGACCTCGGCATGGATATTCTTTGCAGACGCTGGGTCGGCCAGATCACAGGGTATTAGGGAAACATTGATCCCATGCTCGATCTTCAGATCGCGGGCAATCGTATCAAGTGATGCGCTCCTCCTCGCGACGAGGACCAGATCATAACCGTGTTCAGCAAGTATGCGTGCAAACTCAAGGCCGATCCCGCTGCTCGCTCCGGTCACGAGTGCGACCATTTGCCCAGACTTTCTCAAGCTAGTCATGTGATGCTCCTTGTCAATCCATACTTCGAAAAATCTTGAAATGACCCAAAGTCATTTATATATGACCAAAGGTCATTAAGCAAACTATTTTGGAGTGCGCTTGGTTTGCCCGTGGCCTATGTGTACTCTCGGATCCCCCTTTTGCACTGCAGGAAGGTCGAATATCCATGCGGGTTTTCGTGCGGACGAAGATCGTATGACGGGTTAATCAGTCTGCAAGGAATTTCCTCCGACGGCAGCAGGGCTTTGGGTTTACGAACGAATAGTGGTGTAGGCGCAGCTAGAAACGATGCACACGCGAGCAGCCAGAAAACGTCCATGTAGGAAAGCAACGATGGCTTTTCACTGAGTTCTCGCCCAATCGGGGCAAGAGAGGCCGTGGTGGCATCTGCCCATGACCAACCACGATGAAGAGAGCTCGGCTCCACGTTTGAGTGAGTTCGATAAACTTCGTCGCTCGGAGTGAGGTGTCCGACCAGTACGTTTTGGTGAAACTGTGCCCGCCTGGCGAGGAGAGTGGCCGCAAGGGAGATGCCGCAACTCGCTCCGAAATTACGTGCCAAGTTCAGCAGGCCACTTCCGGATCAGCGAGATTTTTCTACCTACTCGTCGCCCAATGGTTTATGCATGAGGATATTAACCAGTTTGCCGAACGGGTCGCGCACGAAAAAGCGCCGAACGCCCCACGGCTCATTCACGGGGCCATATTCGATTTGAAATCCAAACTCTCGCATACGATTGAACGCCGTATCAACATCGTCCACCTCAATTGAAAGATCAGGGATAGGGGCGCCTGAACCTCCTTGCGAGGCGAAGCTGATCTGAACGTTCATCATTTCTTCCGAGCCATAAGTGGCGATCCACCCCTGGTCCATGAGCAAACTGAGGCCAAGTACATCCTGGTAAAAGCTCATGGCCGCCGCAAGGTTGTCGGTCGCCATATCGGCTACGATTCGTTTTACTTTCATTATTCAAGAGTAGGGCAGTATGACAGATTGTGGAATCGCAAGCCCAAGTTGGAGAGTGTTGAGGATAGCAAGCTGATCTGTGATCCGCGACGGTGCATGCAATAACGCTCAGTCGGACTTGCGATGCGAAAAAATCATCCATTTGTATTCCGCATCAGCCGATCGTGCGCGCGATCCTACACCAACTGATTTTATGTTGGTGATGGAGTATCGATTCAAGCGATGCGAATCGGTCATCGGGAGAGCGGTTAACACTTCGGCCCAATTGCGATCACCTATGATGATCGGGATTCTGCAGTTTCATTCGATTGGACAGATCGCCTCGTGGCGCCGTAGTAAAAAGCTTGCCTTACATCCAGAGCTGGAAGTTGCCCAACTATGCAATTGCTGGTTTATCCGTATCGCAGTACTTGTTCAAAGGAGCATACAAATGGTCATTGGTCGGCGACGATTCCTCCAGCTTGGCACGAGCGCGGCAGCAATCAGCTTGATTCCCCCCGCTTTGGCGCAGATACAGCAGCGGCCACAGATAATCGACGTGCACCTGCACGCGTACCCGACCGACCTGCCCATCCCTGAGGTAGCCAATCCTGTCACCGGTAAAACCGTCCGACTCAAGGATGGAGCCGCCCATAGAGCTGCCTGCCTCGCGGAGATGAAACGTCTGAACATCGTCAAGGGAGTGGTTAGCGGAGGAGACGGGGATCGCCTGGCTGCCGCCATTCAATGGCACGAGGCAGACCCCGTCAGGATCGTCGCCGGAGCGGGTGTGCGCGGCTCTGAGGATACTCCTCTGGCCGATTTGAGTGTGCTCAGAAGCGCTTTCACGGAGGGCCGCTTGAGAGTACTTGGGGAGGTCACCACACAATGTGCGGGACTTACACTTGACGATCCGAAGTACGCTCCGTATTTGGGGCTTGCGGAAGAATTAGATATCCCCGTGGCCTTGCACACGGGCGTAATGCCTCCCGGCATGTCGTTTGACCCATGCTGCCGCAAAGCTCGTGCAAGCTTGGGGAATCCTTCACTGGTGGAAGAGACCTTGAACCGCTATCCGAAGCTCCGGTTGAACCTCATGCACGCAGGCTGGCCGTACCTTGAGGAGACGGTAGCCATCCTGTTCCATTATCCAGAGGTAAACGCAGACCTGGGCGCGATCGATTGGCTCCTTCCGCGAGCGGACTTTCATGCCTATTTACATGCGCTCATGCAAGCCTGGTTCGGCAAGCGGGTAATGTTTGGCTCCGACCAGATGTATTGGCCTGAAGGAATCGCAATGGCGGTTGATGCCGTGGAGTCCGCGCCATTTCTTAGTCCCGCAGAGAAGCGAGACATCTTCTATGAGAATGCCGCCAAATTCTATCGGTTGATCTAACCAAATTTTGCGGCTGTCTTCGATGAGCGGAGAAGGCTCCAAGCGCGGAATTCATTGCATTCGCAAATTTCTTCCTGTGCTGTTCTTCCCATCGGAGTCCCGACCAAGCATATATGTGAGTTCGGACGATGTCTTACCGAGAGCGTGTGAACAACAAATGGCTCTTGCCCTTTGGGGATGAGGCCATGCATCGAAAACGCGTGTACCACGCGCACGAAAGTAGCCGTTCGCTAGTAGAGCTATAACTCTTTCGTGCTCTTCGGATGACCCAAGACGGGCGGGTTATGCTCAATCTATGACCGTGACAACTCCTCATCAAAGCGCCTTGATCGTCGTTTCTCACCCGGATGATGCTAGTTTCTCCTTAGCAATTGCGCGACGGTCGGAGGCCGCTTTGCAGGCGCTTGGATTTACCACCCATCTCTGTGATTTATATACAGACAACTTCAATCCTTTATTGACCAAAGGCGAAGTGAGGGGATCTAAAACAGATGATCCGCTGACCCAGCGCTATCGGGACCTCCTCGCATCCGCAGAAGTGTTGGTGGTCGTGCATCCAAATTGCTGGGGCTCACCTCCCGCCATGATGAAAGGCTGGATGGACCGCGTCTTCGCCGAAGGGTCTGCATATGCCTTCGAAAAGTCAGCCGATCTTGGAGACGTTCCGAAAGGATTGTTACGAACGAATGTAGCGGTCGTGTTCAATACGAGCAATACCGAAGAGGAACGTGAAAGGGTCGTATTCGGTGATCCTCTTGATCGCATTTGGAAAGACTGCCTGCTCCGTTACTGTGGAGTAAAGAACGTGGTCAGACATGTATTCAGAATCGTTGCAACGAGTTCCGTAACAGATAGAAAGCGCTGGCTTGACGAGATAGATCACATCCTCTCAGAGGCCACGTTGAAGCAGATTTGATCCTGGACTCGCACGAATCCGGCCGATACGATCCACGGGTACCGTCACCATCAAGCAGAACTGCGGACTGCGCGAGATGGTCCAGGAGCGAGTTGATGGATTCTCGCATCGACTTCGAAGCGGCTTAACTATTGCCTCTTGAACACGAAAACGGTCCCCGAAACTCCTATACATAGTCCCTGATCTCTACGGAGTTCGCCGCGTTCAGTGGCATTTCGAGCATCATGTTTTTCCACGGCGTGTATGGCAGTGTCCGCCACATCAGATTGCTCAGCCATAGACGGAAACCGCTTCTCGGAATGAACCACTCCGCGCCATCAACAAGCTTTTGGCACTTGGAGACAAAGGGACGCATGGTTCCTTCGTAGCGGTTGAACGCTATTGGGTAGTCTCCTTCTGCAGCTTTGAGTTCGCCGGCGAGCGTGTAGGCCCCAACAACAGCCATGCCTGTTCCCATTCCTGAAAGAGGCGACGAACAGTAGCCAGCATCTCCTATTAATGCGACTCTGCCTTTGCACCACGAGTCCATTCTGATCTGGCTGATGGAGTCAAAATAAAAGTCGGGAGCCTCGTCCATCAGTTGCAGAAGGTGTGATGTCTCCCATCCTGTTCCCTGGAAGGTGTCGCGGAGGGCCTGCCTTTGACCTTCGATGTCATCTCGACCAAACGACAGAAGTGGAGATGAAAAATAGAATGACGCGCGGGCTTCAGTATTGTTCTCCGCAGCGAAAATGCCCACCTTCCGGCCCGGCTCCCCATAGAAGAGGCCGCTCTGGTCGAGCTTCAAGTAGTTGGGGATTGTAAAGATAGCGATGTAGTAGTCGAGATGATGCAGAAACTGACTCTCGGGCCCAAAAACGAGCGAGCGAACGGAAGAGTGAAGACCGTCGGCACCAACGACAAGATCGAATACCCGTGAGGCTCCACTGGCAAATGTGACGTGAACCTCCCGATCCGTCTGAACTATTTCACTGATGGCGTCATCGAAAATGTACTCGGTATCACCGTGTGTGGCGTCATAAAGGATGTGAGCTAGATCCCCCCGCATGATTTCCAAGTCACCGCTCGTGAAGCCGTCCGGCATGCTCGCCAATTTCTGGCCGTCCCCATCAACAATAGTGATTGCGTGTGTGCGAGTCTCTTGAGCTCGAATGGAAGCAACGAGGCCCATCTTTTCCAGCACGTTCATGGGAGCCCCTCGAAAATCGACGGCGTATCCTCCATCGCGGATACCGGTAGCGCGCTCGACTATGGTCGGTGAGAAGCCGTAGCGGCTCAGCCAGAAAGCGAGCGTTGGTCCTGCAATTCCGGCCCCTGAAATGAGAATGGTCTTCCTGTTCATACGTTCCACCTGATTTATGAAATGACTGCGTCTACATGTTGTACGTTTGTATTAGACATTTGTTCCATACAATCGTCTCACACATTTGTAGGACTTTGCGATAGAGTCTCTTCATGGGGAATCGCGAAGCGTTGGTGAAGGGTGCGAAGCAGTGCTTGATGGAAAAGGGCTATGCCAGGACAACGGCCCGGGATATCGCATCCGCTTCCGGCGTCAGCTTGGCCGCAATCGGTTATCACTTCAGTTCGAAAGACGCACTCTTGACGGAAGCTCTGATGCAAGCGGTGCAGGAATGGGATGACGAATTTCGACGCGATCTGGCAGTTGGAGTTCGCCAAGATCTCTCGCAACGCCAACGGTTCGAAGCCATTTGGGCGCGTTTGATCAAATCTTTCGCGAAACATCGTCCACTCTGGGCTGCCAACTTCGAAATGTTTTCTCAGATTGATCACATGCCGGAGATCCGTGCTGCCCTGGGTGGAAGCCTCCGACAGGCTCAAGCAGGTTTGGCATCTCTGTTCTTAAATATTCCGGAAGGAGAAATTGACGACGAGACGATTCAGACCATGGGCGCTCTCTACTACACGCTCATGACAGGTCTTATGGCTCAACACTTGCTCGATCCACAAAACGCAATGACTGCGCAACGTATAGGCGAGGCCTTTAGTCGAGTAGCATCCGACTTTGTTGACGCCCTGCCGAGAAAACGGAAACGTAATACCCGCTCCTAGCACTAAGATTGCGAACGCTGACGAGCCGATGTGCGACGGACGCGCGCTGTACTGCCGGTTGAATGGATAGTCAATTCTCTACTGGTTTGCTTAATTTTCTCTCCTGTAGCTGAGCCTGTGAGCGCTCCAACTCTTGGGCGATAACCTCCTCATCGGGCAACAGGGTGCGGTACTCGGCAGCAAGAACTTTGTTTGGAAGGTTGTCGAGTGCATAGTGAGCTTCCGCCATCCCCTTCCCCGTACACAGAATTAGACCGACGGGAGGATTTTCTCCCGGTTTCATCCAATGCTCACGAGCATAGTTGAGATAGAGGTGCATCTGACCTGCATCAGCGTAGCCAAACTCGCCGACTTTCAGATCGATGATGACCAAACACCTCAAACGTCTATGGAAGAAAACAAGATCAATGCGAAACCAGGTATCGTCCAGTCGCAATCGGCGTTGGCGCCCAAGAAAGGCGAAATCGTCACCAAGTTCCAAAAGGAAGTCAGCCAGATGTTGGATGAGGGCCTCTTCTAGTTCAGATTCCGAGTACTCATCTTTGAGATTGAGAAATTCTAGGACGAAGGGATCTTTGATCGCCTCTTCGGGCGTGATCACGTCGCTCGGTTCCGGTGCCTCGGCTCCTTCAAGCATGGCGGCCTTATTCCGGGAGAGCGCAATACGTTCATAGAATTGACTTCCTATCTGGCGGTCCAGTTGGCGTACCGACCATCCCGCCCGTATCGCTTCCGCTTCGTAAAACTTCCTTGCATCCTGACTTTTGACGGAGAGCAGCCGCAGATACGCGGACCACGGGAGCGGGAATAGGGCCGAAAGGTCAGGAATCCTTGCAAGGAGGGACAAGCCGATGTCGCTAAGAGAAACAGATGTTCCCGATTCTTTCGACAGTGTTGAAAGAATCTGCTTCTCGGGCCATTCCTGGAAGAAGGCCCGCATCCTCCACAAGTTGATCTTGCCGAACCCTCGCCCAAATTGCTCGGTTAAGTCGATCGCCAGTCGTTCGACCAGACGCTCCCCATAATCGGCGCGCTTTTCTCCTCGCATCTCTGATTCAACGATTCGACGTCCGATCTCCCAATATGTGGCAGTCATGACAGCGTTGATACTCCGCGCCGAAACGGCGCGGGCGGTCTGTAGCAATTCAACGATGCCACTCCGAACGTCGGCATAATCAGCATCCCGTCTGCTTAGCTTCTGTCTTGGCATCTCGACTTCACCCCGAAGCTCTTTCTGGTGTTCGTTTGATTGGTGCGGTCATCGCACCGGACGCCTTGGTACCTGAACATGCCGCGAAAAATAATTGTGAGCTGGCCCCCCACGACCCAGCTCACTGCCCATAGATTTTGGTGTCAAATTGGTGTCAAAGCTCGCCGATTGGGCCGTTTTGGCCGACTGCACCGACCCATAAGTCCTTTACCGTCAACAAAACGCCTATATCGTCGTTCCATGGCATGGAAGAGGTCGTTGATTCGATCCAGGGCCTCGGGATCACCGAGCGTTTTCAATGGTGATATCCGGTGAATCCCCATCGATGCATGCCAGCCTGCGAATTCCAAGGTGGTGAAATAACGGAAGAAGGGAAGTAAGCCAAGCTGGGCCGGTTCCCCGCGAACCAGCCCATGCCCACTCGGTTAGGTGCCATTGGCTTTGTGGCATTTTTGTGGCAAATACCGCCGATTGGGCCGGTTTCGCCGGTTGATCCGACTTCTAACGACTGTTCCGTCAATAACTTATGGCAGGATCGGCACCTTCACACGGTGGAAGTCGTAGGTTCGAATCTCATGTTCCAGCCAATTTCCAAACAACTTAGCGCTGGGTGCGTCGCAAGGATTTGTGGCGTTCTGCGACAAATCGTCTGAAATCTCAATGTTCTTGTCCTCCTTATCATCGACATCCCGCTCAGCCCGAGAATGTTACGAAATCCGCTCTGTCCACGACCAGGTATCCAGAAGCGGTTGGGAGATGACCTTTCGTGCGTATGCCGAAGGGTTATCTCGTCGCAAACCTTCACCAAATTCTTCACCGAATTGTGCGCCGAAAGGGCTCCAAATTGTCCTCTCGGCTCCCCTCTACTCCGTTGATAACAAAGGTACTCCGTGCCCTACACACCGCCTGTTAACCGAAGGGTTGTAGGTTCGAGTCCTACCTCAGGAGCCATTCCAGATCAATAACTTAGAGCACCGAAGAGCGACCTCAAAAACGCGCAAAAGTGCCAATTGTGCCCATTTTTGTGCCCACGCTCTTTCAAAACGGAAGCTATATCGATAGCAACCGTGCTCAGTTGCTCCTTAGACTCCCGCCCTCAACATCAACTAGCAGCTCCGCGATTTGACCGAATCCCACTTCTGCTTCAATCTCCCTCCGCGCCCAATACAACGGGCGCCCGCCAGAGAACGAAAGAGGAAGTGATATGGCTCTCCTTAAGCGAGGTGGAGTTTGGTGGTACAAGTTCTACTTCGCCAGCCAACCAATCCGCGAGTCATTCAAGTCAACGTCGAAGACGGTCGCGAAGAGCGCTGAACAACAGCGGAGAAGGGAACTAGAGACTGGTTTCCACAACATCAGAGAGGTTCGCCAGCATCGCATTCGATACCTCAGGGATGTGGTCGATGAATATCTGATCGGTTACAAGCTGAGATATCGATCAGCGACCTTTGCCATCTATGCGCTTGGTCATGTATCGCGGATTCTCGGAGCTGAGTTGATGTTGAATCGACGAAGCGGCGGTCCTGAAGTATCAGGAAGATCGACTGCGTGAGAAAGCTGCGCCAAAGTCTATTAACGAAGAGGTGCGTTTCCTGCTGAAGATGCTTGGAGACTCAGGTGAGGCGATACGCGCTCATCTGAGGAAGAAGAAACAGCTCAAATTGGCGGTAAGGAAACGGATCGGAAAAGCCTTCGACGCTGAGGAAACCAAGAGTCTGACAGAGAAGTCGAAACTGTCGCGAAGCCCGCACATGTTTCCGGCATTTATGCTCGCCCGCAACGCAGGCCTGCGGGATACGGAGATCAAGACGTTGACCTGGGGCCAAGTCAATCTGAAAGCTAGGACCCTGCAGGTTGGTAAAGCCAAGAGCGACGCCGGGGAAGGCCGAATCATCCCCCTAAACTCAGAACTTCATGAGGCGCTGGTAAATCACAGCGAATGGTATCGAGAGCTATTTGGAGCTTTGCAAGGCGACTGGTACCTGTTTCCGTTCGGAAAGCCGATGCCTTCGGATCCGACTCGCCACCTGACCTCACTTAAGACCGCTTGGAAAAATACCCGCAAGAACGCGAAAGTCTCCGGCCGATGGCATGACAACCGCCACACGTTAATCACGGAATTGGCAGAGAGCGGCGCGGGAGATGAAACGATCACTACGCACAAGAGCGAGATTCGACTATCGATCTACTAGTGTGGCGTAAACACGAAGTGCGATAGGGTGCACTGAGCGTGGGCTGGAGGGACAGTTTGAATCTGATCTCCCCTGATCTGGCAAAGGGTGTAGCCTTCCGGAGTGCCCTGCATCGGTCCCTCCCACCATGCGCCTGAGACGGCACCGCTGATGAGGTACTGCACTCCTTGATATTCGGACTTCTGCCAAACGTGGAGATGGTTTTGAAGAATCGCTTTCAAATTATGACCTGCCAGCAAGTCATGGACGGCGTAAGCGTTTGCGGCGATCGGTCCTGGCCCTTTGCTTGGATGATGAGAGATTGTGCCTAGCACAGTGGCGATTGGTACATGTGTGACCACCACGACCGGCGTTGTCGGGCCAACGGCAGCGAGGTCTGCCTTTAACCAGGCAAGTTGTTCCTTATCGAAGCCAGCTTTAAAGATTTTGTAATGTTAACACTATCGAAGCGTTCGACGATGAGTGCGAAGCAGAGGAAGGCCAGGAACAGACAATCCAGTTTCTCGAACCGGGAGAAGATGCGGTGGTAACCCTTGAGGCGGCGAAAGAGGCGCTCGATTTTATTGCGTTTCTTGTAGAGTGTCCGATCGTAGCGCCAGGGATCAATGCGATTGGATTTGGGCGGGACCACAGGAACCATCTCCAGCGCTAGCACGAGCTGACGTGTTTCGTTGCCTTCGTAAGCGCGATCCATGATCACAGGCATCCCGGGGAAGAGCCCAGATCGCGGAGCAGTTCGCGGCCTTCCGGCGCATCATGGGCATTACCCGGCGAGAGTGCGAACGTTATTGCGGTCCGAGCATCCGCGGCAACCATATGAATCTTGGTAGTCCATCCGCCACGAGATTTGCCGATGGACTGGGGTCCGTTTTTTTAATGCCCCAGTGCCGTCCGGGTGCACCTTCACCGAAGTTGAGTCCAGACTGAAGGCTTCAATGCGAATGCATACGATCTGCTCCAGTTGCAGTTTCTCAAAAATACGATCCATGACTCCGCTCTTTGACCAGCGGTTCATGCGCGTGTAGATAGTGTGCCAGTTACCAAACCGCTTCGGAAGCCCGCGCCACTTGCATCCGTGCTCGGCCACGTACAGCACAGC
This sequence comes from Edaphobacter sp., assembly GCA_025462645.1. Taxonomy (GTDB): domain Bacteria; phylum Acidobacteriota; class Terriglobia; order Terriglobales; family Acidobacteriaceae; genus Edaphobacter. The sequence continues at coordinate 8,972 of JAOAPB010000003.1, read as the reverse complement.
ATTCAGAAACTGCAGGTTGGATAAACTCACATTTCCCCGTTGTACCGGCAGGCTGTCCTTGATTCGCAAGTACTGCTCTTCGGTGATCTCCATCTATATCTAACTTATACGAGTTAGATGGACATAGTGTTAACACGCCCTAGATCGCTTCCGGAAACGGATACTACGGTGGCGACGGCATCAGTCTGATTCTTGCGTTGAATTGTCACCTACCTGCTGTCGGACGTGGCCGAGAACGTCTCTAGCAGTCGCTCCTCCTCCGGACGACCATCTTTGGCATCGACAATCCTCTCAGGATGCGTCTGCATCAGACGGAGTGGAGTGATCGCACGCATATTGGATGGCAGGAGCATAGGTCATGGAAGACAAGCTGGCTTTAGTTACAGGGGGGCGTCGAGCGGAATAGGTTTTGAGTTATCGAAGGAATTGGCCAACAGGGGCTATGACGTCGTCATTGCTTCTGCTGGCGAAAGGCTAAGGGGAGCCGCAGAGGAGATTCGGAACCGCGGACATCAAGTGATTGAGGTCAACGCCGATCTGGCAACAAGAGAAGGTGTGGATCAGCTTTGGGGACAAGCGCGATCACTTGGTCGGCCAGTGGACATTGCCTGCATCAATGCCGGAGTTGGAGTCGGCGGACTGTTCTCTGAAACCGATCTCAACGCCGAGCTCAATATGGTCGAACTAAATTGTGTTGGGACCGTGCAATTGGCAAAGTTGGTTGTGCTACAGATGAGAGAACTGAATGCCGGCAAGATCCTGTTTACCGCCTCGATTGCCGGTGAGATGGTCGCGCCCCGAGAGGCTGTTTATGCTGCAACGAAAGCATTTGTTCTCTCCTTTGCCCACAGCCTTCGCTATGAGCTGAAGGAAACCGGCATCGGCGTAACCGCTCTTCAACCCGGTCCGACCGATACAGATTTCTTCCATCGCGCAGGGATGGACGATACGGAAGTGGGGCAGAAGGGTAAGTCCGAAAGCCAACCGGATGAGGTCGCGCGACAGGGAATCGATGCGTTGTTGGCCGGTAAAGACCATGTCTACGCTGCGTCGTTCAAGACGAAGCTGGAAGGAGCATTGGCCAATGTGACACCCGGCATCGTTAAAGGTGCAATGCACGAGAAGATGGCCAAGCCAAACTCTGAGAAATAACAAGGCTGAAAAGCAGATCAAGATCAGGGGCCCGTCTTTGACGGGCCTTGATCATTAACGCCAGACCACGCAATCAAGAGTTTGTGCGTCTATGTCAGTACGTCTGCGAGCAAGGCCCGGACGAACCCAAACATTGCGTTGTACGGATACGCAAAGGAGATTGAGATGTCCCATGCTTTAAAGAAAAGCCATATGCGGAAGAGCTGCCTGTCACCGGAGCTGCGGCTACGATCCTCGATGGACGTTATCTGCCGCCGCCTGAGGACAAAGATGGCAAGTTATGGGTGAGGACGTCCGCGCTGGTTCAAGCGGACCCTCATGTTCTATATGCTATGTGGCGCAATGTCGGGGCCGCGCCGGCCTGGCAAGAGCAAATAACGCAAGTTGTAGTCACAGGTGAGCGAACGTCGCATTGGGTCATGGAGATCGACTGAAAAGCCATCGAATGGGATTCCGAAATTTTGGCCGACGAACCTGGCAAGCGTATCGCGTGGCGATCCATCGGCGGCGATTCGGACAATGCAGGTGAGGTCATTTTTGAGGATGCTCCCAGAAATCGGGGCACCATGGTTACTGTGCTACAGGAGTTTCGCACGGGCAAGCTGGCCAGCGCTTGGGAGACGTTCGTTGGTCGAAACCCGAAACAAGCGGTGATCTAAAATCTACGACACTTCAAGGCCCCAGCCGAAACTGGCGAAATTCCGAGAAGTCAGGGACAACCCCACGAAGACCGCGGCCTGATCGGGAAGATGAAGGCGTCGACCTATGGCGAAACAATCCCAACGCCGCCGGGTGCGAATCGAATCGCGAGTTAGGCTTATTCACTTCTGGTTACGAAATTGGAGGATTTATGAAGGCTGTCTGTTGGATGAGAAAGAGCAAAGTCGAGACACTCACCGTAGCAGATCCCCAGCTCTTGAACCCGCATGACGCAATCATTAAGATCACACGGACTGCTATCTGCAGCTCGGACCTGCACCTCTATGATGGGTTTTTCCTACCATGGAATCGGGAGACATATTGGGCCACGAGTTCATGGGTATTGTCGAAGAGGTGGGGAAAGAGGTGACCAATCTTCGTCAAGGCGACCGAGTTGTGGTACCGTTCACAATCGCTTGTGGCAACTATCTTTTTTGCAAGAAGATCTGGGCTGCCTGCGACAACAGTAATCCCAATGCCCATCTGATGGAAGCGGCTTATGGATACAGATCGATCCAAGCTACATCATCTCCCATCGCATCACAGCAGTATGTGGAGATAATGAAATGAGTGCAGAGAACCAAATTTCACGCCGTGATCTTGTCACGAATCTGGGAGCAGGCATTGCCGGCGCTGCAATCGTGTCAGGCATTCCAAATGTGCAAGCCCAGACATCGACCGGCAATACCGCTGCGCCGTTTATCGACCCGACATCCAAATATCCAAAGCCACCATATCCGGGGCAATCGCAGCCGTGGCCAGGCCTGGCCAGTAAGATGAATCCGCGGCCAGACCACGGCGAGACCAGCTACAAGGGCTCAGGTAGGCTCATGGGACGCAAAGCGCTTATTACAGGTGGCGATTCCGGCATGGGACGGGCAGCCGCCATCGCCTATGCGCGGGAAGGCGCTGATGTTGTCATTAGCTATTACCCTACCGAGGAGCCCGACGCCCGCGAGGTCATTCAATTGATCAAGGCTGAAGGCGCTTGGGGTCTTGATGTCATCGTGTCCAACGCAGGACGCCAGCAGCAGTGCGAAGATATCCTTCAGCTCACGACAGAAGCTTTCGACGCGACGATGAAGATCAATATCTACGCCCCATTCTGGATCATCAAGGCTGCACTTCCTCACATACGGCCGGGCTCGTGCATCATAGCAACAACTTCCGAGCAAGCCTACGATCCTGCGGGTAACTTGTATGACTATGCCCAGACGAAGGCAGCAACCATGAACTATGTGAAGTCGTTGTCCAAACAACTCGGTCCTAAGGGAATTCGTGCGAATGGTGTTGCGCCTGGGCCGATCTGGACGCCTTTGCAGGTCTCAGGTGGAGCTACTCAGGACCACTTCGGCGAAACCTATCCGACACGCCGTGCGGGACAACCTGCCGAGCTAGCAAGCATCTATGTGCAGCTCGCGGCCAATGACGCCAGCTATACGACCGGTAATATCTATGGTGCTGGCGGGGGCGGCGGCCAGCCTTATCTGAGAGAGTTTCTGTATGCGCTTCTAACGTATCCATCAATCGGAATATTGGGAATGCGGTCCGCATCAAAACCCTCTTCGGCCACCGTCGGGACAGCGGTATATCCATACGTGCGTCCGAGATCGGCCGATACGCAACATTTAATTGGACTTTATAGCATCGTGCCGGTTAAGTAGAACCACCTAATTCTGCGAGGAGAGAAAATGCCAACACGACCGACGTGGTCAGGATCCATTCAAATTTCACTCGTCTCGATTGCCGTAAAGATCTTCCCAGCTATTAATCCTGGAAAGCAGGTTGAGTTTCACCAGATCAATCGAAAGACGCACAAGCGTGTGCATCATCAGAATGTCGATGAAGCAGGTAAAGTTGAAAATGCGGACATTGTCAAAGGCTTCGAATATGCCAAAGACAAATATATCGAGATAGATCCGGAGGAGTTGAAAGCCCTTCGCCTTCCGACTGCAACTACGATGCCGATCAAGCAGTTCGTCAAGGCGGAAGAGTTCTTTCCGAGGCTATTTGACCGACCTTATTTCGTCGTTCCGAAAGATGAAGTTCAAGGGAAGGCGCTCAGCATCATGCGCTTGGTGGCGGGGTGCTCGAGGTTGAAGCGGGAGATTGCTTCTCACACGATGTAACGTGCGGCATTCCGCCTTGGAGATCATATGACAAGAACGACTCAACTTGTATGTTGCGCAGTGCTAGGTTTCGCATCCAGTCTAGTGCCGAGTAAAGCAAGAGCGCAAAGTGACGACGACAAAAAGTTTCTAGCGATGGCTGCACAATCTGACCAAAACGAAATTGGATTGAGTAAATTGGCGGAGCAAAAGGCTACGAACCCGGCTGTGAAAGCGTTTGCAGAAAAGATGATTACCGAGCATACACAGATGACGGCGAGTATGAAGCCATTTGTAGACGCCTGGGGTTTGACGCCCCCAACGGGCCCAGACGCCGATCACCAGAAAGCGTTGGATAAGCTCAATGGTCTTTCGGGCAATGACTTTGATAAGGGCCTATATGAAAGATATGGTCTCCGATCATTCCAAAGCACTGAGCGCATTCACTAAAGAGGCCAAAGACACAAAGGACGCTAAATTTCAGGCTGCTGTACTTAAAAGGGAAAACCGCCGTGGCCGCACATAAGAACATGGCTTATGATCTCGAAAATAAACTTTAGCCTTCAACTCTCGATTAAGCTATCCCTCAACAGACGGCTCTCCAACTTAGTACGACCCGCTCTACGTAGAGCGGGTCTACCTATTTGGGAGCCACACGGAGCGAATCAGCTCTTGGTCGGATAAGGAGCCAAACACAAGATCGAGCTCCATTTTCTTTACCCTTTCTAAGGCGCGGACTGCCACTGAATTTTGAGCGTCTCTCGCGGTTAGTGCATCACAGATGGCAAGGGAGATTCGCCAGGAGCATCGATCCGCGGGACATAGGATCCAAGCCACCCTTTCCCAAACAAGAGCAGACTCATCCCGGGACAGTGAAAAAACTCAATCCACCGGCTGACACGGCGAAGAGAGCTATGTCGGCACAGGGAAGCTAAAGGGCGCGCGGCAATCGTCACGGGAGCTGACCTCGGCATCGGGCGTGCGGTTGCGATTGCTTTCGCCAAGGAGGGTGCGGATGTGTTGTTGAGCTACCTGCCAGAGGAGGAGCCGGACGCGGCGGAAGTTGTTGCGGCATCGAGAAGGCCGGGCGCAAAGCCGTGACGCTTCCCGGCGACATTCGCAAGCCCGAATACTGTCAGGCGCTCGTCGCTGCTGCACTGAAAGAGTTTGGCAGACTGGAGGTTTCCAGATGACACACGACGAGCTGGAAGATGTACCGCTCGACGAGGTAAAGCGTACCTTCGATACCAACATCTTCGGCACATTTGCTCTAACTCAGGCAGCCCTAAAGGAGCTGAAGCCAGGTGCCTCTATTTTGAACACAACTTCAATTCAGGCATATCAGCCGGGTGAGAATCTGGTAGCTTACGCTGTGACGAAAGCAGCCGTACTTAGTATGACGAAATCCGTCGCGAAACTGGCGATGGAACAGGGCGTGCGTGTAAATGCCGTTGCACCTGGACCGGTATGGACGCCACTGATTCCCTCGACGATGCCGCCCGAAAAAGTTGAGAAGTTTGGCGAGAATACCGTTTTCAATCGGCCGGCACAGCCGGTTGAGTTGGCCAAGCTGTTCGTCTTTCTGGCCAGTGATGATGCGAGCTATGTTACTGGGGAAGTCTTTGGCGCAACGGGTGGAAGGACACCGTACTAAGTGGCCGGCAAAGTGCGCATCGGTATTTCAGGATGGCGCTATGCTGATTGGCGGGGCGTCTTCTATCCTCCGAAACTACCGCAACGAAGCGAGCTTGCGTTCGCGGCAAAGAACTTTAACTCGATTGAGATCAACGGGACGCACTACTTCCTCCAGCGACCCGAGTACTTCGCACAATGGGCTGCAGAGACCCTGGACGATTTTGCCTTCGCGGTGAAGGGATCGCGGTTCATCACTCATATGAAGAAGCTCCGAGACGTCGAAGATGCTCTTGCGAACTTTTTCGCACAAGGGGTTCTGCGTCTTGGCAAGAAGTTTGGGCCGGTGCTGTGGCAGTTTCCGCCACGGTTTGTATTCGATCCAGTAAAGCTAGAGACTTTCTTCAAAATGCTACCGCGGACGATGAAGCAAGCAGCTCAACTCGCTGGCGCACATGGGCCGAAGTTGCATGGCCGGGCGCACACAACAGTCGAACGAAGAACCACAAAGCAAGAGATTCGGCATTGCGTCGAAATTCGGCACGAGAGTTTTGCTGTTCCGGAGTTCATTCAGCTACTCCGGCGACCCAACATCGGATCGGTCGTGGCTGACACGGTGGAGTGGCCATTATTAATGGACGTAACTAGTGACTTCGTCTATTGCAGGCTGCATGGGTCGGAACAGCTCTATTCAAGCGGCTACGACGATGCAGCCCTTGATCTCTGGGCCGACCGTCTTGTCGCTTGGACGAGAGGAGGCGATGCAGCGAATGGCCGTTTTGCTTGTGGGGAAAGGTGCAGGAAGATTCCAGCACGCGACGTTTATGTCTACTTTGACAACGACATGAAGGTGCGGCTCCTTTTGATGCAAAGAGCCTGCGAGAACGGGTGCAGCGGCGCTTGGATCTGCAGACAACGGTCTAAATAGCGCCGCTTGATATCAAGCGAATAAGGAGCGAAAATAGTAAGGGCGAGGCGATGACATGAAGCGCTCAGGCACAGCCGATCTTCCACTTCACGGCGGGCGTGTGCCTCCTTGGCTCGCCAGCCGGATGACGGAGCTGGGTACTGCCATCGCCGAACAGGTCATCCTGAACTATGGGCAATCCGAGTTTCTTACCCGATTGAGCGATCCGTTCTGGTTCCAGGCATATGGCGCCGTGATGGGTATGGACTGGCACTCCTCCGGTATTACAACCTCGGTGCTCTGCGCACTAAAGCGAGGAATTAATCCGCGTTTCTCGGAACTTGGTTTGATGTTCTGCGGCGGTCGTGGTCGGCACTCCGTTCGTACACCGGACGAGTTGCGTGCGTTTTCGCAAAAGACGGGGCTCGATCGTGATGCTTTGGCACGCACGAGCCGATTGACCGCGCGCATCGACAATAACGCGGTTGCCGATGGCTTTCAACTCTATCTGCATTCTTTCGTAATAACTCAGTCGGGTGAGTGGGCTGTCGTGCAACAAGGAATGAATCCCGATAGCCATCTGGCACGGCGATATCACTGGCATTCGGCCAGTGTGCGCGATTTCGTGTCTGCCCCGCATACAGCCATCGTAGGCCAGTCACAGGGCGAGATATTAAACTTGGTGGACGCACGCGCGAAGAAAGCGCAGTGTGCCTTACTCACGATTGCAAAGGAACCCGTCACAAGTTCCTTGAATGAGGCCCGTAAGCTCGTCTTGCCGACGCATCATGACGTTCGAGCCAAGGATGTGGACTTGAAACGAGTAGGCGCAGTTTTGGCCGTTGCGCACGAGCAGGATCTTCGGGACTTTGCCTCGTTGCTTCTTGTCGAGGGGCTCGGGCCGCGAACGTTACAATCCCTGGCGTTGATTGCGGAAGTCGTTCATGGAGCACCAGCTCGCTTCTCCGACCCGGCACGCTTTTCGTTCGCCCACGGCGGCAAAGACGGACATCCGTTTCCCGTTCCGCTCAAGACCTACGATGAATCGCTCGGGGTACTGCGGCGCTCTCTCGAGGCGGCTCGTCTCGGCCACACTGAGAAACTTGAAGGTTTTAGGCGTTTAGATCGATTGACCCGTAAGGTCGAAGAAGAGCGCGAGCCTTTTGCGGAATTCGACGCTGCGATCAGACATGAGCGCACAATCTCCGCTTCCATGGGAGGGCGGACGGTGTTCGACGACAAAACGCCAAGGAAACCATACGCCCTACCCCAATTGAGTTTGTTTTGAAGTCAGAGCACACCGGGCGCGCGAAGGCTTCTGATGAATATCCAATCCTCATCGAGTCCTCACGCGAATAATTCATTGCAATCGGATGGGTTTCTCGCCGACTTGATGCGGAAAAGAACATGGGGGCTTTTGCCGCAGATCTTTGCCATTGTGCATCGTCGGTTGGTTGAAGAGCTGGTTCGCAGTTGTTGCATCTACTTGTGGCTATCCGGTTCTGCGATACGTTCGAACCGTGAGTGAGGTTTCGCTGGGTGTGACTGTCATTCGTCGACTGGCGAACCAAGGCAGGTTGGCAAAGCGAGAAAGTTCCGAAGTTCGCTAGCAAGCTCTTGATCCACCATGTCTTAGGTAGATAGTGACTTCACCCAGGTCGATCGTATCTCGCCCAAATCCGTTCCACAAAGTGGAAGTTTAGCCTGCGCTCATGAGCGAGATCTTGCGGGCTTTGTACCGCCGAAGGTACGCTGCGTCACAGCCCAAATCATCGAGGTCGGCGATCGTAGGAATGATCGATGTGAATTCAAGAAGAAAGGCCAGTGGCATTCAACACCGAGCACGCTTCGGGTTTTACTTCGAAGAACTCGTAGGGATCGATATCGATTACTTCGATACAACAAAACAGATCTTGCGGACCATCCTAACGGAAGAGGATCCTATGACTACTAAAAAATCTGGCGCCAAGAGGTCATCGCGCAAATATTAGAAGTCGGCCGGCAAAAGTGTCGAAACCGAGATGAAAGCAAAAAAGAAAGGCAAGGCAAGTTACCCACGGTTGGTGATCGGCTTAGGATTTCTTTTTAGGCACCTTCTTGCCTTCTTTTCGAGCCTGCGTTCGGGGGCATTCGCGCGTTCTATTTAGGATTACAATGCAGGTGTATGAAGAATTCGTCACGGTGATCTTTTAACTCCCGTCGGCTATCCGTATTCGCCCGATAGGAACGCCAATTGTGCTTATGCACTCCAGATGTCCGTATTAATCCAGCCATCGGACGAGAGTAGGCGGAGAGTCACACTAAAAGCCGACGCACAGTGGGGGGCAGGAGCCAAAACGGGCCCCCACGCCCCTGAGCGATTAATTTTCTTGCTTCGCTTGCGAATTTACTTGCTTCGAGATTCCGCTCAACTTCTTATCTGCATTCTTCTCCTCGGCCAGCGTCTCATCAAGTAGCCCAGCCACTTCATTCCG
>JAOAPB010000125.1 GCA_025462645.1 Edaphobacter sp. | reverse complement strand
CATGATGGTTTGAGCGACGCGCGGGAGCAGGCTCTGCTGGAGAGATTTGTGCCTCGATTTCAAGTCAGCCGAACGGACTGCGCGGTGAAGCCGGCACTGTTTGCTGAGGGTATAGCGAAGCCTACGGTGGTGCATCGGGATGGAACGATCTATGGGCAGGTGACTCCGCGAAGGAGTGTGAAGGGTGGTGACGCACTGGTGGAGATACACTTCTACCATTTGTGGAGCGTGGACTGCGGAAAGATGGGACATCCGCTGGATGCGGAGCATGTGTCTGTACTGCTGAGGGCGAAGACGCTGGAGAGTCCGGCGGAGGATTGGAAGGCGGTGTACTGGTTTGCAGCAGCGCACGAGGGTACGGTGTGCGATGCTGGCCAGGTGGCGGCGGCGAAGGCTCTGGATGCGGAGAGCCAGGGGGCGACGGTCTGGATTTCGACGGGGAAGCACGGGTCGTTTCTGAGTGAGGCGATCTGCACGCAAGGATGTGGCGGGGATCGGTGTGTAGAGATGGTTCCGTTGGAAATAGCGCGTGTGGTGAATGTGGGGGAGCCGGATGCTGCGATGCATGGGGCGGTGTGGGTGAAGTCTGCGGCGTGGCCGTTGGCCTCGAAGATGCAGCGTGATTTTACTGAGGATGGCATAGCTCGGCTGGAGTCGGGCGGAGGTGTTCCGATAGAGATGAATGGAGCGCATGGATCGGTGAAGGGGACGATCTATGTGGCTAACTCAGTTGCGAATAGCCTGGGCACGAGCAGCACGAATACCGGAGCGGCGCTGAGCACTGCGGATGAGAATACGGAGAACGCACTAGGGAAGAGTGCGAAGGCTACGGGCGGGGCGTTGAAGAAGTCCACAAAGGCGGTGGGGCAATTTCTGCATCTGAGTGGGGATAAGAAGGACGATGGCTCTCCGCGTTGAGTGGTTGCTCCCTTTTATAGTGCGCGAATGATGCAATTTCACCTGCGAGTGGCTACACCGGATGATGCAGCGGCGATTCGAGATCTGATCGATGCGTCGGTGCGCGGTCTGCAGGCCGGGGATTATTCGGCGGCGCAGATTGAGGGTGCATTGGCTACGGTGTTTACGATCGATAGCCAGTTGATCGCGGATGGCACATACTTTGTCGCGCTGACTACGGACGGCGAGCTGGCAGGATGCGGTGGGTGGAGCAGGCGGAAGACGTTGTACGGTGGGGATCATCAGGTGGAAAGGATTGCGCCGGAGTTGCTTGATCCGACGATAGACGCGGCGAAGATCCGGGCGATCTTTGTGCATCCGAAGTTCGCACGAAGAGGGCTGGGTAGCTTGATTCTGAAAGCTGCGGAAGAGGCTGCGTCGGCGGAGGGCTTTGCGCGTTTTGAGATGGGAAGTACTTTGACGGGGCTGGCGTTGTATCGGTTGAAGGGTTATCGGGAGATGGAGCGGGTTGCCGTCCCCGTTGGCGGTGGAGAGACAATTGAAGTGGTTCGGATGATGAAGGAGACCTAGGGTTGCTGTAGTCTTCAAGTTTGCGGAGGAGTACCGATGGTTGAGATGCCGATGATCGCGAAGGGTGCCGATGAGTTGTATCTTCTGCCTGGGATGTCGAACCGTCATGGATTAGTGGCGGGAGCGACGGGAACGGGCAAGACCGTCACGCTGCAGGTGATGGCGGAGGCGCTGAGCTCGATTGGGGTGCCGGTGTTTGCAGCGGATGTGAAGGGCGATCTTTCCGGGATCAGTCAGCCGGGGAAAAGTTCACCGAAGTTCGACGAGAGGGTGAAGTCGCTGGGGCTGGGCGAGGTGAAGTTTGCCGGGTGTCCGGTGGTGTTCTGGGATGTGTTCGGGAAGCAGGGGCATCCGGTGCGGGCAACGGTGAGCGAGATGGGTCCTCTGCTGTTCAGCCGTATTCTGAATTTGAATGACACGCAGACAGGTGTGTTGACGCTGGTGTTCAAGATCGCCGATGACAGCGGGCTGCTGTTGCTGGACATGAAGGATCTTCAGGCGATGCTGCAGCATGTGGGTGAGGCTGCAAAGGAGTATCAGACGCAGTATGGGAATATCTCTGCAGCCAGCATAGGGGCGATTCAGCGGGGACTGGTGGCTCTGGGGCAGCAGGGTGGTGACCTGTTCTTTGGTGAGCCAGCGCTGAATATTGAAGATCTGCTGCAGGTGGATGCCAATGGCAAAGGCGTTGTCAATATTCTGGTGGCAGACCAACTCATGCAGTCGCCGCAGTTGTATGCGACGTTTCTGCTCTGGCTGATGAGTGAACTATTTGAAACGTTGCCGGAGGTGGGGGACCAGGAGAAGCCTAAGCTGGTGTTCTTCTTCGATGAAGCTCATCTACTGTTCAATGATCTCCCTTCGGTATTGCAGGGAAGGATTGAGCAGGTGGTGCGGCTGATTCGGTCGAAGGGCGTAGGCGTGTTCTTCGTAACGCAGAATCCGATCGATGTGCCGGATACTGTGCTGAGTCAGTTGGGAAATCGGGTGCAGCATGCTTTACGCGCATTTTCGCCGAGAGACCAGAAGGCGGTGAAGGCGGCGGCGCAGACGTTCCGGGCGAATCCAAAGCTGAATGTCGAAGAGGTGATTACACAGATGGGGGTAGGAGAGGCGCTGGTCTCTTTTCTCGACGAGAAGGGGATTCCAGGGGTGGTGGAGCGAGCGATGGTGTGTCCTCCGCATAGCCAGATTGGGCCGATTACAACGGAGCAGCGGGCGGCGATTATCAAGGGCTCGGTGGTGGCAGGGGTGTATGAGACGGTGGTGGATCGTGAGTCGGCTTACGAGAGGTTGAAGGGGAAGGTTGTGGCTGCCGGTACGGGTACGGTTCCCACTGGTGCAAGTGCTCCTGCGGCTTCTGGTTCGGGCTGGTTGGGGAATCTGGAGGCCGCGGGGACTGCATTGGGTGGTGTGTTGGGCGGGTCGGGTAGTTCCCGGCGCGGAGATACTGTCGTGCAAGCGATGGTGAAGAGTGCGGCGCGCACCATGGGAAGCACGGTTGGGCGGCAGATTATTCGCGGGGTGTTGGGATCTCTGCTGGGTGGTTCGAAGCGCTAACAGTTGCCCGTAGAACGGATGCCCATTCTTCAAAAAGTTGAAGAATGGGCCCAAAATAACTAGATAACTTTAAGCAGAAGCAGGATGAGAACGATGGTGAGAATAAGGCTGAGACCTCCGCCACCGTAGTAACCGAGGCCCGGACCCATGCGATATCCACCAAAGCCGAACACCAGAATCAGAATGATCAAAAGGATGAGCATTTTACTTTCTCCGATGCGGCGAAGATTCGCCGTTCGTTTTGTGTGATGCAGATTTTGACCGATGGGTCAGGTGCTGGAAGTATTTGTTTTTGCTGGCTTCGCGGCTACGGGAACTGGCATCAAAGGGGTTTTGGCTGTGGATCGTTTCGGTGTTGGATCGATATGGAGTCAACAATGACGACTCGTTTGATTATTCTGCTGCATCGTGTTGCGGACTGCGGAAGATCAACGACGCGTTCGTTCCGCCGAAGCGAAGGAGTTTGTCATGGCGTAGCGCATGGGTGCTGCGAGTGCTTTGTCTGTACCTAGCCGGAAGTTACATGCAGCGTCGAGATAGCAGATATTCGTGGTGGGTGGGGCGATCTGATCGCGCAGAACTAGAACAGTAATGCCAGCTTCGAGACTGCCTGCTCCTCCGAGTAGATGACCCGTCATCGATTTGGTCGAGCTGACGAGGAGATCTTTTCGCGTGATCGCCGAAGGGTTGCTATGCCAGTACCTCCCCCTCCCCGCATAAATGGTATAAACTATTCCAAACAAAAGACTTAGGTTTGGACTTGATGAGGGCTTCGGAACCTAGGAAAAGCCCGGTGGCGCCAGGCTTCTGGTTTATCTGCTGTCTTTGTGTCAAGCTTTGCCGCCCTTAGAGCACCTTGCCGGGGGCGTCCCTGGATTGTTGCAGGGCAATTCCCATCCGGAAGTTCTGGGCTATGCGTTGAGATTTTGTGATGACGTTGGCGGCGGGATCGTGCGGTAAAACTTCATTTGCGGTTTCGGCGAAGAGGGCCAGCCAGCGCTCGAAGTGGTCGGGATCGAGGGGTAGCTGAAGGTGGGTCATCATGGGATCGCCCTTATAACGGCCGGTGGTGAGCAGGACGGTGGACCAAAAGTCTTTGAGGGTGGCGAGATGATGGGGCCAGTCTCCGACGATGGCGTTGAAGATAGGGCCAATGTCGGGGTCGAGCCGGACTTTGGCGTAGAAACGATCAACCAGATTGCTGATCTCATCTTCGGTGATCTTTCGTTCGGACATTGTGCCACTCCGGTGCCGCTATTTCCATGGTAGCCCCTGCCCTGCTGAGGGCATTATTTTGAGCTGGGAGTGCCATCGTAGAGCTGGAACTCTCGAATCGCGGCTGATCCTGAGGTGGAGAGGAGGTTCAGGCGAACGCGTTGCGCTGTGACCCTGGGGAAGAGGTCGATCTTTTTGTGTCCGATGGCGCGAGCGTGCACCAGGGGTCTCCAGGCACCGTTCTGCCAAGTGTCGATGCTGTAGTCCTGGATGTGCTGGCCTTCGTTGAGCCATTCCATGGTGACGGCATGGTCGAAGGTGACGGGCTTGTCGAAGCGAAGCTCGAGGGCGGCATGGCGGGATGGGGCGGACCAGAAGGTGGCGGGATCGTTGTCGGTTGCCGCCGTAGCAGAGGGGTCTCCGACTATGTGGCCAGAGTCCGCGGTCAGATTGTGCTCGTAGAGGCGATGAACTGCTGCTCCGAACTCCCGAAGGCGCTTCACATCGGCGTCAGGTATGCGGCCTGTGTTATCGGGCGCAAGGCCGAGCATGAGCTGGGCACCGCGGCCTACGGTCTCGGTATAGATGTGGAGCAGCTCTTCGACGGAGTTCAGCGAGCTCTCGTCGTTGGGGTGCCAGAACCAGTGGAGCTTGCGCAGTGGGGTGTCGGCTTCTATCGGGCGCCAGCGGAGATAGCCGGCACGGTCGATCACGTTCCAGTTCTCATAGGGGACGGTGCCGCTTTCGGTGCCGACCCAGCGGATATCTGCGTTCCTGTAGAGCGCGACGTCGGCGAAGACGAGGGTGTTGGGCTGGTAGGTACGGAGCTCCCGGGTGATCTTGTCGAAGTCGTAGGTGCGGCCCTCGCTGCCTGCACCGTCGAGCCAGAACTCTGTGAGAGGACCGTAGCTCCGGGCCAGCTCACCGAGTTGGGCGAGGTAGTACTCGTCGTAGGCCTTGGGATCGGGGTAGCGTGGATCGTGACGGTCCCATGGCGAGAGATAGACTCCGAATCCCATCCCGGCTTTGTGCGCTGAGGTAGAGGCCATGCGGACGAGGTCGCCTTTGCCGTCGAGCCAGGGGCTCTTCTTCACGCCGTATTCCGTCTTCTTGCTGGGCCATAGCGTGAAGCCATCGTGATGCTTGGCGACGAGGACGGCGTATTTGGCGCCGGCTGCTTTGGCGGCTTCCATCCACTGGTCGGTGTCGACGTGGGTGGGGTTGAAGACGGAGGGATCGGCGGTGCCGTCGCCCCACTCGCGATTGAGGAAGGTGTTAGTGCTGAAGTGGATGATGACGCCGATTTCGAGGTCTTGCCACTCAACCTGCGAGGGACTGGGCTTGATGTCGGTGAAGCTCTGAGGGTGCGCCGGTGTCAGTGCTGCGAGAGATAGAAGCACAACAGTAGAGGAGCGCAGCAGAGTTTTTTTGAACATAGTTGATCTCCAGAATAGCTTTGGTGCGCACCGGTGGGTAGTTGCTGCTGAAGGTTTCAAGAGTCCAATAAGGATTTATCGATCTCCCAGTGGTGTCCGAATGGGTCGACGACGCGGCCTATGCGCCAGCCATACTCGTTGGTCATGCCCCGGACGACGGTGGCTCCTGCTGCAACGGCGCGTTCGAAGGAGGCATCCGGATTCTC
>JAOAPB010000092.1 GCA_025462645.1 Edaphobacter sp. | reverse complement strand
GTCCGGAGCAGTGCGGATAAGGCGATTTGTACTAAACCGTGTGGGGATTTGGCAGGACAATTGCTTTAAGGAGATTCATTGCAGTGCAGCAATTTCGTGCCGACTCTGGCACAGGAATCGTGACTGCCGCGATGGCTGTGGCGGGGTGCAGCATGCAATTTGTCCTACCAAATCGTACACCGCTTCCAGCTACCCGCGAAGCGCGGTTTAGTACAAATCGCCAACTCACTCAGTGACCACTTTGTTTATCCAACCTCTCCTCTCTTTGACCAGCAGGATCGTTGACGGACCTGGACCACAGCCTAGAACTCTTCCAAGTCATCGGGCTTGGATTGTTCTTTGAGGAAGATTTCGACACGATCGGAAGTCCAAACCGCAACTCCAGTTCCAAAGAAATCTGTATCTTCTGTCCAGATCGCACAGGACAGAGACAAGGCCGTAGCCAGAACGGGCCAGTCCTCCTCGTCCCTGCCCTGCAGACGCTGCCAAGCGTCTGCTTCGAAGAGACCGTATGCCTCCTCGCCGATAGGCTCGACCAGAGATTGCAGATAGGCTAGCGTGGCGGAAACATCGCTATTTGACTTTCCCCGTTTGGCCAGTAGCGCGGGCAAGTATTTCTCCGCATCGGTATACGCAACTTCCGGGGCATAAAACCGGATGCCGTGTGCAGCATAGGTCTCAAGGAGCTGCCGGACGCGCTTCCCCAGGACGGCACGAATCAGGATGTTGGCGTCCAGAACGATCATCTCAGCGGGTGGCAGCCTTTCTTCCGCGGCGCATCTGTTTGAACTCTGCGACGATCTCTTCCTCGTCTACATCGGAGAGAGCGGCTGCGAGGCGGTCAGCCGCTGCGCGTAGTTCGGTCATATCGGCCGATTTGACGGATTTGCGCGGGGTCGGCACGTAGACTCCAAGAGTCTCGCCGCGCCGCGTCACGGCGACAGGCGTATCGGACTCCAAAAACCGGGCAATCTGCTCGCGGAACTCCCGTACCCCCACCTTGATTGCAGGCATAGGCACCTCCATGTGTACACTTGAATGTACACCTTCGGTGCTTGTGAGATCAATTCCCATGACATTCCGTCTCCATTTGGGGGCTAACTCAAATTCACTCTTTCGTCCTGAAGGGCAAGTGCTCGTTGCTCCAATGCTGCAACATGCTGATGAGATGCAACGCCGCGTAACCGCCTGATTCGGACAGCGAATACTCCACATGTAGCACTCGGCCACTCAGGTTCTTCCGCACAACGAGGCCGTCTCGCTCCATTTCACGAAGGTGCTGCGCCAGCATCTTCTTCGATGCCTGGGGCAGGATTCGGCGCAATTCGCCCAAACGTGTCGGTCCATGCCGGAGCCGTGAAAGAATCCGTGTCTTCCATTTCCCATGAATGAGATTGACGGCGACTTGTGCGGAACATTCTGTCGAACGTTCGGACCATCTCCGAACTTCCGGCCAGGGACTCACCATTAATGGAGAATCCTGCAAAGGTTCTTCGCTTGTTCTCACTCTTGTTCTCAAAGCCCGGTCTTGCTTAAGAGCCGATTTCAATCGATCCCATTGACGCGAGTTCTCCAACATACATCACCGTCCGGTCAGTCTCGACGATCCGTCCCTCATCTGCTAAAGGCACTTCCAAATACTGTTTGGGGCACGGTTACGAAAATTTATTTCCGGGGAGATTAAGGCAAACCGTGTCGTCTATACTTTTTGTGTTTGAAGTAGTTAACCCATTCGAGACGAACGCTCACATATGCCGCCACAAGGTCGCATCTGGCAAGAGCTGACGTGGAGTTGGGCCTATTCGACCGGGCACCCTGCTTCTGATCAGAATCTGGAGGCCGCTGCTAAGGCAGCATGGCCGTACGCTCTGTTGTGTTCCTGGAGCTACCTGAACGATCACGAACCTGTTGCCACACCACGCTCAATAAGAGGTCGGCACGAGGGTATGAGGTGCTCACAGAGCGCGGCTCGTGCGATGCGCACCGAGACGCACTGACGAGCACTAGAATAGATGAAAAGTATCCCCAAAGTATCCCCAAACGAGGCACGCATATTTTGCCGCGCGAGGGGCTCATTAGTAATTATCAGCATTTTCAATGAGTTAGTGGTGGCCCGGGCAGGAGTCCAACCTGCGACCTTCGCGTTAGGAGTGCGCTGCTCTATGCAACTGAGCTACCGGGCCAGTAGGGGTAGTGTACCGTGAGGTTGGCGTGACCCGCGATGATAAACTTGGCGATGGAGAGTTTATGCCTGAGATACAGCGTCGTCGCGCGGTAACGGTGAACATTGGAGGCGTTCGGGTCGGATCCGATGCGCCGGTTGTCGTGCAATCGATGACGAACACGGATACGGCGGACGTGGAGAGCACCGTGCAGCAGGTGGCTGCGCTGGCACGGTCCGGTTCGGAGATGGTTCGCGTTACCGTAAACAACGACGAGGCTGCCAAAGCCGTTCCCTACATCGTCGATGCTCTGGGCAAGAAGGGCTGGAGCACGCCGATCATCGGGGACTTCCATTACAACGGACATCTTCTATTGAAGAAGTATCCCGACACCGCCCGCGCTCTGGCAAAGTACAGGATCAATCCGGGCAACGTGTCGATTGGCCGCAAAGACGACGATAACTTTCGCACGATGGTTGAGGTTGCGGTAGAGCACCAGAAACCGGTACGAATCGGAGTGAACTGGGGATCGCTCGATCAGGCCTTGCTGACCAAAATGATGGACGAGAACTCGAAGACCGCCGATCCCCTGCCCGCACGTGACGTGATGATGGAGGCGATGGTGGTGTCCGCTCTGGACAACGCGGCGGCGGCGGAGCGCTATGGGCTGCGCCGCGACCAGATCCTTCTCAGCGCCAAGGTCTCGGGTGTGCGGGATCTGATCGATGTCTACACCGAACTGGCGCGACGCTGCGACTATGCGCTGCATCTTGGCCTCACCGAGGCCGGAATGGGAATGAAAGGAATCGTGGCTTCGGCTGCGGGCCTGGCTCCGCTGCTGTTGTCGGGCATCGGCGATACGATTCGTGTAAGCCTGACGCCTACTCCGGGTGGAGATCGTTCGGAGGAGGTTCGTTGCGGCCAGCAGATTCTGCAGTCGTTGGGGATCAGGAGCTTCATGCCGCAGGTAACGAGCTGCCCTGGCTGCGGACGAACGACTTCAACGTACTTCCAGGAGCTGGCAGAGCGAATCCAAACCTATCTCGTCGAGCAGATGCCGGAGTGGAAGAAGCAGTACGCCGGAGTGGAAGAGCTGAAGCTAGCCGTGATGGGCTGCATCGTGAACGGCCCAGGTGAGTCGAAGCACGCCAACATCGGAATCTCCCTGCCAGGAACGTTTGAGGAGCCCAAAGCTCCGGTCTATGTGGATGGAAAGCTGTTCACCACGCTGAAGGGTGACCGAATCGTTGAGGAGTTCCAAGTCATTCTGGATGAGTATGTGGAGAAGCGATATGGGCGGCAGTTGGTCGAAGCCTAGCAGCTGCTCTCTGCAACAAGGATGTCGGTAACCCTCCGGGAGACTCCCCAGTCAGCCCGGGGCCACGTCTCCCTGCCTGGTTGGCCCTTCAATTTTTCAGTCGTTCCTTCACGCTGCGCGCCAGCTTTTCGATCTCGTCTGCTTTTTTGATCACGCCCACCGACAAGACATCCTTGTTCGTCTTGTCCACCTCCTGCTTCAGCTCTGTCGCCAGTACCAGCAGTTTGTCCGTATCCGCGGCCAGCTTCTTCTGCTTATCGCTGACTTCGGTCCGCACTGGCTGCTCTTGCAATGTCTGTTGCTCCGCTTGCATTGGAAGTATCTCCCGGCCCGGCACTCCGGGTGCGCCAGCCAGAAAAACCATCCCGACAATTGAAACTCGAAGCACTCTCATAGCACACCCCAATCCTGCCAGCGGATAACTCTTACCCCTTCATCCGTTCTTTCACGCTCTTTGCCAGCTTTTCAATCTCCTCGGCCTTCTTCACCACATCCACATCCTTATTCGTCTTATCCATCTGCTGCTTCAAATCGGCGGCCAGTACCAGCAACTTATTTGTATCGGCCATCAACCGCTTCTGCCGCTCGTTGTTCCGACTCCGGGCCTGCTGTTCTTCCAGCCGCGGCCTCATAGGATCCATCGAGGCATCGTGCCCATCGATAGGCGGCAATCCCCCAATCGGCCCGCGTCCAGGCAGCGGTGGAGGGTTCTGCAGCGGACTCTGCCCCATCCCACCATTCCGCTGTCCGCTGATCATTCCAGAGAATCCTGTCAAGAACGCCACACCCATCATCGCCACTCGAAGCATCTTCATGGGACACCTCTATCTCCGCCCTGCAGGCGGCTTCTCCCTCTCACGCCCGGCTGAGTTTGCATCCAACCTCTGACTGAAGCATTCTGGTCTACAGCATCCCGCGCGAAAGTGAGATTCAGTAATCATGCTCCTCCTGGCCCTGGACCCGCAAGACGAACGTATTCTTAAGCTCATCGGGCGTGATTGGCACGACAATGTCGTCATCTTTGTGGGAACCAAGCTTCCCAAGATTCTCGTCGTCCTCGCAATCATCTTCGCTCTCCAGCGCATCGTTCAGTTCTTCGTCAAGCGCCTGCAAAAACAGGCGGATCGCCAGGTCGGCAACTTCCACCGCGCCGCCCAGCTTCGCACCATGGCCTCCATCCTCCGCGCCACCGCCTTCGGAGTCCTTGGCTTCATCGCGTTCCTGCAGATTCTCAACGTCTTTGATATCCCCTACCAACCGCTGCTCGCCTCCGCCGGCATCCTCGGCGTCGGCATAGGGTTAGGGGCCCAGAGCATCTTCAAGGACATGCTCAAC
Source organism: Edaphobacter sp. (assembly GCA_025462645.1). GTDB lineage: Bacteria > Acidobacteriota > Terriglobia > Terriglobales > Acidobacteriaceae > Edaphobacter. The sequence goes on along the minus strand of JAOAPB010000092.1, from coordinate 50,472 downwards.
GGCATCTTCATCCTCGTCGAAGACCAGTACAACGTCGGCGAAGTCGTCAGCCTCGCCGGCCTCAAGGGCACCGTAGAAGACCTCTCCCTCCGCAGAACCACCCTGCGAGACGGCGACGGCACCCTGTACATCATCCCCAACAGCCAGATCGCCACCGTCTCCAACCAATCCCGCGACTTCTCCATCGCCTCGCTCCCCATCAGCGTGGACGCAAGCGCTAACCCGGACAAAGTCATCGCCCTGCTAGGCCAGATCGCCGCCGAAGTCCGCAGGGACTCCGCCTTCAAGGACATTGCCATCTCAGACCCCGAGATCCTCGGAGTCAACGACATCCGCGGCCGCGAGATCATCTATCCCATAAACATCCGCGTCCGTGCCAACCAGCGCGACGGCGTCCTCCGCGAACTGCGCCGCCGCATCATCATCGCCTTCGAGAAAGAAGGCATCCCCCTGGGCATCTCGTCCAACATGCTCGTCATGCAGCAGAAACAAGACCCCACCGCCCCGCCGGCAGCCCCCACCATCGGAGCCTGACACAGCCAGATTTGAGCTCTCAGCCGCATCGATACCTACAATGACGGACACCTACAATGACTGATTGATCGCCGCAATCAACTCGTCTGCCGTCCGCACGGGTGGCAGACATCCCCTCTCACTGCAAACCACCGCAATGCTCCCAGCCTCTTGCAACCCAGGAAGATGCGGCAGCGTCTCCGCCAGCATCGGCGGCAGTTCAGCAAGCTGATCCCGCCGCAGCCGTATGACGCTCTTGTTCACGGCATATCGCGCCAGCGCCACAGCCTCCAGCCGCCGAGCGTCGGTATCCTCTCCAATCACGCAAACCTGCACCGTCCGCTGAACCATCCGTTGCAGCGCAAGCCCATAGCTCGCCGCATACAAGCCAAAGTGCTCGACAACGCCCGCAAACGTCTCCAGCGTGTCCAGCGCCTTCTCCGCATAGTCTTTACGCCCATTCAGCGCCTCCAATCGCAGCAACAGCGCCGCAGCCGTCGGATTCCCCGCAGGTGTAGGCGTATCCTGCAACGGCTTCCGCCGCGCTCCCAAAACCCCCAGCCGCGTCTCTCCCTCCGCCGGAGCCTCCGTATCGAAGAAGCCATCCCCCACCGGATCATAGAACCGCTTCACCGTAGCCTCTCCAATCTGCTCCGCTGCCCGGTAGTAGCGGATCTCCCCAGTAACCTCCCAGGCGTCCAGCGCAGCATGACCCAGGAAGGCATAGTCCTCCAGCACTCCGGCCACTCTGGTCCCCGATCCGCCCCCTTCGCCATAGGCCACCACATGCGCCATGCCCACACCCGCATCCCACGCCGCAGCCAGGACCCGGTCCAGAGACTTCAGCGCAAACTCCCGCACCTCCGGCAGATCCAGAACTCTCCCCGCCTCCAGGTAAGCCGAGATCAGCATCCCGTTCCAACCCACATAGATCGTCTTATCGACATAGGGAGTAGGCCGCTTCAGCCGAGCCGCATAGAGCTTCGCCTTAGCCGACGCCAGCCGCTCCGCCGCAACCTCCACCGTCACCCCATTCGACCGAGCCACTCCCTCCAGCGGCACCCTCACATGCAGCACATTCTTCGCCGGATTGTGATGCATATCGCCGATCTCGCCGATGTCGTAATACGCACTGGCGATCGCCATCTCCTCCGGAGTCAACACCTCCGCCGCCTCATCCCGCGTCCACGTAAAGTAGTCGCCATCGTCGTCCAGCGAGAAATCGGCATCCTGCGAGGCATAGAACCCGCCCAGCTCGCGATCGCTCAGCCACGCATCGATCCACCCGATCATCTCCCGCGCCACCCTCGCGCACTCCGGCTCCACGAACGTCTGGAACGCATGAACATAGTTCTTCAGCAGCTCGCTGTTGTCATACGCCATCTTCTCGAAGTGCGGCACCACCCATCGGTCGTCTACCGAGTAGCGATGAAACCCACCTGCCAGATGGTCATAGATCCCGCCCATCGACATCTTCTGCAGCGTCACCATCGCCGCGTTCCTGGCTGCCTCGGCGTTCCCCTCCCCCGCTCCAACGGAGACCCGCGAAGCCACGTCCAGCAGCAGATCGATCCCGCCCGAATGAGGAAACTTCGGCTGCGAACCGAAGCCGCCCGACCGCGCATCGAACTGATAGAGCGCTGACGCAACCAGATTCGCCACCAGCTCCGGGCCCGGATTCTCTGCCCTGCCCATGAACGATTCGTTATGCTCAATCGCCGCCATCACGCTGCCGGCCGAGTCGTTCACCTCATCCCGCCGATTCTGAAACGCCTCCGCCATCGTCAGCAGCACCCGCTGAAAACTGGGTCGGCCATGCGCATCCACCGGAGGAAAATAAGTTCCGCCAAAATAAGGCTTCCCCTCGGGGGTAAGAAACGCAGTCAGCGGCCAGCCTCCTTGTCCACTGATTGCGGACACCGCCGCCTGATATCGCGTATCCACATCCGGCCGCTCATCGCGATCCACCTTCACCGCGACGAAGTGATCGTTGATAATCTTCGCCGTAGCCGCGCTCTCGTACGACTCGCGATCCATCACATGGCACCAGTGGCACCACACCGCCCCGATATCCAACAGAATCGGCTTATCCTGCTCCTGAGCCAGAGCAAACGCATCCTGGCCCCACTCCTTCCAATCCACCGGTTGATGTTTGGCCGACCGCAGATAAGCCGAAGCCGCCTTGCTTAGAGAGTTCAAATGCTCGCTACTCTGTTCACCGCTCATAGCTTCAGTTTAGTGCAATCAACCCTGCTCTATGGTGTGATAGCTCCTCTCCGAAAAACAAAGAGGGCCCGAGCCCAAAGGCCCGAACCCTCCTTCACCACCCGACCTCTACGGTTATTGCGGAGGAGCGCCCGTGATCGGCTTCGGCGCCTCCGGTGGCGTCGGCGCAGTCAGCCCCGGAACCACCGGTGTCTGCGTGATGTTACCCGTCGCCGCATCCTGAATGCTGATCCCATACTTATCCAGAAGGTTCGACATCAACTGGCCCAGCGCCACGCGGTCCTTTGCGTATGCCGCAGTCGCTGAGATCAGGTTATTGTCCGCCGTCGCCAGGTTCCTCTGCTGCTGCAGCACCAGCGCCGTCGTCGAAGCACCCAGCCTGTACTTCTTCTCTTCGGCATCCAGGCTCTGCGCCCCAAACTCGCGCGCCGCCTGCGCTGCCTGCACCTGCGCCCGGTCGTTCGTCAGCGCATACTGCTGATTGGTGACCTGCATCCGGATCTGCGTGTAGAGCTGCTGCAACCGCATCTGCGATTGGCGATACTCCATCTGCGACCGTGCCTGATCGGCCTGCGCCGTCCGGTTCCGCAGCGGGATATTGATGTTCACACCAACACCCTTGTCCGGGTACGAGTTGTTGAACGAGTTTTGAAACACCGTCCCATAACCCGTGGTGGCTACCGGGCAGGTACCGGGGTTCTGAGAGCAGTTCAGTAGCGGATTCTGTACGCCGCCCAACGCCGATCCGCCGTAGAACGCATACGCATCCACCGTCGGCAGCAGGCCGTTCTTGAACGCCTTGATCGTGATCTCGTTGTTCTTCATATTCAGCACGGCCTGCTCGATCTGTGGATTGTTCACATAGGCCGACTGCACCAACTGCTCAACCGGCGTGTCCTCTTCCGGCAACCGGTCGAGGCTGACGCGGTCCGTCGGGATCACCGGAGCGGTCGAGAGCGCGGGATCATTCAGGTTCCGCGCAATCGCCTGCTTCATCAACAACTGCTGATACTCAAGATTCGTCTTCGACGCCACCAGCGCCTGCTTGTCAGTCGCTACCGCGCTATCCGAGTTCACCACATCCAGCGGAGCCAGCGTTCCAATCTCCAGCTGCTTCCGGTTGTCCGCCGTCAACTGGGTCGACTGCGCCAGCGCCCGCTCCTTCGCCAGCGCATCCTCATAGGCGCTCACCAGGGCCCAGTAGATGTTCTCCACCTGGGTCACGGTAGACAGAAGCTGCTGCCGGAACGCCGAGTCCGTGATCCGCCGGTCGTTCTTGGCCTGCAGAATAAACCGGCCATTGATGCCCCAGCCAAAGCCCTGCAGCAGATGCTGCGTCGCCTTCGCCTGAAACAGCGACTGCAACTGCGGACCATAGGTCGAACGCTGGCTGTTGGTCGTAACGCGGTTGTTGTTGAACGTAAAGTTGAACAGCGTACCCGTCATGAAGTTCTGCTGATACCCGAAGTTATACGACGCCGTATTCTGGCTCAAGGTATTCGTGCCGGTAATCAAGGTCGTGCTCTGCTGCGTGTTCGCAGCCTCATACTGGATCGTACCCGTCAGTGCCGGGTCGAAGTTCGGCACCGTCGGTCCGCCGCCCTGCGTGCTCAGCACAAGTCCCTGCGCACCGGTACCGCCACCGCCCGCCGCGCTCGAGGTTCCGCCCGGCCCACCGCCGCCCGTAATCGTGGTGGTCGTTCCGCCCAGCGTATTCTGCACCACGCCGGTCGATACACCGCGCAGCGTCGAACCAGCCTTCGCTCGCAGAATATCCGTGTCCGCGATATCCAGATTGATCCGTGCAATCCCGATGTCGTAGTTGTTCTCGAGCGCCAGCGTCACCGCATCTGACAAACTCAGATATATCTTCCCGTCGCGCAACAGCGAGTCCAGCCGCGGCGTATTGCCCGTTCGAGGCAACGGCACATTGGTCGAGGTATACGGCGCAATCGGATTTTTAAAGTGGCTCTTCGGCTTGGTGTAGTCCGTCCCCGTATCCCGAAGGTACAGAGGCTCGGTCAACTTCGGCTCGGGAGCCTGCGGCAGCCCAGGCTGCCCGGTCGTATCGTTCTGCACCGTCTGCGGCGCGGCCGGTACTGTCGGATTCGTCTGCTGCTGCGCTACTCCCTGCGTGCTCACGCTCATCAGCAACAATGCAATGCTCGCTGCCGCCTGCATATCCTTTAATCTCACGATGCGCTCTCCAACTCTTCCCTGAGTCTTTATCTTCAAGACTTTTTGGCCGGCATTGCCCTCAACGCAGCTTCGCCGAACTCTTAGTCTTACTGAAACCCCACACAAGTCCCGCAGGGTCATTTGTGGCACACAAATCTTTACGATCTTTCTAAGACGCGCAACAGGTTCCTGAGGACTCTTAAAGAATGTTACCGGCCCGGCACCCCATCGATCAGGATACGGCGGCTTGGCTGTAATACGTACCCATACGCCGCTTCGTTCCCAACAACTCCAGCAAATTTTCGCGGTTTCATCTTGGCAAGTATATCAACCACCGGCCCTTACCTCCCTGTGCATCCCTCATCGCTCTCAAATTCTCCCATCGATCCAGCTTTTTTGCCGTCGCCTCTTCTCCTCGGCGAAGTTCTTCCCCGTGATACCGTCCTGAAATATCCATGTCCCTCTGGAAACTCATCCTCACCTACGATGGAACCCCCTTCAACGGCTGGCAGGTCCAGCCCAGCCTTCCCACCGTCCAGGGAACCCTCGCTCATGCCATCCACCACATCACCGGAGAGTCCGTCCTCCCACAAGGCTCCGGCCGTACCGACGCAGGCGTCCACGCCCTCGCCCAGGTCGCCTCCTTCTCTCTGGACGCACCCATCCCCCCAGCCAACCTTCGCCATGCACTCAACCGTGCTCTCCCCGCCAGCATCCGCATCCTCTCAGCCGAGATCGCGCCCGCCGGCTTCCACGCCCGCCACAGCGCCCGCCGCAAGACCTACGAGTACCGCATCTCCACCGCCGCCATCTGCTCCCCCATGCTCGCTCCCTACGTCTGGAGCCACCATCTCCCTCTCGATCTCGCCACCCTCGAACGAGCTGCCGCTCACATCCTCGGCACCCACGACTTCACCTCCTTCTCCGCCTCCGACCCCGACCTGGCCACCCGCACCAATCAAACCGACGACGACCCCCCGCAGGAGAAGACCGCCATCCGCACCATCCACCACTCCGCCTGGCACCAGCACGAAGACCTTCTCGTCTACCGCATCACCGGCTCAGGCTTTCTCCACCACATGGTCCGCAACCTCGTCGGAACCTTCGCAGAGGCAGGCACCGGCCGCATCCCCCCGCACTCGATCCCTACCATCCTCGCCGCCCGCAACCGCAGCGCCGCCGGCCCCACCGCACCCGCCCGCGGCCTCTTCCTCGTGGAGGTCGAATACTGACCGTTGTCCTTAGATCCCTGCAAGCATCAACACCGGACGTAATAGAACCAGTCAAAATCCATATTCTGTACTCGCGCAGTCACAGGGAAGCCTCTCCGGCTAAGCTCCCTCACCTCCCCATGAGCCATCACCGTGTGGTCTGAGAAACTGTAGGTTGACACATAACTTGGGATTTCTGACCCATAATCTGGGATTCTGTGACACATAAGGTGGGATAAACCTAATTGGGTTGAGCGGCTTAGACCTCGATATCCCGAAGTTGCCGAAAACCCGACTTTCAAGGAACTGCGATATAACAGGTCGTGTCAGGAGGCTGCATTGATCTCAGAAACGGCTGGAATGGTTGAGGTTCCTTGGGAGGAAGGTGCTCGTCTGATCGACGAATGCACCTATCTGTTCGCTGTAGAAGCTGTTCGCTGTAGAAGTTCGGGAGCTTGAAGAACTCACGCTCGGTCTGACCCTAGTTGAGGCCAAAGCTCAAGCGCCGATCACAGCTACCGACGATACCGGACCTCTAGCCGCTTTGAGGCTGGGTGGCAGCCCGATCGAGCAGGATGAAACGTGTCGCGTTTTTGAACTGGTGTTCGATCGTAATCACATGATCTCCTACACCGTTCTCAATGAGTCCTATGGCCGCTACCCTCAACCTCCAGAAGTCTTTACGGGGAAGCTTTTTCGCATCTTCTCTCAATCTCACCTTTTGGAGTTTACCGAGCGAACCACATACGCTTCAGGCGGTCATCCCGCACCTCTGATGCATTTTGAAGTCGCTTGTCTCAACCATGTCTTCGACGTGATTGCTACCGCTCCTCCGAAGATTGCTGTCGGCAATAACGCTGTCCCTGCTACCGTCGTGAACTGATTGCCGGTGCATGCATCTGGCCCTCTCCGAAAACCCGACTTCCCAGGAACTTGACTATCTCTAAAGCGGGATAGTTGTAGGCTCTAAGGTGCTCGTGGTGCGTCAGTCTCGGGATAGTCGGTGTGCCCGATCTCATAATCTACAGAAACATTTCTCCAATCATGGCGCTCGAGAGAGACGGAAGACACTCGTGGAACTGCGATCACAATCCTGTTAGGACCAGAAGCGCGGATAGTGGGCAGAGGTCCATCATCAGATGCGGGGTCATACCGGAAAACAAGAGTCTTCTTGTACAGCCATCTGATCAATCGAGGCTGATTGTTTGCTCCAGTCTTCATGAGGTAAACGTCAATCGTGTCCTGTTTCGCGAGTGTGTCGCAGCTCAGATAGACCACTTCAACGTCCTCACCGGGAAGGCTCGTTCTCATCATTGTCTCTGACGCACAGGTCAACGTGGGTACGAAAGCATGTGCTGCCCAAAGCAGAACAAGGACAGCACCCGAGCCAATCAGAACTTTCTTATAAAACCTCACTCTCGCTGCGGCTCCTGTCATGGCTGATTGCGGCCTGCAAACAGTACAGCATAGACGCGCCAGCCCACAACAAACTTCCTTGAAACGGGGTTTTCGGAAACTACAGAACGAATTCACACCTCGTTGCTCCGTTAGTCGGTGATAAATGGCCAATACACTCATCGACGATGCATTGGTAAACACAAGCCGACTTTAGCGGTACCAATCTGATTCGCGGAGCAAGAGCCACACAGAACCCAACTGAAGGATTCGGATACCCGGAAGCTCAGCCTGATCAACAGAGAAGCCCGCTTCAGGCAAAGCGTTTCGCACAACAGTATTGACTCGCTTAATACCGAGAACAGATTCAACAAAATTTTGCTTATGGTAGGCGTACTCTGTCATCGGCGGTGATCCACTTCTCCCTGGGACGAATTGAATAGAAAATCCATCTGGCGGGGAGTCTCAGCCGCTCAGACCGATCGGGTCTATTGAATAGAAAATCCATCTGGCGGGGAGTCTCAGCCGCTCAGACCGATCGGGTCTTATGTGCTTCTTTCGTAAATTGCGCCTTCCGTCGCTTTGTGTTTGTGCCTTTTCGGTACAGCAGCAATCGATTTGGTGGCTTGTGCCTTGGTGCCCTTGTTGTGCGACTCAGAGCCACCAGGCCTGGCCCCACAAACGTGCTCGTTACCGCCATCTGCGAAAGTGTTGGCATCGAGATATCCTTCCCTGAAATCAGGCCCGTTTCCAAACACGACAGACTCACTTATGGCGCCGGAGATCTTTCTGCTTCCCCTTCGCCTGTCTAAAATTGCTGCTTCTCTTATCGGGCACAGGATAGGCTCCCCGCTCCTATCTTCGTAATTTTTCTCGGCGAAGATCATCTCGGATTCACTCCCGATCAGGAGGAAACCACGACCTCTTTGCCTGACAAGGGATCCCCATGAACAGAATCCCGCGTTCTCTGCGGTATCCTCTCTTTTACGCGGCTCCATCTGCATCGGAGTTGACCTACATCTGATGCCCACCTCCTCAGCCCAGCGCCGTATCACCCGCCTCGCGACCCTCACAGCCGTCCACCGCGCCTTCCACTGGCTTCACCTCCACCAGCCACGGCTTCGCCAATGGCAGCTCGAACTCGTCAGTATCCCCGCTCCTTCCTTCGGCGAATCCGCCCGTGCCGCCTGGTTTCTCGATCGCTTCCACCAACTCGGCCTAACTAACATTCACATCGACGACGAAGGCAATGTCCTCGCCGAGCTAACCTCCGAACTAACCGCCGAGTTGCCTACCGACAACCCCACCCCGTCGCATCCAGAGCCTCCTCCCAATCTCCAGCCTTCCGCATCAGAGGTAAGCCCCGCAGCCGGCCTCGCCGACACCCCCTGCATCCTCCTCTCCGCCCACCTCGACACCGTCTTTCCCGCCGGTACAGACTGCCAGCCCACAGAGATGCCCGACAGCGCTCGCATCTATGCCCCCGGCATCTGCGACAACGCAGCCGGCCTCTCGGCCCTCCTCGGCATCGCCGCAGCGCTCCGCTACGCCAACATCACCCCACCCCTTCCCATACTCTTCGCCGCGAACGTAGGCGAAGAGGGCGAGGGCGACCTCCGCGGCATGCGCCACCTCTTCGAGCGGGGCCCCTATCGCAGACGTATCGCCGCCGCCATCGCCCTCGAAGGCAGCGGCACCTCCGCCGTCGTCACCCAGGCCCTCGGCAGCCTCCGCTTCCGCGTCACCATCACCGGCCCCGGAGGCCATTCATGGACCGACGCCGGCACCCCAAACCCAATCCTCATCCTCAGCCGAGCCCTTACTCAAATCGCCGAACTCAAACTCCCCACCAGACCCCTCACCACCATCAACGTCGGACACATCTCCGGAGGCACCTCGGTCAACTCCATCCCCGAGTCCGCCACCGCCCTGCTCGACCTTCGCTCCACCGATCCCACCCAACTCGTCGCCACCGCCACCCGGATTCACCAGATTCTCGACGATCTGCTCTCCACGTTTGCCACGCATAAAACCACAGAGCCGCCCCTCAGACTCCACATCCAGACCATCGGAATGCGCCCCGCCGGCACTCTCCCCGACGACTCCCCCATCCTCCAGAGCATTCGCGCCGTGGACCGCCACCTCTCCCTCCGCACCGAACTGCGCCTTGGCTCCACTGACGCCAACATCCCTCTCTCCAGAGGTTTACCCGCCATCGCCATAGGCACCGGAGGAACCGGCGGCGGAATCCACACCCTCCAGGAGTGGTACGACCCCACCGGCCGCGAGACCGCCCTCCGCCGCATCCTCCTCATCCTCCTGGACACCATTCAAATCACCGCAGAAGATCACCGCACTTGATACACTCACCCCGTGAAACCCTTTGCCATCAGCGCGTTTCTCCTCCTCGGCAGCCTGCTCCTCCACGCCCAGAATAATCCCCCCGAAACCATCTACATCCATGGCAACATCCTCACCGGAGCCCACCTTCGCCCCAACGATCCCTCGAAAACACCAGCAAAAGTAACCGCAATCGCCATCTCCCAAGGCAAGATCACAGCCGTAGGCTCCGACGTCGATCTGCTGAAGCTGAAAGGTCCCCAGACCAAAGTCATCGACCTGAGCGGCGACTTCGCCATGCCCGGCATCAACGATGCCCACACCCACATGGGCAACGCCGGACTGCTGCACCTCGCGGTCAACCTGATCGGCTCCAAATCCCTCGCCGAGATGCAGGATCGCATCCGCACCTACGCCTCCACGGCAAAGCCCGGAGCATGGCTCGAAGGCGGCGGTTGGGACCACACCCTCTGGGCCAGCAAGCAGCTTCCCACCCGCGCCGATCTGGACGCCGTCACCGCTGGCCACCCCGCAATCTTCCGTCGCGTCGACGAGCACATGGCAGTCGCCAACTCCGCCGCTCTCCTCGCCGCAGGCATCACCGCTGACACCCCCGACCCATCCGGAGCCAGGATCGATCGTGACGCCTCCGGCACCCCGACAGGCATCCTGCGCGAGGCCGCCGCCAACGCCCTCGTCTTCAGCAAAATCCCGCCGCCATCTCTCGAACAGCGCCGTCGCGCCCTCTCCACAGCCATCGATGACGCCCTCGCCAACGGCGTCACCAGCGTCCAGGACAACTCCGAGTGGGAGGACTTCCTCGCCCTCGAAGAGATGGAGCACTCCCATCAACTCCGCCTCCGCGTCGCAGAATGGCTCGCCTTCGCGCAGCCCCTCGCAGTCCTCCAGCAACGCCGCGCCAGCCACCCCGCCGACGACCCGCTCCTCCACATCACCATGCTCAAAGGCTTCATGGACGGCTCCCTCGGCTCCCGCACCGCCGCTCTCGAAGAACCCTACGCAGACGACCCCGGCAACTCCGGCCTTCCACGCTACGACCAGGCCAAACTCAATCAGCTAGCCATCGAGCGTGCCGCCGCAGGCTTCCAGCTCGGCTTCCACGCCATCGGCGACCGTGCCAACCACATCGCCCTCAACGCCTTCGCCGCAGCCGAGCAGGTAGCCCACCCTGCGAATCAACCTGGCCCTCCACGCAACCCCGACGCCGCCATCGTGACGGAAGACTCATCCACGGCCACTCCCGCCAGTCTCCGCTTCCGCATCGAACACGCCCAGGTACTGCTCCCGGCAGACTTCAACCGCTTCGCCAGCGAAGGCGTCATCGCTTCCATGCAGCCCAGCCATCTCCTCACCGATATGAACTGGGCCACCGACCGCCTCGGCCCCAACCGAGCCAAATACGCCTACGCCTGGAAGACCTTCCTCGACCACAACGTAACCCTGGCCTTCGGCACCGACTATCCCGTCGAACCCATCAATCCATTCCGGGGCCTCTACGCCGCGATCACCAGGCAAAACGAAGCCGGCACCAAAACTTATCAGCCGCAGGAGAAGCTCACGATCCAGGAGGCCATCTATGCCTACACCCAGGCCTCTGCCTTCGCCGAGTTCCGCGAGCACCAGAAGGGCCGCCTCGAACCCGGCTTCCTCGCCGACTTCATCGTCCTCGACCACGACCCCACCACCGCCACGCCGCAAGAGCTCCTCCATACGAAGGTCCTCCGAACCGTAGTCAATGGAGATACTGTCTATTCCCCGCCATCGCAAGCCCGCTCAGCCCAGGTGAAGCACCGCTCGATCCTCCCAGATGGAGAAGACGAAGAGGGAGAAGAATAATTGCTCCATCGCCTTCGCCCTTCCACTCTGGCGCACCTCCTGCTACTGGCAGTCGTGGCGATATGGGGCGTTACCTTCGTCCTCGTCAAAGACGCGCTGCACGACGCCTCCCCTCTCCTCTTCAATCTCCTTCGCATGACCCTGGCCTTCATCGCGCTGGCCGTCATCAACTACCGTCAGCTCCGCCACATCAGCCGCCAGACCCTCTTCTTCAGCACCATCGTCGGCCTCTTCCTCGCCGCCGGCTATCAATTTCAAACCGCTGGCCTGGCCCACACAACCGCCGCCAAATCCGCCTTCATCACCGGACTTGTCGTCGTCTTCGTCCCTCTTCTCACAGCCATCCCGCTGCTGCGTCCAGCCAACGCCCCCGCTCCTCGCTGGACCACGGCCGCAGGCGCACTCCTGGCCTTCGCGGGCCTCCTCCTCCTAACCACTCCAGTTGGAACCTCCCGGCAGAATCTCTTCAGCAGCATAGGCTTCGGCGACCTCCTCACCCTCATCTGCGCCATCGCCTTCGCCGGACATCTCCTCTCTCTGGCGCACACCTCCCACCGGGTTCCAACCGCCCAGCTGGCCACGCTCCAGATCGGCGTCGCTGCCGTCATCATGGCTATCACTCTACCCATGGCCGGAAGGCCATACCTCACCATCACCCCTCGTCTGCTCATTGCACTCGCCGTTACCAGCCTGCTGGCCACCGCCGCCGCCTTCACTGTCCAAAGCTGGGCCCAGCAACATCTCCCTCCCAGCCACACCGCGCTCCTCCTCACCCTCGAGCCCGTCTTCGCTACCCTTACCTCACTCCTCTTCCTGCACGAGCATCTCGGCCTTCGCTCCCTGTGCGGAGCCGCACTGATCCTTTCGGGAATAGCCTTCACGGAATTTTTATCTTCTGCAGCCCCCCTTCCTGCCCATCCCTCCTGAAATGTTCAGAAATAACGTCAAGAACACCTTTGCCCTATCTTCGCGTCTAAACAACCGTGATGCCCTTGCCATCCTCTAATGGAGGATTGCGTGGGACAGGACTATACTTAAAGTTTCGCCCGCCCTCACGGGCCAGGCGTAGCGCAACGCACGAAATGAGGTCAGACTTATCAAGATGGATACACCGATAAATACTTCTCCAAGCCTGCTGGACCGGATCCGCAGCCACCGCCTCACCACGACCTTCGCGCTCCTCGCGACGCTCTCCGTCGGCATCCTCGCGGGCTCTGTGATCACCCATGGCGTCAGCGGCAAGGAGCAGCTGTCGGTCAACTCGACCGACGCGAAGCCCCTTGTGATCCCCTCCCCCACCTCGCTCTCCAACGGCTTCTCCCAGATCGTCAAACAGGTGGGTCCGGCGGTCGTCAACATCAACACCGAATCGCTGCCCAAGCAGTCCACCAACAAGCGCCCTCGTGGCGGCGCGCAGCGCGGTCCTCTCCGCCCCAACCCCAACCCCAACGGTGGGGGCGAGGGCGACGATCAGCAGCCCGGCGACATGCAGGACTTCTTCAACCGCTTCTTCGGTGGTCAGGGCGGCGGTGACGACGACGGCGACGGCGGCATGGCAGCCGGCGAACGTCGCGCCCTCGGCTCCGGCTTCATCGTCGACCCCCGTGGCTACATCATCACCAACAACCACGTCGTCGACAAAGCCGACAAGATCTTCGTCAAGCTCTCCACCGATCCTGATGGGGGCCCCGGCGACAACGGCCGTCCCGCCACTGTCATCGGAACCGATAAGGACACCGACATAGCCGTCATCAAGATCGATACCAAAGATCCTCTGCCTACCGTCAAGCTCGGCAACTCCGACGGCGCGCAGGTAGGGGACTGGGTACTCGCCCTGGGCAGCCCCTTTGCCCTGTCCAAGACCGTCACCGCCGGAATCATCTCCGCGAAGAACCGCTCCATCGACGAACCCAGCCCCACCGGCGTCTCGCAGAGCCAGTTCCAGAAGTTCATCCAGACCGACGCAGCCATCAATCCCGGCAACTCCGGCGGCCCCCTCGTCGACCTCGCTGGTCAGGTCGTCGGCATGAACACCGCCATCTACACCCAGTCCATGGGCTCGCAGGGTGTCGGCTTCGCCATGCCGGCCAACATCATCGCCAGCGTCTACAACATGCTCATCGGACCTGAGCACAAGGTTGTTCGCGGCTCTATCGGCATCAGCTTCCAGGCGGCGCAGTCCTCGGCGGTTGGCCGTGTCTATGGCTTCACCAGCGGAGTCATGGTCAGCACCGTCACCCCCAACGGAGGCGCAGCCAAGGCTGGCATTCAACCTGGCGACGTCATCGTCTCCATCGATGGCCGCAATATCAAGGATGGCGACGATCTGGTCAGTGACATCTCCGCTCGCCACGTAGGCTCAAGCGTTAAACTCGGTTACCTTCATAACGGCAAGCAGAATACCGCCTCCGTTGTCATCGGCGACCGCGCCAAAACCTACGCCGACATCGCCGGCGACAACAATGACAATTCTGGCCCGCAGGAGTCCGACGCCGGCCAGGGTAAGCTGGGCATCACCGTATCGACCATCCCGGCCCCGGTAGCAACGAAGACCGGAATCAAGGACGGCGTCATTGTCACAAACGTTACTCCCGGCTCCTTCGCCGATGAGATCAACCTCAACAAGGGCGCCATCATCACGGAGATCAACAAAAAGCCCATTACCGACGAGGCCAGCTACAGGGCCATCGTCTCCACCCTCAAACCCAAGGACGACGTCGTCTTCGTCATCCACTCCCCCCTCCAGAAGAACAGCGGTAACTCCTACGTGGGCGGGACGCTTCCATAGACCACCGACAAAACGCAAAAAAGAGACGCGGACTTCGGCTCCGCGTCTCTTTTTGCGGCCATGATCGAACTAAAATGGCCTCTACCCAAAAAATATAGCCAAAAATGTCGACCTCCTGTTGCCATGATGGTTACTCTAGGGGTACTCTAACCAAATAATTGGCCAAGGCATTGAATCCTCCGGCCGATACTGTAATTTGAGGTGCTGTTCTAAAAAATGAAGCTGGGTAAACTTCTCCTGAGTTCTGCGCTGCTTGTTGTGACGGCTATGTCAGGCGTCGCGATGACGCATGCCCGCCGAGGCCCTACCTCTCCAAAGACGTTTAATAAACGGTCCAAGGTGGCAAAGCGCACAGGCCAGCGTGCAATCGATGACTCGCGAGCCACCGAGATTCAGACTGCCCTGATCAAGTCGGGCTATCTCTCCGGCCAGCCCGCCGGTCACTGGGACGCACAGACTGAAGCCGCCATGCAGAAGTTTCAGGGCGACAACGGATGGCAGACCAAGCTGATCCCGGACTCCCGCGCCATCATCAAACTCGGCCTCGGCCCGACTCAGAGTTCAGAACTCAATACCAGTGGCGCTTCAATCCCTGTCATTAACCCCGAACCAAACTCGGAACCCGCCTTCTCGCAGCAGTAATACAAATATAGATTTCAGCTAGTGTGGTATCTCAGAACTTCTACATAATTGCTCATGTTGTTTGACATGTTTGGTTTTACGTTGTCATCCTGAGCGAAGCGAAGAACCCTGTAAGCGAAGCGAAGAACCCCTGTATTTGTTCTTGTTGTTGTTTGTTCTTTCTCGCCACTCACCAGTCTCTATTTATTTATGTCGAGAATTTCTGAGACGGGACACTAGATCTAAGAAGAGGAGCCCTTGAGGCTCTTTTTCTGCCTCTGCCGTCACCTGTTCCTCAAGAAACCGAAACATCGATTTTGCTGTTGTATGTTTTTGCTGTCATCCTGAGCGCAGCGAAGGATCCCGAAGGTCTTTGCTTGGCCACAACTGTCCGATCCTTTTCAACAACAACTCATCGTGTTGTTGCCTGTTCTTGCAGACCCGCCACCAACCTTCGACAAGGCAATGAATAACTCCATCGATCCGTTGCGCAGCAAACTCAGCCAAAAACCTTGTCAAGCCCCTAAGCCATCTATCTCCTTGCAAACAAACGGGATAAAGATGGCATACTAGTTTCCCTCTATTCGTTACAATAGATAGAATCAAAAAAGCCCCGAATAAATTCGGGGCTTTCCCTATTAAACCCATAACCCTTTTAGAAAGACGAATTTACCCGTAAACCCTTTATATGGACGAACTTAGAGATAGCGACATATTGTATCTCCCTGAAACAAAGAAACTTGCGACCAAGTACCCCCGGGGGGGGTACCCCCAGGAAGGGACACCCTAAGCTCGTCCACCAATAGAAAAGACATAGTCCTGGACATCCTCGCCATTCTTCGGCAACGTCCCACTCTTCCCCGTCGCACCACTCTCCAGCCATATCCTCAGCCAGTAGTACTGATGCAGCCGCACCAGCCGCGAGGCAACCGGCTGCTTCTGTTCGAGAATTGCGGTCACCCGCGCAGCGAGAGCCGTTGTACTCACAGCGGTCTCCATCTTCGTCTCAACCGCATCACACTGCAGCAACTGCCTCCGAGCCTCCCGGAACTGAGCACTATCCAACAGTCCGCTCTCCACCTTCAACTGCGCCATCTGCTCCATCGCCAGAGCGGCAGAGGCATCCAGGCGATCTTCAAGGCCCATATACAGGATCCGCAATCCCACCACTCGCAGCGGCAACAACCCGAACTCCTCCACGAAGACCCTCGGCATCACCAACGCCATCGCCTCAGGGACGAATCCGCGTACCGACAGCACCGGACAGCTCCACTGCAGACTCAGCCCCCGAGTGATCTGCTCCGCCTCCAGGCCGCACTCGGCGACCAACCAGTCACCGATGCGCCCTCGCCCATTCACCCGCTGGGACTCCAGCGCATGCCTCAGCTGCGGATGCGTTATCCATCCCTGAGCCAGCAACACCAGCCCCAGAGGAACCCTATGCCGATGCGGAGCAGCTGCCATCCCCGCCTCACCCTCTCCCAGCTCCCGGCTCATAGCCGCTCGCACCATCGCCAGCACGCATCGCCCACTGCAACCCCACTGCCCCTCAAAGGTTGGCCGACGACGATTCCTCCACGGAACCGTCCACGTGCTCATGCACTCATCACTCCCGCACAGCCGCCGCGGAATGGACTGCCCGAATCCAGGCACCTCAACTCCGCCCTCCAATCCACGCGAGGGCCTATACCCATCACTCTCCCACAGCAAGGCACTCTCCGCTCCCGCCGCACTCGGAGTCCGCACATCCATACTCCGGTTATCCAGTTTCTTCGTTAGAAAAGGCATCGTATGCTCTCCAGCCGCAACTGCGGCGTTGCAACCTCCGTGATACGTAGCGCAAAGTTGCCGCTCACCACCACAACCTCGCCTCGAGCCACAATTCGATCGCCGACCACAAGATCCACTGGCTCCGACACATGCCGATCCAGCTCGACCACAGCTCCTGGACCCAACTCCAGAACCTCACGCAACGGCATCTCCCGCGAGCCAAACTGCAGCGTTGCATCCAGCTCAATATCCGACAACAAACCCATCGGAGACTCCACGCCCCTCCGCTCAACCTGATCCATGCCCTCTTCCTCTCTCAATTCACACTCACACTCTCAGCAGCCGTCTCCACTCCCAGGCCATAACGCTCACCCTCCAGTTGAGCACCACGATGCTCCCCTGCCCGAACTGGATATGCCCTCCCCAGCGGAAGCCCCCCAACCCGCAACTCCGCCGGTTCATGTCTCGGCAGCGGCAACCGCAGAATCGTTCCCGGCTCCAATCCCGCCAGCTCAGCCGCACGCAGGCGCATCGGAGGGAACTGCAGCACCGCTCCAACCTTCGCCTCGCCCATCAACTCACGCATCCGCGCTGCCGCGTCCCTCGATCGTCTCCGAGGGCGATCGCCTTCAGCAATCAAACGCCGCAGGATCGCATTCAATACGACCGCTGGCAGACACAGGTTCAGGACGCCCTGCACACCTGGCATCCGCACCTCAAAGCTCACGCACAAGGTCTTCTCCCCTAGCGTCAACGTCCGCGCCGCCTGGGCTTCGGTCTCCCGCTTCTCCAAGGCAAACTCCAACCCCACCGGCTGCCAGGCAAGGTTCAACTCCTGCACGACTACCTGAACAACCGCCGTCAGGATCGCCTCCTCAATATCCGTCAGCTCACGCAGCTGCCCTGCCCGCCCAGTACCGCCCAGCAGTACATCGACGATAGGAGACGCCAGCGCCAGATCGAGCTCCAGCAATCCCACCGCCCCCAGGGGCTCCAACCGTACCGAACAGATGTAGGTCAACGGTGAAAGCCGCTCCAGAAACTCGCTAAACGGAAGCTGTTCGCCCGATACCAGCTTTACCTTCAGAGGCGTCCTCAACCATGCTCCAAGCGTGTGCATTAAATTGCGCGCGAACAGATCGTTCACCGTACTGATGGCTCGCATCTGATCGTTGCTGATCTGCCCTGCCCGGCTGAAGCTATATCTCTCTGGTGGATTGACGCCCGGTACAGTCTTTGCATTGAGAGCAGCGCTTGCCCCAGCCGCTGCAAAGAGAGCATCAATATCATCCTGTCCGAGATTTTTTTCCATTCGTCACCCTTTACATCAAAATGGTTATGTTCAAACCTGTTCAGGTTCAACGTGAAGTAGTCTTACGCTTCCCTCGAGCCTTGTCGCTCCCCACAACCAAACCTCTGCCACGCAGATTGGCCAGCGCCGTTCGTAGTCGCAACACAGCGGAGGAGTGAATCTGAGAGACTCGCGACTCCACGACACCCAGCGTCAAACCGATCTCTTTCATCGTGAGCTCCTCGTAGTAGTAGAGCGTCAATACCATCCGCTCCTTCTCCGGCAGCTCATCGATCGCGTCCGCAAGCCTCTGCTTCATCTCCCCCTTCAGGCAGCGGAATAATGGGTCCTCCTCAGGCGACCCAGGAATGTACGCAAGCTCCTCGTCCCCTGAATCTTCTGAGCGCTCCATATGCAGGCTGCCAATCTCCAGCCCTTTCAAGTCTCCCAGCAACAGCTGATATTCCGAAAGGCTCAGCTCCATCTCGCCGGCAATCTCCTGCTCTGACGGCGCGCGCCCAACCCGCTGCGTCACCGACCGTATCGCCTCTTCGACCGCTCGACCCTTGCGGCGCAGCTCTCTCGGGCTCCAGTCCAGTGTCCGCAACGAGTCGAGAATCGCCCCGCGAATCCTGAACTGCGCATAGCTCTTGAACTGCACCTTCTTGCTATGGTCGAACTTGGAGAACGCATCAATCAGTCCAACCACACCAGCCGAGATCAGGTCATCGAGATCCACATGCTGAGGCAGCCGCTCATGAATCCTGCGCGCCAGATATCGTACCGTCGGCAGGTGTTCCATCAACAGCTGATCGCGCTCTGATGCGGCTCCACTCTCTACTGTCTCGCCGCCACCGCTGCCTGTAAACGGAGCAAAGGTCCCTGTCATCGTCAGATCCAATCCATCCAATCCTGTCTGGTCCGCACCGAAGAGCCTGCTCCTGGACGTCCCTTGCAACATCTGTACCGAAACCGAACTTCCCATGACTTCCTCCATATCCTTCCGTTCTTAGCTCTGCTGCCCTGCCGCTCAGCCGACCGTTCCGACACTCCGGACCCGAATCTCCGGCGGAATCTCTCCCGGCGCCAACACTGTCACCTTTGGCAGAAACGGCTCCAGCCAACGTCGCACGTGATAACGGGCTGGACTTGGGCATAGAAGCACGGGGAGTGCCGATGTAGGCGCCCCTCCGGTTAGGCGTTTCACAGATTCCACAAGACGCCTCAAAAAATCAGCAGGCATGCCCGTCGGTCGAGATCCGTCTCCCAACAACAGCCCAGCCCCCTGTGGATCGAAGGTATGCAGAAGCTCCGTCTCCAATGCCTGCTCCAGCATCAGCACCCGCAGCCCACCTTCAGCGTCCAGCAGGGGATGGATCAAGCCCCGTCCCAAGGATTGACGCACGCTCTCCACCAGATGAACCACGTTCTTAGACTGTTGAGCAGCCTCAACCAACACTTCAAGAATGGCGCCCAAGTCCCGAATAGAAACCTGTTCTCGTAACAACTGCTGCAACACGCGCTGCACCTCGCCGAGGGTCATCAGCTTGGGCACCAACTCCTCCACGAGCTTCGGATGGCTCTCGTTCATGCTGTCCAGCAGTCGTTTCACCTCCTGCCTCCCCAGCAGCTCATGCGCATGTCTGCGAATCAATTCGCCAAGATGCGTCCCGATCACCGTCGTCTGGTCTACGACCGAATATCCGCCCGCCAGCGCTTGCTCTTCCAACCCCGGCTGTATCCACCGGGCCAGCACGCCAAACGCCGGCTCTCGCGTCTCCACTCCCGGCAGAGCGCGCGCATTTGGATCGGCGTTCACCGCCAGCAAATAATTCTGTTCGGTCTGCCACCGCGCTATCTCCACCCGACGCAGACTCACCACATACTCCCTCGGCTTTAATCGCAGATTGTCCGTTATGTGTACGGGCGGAACGATAAATCCGAGCTCTGTAGCCAGATGTCGCCGCAGCGAGCGCACGCGATTCAACATCTGTCCCCCCTGCTTCTCATCCACCATCGGGATCAGCTGAAACCCAATCTCCAGAGTCAGCTCATCCATCTTCAGCAGCGAAGCCAGGTTCTCTCCCTTTGCTACCTCGGCGACCTTGCCCTTCTCTGTCGACGTAGCCTCTTCCGCCAGTACCAACGACCCATCCTTGTCGGCCGGCAACTTCCGCGCAATCATCGCAACCCCAGCCGCCATCAGCACAAACGACAGCTTCGGCAATCCCGGAATCAACGCCAGCCCCAATAGCACACCGCATGCAATCCAAAGCGTGTTTCGTCCTCGCAACAGCTGTGTTCCCAACTCCTCATCGAGCGACCCTGCCGAAGAGGCCCGCGTCAAAACCATGCCACCCGCGATCGAAACCAGCAGGCTGGGGATCATCGTCACCAGGCCGTCGCCCACCGTTAGAATCGTGTAAGTCTTCACCGCTGTCGCTAGATCCGCGCCTTGCTGCAACACTCCGATCAACAACCCCGCAACGATGTTGATCACCGTAATCAAGATCGTCGCCAGCGAGTCTCTCTGGTTGAACTTTGCCGCGCCATCCATCGCGCCATAGAACTCCGCCTCGCGCGCAATCGCCTGCCGCCGCTTCCGGGCTCCCTGCTCATCAATCAATCCGGCGTTCATATCCGCATCGATCGCCATCTGCTTGCCCGGCAGAGCGTCGAGCGTAAACCTCGCTGTCACCTCTGCCGTCCTCACCGCACCATGACTTACCACAAGAAATTGAATTGCGATCAGTGCGAGAAACAGCACAAAGCCAACAACGTAATTTCCTCCAATTACGAACTGTCCAAATGCCTCGATCACCGCCCCAGCTGCGTGTGTTCCCTCGTGCCCATGCAACAGGATTCTCCGACTGGATGCCAGATTCAGCGACAGCCGAAATAGCGTCAGCAGCAACAACAGGGTCGGGAACACAGAAAAATCAACTGCCCGTCGCACCTGTACCGCAGTCAAAAACACAATCACCGACGCAGTAATTGACGCCGCCAACAAGAGGTCCAGCACAAAGCTGGGCACCGGAATCAGCATCACGAATACCATGCTGATCGCCGTCACCGGCAGCAACAATCCCTGCAGCTTCGCGATCGAGAATCCATTGCCCTTCGTTATTGCAACTCCACTCACATCCCACCCCCAAATCCCCTCATCCCTGCCATTGCTGTTCCGCGGTGCCCAACTCCCTGTTGTGCCTGTCGTTCACGCCTCATCTTCTCCTCTACCTTCTGCCGGTACAGATACGCCAGGATTCCAGCCACAGCCGCGTATAACTCGAACGGGATCGATTGCCCCGGCTCGACCATCCTGTACAAGCTCCTCGCCAGGGGTGGATTCTCAATCATCGGGATCCCCGCCCACCGTGCCTCTTCCCGTATCTCCGCCGCATGGAGATCACGTCCCTTTGCCAGCACCTTCGGAGCCTCCATCGTCTCGAAGCTGAACTCCAGCGCCACCGCATAGTGCGTCGGGTTCGTGATCACCACACTCGCGCGAGACATATCCGCCTTCACCTTGCGCTTGCGCATCGCCATCTGGATCTGCCGAACCTTCATCTTGACCTGCGGATTTCCCATGGCCTCCTTCATCTCGTCGCGGATCTCCTGCTTGCTCATCTTCAGCCGCTCATTCCAGCTCCTCCACTCCATCGCATAATCCAACCCGGACCACGCCAGCGTCACCCAGGCAGCATCCAACGCCAGTCCATATGCCGTCGAAAAGGTGGCCGGCAGCCGCATCACGCTCATTACCGGCATAGGCAGCATCAAAGCCTTCAGCGCGCCCCACCCCAGGACCACCATCACTGCGGCAGGCACCAACGACTTCACCACGCGCGTTACCGACCGCAAGCTAAATAAATTTCCGAGATTCGTCACAGGATTCAACTTTGAAAACTTCAGCTCCAGGGCATTGGGATAAACCTGCACTCCACCGCCCTGCGCCACTCCCGCCATCAACGCCCCACCGAAACTAGCCGCCATCACCAGCCCCACCGGCAGGAGAGCCGGCGCAAGCATCCGCCGCACCGCCTCATTCCAGCGTTGCTCTCCACTCACCTCTCCAACCGCCGCAGACCGCAGACTCTCGGAGTACACCTTGCCCCAGCTCGCCACAAACCCATGCGCCGTAATCCCAAGCATCATCACGCCACCCAGCATCGCAATGGCAGAGAGAAGCTCGCGGCTGCGAACACCATCGCCCTTCGCCTTCGCCTTCTTCTTTCGCTCCGGCGTAGCCTGCTCAGTCCCCTTCTCAGCCATGTGGCATCAGCCTTCCCGCCGCATCCAGCAATGCGGTAAAGTGCTGCTCAATCCACCCCGGCCAGACCGCCAGACTACCCAACAGCACGACGTAGGACACCATCGTCTTCAGCGGCACGCTCACCACCATCGCCGGAAGCTGTGGGGATAATCGGGCCACCAGCGCGATCGTCACCTCCACCGCCAGCGCAGCCGCAATCACGGGAGCAGCCAGTTGCAACCCCGCCAGAAAGATTCCACCCGCCATTACCGCCAGCGCCGCGCCGGTCTTCGCCTGCACCATCGCCTGCCCCACCGGCACCGTCAAGAAACTCCGCACCACCGCGGCCAGCAAACTTCGATCAAGCCCCGCCCCGATGATTACGAGCACCCCCAACCAACCCAGCATCTGTCCCAGCACCGGCGTCTCCACCATCGAGTTCGGGTCCATCAAATTAACCAGCGAAAAGCTGAACTCCATCCCCAACAAGGTTCCCGCGAATAACAGGGCCTCATTCAACAGCGTCAACGACAGTCCAAACACCAGCCCCACGCCCAGCTCGCCCAGTACCGCGCGCATATCCAACGTCACCCTCGCATTAGGAACCGCAGCTACAGCGGGCGCAAGCAACACCGTCATCGCAATCACGAATCCAGCCTTGATGCGTGGAGCGATGGCCGCCGAGGAGAACAACGGCGCGAACACCATCAGCCCGCTCAGCCGCACCAGCACCAGCATCGCGACCGTCAGGTACTGCGGCCAATCCTCAATCAACGCACTCATCTCACGGTCCATATGCCTATCCCAGATACTTGTGAAATCCGGTGAACATCCGCAGCGTGAAGTTCACCAGCCGATGCACCGTCCATGGCAGTGTCGCCATCGCGACCACAAACACCACCACCAGTCGCGGAACAGCCGTCAGCGTCTGCTCCTGCACGCTTGTCAGTGTCTGGAGCAGGCTCACCAAAAGACTGATCAGACATGCTGCCACCAGCAGTGGTGCACTGAGCAGCATCGCCTCCATCAGCACTCTCCGTATCATCTCCACCGTCTGGTCCGGTCCCATGGCTTCCTCACCAAAAATCGAAAATTAGAAACTCTTAATCAACTGATCCGCCAGCAGATTCCATCCGTCCACCATCACGAACAGCAGAATCTTCAGCGGCGTCGAGATCACCACTGGCGGCAGCTGCATCATGCCGATCGACGTCGTCACACTCGCCACTACAAGGTCCACCAACATGAACGGCAGAAATAACACCGCCCCAATCTGAAATCCCGCCTTCAACTCACTCAGGATGTAAGCCGGCACTACGACCTGGATCGGCAGCGCCTCCTTCGACTCTGGTCGAACTCCCATGCCAGCCGCGGCAAACACCGTCAGATCTTTCTCCCGCGCATAGCGCAGCATGTATCGCTTCACAGGCTCCACGCCCCGGTCCATCGCCTCGCTTCCTGAGATCGTCCCTGCACTATACGGAGCAACCGCCTTCTGCTCTACCTCCTGCAGTACGGGCTGCATCAAAAACCATGTCATCATCAACGCCAACCCCATCAGCACCTGATTCGATGGCGCCGTCTGAGTCCCCAGTGCCTGCCGCAAAAAATGAAAGACCACCAGCAATCGCACCAGAGGAGTCATCGACAACAGCAACGCCGGCAGCAGCGTCAGCAGCGTCAACCCCAGCACAATCGACCATGGAACGCTCCGGCTTCCCTCGAGCGCCCCCGCAATCGAATCGCTCTTGCTCCCCGAAACCTTATTCGCAACTGTCGCCGTCGTACTTATCCCGCCCCCAGCCTTATTCGTTCCAGGCTTCGGTCGCTCTTTTCCGTGGCTTCGTCCAGCAGACAAACTTCCCGTCTCGCGCTTTACCCAGAACGGCTCCGAAGCCGTCGTCGCTGCCACCATCCGAGGCTTCTCAACCTGCTGTTGCCCATGCAATACCGGCAATGGCATGGCCAACGCCACCAGAGCTAACCTCGCCCACCGCTTGCCCTTTACCGGCATATCTCTTCCCTGCACTGTGCCGTCACTTCCGGCGAAATCTCAGCTCTCACTCGCACAATCGTCTCCACACTCTCAAGGCCGCCTCCAACCAGAAAGTGTTCTCCACCGCACGTCACCAACATCAACTGCCTCTTCCCACCGAGCGACAGCGTCTCCACCAGTTGCATCTGCTTACGCTGCGCTACGCGTTCACTCTGCCAACCGCTCAGGCGAGCAAACACCCAACCGATCACACCCTGCATCTCCCAAGCCTTCCCCGTGCTGCTGGTTCGTCCCATACTCTGCAAAAGCTGCATCCACTCACTCCTTCGTATCTTTTTGGCTAAATTCAAAACCACTCACTAAGCCAATCGTGTCAAACGCACAGCCAACTCTTGCTCGACCACCTCAAACTCGCTCCAACCCAGCTGGACCTGCCCTGCCTTCACCGGTACATCCTCCGTATCCGGCCACACGCTCTCAATCACCTGTCCTGTCTCCAGCCGCAACAGATCCCGTACCTTAAACCGATTCAGCGGTATTCCCGCCGTCAGGGTCACCGTCAGACGTGACAGCACAGGCCACGCCGAATGCTCCTCAATCCGCGCCATTCCTGGAATCTCCGGCACCGCCCGAACCGGCTCTGGTCCAGCCGCCAAAGCAGCCAACGCCGTGTCACCCGATATGAGTTCCGTATCCGCCATACTCTCCCCCGCTCACAGCCATTGCCTTTACACGAGCTACCGCTGTACCAGAAACTCCGTGAAGAACAGATCCGTTACCTTCAAATCCACATTGCGTGCAGCGAGAGCCGTCTTCAATTCAGACTTCAAGCGCTCTTTGCCGTCGGTCGCCAGTAGCTCTTCGGAGGTCTGTCGGCCAAGCACAGCCAGTGCCGTGTCACGCACCGCAGCCACGGGCTCGCCATCCTTGCCGCCTTTGCCGTCGCTGCTCTTTTCCTCTTTAGGTTTCGCGCCATTTTTATCGGCTACATCAGCCACACGCAGCGTCAGTCCCACTCGCAGATACGCGTTCCCACCACTATCGGCCAGGTTCACCAGAAGAGGATCCAGAACCATCGCATGTGTTGCGACCACCCCTGGAGGTTCAGCCTTGGCAGTCGCTCCACTCTGCATCGGCAGCCTGCCGGAACGTGCGAGGTAGTAGACAATTCCCCCAACACCCAGAGTCGCAACCACGACTCCCAGCACGACAGCAATCAGCAGTGTGCCGACCGGGAGCTTCACCGGCTCAGAAACAGAACTGCCTTGAACAACAGGAGAAGAAGTAGCCATGATGCCAGAGACACTGCAAACAGGTAGCCATCTCCTGACGCAGGAACATTAGCGAATCTTCACGAATGGACAAAGCTGGTTCTCCTCCACTCCAGGGCACAGAGAGAACCGCTGTCTGAATGGAAGACCGGTAGCCAGTACGGGACCACTCTTCGGCCCCGTACTCGCTCCGCCGATCTCCTGCCAGGACTTTCTATACCTCTACCGAATCATCGCAATCGTGTCCTGCGTCACCGAGTCGAACGTCGTCACCGTCTTCGAGTTAGCCTGGAAGGCGCGCTGGGCGATGATCAGATCCGCGAACTCCGTCGAGATATCTACGTTCGACTGCTCCAGTGCCGAGTCCTGAATCGTTCCGCGACCACCTGCACCGGCAACGCCAATACTCGCTGCTCCCGACGCCGCCGTCGTCATGTAATTATTATTCCCCGTCATCACCAGACCCTCGGTGTTGGTCACCTTCGCCACAGCCACCTGCCCGATGTTCGTCGTGTTTCCATTGCTGAATGCAGCCGAGATCACGCCGTTCGCGTCCACAGTGAAACTCTGATAGGTTCCGCTCGGAGACCCATCCTGGGACTGCGCTGTCCCACTCGAGGCTGCACTCGATTGACCAATCGTCGCAACCCCGGTGCTGTTGTACAAATTCCAATTGAAACTAAGATTGCTCGCGCCATTGGCAAGCCCTGGAAATTGGATGCCTGCTACATTCGCAGCTGGAGTCACCAGCTTTCCGGCCGAATCGAATGTAAGCGTCCCCGTATTGTTCACCGGCGTTCCCGTTGCCTCACCCGCAGGCAGCGTCACCGCATAATCCCAGGTATTCGCTCCCGTCTTGGTGTAAGTCACCGACGCCGCATGGCTTGAACCGAGAGAGTCGTACATCTTCACCGGAGTCGAATACGACGTGCCCGTAGTCGCTCCTGCATCCAGATTCCCCGTCAAGGAGAAGTTCTGCGTCGCCTGCGCCGCCTGATTCACGCCGATTGGTACCGTCAGTGGCACCAGCCCCGCATTTGCATTCACCACTCCGCCCGGTGCGGGATATCCCATCACCTGCTCCCCATTTACGGTTGTCAGGTTCCCCGACGAATCCAGCTGAAAGTTCCCCGCCCGTGTCAGAGACTGGACCCCTCCCTGCTGCACCACGAAGAACCCATCTCCCCTGATTGCCATATCGGTTGATTTTGCCGTCGTCGACATGCTTCCCTGAAGAAAGTTCGTCGCCGTGCCGGAGACCTTGGTCCCCACTCCAACCTGCAGCGGATTGTTCGATCCTGACGTCCCCATCTGCTGGTAAAAAAGATCCTCGAAGGTTGTGCTCTGCTTCTTGAATGCCGTCGTGTTCATATTCGCCAGATTGTTGCCGATCGTATTCAGAGCAATCGTATTGGCCTGCAATCCGGTCAGCGCTATCGAAAAAGATGCCATTAGTTCTCCTTTTGTAGTTCCTGGTTGAGGTTTCGTTGCCGTCGTCCGCACATCCTCAGAACGGGTTCCGCATTTCGTCAGTTCGTCAGTTCGTCAGTTCGTCGTCGTCGGTGGAGTCGTCGGTGGAGTCGTACCCAGCGAAGTGATTCCCTGATTGATCTGGATCAACTGCTGCAAGCTGTTCACACCCACCAGCTGTTGAATGTAAGCGTTTGGGTCGGTCGGCTGCGTAGGATCCTGATTTTTCAACTCGGTCACCAGCAGCGTAAGAAAGTCGTTTCCGGTGATCGTCGCTCCTCCGCTGTTGCTCTGTGTAGTGCTACTTCCCGTGCCGTCCGTCGTCGAAGCTGCCTTCGGGTTGGCCTGCAATCCGGCACCCTGTGGAGCAAGCGCCGACGCAACCCGCTGCGCTGCAGCCGACCCCACTCCCGTAATTGAATTTATCTGCGTCCCATCCATCATCCAGCCTCCATAGTCCCGTAGTTCTGTTAGTCCTGCCGCTCCATAACTCTGTTCGCCCTCATTCCTTCAAGCGCGTACGCTCAGCCAACCTCCACCACCCGTTCCTCCAGCGTAGATGGCCGGGGCTAACCAGCCACCCACATGGATTCCACCGAACCCCTCGTAAGATACGGCCTCGTCTGTGCGACCGGAGCCCACCGCCACCTCCTGCCTCCCATCTCCTCTCTGACTGTCGTTCTGCTGCGCCTGTCCACGCGCGGTGCTACCATCCATGCCTCCTCTGAACTCTTGCGATCCGGTATCCGTTGTAGTCGTATGCAGTGCGATCGCATTCACCCCAACTCGTTGTTCCTGTAGATAAGCCGTTAGCGAAGGAAGCTCTCGATGCAGCATCTCCTGCCCCGCCGAGGTAGCCGCCGACAACGAAGCATTCACTGTGCCGCCGCCGGTCATCTCGGCACGGATCTTCAACCATCCATGGGTACCGTTGGCAATGCCAACCTCAAGTGTTGTAGGTGAAGCCGCCAACGTTCGAGGCCCATCTGCAATCGGTGCCCTATCCCCGGCAACCGAACCATCCCGCACAGCGGACACAATCGAGCCAGCCGTATTCGCATGTGACCTGGCTGCAACATTATCGCCAGCAATATGCCCCGGCATGCTTGTAACGCCATGCATCGCCGGCGCCGCAGTCACTCCATCAACTCCTTGTGACTTCATCTCGCTGTGATCTTTCGCTGTCGTCGCGGCGACTCTCGTCTCCGCAGCATCCGCCCCAGGTTTGGGCGTCACACCGGTAACCTCGCCACCCTTGCCACTGACCACTACCTTCCCGGCTCGCGCATGATCCTTACTTCCGGGACCATTCGCTACAGCCGGCATACCTCCAGCACTCATCCTTGGGGTTGTGGGAGCTGACGTTGTGGGAGCCACCGAACCGACGCCGCTCTCCGAGAGTTCGCCCATTGCATCTGGCTTAGCCATAACTGCCGGCACTCCATTCGGCGGGGTAACGGTCACCACCTGCATTCCAGCAATGTCGACGGTTACTCCAGCGATCTTCGCCTCACCCTCCGGCACCATTGCGTTTCCTTTGTCCTTTGTCTCTTTCTTCGACGGAGTCGCCTGGGCCCTTCCCCCGCCAGTCGTCTGTTTCGGCTTGCCAGGCTCTCCTTCATCTCGCACCAAAAAAGGTTGTGTCGGCTTCGAAGCATCCGAGTGCCGCACCAACGCAGCCTTCACTCCGTCCAGCTCCGGTCCGGCTTCCTTCGTCTCTCCCGCAGCCCCAGAGGGTAGGTTGGGTACGCCCTTCACATCACCTGACGGTCGATCGCTCAGCGGTTCTTCGACATCAACGGCAGCATCTGGAAGATCGCCTTCCGTCTTCGCCGGAGTCTTAGCAGATACCGTCTGTGTCCCAGCCGATGCAATCACCGAGGCATCAACGTTCTTCGCAAGAGCTGTACTCTTGCCGATACCTTCCTCTATCTCAGCCGGAACGATCACAGGTGCCTCCACGTTCTTTGCACCAACTGCACCCTCGTTCGCCTTCTCTTCCTTAGACACTAAAGACGCTTTGGTTGCAGGCGCCTGCACAAGCATCTCAGTCGATCTAACGGCCTCATTAACCTTCTTCGGAACAATCTCAGTCTTCCCTTTCAGATCGCCGGTCTGTGCCTGTCCGCCGGCCATTGTTGCCATCATTCCAACTGTGCCGGCAGTAAGCTCGCCAAAGCTCTTTGCAAAAGATTCATTCTTCCCATCGCCCGAGAGCGCCGGTGCCTGAAGCGCATTAGCCTGCTCCACTCCAACCGACATCGCAACTCCCGTGGCCAACATGCTCATGCCTCTCCTGCCTCACATCGGAGAAATGCATTCCACATGCCAAAGGAAACAACTGAAGTATTAGGAGCCGTTCATCTACTGCTCTTGCGAGCCTCATGCCGCGCACCCACCCACAATCTTCGCGACAGGAAGCGATCGTCCGTGGCAGCCTGCATCCGCCGCCCCTGCTCGGCCTCCGCTCTCACCGTCACGCCATCCACCACACTCTTCATCTGCTCACTCTTCACACGGCTCGCGGCATATTGTTCTTTCGCTACGTCGCTTAACTCCTGACGCTCCAGTCGAATCTGTTCCAGCCGCTCTTGTCTCCATTCAGCAGTCTCCCGCTGCGTCTTGGCCAGCGACCAACTCAAACGATCCCCTGTCATCAGCGCCTCGCGACTATCGAAGCGGGCCGAGCGGGCCACCGACTGTTGCATAGCAACCGCCTGCTCCACCTCGTGCACCGCCGCCGCCGTACGTTGCAGCTCGACCGAGTGCATTCGCTCAACCACGCCATACAGCGCAGCCAGACGCTTCAACTTCGTCAGGCGTGCCTGCATCCTCTAAAGCTCCATCGCATTCAGCCGCGCGACCGTCTCATCCATCGTCACGCGCTCCGTGCTTCCCTGCTCCAGGAACTCCCGTAGCATTGGCATCGCCCGCATCGCCCGATCCAGCTCATCGTCTGTCCCAGCCTTGTACGCGCCGATGCGAATCAGATCCTCCGACCGCGCATGAGCCGCCAGCAATCTCCGCGCCGTCGATGCCTGTGCCCTATGCTCCGGCGTCGTCACCGCCGGCATCAGCCGGCTCAGCGAATCCAGCACATCCACCGGCGGATACCATCCCGCCGCAGCCATCGATCGCGACAGCACCACATGCCCATCCAGAAACGACCGCACCGCGTCCACCACCGGATCCTGCTGGTCGTCCCCCTCCATCAACACCGTATAGAACGCCGTGATACTTCCATTCCTGAAGTTACCTGCCCGCTCCACCAGCTTCGCCAGCCGCGTGAACACACTCGGGGTATATCCCTTACTCGCCGGAGGCTCCCCCGCCGCCAGTCCAATCTCACGCGCCGCCATGGCATACCGCGTCAGCGAATCCAGCACCAACAGCACATGCTTGCCCCGAGCAGCATAAAACTCCGCCACCGCCGTAGCCGCCATCGCCGCCCGCATCCGCAGCAGCGGGCTCTGGTCCGAGGTCGACACCAGAACCACTGACCGCTTGCGCCCCTCCTCACCCAGCGAGTCCTCCACAAACTCCCTCACCTCACGCCCGCGCTCTCCCACCAGCCCGACGACCGTAAGATCGGCCGCTGTATTTCGAGTCATCATTCCGATCAGCGTGCTCTTGCCCACGCCCGATCCGCCGAAGATGCCAATCCTCTGCCCGCGTCCCACCGTCAACATTCCATCCAGCACCCGCAGCCCCGTCTGCAAAGGTTCCCTGATCGTCTCCCGCTCCATCGGATGCGGCACCGCGCCATCGAGCGGCCACATCTGCGCAACTCGCGGCGCAGATCCGCCATCCAGCGGCTCGCCCAAGGCATTCAGAATCCTTCCCTCCATCTGCTCGCCTACAGCGATCGCCGGCGTCGACCCCATCGCCATCACGGCGTCGCCATATCGAATCCCCTGCGTCGCCACCATCGGCATCGCCAGCACATGCCGTCCCCGAAAGCCAATCACCTCCGCCCGATGCCGCCGCCCCTCGCCATCGACAATCTCGCAGCACTCGCCAACCGAGCACAGTGGCCCCTCGGCCTCCACCGTCTGCCCATTCGCCTCGACCACGCGCCCGCTCCACCTCCACGCCGGCCGCGCCGCCAACTGCGTAAAGTACGACGTAAGATTCGCCTGCGCCATCGGCTCTATATCCCGTTCTACGATCATCACGCCGGCCTCTGCTGCAACAGGTCGAAGAACCCCTTTTCAATCTCCTCCAACTGCGCGCTCACGCCAAACTCGACCTTCCCCACATTTGTCTCAAGCACGCACTCTCCCGCAACCAGACGCTCATCGCCCATCAATCTCACCGCAGCCTCCGCCCCTGTCGCAAACGCTCCCCGCCAACTCTCCATCTCCGCAGCAGGCACGCGCAGCACCGCACCACTGTCCTCCGCGACTCTATCCAGAGCAACCCTCACCACTCCGGCCAACATCAACGGATCCAGCTTCACCTCACGGTGCAGCACCCGCGCCGCAATCGCCAGCGCCAACCGCACCACCTCGGCCTCCACTCCCGCAAAGTATCTGGCGCGCTCCCGCTCAAACTCCTCGCACACCCTCAGCACCCGAGTCCGCTCCACCGCAACTCGCTCCTCAAGCTCTTCCTCCCACTCTTCCCTCGCCTCTGCACGAGCTTCTCTCCGCGCCGCCTCCACCTGTATTTGCATCTGCTGCACCTGCTGCTCCAGGCGCGCATCCATCGCGGCCATCTCCTCCTGCAGCTCGGTCTCCGAGTCCACGGCATCGAAGGCCACCTCAGCCGCCGCCGCAGACTCAGTCCATATCCTCTCCGCCGGATGAAACTCCAGTCGCGACACCTTCCTCGCTCCATGCAGCGCCCCACCCAGCAACCTCACCGGAGCCACACGCTCCACCACAGACTCAGAGGGTGAGATCATCGCCCACCTCCATCTTCAGCATCATCCGTCCCTCGCTCTCCAGCTGCCGAGCCAGCGTCAGCAACTCCTGTTGTGCCAGTCCCACATCCTTCATCCGCACCGGCCCCAGCGCATCCATATCTTCCTTCAGCATCTCCACCGCGCGCGAGCTCATCGCCTTGAACAGGTGAGCCTTCAGATTGTCTCGTCCGCCCTTCAACGCCATCGCCAACACTCTCTTGTCCGCGGCCGCCAGAAACTCCCGAATGCTCTCAGGCGGAACCGTCGTCAAATCCTCGAACGTAAACATCAGGTTGCGTATCCCGATCGCAAGCTGCGGCTCCTCGTGTTCAATCTCCTCGAGGATCCCCTTGCTCGCCGCCTGATCCACGCGATTCAACAGATCCGCCACAGCCTTGAAGCCCGAGTAGGACTTCCTCCCACCCTTCCCCATTCCCTCCATCCGCTTATGCAGCACCAGCGCCACCGTCTGCGCCATCTCCGGCGAGAACTGCCGCATCTCCGCCAGCCTGCGCACCACATCCACCCGCATCGCTGGCTGCAGCTGCATCAGCACCGCCGATCCCCGCTTCGCATCCAGATGCGCCAACACCAACGCCACCGTCTGCGGATGCTCCGTCTCCAGAAACTTGCTCAACTGCTGCGGGTCCATCTTCTGCAGCGCAGCCATGTCCCCATTCGTCCGCTCGCGAATCTTCCGCACCTGTGCCAGCAGCTCCTCGGCCTTGTTCAGTCCGAACGCCTCCGTCAGAACCTTCAGCGCATACTCCGGCCCGCCACGCACCATATACTGCTGCGTCTCCAGCAACCCGTAGAACTCCGTCAGCACCTGCGTCAACTGCGCTGCCGGAACCTCGCCCAGCCGCGTAATCTCCTCCGTCACCCGCTGCACATCCAGCTCTGACAAGCTCTGAAACAGAGTCTTTGCCAGCTCGTCTCCCAGCGCCACCATCAGGATCGCCGCCTTCCGTAACCCCGGCAGCTCCGCCGGCAGAAACCCGGACTCCGAAGGCAGCATCAGCGAACCACGCTGCATCGCCTCACTCCCCGCTCCCTGCATTCCGCCTCCTCTCAATCTGCTGCCTCCTCCGGCGAACCTATCCACGCCTCCAGCAGCCGCGTACTCTGCACCGGCTCCCGTCGAATGTGTTCCGTTACGTGGTCAAAGATCCCCTGCTGCTCCAGCTGTACCTTCGTCTTCGCTCGCGGAGGAAGCGATACCCGAACCACATCCTCCGCGCCCATCTCGAGCTCTCCGGAATCGAACGTGCGCTCTTCCAACTGGCCAACACCCGCACCTCCCGCCGTCAGCAACATCGGCTCGCGCAGCGTAGCCGTCACTTGCCGCGCCACCGGCCGCAGCACAAACAGAACCAGCAGCACACCGCAGAACCCCATCACCACCGTCCGCACCAGTCCCGGCTGAGAGTGCAGCAGCGTCCGCGCCTCCTCCATCGCCCTGTCCATCGGAGCCAGTTTTATCTCCGGCGCATTCGAGTTGAAGCTCACATTCTCCATCGCCACCTGGTCCCCGCGCTTCACATCGAACCCGACCGCCGCCCGAGCCAGCTCCTCTAACCGCCTCATCTCATCCGCGCTCCGAGGCTTCCACACCGCATGTTCCAACTTGCCAGCACCCTCCATCACACTCCTGTCGTTCACCACCACCGCCGCTGTCACCCGGCGTACTCGCCCCGGCCCCTGCTCCGTGTGCAGCAGATGTTTCGTCACCCCATACGTCCCGTTCTCTTCGTGAATACTCTGTCCCGCACCCAGACCCTGCTGCGGATAGACCGGCAGAGCCTCCTTCTGCAGCAACGGCGGCGTCCCCGGAGCAGCAGCCGCCTGCGATCCCGCCACCGCGCCCACCGCAGCTCCAGCAGGCGAATTACTCGCCGTCCCTGGAACTCCTACAGCCTTCACCGGCTGCGTCGAACTCTGCTCGCTCTTCTGTAGCGTCAGCGTTGCCGTCTGGCTCGGGTCATAGATCTCATCGGTCCGTTCCTCGCTGCCAAGCTCATAACTCACATTCACGGTGGCCCGAACATTGTCGCGCCCCGCCAGCGGCTCGAGCATCGCTACCAGCTTCGCCTCCATCGCCTGCTCCACCTCCGCCGCTTCGGCAGCGCCTCCTGCATCCTTCAACCGCTGCTTGAAGTTCACCCGCCCATCTGCATCGACCAGCGTTACCTGCTCGGGACTGAGATTCTCCACTGCACTCGCCACCAGACCACGAATCGCATCCGCCTGCTCCGGGTCTACCGTTGCCCGCTTCAGCTTCAACACCACCGAGGCCTTCGCTACCTTTTCCTGCGCCGCGAATAAAGAAGGCTGCGGCAGCACCAGGTGAACCCGCGCCGACCGCACCACACCCAGCGTGCCAATCGTATGCTCCAGCTCACCCTCCAGAGCTCGCTGGTAGTTCACCTTCTCATCGAACTCGCTCCCCACCCAGTTCGGCTTGTCGAACAGCTCAAATCCCAGCCGCCCCGTCTGCGGCATTCCCTTCGCTGCCACCTCCATCCGAGCCTTATCCAGCATCTCCGCCGGAACCTGCACTCCCCCACCATCCACCGTTATCTCGTAGGGAATCCCTGCCGCCGCCAACTCCTGCGAAACCTGCTGCACATCCTTGCCATCCAACCCGCTGAACAGAATCCGCCAATCCGGCCTTCCCGCAAACCAGATCATCCCAGCGCACATCGCCGCAAGAAACGCACAAGACGCAAACAGCCAGGCACGCTTCCCCGCCGGCAGAGCCATCACCCGCTGCCGCAACCCGGCCACCATCGCCAGCGCCCTCTCGGCCGGACCGCCGCCAGTCACACTCGCCGCTCCCTGCCCAACCCTCTGCAGCCCCGCCGCCCCTGCCTGATCCGTCTCAGCCATCCGCTCCACTCACTCCGCCGTTGTTGTCATTACTCGCTCGCGCGTCTGCTGTCGTCGTCGCTGTTGCTCTTGCAGTCGTCTTTCTAACCAGCCACAACGAGCGGGTGCCCCATCTTCGGCGCAGTTTCATCGCGCCTAAGGTGGGAATGTAAAAACTTTCCCAACCAGCAGTTGCAGTTGCTCTTGTCGTTACCGTTGCTCTTGTCTCTAGATACCCAAAGGTTTTAACCTTGGTATCTATGTTCACCGTTCACCGCTGATAAGATTTTTTTGCCCTGGTATATGCCTTGCTGTCCTGCCCAAACTCTCCTGTCACCAAAGCGCTCGTCGTTCTGCCCCCTAATCTTGCCGAAGGAGAGAACTCCCCGCATCTCGTCGTTGCTGTTGCCTGTTCTCGCTTAATCTTTGTTCGTTCGCTTCATAACCCATCAAAACTGCATACCCATCATCTGCTGATAAGCCGCAACCGCCTTATTCCTGACCTGCAGCGCCAGCTCAAACGCCATATCCGCCTTCTGCGTCGCAATCATCGCGTCATGAATCTCAACACCCTGCCCATTCAACAGTCCCGTCACAGCCTCGGATGCCTTTTTATCCAGCGCACTCGTCTGCTCCACCATCGACCGGAACACACCCGCAAACGGCGTCTCCGCCTTAGCCGAGGCTCCGCCTCCGCCTAGCAGACTATTAACCGCTCCCGCAATCTGTCCGATCCCATTCATCAGCCCAAATCTCCTACTTCAAAATATCCAGCGAAGCGGTCACCATGTTCTTCTCCGCCTGCACCGCCGAAGCATTCATCCCGTACGACCGCGTTGCTCCCATCAGGTCGACCATCTCCGTCAACGGACTGATATCCGGATAAGCCACATACCCATCGGGCCCTGCATCCGGATGTTGCGGGTCATACCGCCGCAGCGGCTCACTGGCATCGCTGATCACGCCCGTCACCGCAACTCCGCCTGGAACAGCTTGCGCAGCCGTAAGGCCGCCACGCAAGCCACTCGAAAACTTGCCCCCCACTCCGCCTCCAACGCCGGCCATCTGCCGAACCATCGCCTGCTGAAAGCTCCCTCCGCCCTCCGCCTCGAACACCACATGATGCCGCTGGTACGGCCCACCGTCGGCGGTCCGCGTCGTCTCCGCGTTCGCCATGTTCGAAGCCACAACCTCCGCCCGAACCCGCTCCGCCTTCAGCGCCGACGCGCTCACATCCATTACCCCAAAGAGATTCATGGCCTACTTCGCCTCCGCGTGGATCGCGCTCATCACGCCCGAAAACTCATGCTTCAAAAGCTCCACGCCCATCCGAAACTGCAACTGCGACTTCGCCAGCTGCATGCCCTCCCGATCCATCGAGACATTGTTTCCATCCGGACGAGCCACCAGACCATCCACACTCTGGACCTGAACTCCCGCTCCACCAGCAACATCTGCTCCACCCTTCAACTGCCGCGCAAACTCCTGCTCAAAGTCGAAACCCTGCGTCTTGTACCCCGGCGTATCGACGTTGGCCATGTTCCCAGCCGTCAACTTCATCTGCTCGCTCGCCAGGTCCAGATACCGTCCCAGCGCATCGCTTAACGCAGTCGTCACCTGCATAGAAACCTCCACAGGGTCCTATGCACCCCAAAGCCCAAACAAAAGCGCCCTCAAATGAGAGCGCTCTTATCACCGAACTTTACCCACGCACCGCTAACCTACGCCAAGAGGTCTCTCAAAAATAAAGTTGAAAGAAGTGGCATGTTTTCGAGTCATCGCAACCCCCATCCACGATCCACGTTTGCCACACACCCCACCGCAACCTGACCACAAAAACACCACATCTAACACCCATTTTCCACAAAAACCCCTGTAAAAACATCACTCCACCACGGCAGAAAAAATCACCCCCGAGTAGCCCGCCGAAACCGAATCTCCTCCGCCCCAATCTCCATCCTGTCGCCGGAGAGAATCGCCCCTCGCTCCAACACATGCATTAGCTCTCTCACATTTCCCGGCCAATGATGCTCATGCAGCCGAGCCTCCGCCTCCGCCGTCAACCGCTTCCGCGGCATCTCCTGCCCCATCCGCTCCAGAATATGCTCCGCCAGCAATCCCATATCCCCCATCCGATCCCGCAGCGCCGGCACCTCCACCGGAAACACCGCCAACCGATGATAAAGATCCAACCGGAAGGTCCCCTCCTCCGCCCGTTGCTCCAAAGGCTGATGCGTCGCCGCGATCACCCGCACATCTACACGCATCGTCTCGTTGTCGCCCACCCGCTGCAACTCGCCACACTCGAGAAACCGCAGCATCTTCGCCTGCAGCGCCATCGGCATCTCGCCAATCTCATCCAGGAAGAGCGTTCCTCCATGCGCCGCCTCAATCCGTCCCGTCCGCGACTGCACCGCTCCGGTAAAGGCCCCGCGCGTATGCCCAAACAGCTCCGCCTCAAGCAGCGCTTCAGGAATCGCCGCACAGTTCAGCACCGCGAACGGCTTCCCGGCCCGCTCGCTCAGCCGATGCACCGCTCGCGCCACGACCTCTTTCCCTGTCCCTGTCTCGCCCTCGATCAACACCGTCGTCGAACGTGGGGCGACCAGCCGAATCAACCGCGCCAACTCCCGCATCGGCTCACTCACTCCCACCATATCCGGCAATGCCACCGCAGCATGTACTGTTGCGCGAGCCGTCTCCTCCCGCCCAAGCAATACCGATGGAGCCAGTCGCACCGAATCCTGAATCAACTCCCGTTCCGCACTCTGCATCTCAGCGAATGCCTTTATCGGCACCTTGGGCACAGCCATCGGAGCGGCAACCCAGGCCGCAGTATCGTTCAATGCGCCGCTCTGCGCCTCTCGCAACGCATGGAGCAGCTCATTCCTTCGCGGGCTCCGGGCTACGCCATCCACACCACCATCCACACGCAGCAACTCCATCCCCGGATACATCAGCCGTACTTGCCCCGCGAACTCGCCCGCCTCAAGATCGGGCAGCCAGCTATCCAACAGCAGAGCCTCCGGCCGCGAAGCCTCTAGCTGCGCCATCGCCTCCGCCCCGCCGCCAGCCTCGCGAACCTGCCAACGCAGCCCCATCAACGAAGCCCGCAGCCTCTGCCGTAAACCCATATCCGCGCTGGCCAGCA
This sequence comes from Edaphobacter sp., assembly GCA_025462645.1. Lineage (GTDB taxonomy): Bacteria > Acidobacteriota > Terriglobia > Terriglobales > Acidobacteriaceae > Edaphobacter. Next base: position 12,368 of record JAOAPB010000092.1, on the reverse strand, counting down.
CTACCGTTCGTATCCCTGCCGCATCCGTAGCACCCGCCGCTACCATCACATCCCCTCCAGCCATCATCTCGCCTGTCATCTTCTAGCTCTCCCCCGCTGTCATGACCTGCCGCAACATCTCACGCATCTTACCCACAGCGGCATTCAACCGAGCGCACTCTCCCAGCGCCTCGCAAATTGCCTCGTGCATCGCTCTGGGTTCGCCGCTCAACTCGCCCAGCGCCAGCCTGCACTGCAACACAGTCAACGGCTGACAGAGCCCATGCAGCACAACATCGATCCGCTCCACCAGATCCGCTCCGTCTCGCTCCTCCGCCACCTCACGCCTCCGCCATCACAGCATCAGAGGAGTACGAATACCCACTCGCCCGTGCAACCGGCTTCTTCGGCACGCCGCCCATTTGGTAGCCCTCCCCCCGCACCGTCTCAATAACGGAGTAGCCCACGTCCCCATCCACACTCGGCCCGGCCAGCTTTTTCCGCAGGTAGTTCACATACACATCCACCACATTCGTCCCGGCATCCGGCGACATCTGCCACACCTCGCGCAGCAACTCAGCGCGCCCGCAACAGCGCCCTCGCCGCTGCATCAGGAATTCCAGCAGGCAAAACTCCTTCACCGTCAGTTCCACCGTTCGCCCATTGCGCGTGACGCGGCGTTCCATACGATTCAACTCGACATCGCCATGCCGGAGCACCGGATCGGCAAACTGCTCCCGCCGACGCAACAGCGCCCGGCAACGGGCCCTAAGCTCATGAAAGCTAAAAGGCTTCAATAAGCAATCGTCCGCTCCAAGGTTCAGGCACTTCACCCGTTCTTCTACCTGGCTTCGTCCCGTCAACACCAGGACTGCCGTATTATCGAACCGCCCGCGCATCGCCTCCAACACCTCGGTCCCATCCTTTCGCGGAAGGCTTAGGTCGAGCACGATCAGGTCTGGTCTATGCTCTTCAGTATGTTGCAATCCAGCCTCTCCATCCCCCACCCAATCAACATCATGGCCCTCAAGCTTCAACCCCTTTTGTAGAAATAGCCCCAGGGCTGCATCGTCTTCAATAATCAAAACTCTCATGAACTCTCCAAAGCAACTTCATCGATTCCTTCAAATTCATCACTGGTCACATTACCGAAGCAGCGTGCTATTACCTTGATTGATCGATAGTCTCTAAACAAGGGATATGTGCAATATTTTGCATGTTCATTTCAAAACGGGAATTTATCTCGCCATGTTGAGACTCAGTGACGCGCGCCGATGCTTGATTTCGCCCAGAATCAAGAAAGGTATTGCAATTCGCTTTTTATTCGCTACAATCTTCGCATGGCTATCACACGGCGGCAAAAAGAGGTCATCGACTTCCTTTCTGGGTTTACGCAAAAGAATGGCTACTCCCCCTCCTATGAGGAGATCGCCAGTGGCCTGGGCCTCAGTTCGTTGGCCACCGTACATAAGCACATCACCAACCTGCAGAATAAAGGCCTGTTGCAGCGCGCCCACAACCGCAGCCGTTCCATCGATGTTCTACCGGTACGCACAGGCAAGAAAGGATCCGATCGTCTGCCCCTGTTGGGCCGCATCGCTGCCGGCAAGCCTGTCGAAGCCATCGAGACCGCCGAGAGCATCTCGCTGGGAGACATCATCGGCAACCGTGAGGTCTTCGCCCTGGAGGTCCGCGGCGACTCCATGCGTGACGAGCATATCGTCTCCGGAGACTACGTCCTCGTCGAACGTACCCGTACTGCCCGTGAAGGCGAGATCATCGTCGCCCTCATCGACGGAGCCGACGCCACACTCAAGCGTTTCTATCGTGAGGGCAGCATGATCCGCCTCCAACCCTCCAATACCGAAATGGCCCCCATCTTCGCCCCCGCCGCGAACGTCAGCATTCAGGGCAAGGTCCTGGGCGTCCTCCGCAAGTACGCCTGATCCTTCCCAGTCAGCGGTAACACTGTCGGTCTTGTCTAAAGAGAGAGCCCGAATTCGTTTTTTTGACCGTTCCTCTTCTTCACCTCTTTACCTCCATCTCCCTAATTCGTCTAAAAATAAGAACCACTGGGTCCAAACTTTCTACCCCGTCAACGGAACCCGGCCGTGCCTTCCTGCGTAACTAACCTCCGAGACGGGATCTACAGGAGCGACACCTTGGCGACACAGCGCAAAAAGAAACGGAACCTCTGGATTTGGACCGGACTTATCGTCCTCATCGTAGCCGTCATCCTCGGTGTTGCCGTGACCGCTCGTGGCAACAGCACCAAACTCGAACCCTCCCAGCTGGCCAAGGCCGAGCGCGGCGACATCGCCCGCTCTGTAGTCGCCACCGGCAAGGTCCAGCCCATCACCAAGGTCGAGGTCAAATCCAAAGCCTCCGGAATCGTCACCCGCCTCGACACCGACATCAACGCCCAGGTCAAGAAGGGCCAGGTCCTCGCGCAACTCGACCAGATAGAGATCCTCGCCCAGGTTGCAGCGCAGAAGGCCCAACTCACTGCGGCAGAGTCCAACGCACGCGCCGCCGCCGCTGCTATCGAGTACGACAAGGTCAACGCCGAAGCCCCCGACCTGCCCATGTACAAGCACACCTACGACCGCGCCCTCCAGATGTCCAAGGACGGTGTAGTCTCCCAGCAGGCCCTCGACGACGCCCAGCAGAAGTACCTCTTCGCCGCCAACACCCGCGACAAAGCGGTCGCCCAGATCGCCGTCGACACCTCCAAACTCCATCAGGCCCTGGCTCAGGTCCAGCAATCCCAGGCCTCTCTCAAGCAGCTTGAGGAGCAGCTCAGCTACACCACCATCGCCTCGCCGATGGATGGGGTGATCCTCTCCCGTGACGTCGAGCTGGGTGACGCAGTCAGCTCCATTCTCGTCATGGGATCAACTGCTACGCTCGTCATGACCATCGGCGACATCCAGCACGTCTATGTTCAGGGCAAAGTCGACGAGTCCGATATCGGCAAGGTCTACCTCGGCCAGACTGCCCGCATCAAGGTAGAGTCCTTCAAAGACAAGACGTTCCTAGGCAAAGTCACCCGCATCGCTCCCCTCGGAGTTGAGAAGGACAACGTCACCACCTTCGAGGTCCGCGTCTCCATCGACAATCCCGGTGGCGAACTCAAAGCCAATATGACTGCCAACGCCGAGATCCTCCTCGAAGAGCACAAAGCCGTTCTTACCGTTCCCGAGCAGGCAGTCATCTACGACAAGGACCGCAAAGCATCCGTCGAAGTCCCCGACCCCAAGCAGAAGAAGGGCCGCCGCAAGGTAGATATCAAAGCTGGTATCTCCAACGGCACCAAAACTGAAGTCCTGGCTGGCCTCAACCCCGGCGACACCGTCATCCTCCAGCAATAAGTTGTACTCGTAAAGAATGTCGTTGTTCTGATCGTGCGTGAAATCGAAGGGTACTAACCCATATTTAGGTAATAGCAGCTATTAAGTCCGGTCGGAACAAGCGTAAAGGAGCTCGCCATGAAAGTTCGTCACCTCCTCCTCCTCTCCACCCTAACCATCGCTACCACTGCCTTTGCCGCAGAAGGCAACTTCGAGCGAACCCTCAACGTCGGGGGCTCCCCTACGCTCAACGTAGCCACAGGTTCCGGCAACATTCACCTTCGGCCCGGCTCCGACAATCGAATCCACATCGTCGGTCACATTCACTCCAGCCGTGGCTGGATGGGAGGGAGCGATGTAGACTCCCGCGTGCAGCAGATCGCCAACAATCCTCCCATAGTCCAGAACGGCAACGACATCACCATAGGCGAACGCCATAACAGCGACCTCTACCGCAACATCTCCATCGACTACGACATCACCACCCCCCGCACCTCTATCCTCCTCGCCACGACTGGTTCCGGCGACGTTGACATCCAGGACGTTGGAGCCAACCTCAAAGCCCAAAGCGGCTCGGGCAACGTCCACGCTCACGGTATCCAAGGCCCCGCAACGCTCGGTACCGGATCTGGTGATATCGAGTTCCAGCAGACCGCTCCAGGCGATGTCAAAGCCGAGACAGGTAGCGGCAACATAGTTCTTCACGGTCTCTCCGGAGCACTCAAATCCAGCACTGGCTCCGGCAACATCGATGTCGACGGCCAACCTAGTACCGATTGGAAGCTCAGCACTGGCTCCGGCAACATCCAGCTTGCTGTCGGCAGCGGTGCCCGTTTCAACCTCGACGCCGACACCGGCTCGGGCAACATCAACGTCCAGCAACCCATCACCATGCAGGGGAGCCTCAACCGCCATCACGTTAACGGCGTGGTCAACGGCGGCGGCCCAACCATCCGCGCCAACACCGGTTCAGGAGACATTCAGATTCGCTAACTCCACCGAGGTCAACGAGTCTTCGATTGGAAGGGACAGCACCTGCTGTCCCTTCTTCCATTAAACTCGTCTTATGCTTCCCTCTACTCCCCGCCTGATCGTCTTCGACCTCGATGGCACCCTTATCGACTCCCGGGTCGATCTCTGCAACTCTATCAACGCCATGCTCTCTCACTTAGGAAAACCTCAACTCCCCGAATCAGTCATCGGCAGTTACATCGGCGACGGAGCCTCCATGCTCGTCCGCCGCGCCCTCGGCGACCCCGAGGGCGACATCCACGACGAAGAGTACGTCACTGAAGCGCTGACCTTCTTCCTCGACTACTACCGCATTCACAAGCTCGACTACACCTACGTCTACCCCGGCGTCCTCGAGTCGCTCCAAAGTATCCGCGCCACCCACCCCCGCATCCTCATGGCCGTCCTCACCAACAAGCCAGTCAATCCCTCACGCGACATCTGCGCCCACTTCGGCCTCGACTGTTTTTTCTTTCAGAACTACGGCGGCAACAGCTTCCACACCAAAAAGCCGGACCCACACGGACTCCTAGCCCTCATCGCCGAAGCCAGTACCATCACCGGCGAAAACATCACCGCAACGCAAACTCTCATGGTCGGGGACTCCGACATCGACATCCTTACCGCCCGCAACTGTGGTGCTAGCTCTATAGGATGCACCTTCGGCCTCGCCCCGCACACTCTCGCCGCGGCCCAGCCGGACCACCTCGCCCACACCCCAACGGACTGGCTGGCAATCTTACAAATGGAACGGCCTACCGCTCAGCCTCGAACCTCTTGAAGAAACTCGTATCCCTGTAGTGCGGGGTAACCTGATCATCGGCCACCGTCCGCGCCAGATCGGCCAGGAAGTCATTGAACTGAGCCGCAGCGGCCAGGTCCACCGGTTGCGACAGATCGTCCTCCGTCGAGTGATACCTCTGAGCCAGCCAACCTCGCCAAGCTTTATACTCCGGCGACCCGTACGTCCATCCAAATTTAAATGCCAGCGCCGGAATCCCTGCCTGAACAAAGCTGTACTGATCCGTCCGGATGAACGAATTCCGATCCGGCTCCGGATCAGCCGCAATCACGATGTTATGTGCTGTTCCCACCTTCTCCGCAGCATCCGCCAGAGTCGACTGCTCCAGCCCTTGCACATGCAGCTTCTTCAGAGGAAAGATCGGCATGAACATGTCCAGGTTAAAGTCCGCCTTGATGTCCTTACCCGGAACGGTCGGGTGCCCCGCATAGTACCGCGATCCCAGTAACCCCTTCTCCTCCGCCGTAAAGACCAAAAACAAAATTGACCGCTTCGGCCTATTAGCCGCATGGCTGAACTGTTTCGCTACCTCCAGCACAGTAGCAACACCCGAAGCGTCATCCATCGCTCCGTTGTAGATCGTCTTGCCTTTGATTGGCTCACCCACACCCAGATGATCTAGATGTGCCGACACCAGGACATACTCCGAAGCCAGCGAAGGATCGGAGCCTTGCAATTTAGCCACAATATTCGGAGACTTTACATGCGAAGTCTCCGCCACAACATTCGCCGTAACACTCTTCCCCAGCGCAAACCGCGGTAACGGCTTCTGAGCATCCGCCAGCGCCAACACCTCGGCGAATGTGTGACCCGTTCCAGCAAACAGCTTCTCCGCCTCTGCGGGATTGAACGTAGCCGAGAACATCGCACTATGATCATCCGCCAGCGCTGGATGCCTGGCCGCCACCGCCGCTGCATCCGGAGTAGCCGCCAGCCGCATCCCAGGCTGCGAAGCCCCACTCGCCACTCGTTGCCAACCGAAGTCCATCGACCTGGGCGTCGGTATTGAGATCGCTCCCGCTGCTCCCGCATCACGCAGCGCCTTCACAAACGGCGCAGTCCGCGCATAAGACTTCAGCGGCCCCGGCAGATCCGCCGGACCGCCATTGATATAGACAACGATCTTCCCCTTCAACTCGGCCAGCGGCACCTCCGTTGAGTTGAAGTCGTCATACTTCGCCTCCGGCAGATGCAGCCCATACCCGATAAACACCAGAGGCACATTCGTGACCGTACGCTGCGCCGACCGCGCCCCTAGAATCGCATCTTTTCCCAACACTAAAGGTTCCGTCTTCCCATCCACCACCAGACTCATCGAAGACTTATCCGCCCGCACCCGCTGTACATCGAACTTCACCGGCTGGTAATAACCCCCATCTACTCCCGCCGGCTGCAACCCATACGATTTGAACTTATCCACCACATAAGCCGCGGCCTTCAAATACTCCTCGCTTCCGGTGAGCCGCCCCTTCATCGAATCATCCGCCAGATACTGCACATGCGCCCACCAAGCCTTGCCCCTGGCCTCATCGCTCTCAGTAGGCGAAGCAGACTGAGCGAACACCATCGCACAACTTACGATCGAAACGACGCCAGCAACGCAAACAAATTCACGCGCACGCATAATCATCTCCGGAAGTAAACAGGATGCGTTGAATCTAGCACGACCTTGCTTTAGTTTCGCTGGAGATTAGCATTACCCGTCTCTCTGGCTAACCGCCCGACCATAAATCCCCGTCGTCCTGAGCAGAATCATTCCGTCTTCTGCGAATGCAAAGTCAAAAGACCCCGCATTGCCTTTGCTGTTGTATTCGTCCTCGCCGTCCTGTCGGCACTACCTCTTTTGACGAGCTCCACAGCCCTTGCTACTCTCATCTCCACTTATGCCCACCGCCCCCAACACGCCTTTAAAAACCGCCTGCTGCATCATAGGCGGAGGCCCCGCCGGCATGATGCTTGGTTTCCTCCTCGCCCGCGACGGGCACCATGTCACCGTCCTCGAAAAACACAAAGACTTCTTCCGCGACTTCCGTGGCGATACCATCCATCCCTCCACACTCCAACTCATGCACGAGTTCGGCCTGCTCGGCGCCTTCCTCGCCCTTCCTCATCAGCAGATCACCGGACTCAGCATCGCCATCGGTGGCCACTCTATCCCGATGGCTGACTTCTCCCAACTCCCCACTCAGGCTAAATTCATAGCGCTCATGCCCCAGTGGGACTTCCTCGACTTCCTCGCCGCCCAGGCCACAAAGCTTCCAACCTTCCGACTCCTCATGGAACACGAGGCTACCAGCCTCATCGAAGACCATAACCACCGCGTCACGGGAGTTCACGTCAACACCCCCTCCGGTTCGGTCGATATCCCCGCCACGCTCGTCGTCGGATGCGACGGCCGCCACTCCATCTCCCGCGCCTCTGGCCGCCTTCCCGTCCAGGAGACCGGAGTTCCCATCGACATCCTCTGGTTCCGTCTCAGCCGCGGCGAAGGCGATCCCGGCAATGCCCTCGGTAACATCAACTATGGCAACTTCCTTATCCTCATCGACCGTGGCGACTACTTCCAGTGCGGCTTCCTCATCGCAAAGGGCTCCTTCACCAGTCATATTCAACCCGCCGGCCTCCCCGCCTTCCGTAACTCCCTCACCCACCTCGTTCCTTTCCTAGGCGCCAAAGACTCCAACGGCAAGGCCCGCGTAGACGAGATCACCGACTGGAGCCAGCTCAAGCTCCTCTCCATCCAGGTCAATCGCCTCACCCGCTGGCACCGTCCCGGCCTCCTCTGCATCGGAGACGCCGCTCACGCCATGTCCCCTATCGGCGGCATCGGTATCAACCTCGCCATCCAGGACGCTGTAGCCGCAGCCCGCATCCTCTCCCCCACGCTCTCCACCGGCATCGTCACCGAGCTCACTTTGGGCCACATCCAGGACCGCCGCGAACTCCCCACCCGCATCACGCAGGCATTCCAGATCACGGTCCACTACTTTCTGAATAAGACTCTCGGCAACCCCGCCCCCATCAAACCACCTCTGCTCCTCCGTCTCCTCTCACCGCACCCCTTCTTCCGTCATACCTTGGCTCGCTTCATAGGCATGGGCATCCGCCCCGAGCACATCGAATCGCACTAAGTCTCCATCACTGAAGCCCTTTGACGCTCACCCCACCTCTTGCTACCCTACCTATACAGCCTCAAGGTGATGGAGTTCGCCTGAACCGCCCGGCAAAGCCCGAGTGCTGATGACTCCTACGAATCCCGTAGGAGGCCCGTTGCTGAATCAACTCCAAACTCTCGCCAACCGCCTGTCGATCCTCCTCCACACCATCCGCTGGCTCATCCTCGCCACCCTTGCCGGCATCCTCGCAGGCTCCGCCTCCGCCATCCTTCTCATCGCTCTGGACTGGGCCACCAACACCCGCGAATCCCATCGCTGGATCATTGCCCTCCTCCCCCTCGCGGGCCTCATCGTAGGCCTGGTCTATCACTACCTCGGCCGCTCCGTCGAAGGCGGCAACAATCTCATCCTCGACGAGATCCATACCGAGATCAGCACGGGAATCCACGCCCCTCGCACCACCATCCCCGCCCGCATGACCCCCCTCATCCTCCTGGGCACGATCATCACCCACCTCTTCGGTGGCTCCGCCGGCCGCGAGGGCACCGCCATTCAGACCGGAGCAGCTCTGGCCGACGAACTGACTCGCCTTCTCCGCCGCGTTATCCACTTCTCGGAGAAAGACCGCCGCACCCTTCTCATGGCCGGCATCAGCGCAGGCTTCGGCTCCGTCTTCGGCACGCCGCTCTCAGGAGCCGTCTTCGGCCTTGAAGTCCTCACCATCGGCAGCGTAGGCTACGACGCCATCTTCCCCTGCTTCATCGCCGCCTTCGCTGGCGACTACACCGTCCACCTCTGGCGTGTCCACCACACCATCTACACCGTCACCCAGGAAGCCCCCCTCAACCCCACCACCATGCTCTCCGCGATAGCCGCCGGCATAGCCTTCGGCCTCACGGCTCTCCTCTTCGCCCGCTCCACCCACGCCATCACCCGTCTCTTCAAACGCCACGTCTCCTACCCACCCCTCCGCCCCTTCCTCGGGGGGACCTTCGTAGCCTTGGCCGTCTTCGCCATCGGAACCACGAAGTACATCGGCCTTGGCATCCCCACCATCCTTAGCGCCTTCTCGCAGCACCTCCCGCGCTACGACTTCGCCGCCAAGTTCGCCTTCACCACCCTGACCCTCGGCGCAGGCTTCAAGGGAGGAGAGGTCACCCCGCTCTTCTTCATTGGAGCAACCCTTGGCAACGCCCTCTCCAGCATCCTCCCTCTTCCATCCTCTCTACTCGCCGCAATGGGCTTCGTAGCCGTCTTCGCCGGAGCCGCCAACACCCCCATTGCGGGCAGCCTCATGGCCCTCGAGCTCTTCGGCCCCGAAGCCGGAGCCCTCGCCGCCATAGCCTGCGTCACCAGCTACCTCTTCAGCGGTCATCACGGTATCTATCGAGCTCAGCGCCTCTCCAACAGAAAACACCCTACCCTTCGAAACCTCGATTCCAAGCCTCAATCACTCGAGTCTCCCGCTCCCAACCCAACACACTGACGCTCCCGGTCCCAAGCACCAGCAGCCTTCCCCCATCCGCCGCCAACCCAATCCAACGAGCCGCCAATATCCGCAAGATATGGGCATGGGCAAACAAAGCCACCTTCCCACCTGAAGGAGAAGCCGCCAAAGCTCGCTCAATCACCCCATCTGCCCGCTCCCCCACGTGCTCCACGGTCTCACCGCCGACTATCTCATCCTTCCAGACCGACCACCCCGGAATCTTCGCCCGAATCTCCGCCGTAGTCTTCCCTTCATAGACTCCGTAATCCCACTCCCGCAGCCCCTCATCCACCAAGGCAACATCTCCAAACCCCGCAATCGCGCAGGTCTCCCGAGCACGCTGCATGGGACTGGTGAACACCGCCGCAAACTGCGTACCCGCCAAATAATCCCGCAACTCCTCTGCCCGCTTCCGCCCATGCTCCGTCAACGGAATATCCGTCCGGCTCGTATGCGCTCCACTGAGACTCCACTCCGTCTCACCATGACGAATCAGCCACAACTCAGTACCTGCACTCATTTAAATTCTCCTGCATCCAATATCCTACAAAGATGGACTTCCAGCTCTCCACAACCTACAAGCCTCAAGGCGACCAACCCCGAGCCATTGGCGAGCTCGTCTCCGGCCTCAACGGCGGGGAAAAAGACCAGGTCCTCCTCGGCGTTACCGGCTCCGGCAAGACCTTCACGATGGCCAAGATCATCGAGGAGCTCAACCGTCCTGCCCTCATCCTCGCGCACAACAAGACCCTCGCTGCCCAGCTCTACCACGAGTTTAAGACCTTCTTCCCAACGAACGCCGTCGAATACTTCGTCTCTTACTATGACTACTACCAACCCGAGGCCTACATCCCAGCCGGCGACCTCTTCATAGAAAAAGAAGCGACAATTAACGAGGAATTAGACAAACTCCGCCTCTCCGCCACCCGCTCCCTCTTCGAACGCCGCGACTGCATCATCGTCTCCTCCGTCTCCTGCATCTACGGCCTAGGCTCCCCCGAAGCCTACTACGGAATGCTTCTCCTCCTCGAGAAAGGCCAGAAGATCAAGCGCGAGGACATCACCCGCCGCCTCGTAGAGATCCTCTACGAGCGCAACGACGTCGACTTCCGCCGCGGCACCTTCCGCGTCCGCGGAGACATCATCGAGGTCTACCCCACCTACGACGAAAACGCCTACCGCATCGAGCTCTTCGGCGACGAGATCGACTCCCTCTCCCAGATCGACCCTCTCTTCGGCAGCATTCGCCAGAAGTACTCCCGCCTCCCCATCTACCCAAAATCTCACTACGTCGTCCAGCCCGAGCGCAAGAAAACTGCCAGCGATTCCATCCTCGCCGAACTATTCGAGTGGGAGGCCCAGCTCGAAAAAGAAGGCCGCCTCGTAGAATCCCAGCGCATCCACCAGCGCACTCGCTTCGACCTCGAGATGATCAAGTCCGTAGGCTACTGCCACGGAATCGAGAACTACTCCCGCCACTTCTCCGGCCGTCTCCCCGGCGAACCCCCACCTACGCTCCTCGACTACTTCCCCCGCGACTTCCTCATCTTCATCGACGAGTCCCACGTCACCATCCCGCAGCTCCACGGCATGTGGCACGGTGACCGCAGCCGCAAGCAGAACCTCATCGACTACGGCTTCCGCCTGCCCTCCGCACTCGACAACCGCCCCCTCCGCTTCGAGGAGTTCGAAGGCCGCAGCGGCCAGATCGTCTATGTCTCCGCCACCCCCGGCCCCTACGAACTCACCAAGTCCGCCGGCGTAGTCGTAGAACAGATCATCCGCCCCACAGGGCTAATCGACCCGGTTGTAGAAATCCGTCCCGTCAAAGGGCAGATCGACGATCTGCTGGCGGAGATTCGCGACCGTGTAGCTAAAAATCAGCGCGTCCTTGTAACGACACTGACAAAGCGCATGTCCGAGGACTTGGCCAGCTACTACACCGAAGTAGGGGTGCGCTGCCGGTACATGCACTCCGAGATTGAAACCCTCGAACGCATCAAACTGCTCCGCGACCTCCGCAAAGGCGAGTACGACGTCCTCATCGGCATCAACCTCCTCCGCGAAGGCCTCGACCTTCCCGAGGTCTCCCTCGTAGCCATCCTCGACGCCGACAAGGAAGGGTTTCTCCGCTCGCAGGGCTCTCTCATCCAGACCATCGGTCGCGCCGCCCGTCATCTCGAAGGCCGAGCCATCCTCTACGCCGACAAGATGACCGACTCCATGCAACGCGCCATCAACGAGACCGATCGACGCCGCGAGATCCAGCAAGCCTATAACGACGAAAACGGTATCACTCCAGCCAGCATTATTCGCCCGTTGGAGATGGGCCTCGCCGGAATCCTCAAAGCCGACTACGCCGACCTCACCGACGAAGCCGAGGGCATGCCCGACTTCGCTACCCAACAGGAGCTGGACACCTACATCGCCAAACTAGAATCCGACATGCGTGAAGCCGCTAAAAAATTCGAGTTCGAAAAGGCCGCCAAGTTGCGCGACACAGTGAAGGAGCTACGCACGAAAGAATTCCTCTTCAGTTAGAAAACAATGGCTGCATCATGAAAACATCTGTTTCATAAATTCAGCGCGCGCCAAGCTACCATCGCAACCAGAAAGCAGAT
>JAOAPB010000088.1 GCA_025462645.1 Edaphobacter sp. | reverse complement strand
GCGTCCGCTGAGGCAGTCTGCTGGCGGGTGAGAGCGGCCTGGGCATCGGTCAGCATGCTGGCTGCTGCTGCGTCGGCCTTCGCGAAGTTCAGCGCCAGGCCGGCCTTCTTCGCCTTGGCGTCGGCCGCCTTCAGATAGCCGGCGATCTCTTTCGCATATGCCACGTAGTCATAGGGCAGGATGTCGCTATCTGCCATATGCAGCACTTCCAGCCCGAAGATGCGCGCCTGCTGCTGCTCGTAGACGAAGGTCGGGTCGGCGAAGCGGGTGAACCAGGCGTAGTTGTCGAAGACCGAGTGATAGACTCCGTACTTCCCGCGCGAGCCGATGTCGGTGGACGGTACGCCAGCATGCTGCAGGAAGGGCGTGAAGTCTGAACCGGAGCCGAGATCGCCGACATGCGCCTGCGGCGTGATGTTTCCTTCGCTGCGAGTTTCGTCGGTGGAGGCGGAGGAGCCGGAGCGCGGGATCTCGTTCTTCCAGACGTCGAGCACCGAGCCGCCACGCGGGCTGGGTACCTCTGCGGCAACATCGCGCACGTACTGCTTTAGCGAGGGCACGGCTGAGGCTTCAAACTCCGGGCCAGAGACTCCGACGTCGGTGTTGAAGTAGGCGACTGCGTGCTCAAGCTGCTTCGCGTGATCCTCGACCCACTCGGTCGATCCGATGAGGCCCTCTTCCTCGGCATCCCAACTGCAGAAATAGATAGTGCGCTTCGGCTTCCATCCGTTCTTGAGAAGTGCGCCCAGGCCGTGCACGGCTTCGAGCATGGCGGCCGTGCCGCTGTTGGGATCGACGGCGCCGTAGACCCAGGCGTCGCGATGGTTGCCGGCAACCACCCAGTCGTCGGAGCGGTCGGTGCCTGGGATCTTACCGATGACGTCCCAGATGGTGCGGAGGGCGGTGTCCTGCTCGAGGTGCATGTGGACGGTGACTTTGCCGGGCCCCAGGTGATACGTGAACGGGAGGGCTCCCTGCCAGCTGCGTGGGGATTCTGCGCCGGTGAGGCACTTGAGGATGGGGGCAGCATCCTTATAGGAGAGAGGGTTGACGGGGATGCTGGGCTGGTTGGCCTGGAGCCGGTTGGCCGGGATGCGTTTGGAGTCGGGTAGATCGAGGGTGGAGGCTACGCCGGGAGTCTCGGGATCGCCAGGATAGATGGGCAGGAACTGCACGGAGCCGCGCTGGACGGCGGACTCGGGGCGGAAGGGACCCTTGGGGTAGGTGTCGCCACGGAAGTAGCCATCATCGACTGGGTCGGAGTAGATGAGGACGCCTTTGGCTCCGTACTGCTGGGCGATGTAGGCCTTGACGCCGCGGAAGTTGGCTCCATAGCGGACGAGGACAATCTTGTCTTTGACGCTGATGCCCAGTTTGGCGAGGGTTTTGAAGTCGCTGAGTTCGCCGTAGTTGGCGTAGACGACCTCTGCCGTGACGTCGCCCGAGGGGGAGGAGCCGTTGAAGGCGGGGAGGATGCGAGGGTCGTCCTGGAAGGGGTCGCCGCCGTGTTTTTTGGGGTCGACGTGCTCGGGGGTGGGGCCGGACATGATCTTGTTGCCGTTGGCGTCGAAGGCCTCAATGAGGATGCTGACGGGCTTGTTGAGGAGGACTTTGTAGGGGACGATCTCAGTCTGGAGGCCGGCGGCTTTGAACTTGTCGGCGACGTAGACGGCGGTGGCGTAGTCCTCGGGCGAACTGGCCCAGTGGGGAGCGGCGGTGAGGGTCTTGAGGTGCTCTCCGGCGAGCCGGGGGTCGGGAACGGCGATGAAGGCGGCGTCCCATTTGGCCTGCTGGGCGAAGTCGCGGTAGCCGAAGACCTGGGGGGCGGTCTGGGACGGGGCGGTGAGGACGGCTAGCGGAAGCAGGCAGGCCAGGGTGCGGAGATGGGTCAAGACAAAGCCTCGGAGTGAAGATCGAAGATTCAGGGTATCGCAAGAGAGGGAGAGGGGCGAATTTCTGCGTTCCTTCACTATCGCTGTTGCGTATCTCCACGCCACATTAGGTATTAAATGGAGGCAGCCGTGAAAGTTCGGCTGCGAAGTAGACATGCCTGTTCTTCAATCAGCGGGTGACCCTGCAATTTCACTAAAAGGAGAGACGAAATGACCCCAGACACGCGTACTGCCCTTGTTCCACCGTTCACCCGGGAGACCGCTGCTCTCAAGGTGCGTGCCGCGGAGGATGGCTGGAACTCACGTGATCCGAAGAAGGTCGCTCTCGCTTACACAGTCGATAGCATATGGCGCAACCGTTCCGAGTTCCTTACTGGGCGGGAGCATATCGTCGAATTTCTTACCCGCAAGTGGGCCAGGGAGTTGGAGTATCGCCTCATCAAAGAGCTATGGGCGTTTGATGGAGACAGGATCGCGGTGCGCTTTTGCTATGAGTCGCACGATGCCTCGGGACAGTGGTACCGCTCCTACGGAAATGAGAACTGGGAGTTCGATGAGAGCGGCCTGATGAAGCATCGCCATGCCAGCATCAACGATCTGCCTATTCCAGAGTCCGAGCGGCTATTTCACTGGCCGATAGGACGCCGCCCGGACGATCATCCCGGGTTGAGCGAACTGGGTCTGTAATCTCTAGGAAAAAGGCTTGTACCTTCACACGGCAAAGGCCGATCTCTGCTGGCGCGGCCCTTTCTGTTCTATGCGCTTGTTCATCAGCGCGACAGCCACGGCGAATGACACTACCATAAGAGAGAGAGACAGGATGGATTGGAAGGCAGGATGACCACACAGATTATTACGAATGCCGAAGTGGAGGCACCGCACAGGAGGGACGAGGGCACACTGTTTCGTGTGCTGACTGCCGTAAGTTTCTGCCATCTGCTGAACGATATGGTGCAGTCTCTGCTGCCCTCCATCTATCCGATCCTGAAGAGCTCGTTCAGTCTGGATTTCGGGCAAATCGGCCTGATTACCTTGACGAATCAGATCACGGCATCTCTGCTGCAGCCGTTCATCGGCCACTATACGGACCGCAGGCCCATGCCGTACTCGTTGCCGATCGGGATGACGGTGACCCTGACGGGGTTGGTGCTGGTGGCGGTTGCGCATAACTTTATTCTGCTGTTGCTTGCAGCGTCCCTGATCGGAGTGGGGTCTGCTGTCTTTCATCCAGAGTCTTCGCGGGTGGCTCATATGGCCTCTGGAGGACGCCATGGAATGGCGCAGTCTTTCTTCCAGGTAGGCGGGAACACGGGATCTGCCATTGGGCCGTTGCTGGCGGCCTTGATCGTGCTTCCGCGGGGACAGGGCGGCGTGGCGTGGTTTTCTCTAGCTGCGTTGCTGGGAATCGCTGTGCTGGTGCGTGTGGGAGTTTGGTACAAGGGGCGCCTTGAGCATCTGCAGCGCCGACCCCCGAAGCATGAGGAGCATGCTGCCGCGCTGCCGCGCAGGCAGGTGATCGCTGCGATCTTTATTCTGGTAGCGCTTATCTTCTCGAAGTACTTTTATCTGGCCAGCATCACGAGCTACTACACCTTCTACCTCATCAATAGATTTCATGTGTCGGTGCAGAGTTCACAGATTCACTTGTTTGTCTTTTTGGGGGCAGTGGCAGCCGGGACTTTGATTGGCGGGCCAGTCGGCGACCGGATAGGCCGCAAGGTCGTGATCTGGTGCTCGATCCTTGGCGTGCTGCCGTTCACGCTGCTGTTGCCGTATGCGAATCTCCTCTGGACTGGTGTGCTGAGTGTCGTTATCGGTTTTGTGATCGCTTCGGCGTTCTCGGCAATCCTGGTCTACGCGCAGGAGCTGGTTCCGGGGCGAGTGGGGATGATCTCCGGGCTGTTCTTTGGTTTTGCGTTTGGGATGGGCGGAATTGGAGCGGCTGTGCTGGGTAAGCTGGCGGATTCGACGAGTATTGTCTTCGTCTACAAGGTGTGTGCGTTTCTACCGGCGATTGGGCTGTTGACGGGGTTCCTGCCGAATCTGGAGAGGACGCGTCGGAGAGAGGCTACGGCGTAGCGATTGATTGAGAGGAAGCGTAAACCCCGGCGAGAGGATACTCTCGCCGGGGTTGTCTTTTTGGTGCGAGGTTACTAGGCGGGTTGGCCGCAGAACTTGCAACGGTGTGCGGCCAGGGGGATGTCGGAGAGGCACTCGGCGCAGGGCTTGGTTGCAGCGGCCTCCGGGCCTTTGAGGCGGGCGAGGAGCTTCTGCACGGGAAGCACGAGGAAGAAGTAAATAACGAAGGAGATGATGAGGAAGTTGATGGCGGCGGTGATGAAGCTGCCGTACTTGATGGGGGTTCCATTGAGGTGAAAGACGAGGGCGGAGAAGTCGGGCTTGCCTGCGATTGCAGCGATGAGAGGCGTGATGACATCTTCGACAAGAGACTTGGTGATGGCGGAGAAGGCCGCGCCGATGATGACGGCGACGGCGAGGTCGATGACGTTGCCACGCAGGATGAAGTCGCGAAAGCCTTTGATCATGTTGCCTCCTGGAGAGTAGTTTGCAATAAACACGCCGAGTATACGCCCAGCGCTCTGATACGACAGCGGTTGACAGGATCTGCGGGCTACTGGCTGGAGGTGATCCAACGGGTGTAGGGGTAGAGGAGAAAGAAGAGGATCATGCAGATGGCCATGAGGTCCATGTAGATACAGAGGAGAACTCCGGCGTGATAGAAGCTCCAGCGGGGCTTTATGCAGCGGAGGGTGTCCAGGGTGCCGGTGAATGCGACCAGGGCGGGCAGGACGATGAGCGGGGTGGCGCGATTGTGGGGGAAGTCCGAGAGGAGAATGGCGGTTCCAAGGCTCAGGAGAACCAGGGCGCTTCCGCGTAGAAGGGAGGCAGCACGCGGGTTGAAGATGCGGAGTTTCACCTAGTTCATTCGCCGGAAGATCTTCGATCGATCTTTCCTCTAGCCTTGCCTGTAGCCTTGCCTCTAGCAAGGATAGGCTTGCTGCCGCTTTGGTGCCACTGGGTGCCGGGTGGCGACTGGCTCTTCGAGAAGGATTGTGGAAAGGTCGAGCCCACGACGCACGATGCCCAACGAAGCGGGCGACTTAGCGGCGCTACGTTGGGCATGCGAATTCAGTGGTTCAGACGGCGGTTAATTCGGGTTTTGCCGCCGCCGCCATCCGCTGGATCGACTGGTTGTAGGGGGCCTGGAGGACACCGTGCTCGGTGATGATGGCGGTGATGTACTTGGCCGGGGTGACGTCGAAGGCGGGGTTCTGGATGGCGGCTCCGTCAGGCGTCATCTGCTTACCGTTGGAGTGGGTGACCTCGATAGCGGCACGTTGTTCGATGGGGATCTGGTCGCCGTGGGCGGTGGCCAGATCGATGGTGGAGAGAGGGGCTGCCACGTAGAAGGGGATGCCGTGCTCTTTGGCAAGGACGGCAACGGTGTAGGTGCCGATCTTGTTGGCAGTGTCGCCGTTGGCGGCGATGCGGTCGGCGCCGACGATGACGGCCTGGATGCGCCCCTGGCGCATGAGAGCTCCAGCCATGTTGTCGCAGAGGACAGTGGTGGGGATGTTGTCGTGGAGCAGCTCCCAGGCGGTGAGGCGGGCTCCCTGGAGGTAGGGGCGGGTCTCGTCGGCGAAGACGTCGATCTTGTGGCCACGCTCGATGGCGGCGCGAATAACGCCAAGGGCAGTGCCGTAGCCGCAGGTGGCGAGGGCTCCGGCGTTGCAGTGGGTGAGGACGGTGCCTTCTTTCGGGAGAAGAGCTGCTCCGTGAGCTCCCATCTGCTTGCAGGCGGCGATGTCCTCGTCGTACATGCGGCGGGCCTTGGAGACGACGGCGGACTTGATCTCGGGGATGGGGGTGTTCTTTGCAGCAAGCCCGTTGTAGAGATTGCGGATCTCGTCGATGCCCCAGAAGAGGTTGACCGCTGTGGGGCGGGTCTCGGCGAGGGTCCTGGAGATGACGGCGACCTCTTCGGTGAGGGCTTCGAGGCTGGTTGCCGTGCTGCGGTCGATGCCGATGGCTATGCCCATGGCGGCGGAGACGCCGATGGCGGGGGCTCCGCGGACGATCATGTCTCGGATGACGGCGGCGACCTGCTTGTAGTCGGTGGCGAGGACGTAGGTCTCCTCGAGGGGGAGCTTGGTCTGATCGAGGAAGTTAACGCCGGTTGGGAGCCATTCAAGGGTGGGAATCATAACTTACCCAGTTTATCGGATTCAGGAGAGATCGTTTGTTCCGACGTTTGTAGAGGGGGACGGCGGGATACATAAAATCTGTTGCTGCACCCTTTACATCGCATAGGAGCGAATCCGAGCACGACGAAGAGCCAATCGTGAAGCCTGCGCTTGGAACGATCGAGTGAGTCTGTCTTACAACCAGGGCAGATACAGGAAAAAAGCAGCACAACAATAATCCTCCGACAGTCGCTTGTTGACAACCAGTGGTAGGTCACAACTCTACAGCGAGCCGGATACTCGAGGCAAATGGTTGAAGGAGAAGAGGATAAAGGGCATGGAACCTCAACCTGGAAGGGCGATGTGGGCGGCGCGGACATCGTTGGCGGTGAAGACGGAGAGAAAGGGAACTCCGTGGGCGGCCGCTTCGATGTGGACACGGCCACCTTGCTCGCGGTCGACGAGGCAGAGAACTCCCGCGACGTTCATGCCGGCTCCACGGGCGGCTTCAATGGCCGTGACGGTGGAGCCGCCAGTGGTGCAGACGTCGTCGACGATGACGACGTGGGCTCCGAGCTTGAGGAAGCCTTCGATGCGCCGGCCAGTGCCATGGGTCTTCTCGGCTTTGCGGACGAGGAAGCCATGGATGAGGGTGGGAGCGGGACCGGGGTCTTCGTCACCGAGTTCGAGGGCGCTCGAGAGTTCGAGGATCTCGGTGTGGTCGGCGAGGGCCCAGGCGCTGGCGCTGGCGGTGTTCGAGACGAGGGGGTCGGCTCCCATGGTGAGGCCGCCAACAGCCTCGGCGTGGGGGATGTGTTGACGGATGAGATCGTAGAGGACGAGACCGGAGAGGCGGCCGCCTTCGGCGTGGAGCGTGGTGGTGCGGCAGTCGATGTAGTAGTCGGACTTCTGGCCGCTGGCGAGGGTAAAGTCGCCGAGCTTGAAGGAGTGGGTAGCGATAAGGTTGAGCAGGGCGGTTCGGGGTTCGATTGGCATGGTCTTGCATCTCATTCTAAAAGACACAGAGGGTTCCACAGCCTACTCGTGTTGAGGAACTGAGAATCGGCCAGCCAATCAGTCTGATTGCGAGCGGTGTTCAGATTCTGTCACCTATTCGATCATTGGAGCTTTCCTAGAATTCTGCGGGCCAGGGTTTCGCCGGTCCTGCGCAGAGGAGAGGGGGAGGACGGCCCCCATGGACGCTGGTCGAAGGTCTCAATGCCCTCTGTCCCCAGGCCGAAGATCTGACGTTCGAGCGGCCCATGGGGAATCCATGCGTGATCGGATGGGCGAGCACCAGCGAACTGCTTCACCCAGAAATGAGAGTAGGCATAGATGAGGGTGCGGCGATCGCAGGGGCTGGTGTTATCGAGACACATGTGGAGACAGTGGGTGTTGAAGAGAACGGCGTCTCCTGCCTTGGGAACGATGATCACTGCATCCTCGGTGGCGTTGATGTCGCGAGGATGAGGACGTTCGACCTCTCGTGGAAGACGATGGGTGCCGGGCAGGAAGGCGAGGCAGCCTTGATCGGGGGCGAGGTCTTCGAAGTAGAAGTGGACCTTCACGTGGAAGTTGAAGCTATGGCCGAGATCGATGCCGAGAGTATTAGCCATATCGCTGTGCCAGGGAGCGGTGAAGGTCTTTCCCGGAGGGAAGAGGCGGGCACAGGCCTGAATGAGTTGAACATCTTCACCGAGGGTCGTGAGGAGGTATGGCAGCAGGTTGGGAAGGACGGCGAGCTCTGAAAAGACGATGTCCTGGTCAAGAATGTTTGCGATGTCGTAGAGCGCCCGGGACTGGGCCGCTCGAACAGGATCGATATGTTGTTTGCAGGCACGCTCGTATGCATGGAGCACCCGTGCCGTGAGCGTGGGATCGAGCAGTTGAGGAAGGTAGAGAAATCCCTGGTTGGCGAACTGAATCTGTTGGGATTTGCGAATGGACTGGATGTCTTTCTGTGAAGAGATCAAGGCAGCTCCAAGGGTTCAGATAAATGGAACGTTAGAGCAGTGTTCGTTGCGAGGCACCTGCTCTTGCTCGCCAATATAGCATCGGCTGGAGATCGTAAAGGGAAAAATTCACTGTCGGCCTGTAAAGCAGGCCGAATATGCGATATGAGAGGTTGCCGAAGATTTAAGAATTTGAAGGTGAACTCGGCTAACGGGCCATGCGCTCGAGGTGGTGATAGCCACCGGTGGCGATGAAGAGGGTGAGGAAAACCGAGAAGTTGTAGCTGGCGTGCACGAGGGCGGAGCTGGCCACGGAATGGGTGCGGATGCGGACGAGGGTGAGGACGAGCGAGACACCGAAGAGAACGAAGAGGGCTGCCCAGGCGTGGGCGAGCTGCTCGGCATGGATGAGGGCGAAGAGGATGCTGGAGAGGATAGAGGAGAAGACGAGGGCGGGGGGGGTGAGCCGGGTGGTGATCTTCCAGCGCTCGTGTGCCGCTGGGGTGCGGGGAAGCGAGAGCCAGTCGTAGGCGATGGCGAAGGCGGGAAGCAGGAAGCCGCGGAAGCAGATCTCCTCGAAGAGCGGGGCCAGGAGGGTGCCGAAGGCGGTGATCAGCCATACGTCGGAGGGGGTGCGGAAGAAGTCGTCCATGGGGATGGACTTTGGCACCGGGATGAGCGAGGAGATGGCCTGGACAGTAAAGCCGGTGACGATGCCGATAGGAATGAGCTTGAGGACGTTGCGGCGGGCGGTGGCGAAGTTCCACTGGATGCCATCACCGAAGGGGCGCGACCAGAGGAGCGGAAAGACGAACCAGGAGGCGATGAGAGTGATGACGTAGGACAGGGCCATGGCCGCGACGATGAGTTTGGGGTGCGTTGCGGCGGAGATGACCTTTTGTGTATCGCTGGCCGGGTGCGCGAAGCCGAGGAGAATGGCCGAGGAGGCGAAGAGGATGAGTCCGGCGCAGGAGACGAAGAGCAGGGCGTGGCCGATGTGTGGGATGCGGGCCGGGACGCCGCTGCCGCTGGCAAAAGAGGGGGGCGGAGCGACGATGACGATGGCCTCGCCGTCGGGCTGCTCGGGGTTGAGCGTAGGGGCGGTGTTGGCGAGGGGACGCTGGGACGACGAGGTGCGGGGCAGATCGGCCGGGAGATCGCTTGATAGATCGGGGGGAATCGGAGGTGTGAGGGAGTTGCTCATGCTCGTTTCGTCTTCGGCTTTGCCGCGGTCTTCTTTGTGGCAGTCTTTTTTGCTGTGGATGTCTTTGCCGCCGCCTTGGCCAGTGTAGATGGACGTGCGGCGGGGACGCCGGTTTTCTTTTCTGGAGCGACGAATTTAGCCTTAGGCTTTTTGACGGCGTCCGCGGCGGCAGCGATGTTTGTCGGTTGGGGACCGGCATGGCTGGCACCGTTGCGGCTGGCCAGTGCCTGGGACGGAGTGTAGTGGCGGGCGAGAAACTCGGCGGTGTGGGAGCCCTGGACGGTGGCTATCTGCTCCGGGGTTCCGTGCGCGATGATCCGGCCGCCGCCTTCTCCGCCCTCGGGGCCAAGATCGAGGATGTAGTCGGCGTTGCGGATGATGTCGAGGTTGTGCTCGATGATGATGATGGTGTTGCCGAGGTCGGTTAACCTGTGGAGGACTTCCAGCAGTTTTCTGACGTCGTCGAAGTGCAGGCCGGTGGTGGGCTCGTCGAGGAGGTAGAGGGTGCGTCCGGTCTGGCGCTTGGAGAGCTCGCGGGCGAGCTTCATGCGTTGGGCCTCGCCGCCGGAGAGCGTGGTGGCGGACTGGCCGAGATGGATGTAGCCGAGACCTACGTCGACCAGGGTCTGCAGCTTTACGTTGACCGTGGGGATGTCCTTGAGGATGGGAACGGCGTCTTCAATGGGAAGGTCAAGGAGGTCGGCGATGCTGTAGCCGTTGAACTTTACTGCGAGTGTCTCCTGGTTGTAACGACGTCCGTTGCAGATTTCGCATAGAACGTAGACGTCCGGCAGGAAGTTCATCTCGATGCGTCGCTGTCCTTCGCCCTGGCAGGCCTCGCAGCGTCCGCCCTGCACGTTGAAGCTGAAGCGGCCCGGCTTGTAGCCTCGTTCGCGGGACTCGGGGAGCATGGCGAATAGGTCCCGCATGGCGGTGAAGACACCGGTGTAGGTGGCGGGATTTGAGCGTGGGGTGCGGCCGATGGGGGACTGGTCGATCTGAATGACCTTGTCGAGCTGGTCGATGCCGACGACGCGGCCATGCTGGCCGGGCTCTTCTCTCGAACCGTATAGTTCTTTCGCTAACGAACGGTAGAGGATGTCGTTAACGAGGGTGGATTTACCGCTGCCGCTGACTCCGGTGATAACGGTCATGACGCCGAGAGGGAAGTGGGCGGTGACGTTCTGGAGGTTGTGGGAGTGGGCGTCTTCGACGGTGATCCAGTTGCCGGTGAGGGTCCGAGGCTGGGGACGGGCGACGATCTCGATCTTGCCGGCGAGGTACTGGCCGGTGAGCGAGGCGGGGTTGTCCATGATCTGCTGGGGTGTGCCGTCGGCGATGAGATGGCCGCCGTTCTTGCCGGCTCCGGGACCGAGATCGAGGACGTAGTCGGCCTTGCGGATGGTGTCTTCGTCGTGCTCGACGACCAGGACCGTGTTGCCGAGGTCGCGAAGATTTTCGAGGGCGTTGATGAGGCGCTGGTTGTCACGCTGGTGCAGCCCGATGCTGGGCTCGTCGAGGACGTAGAGAACACCGCGGAGGCGGGAGCCGATCTGGGTGGCGAGGCGGATGCGCTGGCCCTCGCCGCCGGAGAGGGTCGCCGCGGAGCGGTCCAGAGACAGGTAGCCGAGCCCGACGGCGTTCAGGAATTCGAGGCGCTCGATGATCTCGCGCTGGAGGCGGTCGGCGATGATGCGGTCGCGTCCGGTAAAGAGCATTGCGCGGGCGGCTTTGAGGCCGCGCTCCAGGGACAGGCCGGTGAAGTCGGCGATGGATGCGCCGTTCACCGTTACGGCTAACGACTCGGGGCGAAGGCGGCGGCCCTTGCAGACGGGGCAGGTGGTCGCGGACATGAACTGCATCATGTACTCGCGGTAGCCCTCGGATTTGGTGTCCTCGAGATTGGCGCGGAGGTAGTTGAAGATGCCGTGGAAGCCGGTGCGGCCTGCCTCGTTGCGTGGGGGGCCGTAGAGGAAGAGGTTCTGCTGCTCGGTGGTGAGGTCTTCGAAGGGCTGCTTGATGTTGATCTTGTATTTTTCCGCGGCCAGCTTGATGAGGCGCAGAAGGTACTGGGAGGCGGAGCCGGGGCCCATGGCGCCGTCGAGCAGGGGCTTGGACCAGTCGGCGATGGTCTTGGCGGGATCGAAGTCGTAGATGCTGCCGAGGCCGTGGCACTCGGGGCAGGCTCCGTAGTTGGAGTTGAAGGAGAAGCTGCGGGGCTCGAGGCGGGGTACGTTGATGCCGCAGTCGGGACACGCCATGGAGGAGGAGTAGAGGGTCTCATCCATACCGTGGATGGCGATGAGGACGAGGCCGTTGGCCATCTGGAGGGCTTTGGCTACGGAGGTCTCGAGGCGGCGTGTGTCGTACCTGGGGGCGACGTCGGTCAGTCCTGGGTTGGCGTTGTCCGAAGGAACCGGTTTGAGGATGATGCGGTCGACGACGGCCTCGATGGTGTGGTTCTTGCGCTTCTCGAGGCGCATGCCCTCGGTGAGCTCGGTCATCTCGCCGTCGATACGGGCGCGGAAGCCCTGCTGGTCGAGGGCTTCCAGCTCCTCGCGGAACTCGCCTTTACGGCCCCGGACAATTGGAGCATAGACCGTAATGCGCTCTCCGGGGGCCAGGGAGACGATGCGCTCGACGATCTGGTCGGCGGTCTGGCGGGAGATGGGACGCTGGCAGTTGGGGCAGTGGGGCTGGCCTACGCTCGCGTAGAGGAGGCGGAGGTAGTCGTAGATCTCGGTGATGGTTCCGACGGTGGAGCGGGGGCTGCGGCTGGTGGTCTTCTGCTCGATGGAGATGGCGGGCGAGAGGCCGTCGATGGCGTCGACGTCGGGGCGCTCCATCTGGTCTAAGAATTGTCTTGCGTACGCCGATAAGGTCTCTACGTAGCGACGCTGACCCTCGGCGTAGATGGTGTCGAAGGCGAGCGAGGATTTGCCCGAGCCGGAGAGACCGGTGACCACGGTGAGAGTATTGCGCGGGATGCTGACGTTGACGTTGCGCAGGTTGTGCTGGCGCGCGCCGCGGACGGTGATGTGTGTAATGCCCATGGAGGATGTCAGGCGATGTTCGGCCAAGTCCCTAGAATACGGCATTTGTCGGCGCGGGGCATGTCCGGCGGGTTTGCTGAGGCATCCCGGAATGGGAAAGATGTATCCGATAAAACAATAGCGATTCACCTTCAGGTCATTGTAATTTCAAAATAATTTGTAAAAATATCCATGGATCTCCGAGGTCTATGGGGGGCTGGTAGCTGAAATGCTGGATAAATCAAGGGAGCTGTTGTGAATTCGTCGATTGTGTTGATCTCTGCGGTGTTGGCGTCGTTGGCAGTTGGGGTGTTGGTGGCTTATGGAGTTTGCATGGCAATGTTCGGCATCTTCCGTATGCATGTACGACAGGTGGCAGCGGTGAACTCAGCGCAGCGCGTGGTGGTGCCGGCGCGGGTGGTTGAAGGCTAGAAGACCTCCCTGGCTGGTGGGCTGGGAATTATCGAAATTGAATCGAGGGAGTTTACTGCGGTGGCTTCTGCTGCTGCTGTTGACGCAGCTGTTGCAGCTGGTCGTAGATCTGTTGGGGCGTCTTGACGGCATTAGGGGATGCCTGCTGAGCGGGGTCAGTGGACTGTGGATTAGGAGCGGTGGTGTTCTGTTCGGGAACGTAACC
The DNA here is from genome assembly GCA_025462645.1 of Edaphobacter sp. Classification (GTDB taxonomy): domain Bacteria; phylum Acidobacteriota; class Terriglobia; order Terriglobales; family Acidobacteriaceae; genus Edaphobacter. The sequence continues at coordinate 31,072 of JAOAPB010000088.1, read as the reverse complement.
TTCATTCGGCGTCATGGGACGCGGGGCGTATTGCGATGGTGGGCGAATCGGCTGGGCGACGGGGTTCGGAGGAGCGACCTCCGAGGAGTCCTCGCTGTCGTCGAAGCCGAGGGCATTCGGGTTCGGCGGTGTGGCGCCACCCTGGCGGGGCGTCAGAATAAGCTCTGGAGGCGCGCTTCCACTGCTTTGAACCAGAAGTACGTTGCTGCCAGTGCCATCGAGCAGAGTTGCGAGGACCTGTGAGGGAGCGGCTGGACCGTAGTCGCCAAAGACGCGTTCCTCGGTGACGCCGCCTGTGATCTTGATTCCGGTGAGACGGGAGATCTCGCGAAGAATCTGGTTGAGGCTGGAGTTGCTGGCTGAGACGGTGAGCCGGTTGTCGGTGTAAGCAATCTCCGCGCGATGTGCCGGGCGTTGGGCCGGGGTGAGAGGCAGCGGCGCAGGATCTGTCGTGGGAAGAGCGGCGGGAAGGACGGCCGGTGCCGAAGAGGCAGAGGGTTTTGGTCGCGAGGCTGGCCTGGATTGGGCCAGGAGCGCAGTCATTGAGAGGCAGGTAACCATAGTGAGTCGGATTGGCAGGGAGAGCTGCATCTGTCTGTAGGACGCCCTATGGCGACGGAAGGTACCGTTGCGAGGGCGTCTGTGGAGATCAGTCTATCGCGGAGTGGGGTTGCTGGTCAGCAGCAGGGACTCCCAGGCGTCGGAGGAAGGCTTGTTGTACTAGACTGACAGTGACTTGCGAGGAGTCTCGTATGCAACCGATGAGGCGTTGTCGCGGATATAGGACAGCCACGATGAAGAGAAGACTGGTTGCGTTGCTGGCGGCGGGGATGCTGGTGCCGGGAGTTGCGCTGGCTGAGGGGTGCGTCACGCAATCGGCAATGACGGCTACGGACCGGGATGCCCTGGCGACAGCCGCCCGTGGTTTGGCAGCGAAGGTGCAGGCTGGTGATGTGGCGGGCCTGCGTACGGCAACAGTGGCCGAGTATGCAAAGGATTTTAGCGGAATCGGAGATGTGGTCGGCGGCACGGCGCCAAAGCTGAAAGGGGGAACGCTTGCGGTCGAGCAGGTCTACCTGCTGGATGGCACGCAGTTGAAGCGCGGTGCGGATGGAGCCGCGCCGGATGCGCAGTTCTTCTGCTCGCTGAATCACACGATGGCCGAGGCGGATTTTCTGATTCCCGGGTTGGCTCCAGGACGTTATGGCTTCGCCATGGTGGATGTTTCGAATACAGCTACGCCCTGGCGGCTCTCCTTTTTATTGCGGCAGGATCAGGGGCAATGGGCGATGGCGGGCTTTTATCCGAAGCCGCTGACGGCAGCGGGTCACGATGGCCTCTGGTACTGGACGCAGGCACGCGCCATGTCCTCGCGCAAAGAGCAATGGAATGCATGGCTCTACTACCAGCAGGCAGAGAGCCTGTTGCGGCCGACGAACTTTATCCAGAGTACTCATCTCGACAAGTTGCGGACAGAGCAGACTGCGGCTATACCGCCCACGGTGTCTGATGGAGTAAGTGCTGACGCGCCATTGGTTGTGAAGGGTGCAGATGGAGTGGAGTATCGATTTATCGGCCTGGGCGTGGACGATTCACTGGCGAAGGACAAGATCGATATCACGGCACATCTGAAGGTGGATCAGATCGGCGATCCGGTAGCTGCGCGTAAGCGCAATACGGATGCGACACGCGCGCTGTTGGCGGCTTATCCCGAACTGCGGAAGGCGTTTCATGGAGTGTGGATGTTTGCCGAAGCAGCAGGGCAGAATCCGTTTGTGACCGAACAGGCTATGAACGAGATTCCCTAGCTGCCGCGCCGCTTCATGCAGATATGGGATGTGGGTTTTGCGTTGTAGTGCTATCTTGAAAGTCGTTTCCAGCAGAATAGTAAAGGAGCCGCGGAGCCCTGGTGTAACTCCTATGGGTTGAGGGGCATCCTAGTGATTAGGCTGAAGAAAAGAGACTGATGGCAAAGATCAAGAAGACATTGAGTGAGGCAATTCAGGAACGGCGCGCCACACCTAGCTTTGACGGGACGCCGATTCCGCCTGAAGACCTCAAGCAGATTCTCGCAGCGGGTCTTCATGCACCGAGTGGCTACAACATGCAGCCGTGGCGTTTTATCGTGGTGCAGTCGCCTGAGCAGAAGAGGCGTCTGCGTTCGGCCAGCTACAACCAGGGCAAAGTCGAGGAGGCCTCTGCTGTCATCGTGGCCTGTGGGGATACGGATGGATGGAGGAAGGATCTCGACTTGATGCTGCAGCGCGGACGCCAGGGCGGTATGCCGGAGAGTTATGCGGAGCAGGCCCGGAGCAGTGTTCCGAACTATCTTTCGAGCTTCAGTAGCAGCGAGATGCGGGCATGGCTGAACAAGCAGGTGATGCTGGCGTTTACGCACATGCTGCTGATGGCCGAGGTGATGGGTTACGATACGGCTCCCATGGAAGGCTTCGAGCAGGACAAGGTGCACGAGGTGCTGCGGCTGCCGTTGAGTTATTGGGTGGTGGCACTGCTGGCGATCGGACATCTGAAGGGTGCGGACAAGTTCGATGGAGGGCGTTTCGAGATGGGGCACACGGTGTTCAGCGAAGAGTTTGGTAAGCCGCTGAAGATATGAGCGGAAGCTCCAGTGACAGGGCGAGCCGCGAGTATCCGTCGACTCCGATGGTAGGGGTTGCCGGGGTGGTGTTCAGCGATGGGGATGTTCTGCTGATTCGGCGTGGACGGGAGCCGCTGCTGGGGGCCTGGTCGCTGCCGGGTGGCGTGCTTGAGGTGGGTGAGACGACGGCTGAGGGCGTGACGCGCGAGATCTTCGAAGAGACTGGGGTGCGCGTTCGCCCGGTTGCGATGATCGCGACCTTGGATCGGATCGTTCGCGACGATGCCGGGCTGGTGCGGTATCACTATGTCCTGATCGAATGGCTGTGCCTGCCTGAGGCGGATACTCGGGAGTTGGTCTGCGGGGATGATGCTGTCGCGGCAGCATGGGTGCCGTTGCGCGAGATTTATTCCGAAGCCTACAGCTTGGCTGAGCCTACACTAGGCGTGATCGAACAAGCGTTGAAGCTCGCGGAGACGGTGGAGAGATGAAGTTTGCGTTGCGTGTGCTGGCTGTCGTCGTGATCCTTTTCATCGCTGCCGGATTGGTGTTCTACTTCAATCCGCTATGGGTGGCGGACCAGCAGGTGCGCCTTCAGCTTTGGCGCGCGGGCGTACAGAGTAAGTACGTGGATATCGGAGGATACCGGATTCACTACTTCGAGGCTCTGCCAGCACAGGGGACGGCTGGGACTCCGCTGCTGCTGGTGCATGGGTTGGGAGCGCGAGGCGAAGATTGGTCGGCTATGATCCCTGCGTTGGCGGCGAAGGGTTTTCATGTCTATGCGCCGGATCTGCTGGGGTATGGCAGGTCGCCGCGTCCGGATGTGAGCTATTCGATCGCGATGCAGGAGACGGTCGTAGTGCAGTTCATGCAGGCAGTTCACCTGGCGCGCGCAGATGTAGGTGGGTGGTCGATGGGCGGGTGGGTGTCGATGAAGCTGGCGCTGGATCATCCTGAGATGGTGGATCGCCTGGTGGTGTACGACAGTGCCGGAATCTACTTCCCGGCGACGTTCGGGGCGGAGCTGTTTGTGCCGATAGATGCTGCGGGCGTGCAGAAGCTGATGTCGATTCTTTCGCCGCATCCCCGCGCCCTGCCTGAGTTCGTCAAGAAGGCTGTATTGCGCAAGTTTGGGCAGAATGGCTGGGTGATCGGTCGTAGCCTGGCCGCCATGCTGACCGGGCGGGATCTGCTGGACTTTCGGCTCCATGCGATGCGGCCGCCGACGCTGATCGTGTGGGGCGCGCAGGACGAGCTGATTCCGCTACAGGCTGGGAAGAAGATCCATGAACTGATCCCGCACTCGGTCCTCAACGTGGTCGAGGGCTGCGGGCATCTTGCTCCCTTAGAGTGCTCGAAGCCGGTTGTGGAGGGCACGGTCGACTTCCTGCGCGCGGAGCCGCCGATGCAGGGCGGAGAGAGGGTGTTTTCCGGCCGGATGTTAGCCCCTTAGTCGGCATGCCACTGGTAGGCTCCGGGCTGTGGCAGGTCAATGTGGGCGAGCACTCGGTTGACGAACTGGCGGGCCATCTCGGTGGTGCTCTGGGGCAGGTTGTACAGCGTTGGGATGACAGGGAAGAGGACCGCTCCGGCGTCGGATGCAAGCTGCATATTGCGGAGATGGATGCGGTTCAGGGGGGTCTCACGGACGCAGAGGATCAGTGGGCGACGCTCCTTGAGGCAGACGTCGGCAGCGCGCTGGATGAGGTTTGAGGCGAGGCCGTTGGCGACGGCGGCAAGCGTTCCCATGGAACAGGGTAGAATAATCATGGCATCGGAGGGGTAGCTGCCGCTGGCGATGTTGGCTCCGATGTCGGTGTCAGGGTGTTGCTTGAGCTTCATGCATGGAGTCCCGAGCAGTTTTTCCGCGAGGTCGTTGCGGCCGCTTAGCTGGAGCTCTTCGGCGAAGACGCGGAGGGAGTTCTCGGAGGCGACGAAGTTGATCTTGGCGACCCGGTTATCGTCGGCCAGGGCTCGCAGCATTTCGGCGGCGTAGACGGATCCGCTGGCTCCGGTCACGGCGAGTGTGATGTTGCGCGATGGTGTCGATGTCGGACCTGTCACGTGACTCATTATCGCTGATTGAAGTATTCGAGGGGTATGCGCGTCTTTCCGAACGTCCTCCGCTCTAATTAACTGCTATGTTTTTGCACCGATACTTATGCCTGATGGAAAGCTGAAGCTAATGAGAGGCTAATGAATAGAAGGATCAATACTCAGGTTATGACATGCCGGCACGCTTTGGCTTTGGCGCTGGGCTGCCTGCTACTTCTAGTGAGCGGGGCGCAGGCACATGGCTCCGTGGCCTTGCTGATGGAGGAGCCCTACGGCGAGTTTGGCGCGTTCAACCCGACGGGACACTCGGCAGTCTACCTGAATCACGTCTGCGCGGAGACGCCGACCCAGCTCAGAATGTGCCGGAGCGGAGAATTTGGCGTTGTGATCAGCCGGTACCACAAGGTCGATGGCTATGACTGGATTGCCATGCCGTTGATTCCTTATCTCTATGCGGTCGATGATTTGAATGAGGTACCTATGTCGGTGGACAGGGCGACGGTACCCCGGCTGCGGGATGTCTACCGGAGGGAACACCTGAGAGCGCTGGCTCCGGATACCCCGAAGGGCACAACCCCGAAGGGCGAGTGGGTGCAGTTGGTGGGGTCGTCATACGACCGGACGATTCACGGTTTTCAGGTAGAGAGCACGCCGCAGCAGGACGAGCGTTTTGTTGCGCTGGTCAACGACAGGCGCAATGTGGGGCACTTCAACCTGCTGTTTCATAACTGCGCCGATTTTTCGCGGGTCGTTCTGGATACCTATTTTCCGCATGCGATCCATCGCAACTTCATTGCGGACGTGGGACTGATGACTCCGAAGCAGGTGGCGCGGTCGCTGGTGAAGTATGGGAAGAGGCATCCTGAGATGCAGATGTCGGCGTTTGTGATTCCGCAGGTTCCGGGCAGCGTGGCACGAAGCCATCCGGTCGACGGGGTCGCCGAGTCGCTGGTTAAGAGCAAGAAGTATCTACTGCCGCTGGCTGTGTTGAGCCCGGAGTTTACAGGTGCAGTGGTGGTCGCTTACCTGACGGAAGGGCGTATGAGGCTGCCGAAGAATGCGACGATGTTCGAGGTGGATGATGCCGAGATGACCGGTGGGCCTGTGGTGCCGGTAGCGCTACCGGGAGAGAGAATGCCTGTGAAGGCCACGAAGCCGGGCGACGTGGTCCCACCGAACTAGTCCTTGGGTGAGGGAGTACGCAAGGCGTAGGCGATGAGAGTTTCACCATGCAGGCTGTGTTCTGCGTTGTAGGCCTCGTTGCTGCGCGCCTCCTGCTCCGGGATGGTGGGGTCCAGTTCGCAGCGGGCGATCTCTTCAGTGCTGGCGGTGATGAAGCAGAGTTCGCAGGTGGCGAGGTTGTCCTCTTCTGTGCGCATGGGCGGCCCGAAGGTGCGACAAAGGATGGGGCGCGTTTCGTAGAGGTCGCAGGTTCCGGTTTCGAGGTCTAGCAGCGGGCAAGGCTCGTCATTGGCGAACTCCTCGAAGAGAATGGCCGCTTCGTAGTCCTCATGGAGGATGCCGGTGGTGAGGTCGCCCGGAAACCAGGGGTCGAGGCGGGTAAGCGATTCGGCGACGCGTGCGCGGATTCTTGCTGCGCGTTCAGGATCTGTCTGTTCAAGCCCCATGAGGCCGGCACGGAGCCACGCCGCGTCCTGATGGGCTATGGGAAAGACGCCGATACAGCATTGCGAGCAGCCGGGTCTGCAGGCCAGGTGATTGTCTCCACGCTGGTAGGCGTCGGCGACAACGGCGTCAACGATTTGAATGAGTGCTTGCGCCATTGTGGTTCGACAGGATGTCCACGGCTTGCGCGAATGCCCGCTCATGGATGAGACTGCATGAGTGGGCTATCCGGCGCCGATCTGCTATCGAGGCAGTCGAGACGCTTCCCTAGACAGCTTTGCGCTGAAAGGTCGTCTTCTTCGTGCCTGCGAAGGAGTCTTTCGCCTTAACCGAAGCCGCGGACGATCCGGCAATTGGCTTTCCGCCGCTCTTCACTTGAGCGGCCTTTTCGCGCGCTGCCTGGAGTTTCTGCGCTGCCCGGCCTAACCCGCGTATCTTTATATCGCCTGCTTTAGGAATGAAATCGCTCATAAAGAAATCCTATAACGCTCCAGGGGTTTTCGGACAGCGAGCCTCTGCATCAATGGGAGCCTGCGTGAGGGTCTTCGCTGTCCTGTACGAAAATGACTTCGTCTAATTGGACTTCAGTACTCGTTCGAAGATGGCGTCCACGTTAGCTAGCTGACGACTGTAGTCAAAGGCACGTGCCAGTTTTTCTGGGGAGAGGCGCGATGTGATCTCGGGGACTTTGGCGATCTCGTCGCGGAAGACAAGGTCATTCTTCCACGAGTTCATGGCATGGCCCTGAACCAGGCGGTAGGCATCTTCGCGAGACATGCCGGATTCTGCGAGATCGAGCAGGAGCTGGCCCGAGAAGATGAGGCCGCCGGTGGACTCGAGGTTCTTCAACATCCGCGCTGGATAGACGAGCAGCTTGTCGATGAGATTGGTCGTCTTCGCGAGCAGGTAGTCGGCGAGGATGGTGGAGTCGGGTAGGATGACGCGCTCGGCGGAGGAGTGCGAGATGTCGCGTTCGTGCCAGAGGGCTACATTCTCGAAGGCGGTCTGTGCGTTGGCGCGGACGACGCGAGCCAGGCCGCTGATCTGTTCGCTCGTGATGGGGTTGCGCTTGTGCGGCATCGCGCTCGAGCCCTTCTGCTTCTCGGAGAAGAACTCCTCGGCTTCGCGGACCTCGGTGCGTTGAAGGTGGCGGACCTCGGTGGCGATCTTGTCGAGCGTGCTGGCTAAGACGGCGAGGGTAGCGACATAAGCGGCATGGCGGTCGCGCTGGACGACCTGCGTGGCGACTTCGACCGGCTTGAGGCCGAGTTCGGCGCAGATGGCCTCCTCGTGCTCGGGCTTGAGGTGCCCGAAGGTGCCGACGGCTCCGGAGAGCTTGCCGACGCAAAGGTTTTCAGCGGCTGCATCGAAACGGGTGAGGTTGCGCTGCACCTCGGAGTACCAGAGAAGAAGCTTGAGCCCGAAGGTGGAAGGCTCGGCATGGATCCCGTGCGTGCGACCGATGATAGGCGTGTGCTTGAACTCGAGGGCGCGCCGCTTGAGCACGTCGGCGAGCGCGACGATACCGGCGCGAATAATCGCGGAGGCCTCTTTGAGTTGAAGCGCCTGCGCGGTGTCCACCACATCGGTGGAGGTAAGGCCGTAGTGCAGCCAACGGGAGTCTTCCGCGGAGTCGATGTGCTCGGCGACCGTGGTGGTGAAGGCGATGACGTCGTGCTTGACCTCGGCTTCGATCTCGTTGATGCGGTCGACGGTGAAGTTGCCTCTGTCGCGGATGGCATCGGCGGCGGACTGGGGAACGAGGCCGAAGCGGGCGAGGGCCTGCGAGGCAGCCGTCTCAACGCTGAGCCAGCAGCGGTATTTATTTTCGTCAGACCAGATGCGGCCCATCTCCGGGCGGGTATAGCGGGCGATCATAGATTTCTTCCTAACTCGAGTAGTGCGCACTTGCGCGATGAGGATGTAGCGACAGTCTCTTGAGAGTGGCGACACTCTTATTCTACGGGTAAGGGCTGGCTGCGATCGGCTGTGCCGACTGCGTGAGGACTGCAGAGTCGAGGACGCAAACAGAGCGGGCCGATTATTATTACATCCAATTACGATATAATCGTATTACGACACATTGTTCCATTGCGGATCTTACGGTAGTGGACCTCCGGTCGAGGGTGGCTAAGGGGACCGAATGGACAACATCAAAGAAGCAGAGCCGTGGAGTTTGCTCGCGTGAACACCGTCGCCAGGGATGGCGCGAGAAATTGGAGCGAGGATGAGTAAGACACCCCATAGACAGGCGGAGACGCTTGGAGACTATTCCGCCGATAGCCGGATGCTGCTTCTAATTGGCCTGGCCGCTCTGGTCGGAGCTGTTGGCGCAGGACTTGCGTGGGTGCTGTTGAAGCTGATCTTTATCATGACGAACCTCTTCTACTTTCATCGGTTCGCCACGTATTTTGTCGATCCGGGCACGAACACGCTAGGGTGGAAGGCAGTATTCGTACCAGTTGTGGGTGGATTGATCGTGGGCGGCATCGCCCGCTTCGGCTCCGCGAAGATTCGCGGCCACGGCATGCCTGAGGCGATCGAAGCGATTCTTACGGGCGGCGCTAAAGTGGCCCCTCGCCTGACGGTATTGAAGCCAGTCGCCTCCGCAATCGCCATCGGGTCGGGTGGACCCTTTGGCGCGGAAGGCCCGATCATCGTGACCGGCGGAGCCGCAGGTTCACTGCTGGGACAGTTGCTCCATATGAGCGACGCGGAGCGCACGGTGCTGCTGGTATCGGGTGCAGCCGCGGGAATGTCGGCAACGTTTATAGCGCCCCTCTCGGCGATTCTTCTGGCGGTCGAACTGCTGTTATTCGAGTGGCGTCCACGCAGTCTGATACCGGTTGCGGTGGCCAGCGTCACGGCGGCTGCGCTTCGCCGGTTGCTGTTGGGCTCGGCTCCAATCTTTACTATGCCGCTTATGACGAGCAGCATCCGCGAGGTCGTGATCCCGTCGGCGCTGCTGCTGGGGCTGATTGCGGGACTCGTCGCGCTCGTGTTGAGCAAATCCATCTATTTCTTTGAGGATCTCTTTGAGAGGCTGCCCATCCACTGGGCGTGGTGGCCGGCGATCAGCGGTCTGGTGATCGGGCTCGGCGGGTTGGTCTACCCCCCGGTGCTGGGCGTTGGGTACACCGTCATTCAGCGCCTGATCTCCGGTGAGTTCACGTGGCAGATTATTCTCGGGGTCCTTATCGTGAAAACCCTGATATGGAGCTTCTCGCTTGGCTCGGGAACCTCAGGCGGCATTCTGGCCCCCTTGATCATGATCGGCGGCGGAATGGGAGCGGTGATGGGGCATGTGCTGCCTGCGATCGCGCCTGGGGCATGGCCTCTCATCGGTATGGCGGCGGTGCTGGCTGGCGCTATCGGCGCGCCGCTGACCGCATCGGTGATGGCGGTAGAGCTGACCCATAACAATGGCCTGATCCTGCCGCTGCTGATGGCTTCGGTAATGTCTTACGCTGTCACCGTTCTGCTGCAGAAGCGCTCCATCCTCACAGAACGACTGAGCCGCAGAGGTCTTCATCTGTTTCGGGAGTACGGCGTGGATCCGCTGGAGACGATGATGGTCTCTCAGGTGATGCACACCAGCGTGTTTGCGCTGCCGGCCGATGCAACGCGGCAGGATGCGGCGAACTGGTTCAAAAAGATGGGAGAGCGCGGCCCGGAGGCGTGGTCGCACTGGCAACGGTTGTTTCCACTATTGGATAGGGATGGAAAGTTGGTCTCGCTTTTGACGCGGACTCAGATGATGATTGCGGCGAAGCAGACTGATCTCAGCCAGCCGCTGGCAACAGATGGCACGCTCTCGCCCATGAAGGTCGCTCCGACGGATACCTTGCGCCGAGTTGCAGCTATGATGGCGGAGTCGAAGCTGACCCGATTCCCGGTTCTGAATGCAGAGGGTAAGTTTGTGGGAATCATTACGATCGATGATCTACTGCTGGCGCGAAGCAAGGAGACGCTGCGAGAGAGCAATCGCACACGGGTCCTGCGGCTCCGCTGGCCCTTTGGCGGCAGCCGTGAGGGAGTCGTGGGCATTGTCGAAGGGGTAGAGGCGCTGGATGCCGAGCGCGAAGGGCCGTCCGGCGCGTAGAACTACCCGTTGCTCACGCCGAAGAGCTCTGCCATCTCATCGTGCAGGAAGCCCCGGCCGGGGCGATAGGGCTGGACCCATCTGCCGTCGATGACGAACTGCGGAATCGCGCGCTTGCCCACGTTTGCCAGAACCAGGTCGGCGGCCCCGGGCGTCTGCTCGATGTCGATCTCTGTGAATGGGATGTTGTGCGTGTTGAGGAAGCGCTTCGCTTCGCGGCAGTCGCGGCACCATGAGGCGGAGTAAACGGTCAATTCCATAGATCTATTATCACTTATTGCTCGTGGTAGTTGCGCATGAGGCCACCGTCGAGGACATAGGTGGAGCCGGTAACGTAGGCGGCTTCATCGGAGGCGAGAAAGGCGGCAAGGCTGGCGACCTCCTCGGGTGTTCCCATCCGGCCAAGCGGGATGTTCTTCAGCAGCGCATCGAGCTTCGGCTTGTCCTCCAGGAGAGACTTGTTGATGGGCGTGGCGATGGCTCCGGGGGCGATGTTGTTGACGGTAATTCCAAGCGGCCCCAGTTCGACGGAGAGATTGCGCATCAGCATCCGCATGGCTCCCTTTGAGGCGCAATAGGTGGAAAAGTGCGGGAAGACCATGTCCTCGTGGACGGAGCTGATGTTGATGATGCGGCCAGGTTGCTTCGCATCGCGGAGGCGGCGAACAAAGGCTTGCGTAAGGAAGAAGGCTCCCTTGAGGTTGACGTCGAGGACGGCGTCATAGTCCTGCTCGGTAACATCCCAGAAGTCCGCCTCCTTTTCGATACCTGCGTTGTTGACGAGAATGTCGCAGCGGCCTAGCTGCTTCCAGGTCTCGTCCATCAGGTTCTGTATGTCGGCCATCTTCGACACATTGGCCTGGACGATGATCGCTTTGCCCCCTGTCGCTTCTATCTGGGCTCTCGTGTCGTCCGCCCCCTCAGGACGACTGCTGTAGTTGACGACGACGCTTGCTCCTTCGCTGGCGAGGCGGATGGCGATGGACTGGCCGATGCCGGAGGACGATCCAGTGACGATAGAGACTTTGCCTGCGAGACGACCTGACATGGTTAGTCCTCGACCTTCCTGACGATTGCGGGGCTACTTCGTTGCGGACTTCTTGCGAGCCGATTTGGAGGCAGTCTTCGTTGCCTTCTTTGCCGTCTTCTTTGCCGCCTTTGGAGAGGCATTCTTGCTGGCCGCAGGCTTGTCTGCTTTTTGTTCTGCGATGATGTCGGAGAGCATTGTCTTGGCTCTTTCCAACTCGGCGTGGCGTGCCTCCGAGAGGTTTTTACCGGCTCGGTTGATGTAGAAGTTCAGCATCCGCATGCCGGAGGCAGGGCCCTTCGGCGAGACCTTCTTCGAGGCGAGTGCCTTGGCTATGGCCGACGCGCTCTCATTGAAGAGGCCCTCATCGGGATGAGTCGAATCTGTATCAACCTTTGCCGACCACTTCTTCTTTGTCGTCATCCTCTCCTCCGAGTAGCGCAGGTGCTTCACTCGTAGGATGCAGATTGAGAGGCTTCTTTCCTCGACGGGCCAGGAAAAAGTTGCTGAGCATTAGGCCGCACTCTTCGGCGAGCAGGCCTGAGACGACCTCGGCTTTGTGGTTGAGCTGCGGATGATTCATAACGGCCAGCACGCTGCCGCAGGCTCCTGCCTTGGGATCGTCGGCGGCGTAGACAAGGCGGGCGATGCGCGCGTGGAGGATGGCTCCGGCGCACATGGCGCAAGGTTCGAGGGTGACGTAGAGGGTGCAGCCGGTAAGCCGGTAGTTGCCTAGGGCGAGACCGGCGGCTCGTAGGGCTACGATCTCGGCGTGGGCTGTGGGATCGCTGTCGCGAAGCACTCGGTTCTGCCCCCGTCCATGGATGCCCCCATCAGGACCGACGACGATGGCACCAACGGGAACCTCGCCGGCAGCCTGTGCCGCGTTGGCTTCGGCGATGGCGAGGCGCATCATCTGCTCGTCGAGAGTGGTGTCATCCATTGGGTTAGTTTAGTGCGGCTAATTCTGTGGCGCTGGATTGGCGATGGCGCGGCCGCGATGGTAGACGGCGGCGATGCGGCGCGTGTTCTTGATGTCGGTGAGAGGATCGGCCGAGAGGACGATGAGATCGGCGGAGTAGCCGGGCACAATCATGCCGAGGTTGAGCGTTGGGTCGAGGCTGTGGAGGAGTTGTCCGGTCTGTCCCGTGGCCACGGTGAGGGCCTGCAGCGGACTGAGCCCCGTCTGGACGAGGTCTTCGAGTTCGCGATGTTCGGAGAAGCCCGGGATGCGGCCGACTACCGCTCCCGAGTCGGTCCCGAAGGCGATCTGGACGCCGGCGTCATAGAGGGTTTTCAGGTTCTGACGGGCTATGGCAGCGTCCTTTTGGGATTGTGCGGTCTGCGGGGCAGCGAGCGTTTTAACGATGTAGTCAGGTGCCTGAAGCTTTCCGAGAAGTTGCGGACCCGCGGCCTGGCGGAAGAAGTTGGTCTGCATGATCTCGGGGTTTGTGGCGTAGACGAAGAACGCCTCGTCGACAACCAGGGTCGGGATGTACCAGGTGTGATGCTGGAGCATGGACTCGGTGAAGGAGCTGTCTACGGGCTGGTCGCGGACGGAGTGAGCGAGGACGTCGACGCCGTTCTGGACAAGTTGGCGGGCATCGGCGAGCGTGTACACATGGGCTGCGACGTGAAGATGATCCTTGTGGGCTTCGTCGATGACGGCGGCATAGATGGCAGGGTCCATGCCGGGAGCTTTGCCGTGGAGGGGATCGACCCAGACCTTGACGATGTCGGCGTGGTGAGCGGCGAAGTCGCCTACGTTTTGGCGAGCCTCCGCAGGGGTGGCAGGGCGGTAGATCTGGTCGGCGGCCACGGCAAGACCTGGTGCCGCGTTGGGCACTCCGATGCCTCGGCCTGCGGTGAAGAGGGTCGCTCCTCCGAGTGTGCCGGCGCGTTGCTGTGCACGCAGCGTGTAGACGAGATCCCGGTTCAGTCCGAGGCTGAGGATCGTGGTGACTCCATAGCGCTCGTACTGGTTGAGCGCGGCGGTGACGTTCTCACTGCTGTAAGCCGTGGCTGATGGCTCGGCGTTGTTCAGCAGGATGCCTACGTGAGAGTGGGCGCTGATGAGGCCGGGGATGATCGTCTTGCCGGTGCAGTCGACTACGTTCACGCCACTGGCGTTGCCTTGAGCTGCGGGAGCGACTATCTCGATGAGGCCATTGCGGAGTGTGATGTCGACGTGTTCGCGGGCGGGTGCGCCGGTACCGTCGACCAGGGTGGCGTTGTGCAGCATGATGGGTTGCTGGGCGAAGCAGGCGGCTGGCGCGAGGGCGAGGCAGAGAGTGAAGAGGTGACGGACGATGGGTCGCAATGGGTCTTCCTGACTGTTACGGAACTCTCACGCTGCGCTGTGCCAGTCTAGTTTAGAGCGTCGCGCTAGTGGAGGTCTTGGCCGCCTTCGGATTCGAGAGAGTCGATGAAGGCCTGCATGATCCCAAGCTTGGAAACTGCGAGCCTCTTTGAGGCTTCGAGATGGAGTTTGGTGGGAAGGGTTTCGAGTTGTTTTTTGAGCGCGTCGCGGGCGTCGGTGAAGGTGTGGAAGCGTGTGTCGCTGCCCAGCTTGGCCAGGGTGCGGGTGATGCCGATCGCTCCGAGCTGCTCGAGGATGTCGGCGTCGCGGGCGATAGTGGCTTCAAGGGTGGCGGGGGTGTCCTGCGGCTGGTGGGTGCGGATGACCTCGAGCACGGCGGGGATCTTTTCAGAGGGGAAGCCTGCCTCGGTGAGGATGCCAGGAGCCCTCTCGGTGATGTAAGCCACATGGTCCCAGCTCTTCAGCGCGGCGTCGGCTTCAGGACGGTGGCCGACGAAGACACCAAGATCGTGGAGCCAGACGGCGGCGTAGACCACATCGTCGTCGTAGGCGAGGCCCTCTCCAATCCGCTGGCTCAGCGCATAGAGCCGGGGCTGGTGGCCGTACTTGTGCTGCGGGTTGGCGTTGACTGCGAGGTACTGTTGGAGGGCTGATCGAAAGGCGCTCATGCGGGCTCCGACGAGCGGGTTTGCGGCTGGGCTTCGGGGCCGAAGAAGCGAGCGATCTGCTGGGCGAGGCCTTCGAGGGCCGGGCGACGCTGCGTGAGCTGTCCTTCGTCCAACAGGAACTGCTTCACCCAGATCTGCTCCAGCAATGGAATTGTCTGTTCCGCAGTGAACTTGCTCGTTGGATAGCCGATCGTTGCTTCGTAGAAATGTTTCGCCTCAGGATCGTACTCATCAAGCGGGCACTCGTCCGCAATGAGGCCTTCGACATCAGCTGTTGCGAATAACTCTTTCAATGAATTCAGATCCGGGGGAGGTGGCCAAATGGACATTATGCGGGCTCCTGCTGGGTCATGCAGTGCAGGGTGCCGAGCCCCCAGACGAGATCGACCGCATGAATGCCGATGACCTCGCGAGTGGGGAAGCAGTGGGCAATGACATTGAGTGCGTGACGGTCGTTGGGGTCGTTGAAGGTGGGGACCAGCACGAGCGAGTTGGCGATGTAAAAGTTGGCATAGCTGGCGGGGAGGCGCTGGCCCTCGAAGGTCACGGGCGAGGGCATGGGCAGCTCGACGATCTCGAAGGGCTTGCCTTTGTCTGGACCGGTGAGGTTCCGGGCGCTCCGGAGGCGGTCGAGGTTCTCTGCCAGGGGAAGATGATTCTCGTCGTGGGTATTCTTCTCGACTGCGGTGAGGATCGTATTCTCTCCGACGAAGCGGGTGATGTCGTCGACGTGGCCATGGGTGTCGTCACCGGCGCAGCCCCTGTGCAGCCAGAGGACCTGGTCGATGCCGAGATAGTCGTGGAAGGCCTGTTCGAGCTGCTTGCGCGTGGCCTCCTGGTCGCCGAGCCCGGGGTTGCGCTCCTGGATCTTGCTGAGAAGGCACTCCTCGGTGGTGAGCAGGATACCTGCGCCGTTGGTGTCGATGCTGCCGCCTTCGAGGACGAGGCGGTGAACCTTCCCATCAGCCAGCGCGATCTCCGGCTTGAACTGCTGCATGTCGTAGTGTTTGGCTATGTGCTGCGGTATCTGGTCGTCGCGGCGCCAGTTGTCGTACTTGGCCCAGGCGTTGAACTTCCAGTTGGTGATGGCGAGGTTGCCTTCGGGATTCTTCACGAAGATGGGGCCGGAGTCGCGGAGCCAGACGCGGTCGGTGGGCCATTGGTGGAAGTGCAGGCGGGCGAGATTGGCTCCCGCACGGCGGAGCATGGATGTGGCGCGGTTCTCTGCGGCCAGGTCGTTGACGAGGATGTGGACGTCTTCCACTCGCGACAGGTGACGGACGATCTCGGCGTAGACCCACGGAATGGGCTGGAACTTGCCGGGCCAGTCCTCGGCATTGTGGGGCCACGCGATCCAGGTGGCATCGTGGGGAGCCCACTCAGCAGGCATGCGGTAGCGTGGCATTGTGGTCATCTCGATGGCCATCAGTCGATGAACCTGCTGGTGATGCCGTCGTAGGCATCGATGCGGCGGTCGCGTAGGAAGGGCCAGTGCTGGCGGGTGACCTCGATTAGTTTTGTATCGAGGTCGGCTATGAGGATCTCTTCCTTATCGTGGCTGGCCTGCGCGATGATGCGCCCGAACGGGTCGGCGATGAAGCTTCCACCCCAGAACTCGAGGCCTGACGAAGGGGTGTGGTCGCCGGGGCCGTGGAGCTCGACGGTGGCGGGGTTGCCGTCGGCGGCTGGGGCCTTGAACTTGACGTCGCCGTGCTCGTGACCTACGCGGTTGACGGCGCAGGCGAAGACTCCGTTGGCGATGGCGTGGGCGCGCTGTGCGGTCTGCCAGGCATCGTACTGGGCGGCTCCGAACTCCTTCTTCTCAGACGGGTGCCAGCCGATGGCGGTGGGGAAGAAGAGGACCTCGGCTCCGCGGAGTGCGGTGAGGCGGGCGCCCTCGGGGTACCACTGGTCCCAGCAGACCAGCGTGCCGATGGGCCCGGCGGTGGTCTGCGTGGCCTTGAAGCCGAGGTCGCCGGGGGTGAAGTAGAACTTCTCGTAGTAGAGAGGGTCGTCCGGGATGTGCATCTTGCGATAGAGGTCGGCGATGCGACCGTCCTTCTCGATGGTGACGGCGGTGTTGTGATAGAGGCCGGGGGCTCGGCGCTCGAAGAGGGAGGCGACGAGAACAACGCCGGTCTCGCTGCAGACACGGGTGAGGACGTCGGTGGAGGGGCCGGGGATGGATTCGGCGAGGTCGAAGAGGGCGTGGTCTTCGCGCTGGCAGAAGTACTGGGCGCGGAAGAGCTCGGGCAGGCAGACGAGGGTAGCTCCCTGACGGGCGGCCTCGTAGACGCGCTCGGCGGCCTTGTCGAGGTTGAGCTGGGTGTCCGGGGCGCAGGACATCTGGATGAGAGCGACGCGTTTTGTGGTGTTCTTAGCCATGGTTTTCCTTCTCTATCTTATAGGCGACCCGGGGGATGATTCTTGCCGATGACTGGGTTTGCAGGGATGTCTTTGGAACTTAACATCTCCACAGTTCACAGGGCGCTTCAGCAAAAAACCCAACACCGATTCAATGCGTTCAACGACGGATCTTCGCGAATGAGCGGATTGATAAACATGCCTCTCCTATTGGAGCCAGATGGAACTAAAGCTGAACCCATAACCCATTTCATTGCTGCTGTTGTCTTTGCTCTTGCCGTTGTTGTTGCTCTTGCTCTTGCCGTTGTCTTTGCTCTTGCTCTTGCCGTTGCCGTTGCTCTTGCTCTTGCCGTTGCCGTTGCTCTTGCTCTTGTTTGTTTTACGTCGTCATCCTGAGCGGAGCGAAGGATCCCGAAGGTCTTGATCCTCCACAACTGCCCGGACCTTTCCAGCAATCAACTCCAAGGCTGTTGCCTGTTCTCCTCAACTCCAGGAAGAAACCACAAAAAACTTGTCAAGCCCCCATCCCACCTAACTCCATGCAGGCAAAGGAGATCCACGTGGCATACTAGTTTCCCTCAATCCCGTACACTGGATACATAGTCGAAGAAGAGCCCCGGTCAAAGCCGGGGCTCTTCTCTTAAAATCAACCAATAACCCGTAACTCATTTCACAAGACGAATTTAGCTATAACCCCTTTGACTGCACGCATTTAGCGAGACCATTTTCGCTATCTCCTTGCAGTCATTCGACTTTTAAAGGGTAACCCCCGGGGGGGGTACCCCCACCCAAGGAGACAACACCATGCAATATCCACTCTGTCGTCACATCAAGACCAACGGCCTCCAGTGCCAGGCCCCCTCCCTCACCGGAGCTCAATACTGCTACTTCCACACCCGGCTGCACCAGCGCCACAGCGGCTTCCGTCA
The DNA here is from genome assembly GCA_025462645.1 of Edaphobacter sp. Taxonomy (GTDB): domain Bacteria; phylum Acidobacteriota; class Terriglobia; order Terriglobales; family Acidobacteriaceae; genus Edaphobacter. Next base: position 13,379 of record JAOAPB010000088.1, on the reverse strand, counting down.
CACCGACGCCACCCGCAACTACCTCATCCCCGGCCAGCACGTCCAGCTCACCGCCCTCGAAGACCGCGAGTCCGTCCAGATCGCCCTCTCCGTCGTCATCAACGCCCTCGCCACCGGCCAGCTCGAGACCAGACGAGCCACCGCCCTCCTCTACGGCCTCCAGCTAGCCAGCATGAACACCGCCCGCCTCCGCACCGAACCCTACGCCCCCGACGTCGTCCGCAGCGTCCACTCCTCCCCCGACGGCCTCGACCTCGCCGATCCCGGAGCCATGCTCACCTTCGTTCCCGACGAAGAAGAGGATAAGGAGGAGGAGAACGAGGACGAACAGCTTTTGTCCAGTTGAAATTTCTGTTACGTTTGAAGTGTAGAGTCGCTGGACGAGCGTTCGCGAAGCCTCTTCAAATCACCTAAAAACATCATTCCCAGCCGTTGCCGTAGCCGTGTATTTCATTGCAGAAGGAGTGTTACATTGAGCGAATTTCGTGATTTCCTGGAACTCTCGTACTCAGAGCTGGAGGACCTGAACCTTCAAGCGAAAGAGCAGCGCAAGAAGCGCGTAGCCGCAGATGTGATCCAGGAAGAGCGTCTGAAGTACCTGACCGACGAGCGCCGCATCAAGGCCGTCACCGTGCTGTTCAGCGACCTCGAAGGCCGGCTGCACATGCTGGACTACGACAAGAAGTTCCTGGTGAAGAGCTACGACAACCTCACGTTCGACGGCTCGTCGATCCGCGGCTTTACGGCGCAGCGGGAGAGCGACCTGCGGCTCGGGATCGACTGGAGCGCATTCTACTGGGCTCCGGCCGATGTCTTCGGCGCGGGCAAGGTCCTGGTCTTCGGCGAGGTGATCGACAAGAACGGCGGCATCTATTCGGGCGATATCCGCAGCGTGCTGAAGCAGTTCTCGCAGGAGATGTTCGACAAGAACGGCTACACGCTGAATGCTGCCAATGAGATCGAGGGCTTCCTCTTCGAGGGCATCGACGCAGAGCGCGGCTTCCACGACACCGGAAGCTTCGAGTATGTGAACAAGGGTGGCTACTATCACTCCCTTCCGGGCGACCCGCTGCGCGAGTTCATCGACACCACCGCAGAGGTGCAGCGCGCCATGGGCTTCGAGAACGAGAAGGACCATCCCGAGGTTGCGCCTTCGCAGTTCGAGATCAACTACAGCTATGGCGAGGTAGTTGCCGCAGCGGACCAGATTCAGCTGTACAAGCTGATCTGCCGTCAGGTGGCGACGCAGATGGGCATGACGGCGAGCTTCCTGCCGAAGCCGGTTGTCGGCGTCAACGGCAGCGGCATGCACACCAATGTCTCGATCACCAAGGGTGGCAAGAACCTCTTCTGGGACCCCAAGGGCGAGGAGAAGATCTCCAAGATGGCGTGGCAGTTCACGGACCGCATCCTGACGCATGGCAACGACCTTTGCCTGCTGCTGAATGCCAGCGTGAATGCGTATCGCCGGTTGGATCCTCACTTCGAGGCTCCGAACCAGATCAAGGCTTCGGCCACGGATCGTGGGTCGATGGTTCGCATTCCTATCGGCAATGAGAAGTCGGCGCGCGTTGAGGTTCGCTCTGTCGGACCGGATGCGAACCCTTACCTGGTACTGCACTCGATCTTCAGGACCGGCCTGCATGGCGAGACGGCTCGGATCAAGAACCTGCGTCAGGCGGAGCGGTACCTGCCGGACAACATCTACACCGCGATCGAGCACTTCCGTGCGGCGGAGTGGACGACGAGCCTGCTGGGTGCGGATGTGAAGGCTCGCTACGCCGATCTGAAGCAGGCTTCGGCGGATCGCTGCCCGCGTCTGCTGGGCACGATCGTGAAGGCTCCCGAGGTGCAGTTCCACCACGACGTCTACAACCAGCTGCTCTGGAATATCTTCTAACTCTTCGAGATGTTCTGTGATCGAGAGAGGCCCCGGCTATGTCCGGGGCTTTTCTCTTTTCCTCATTGACATGGTGGATGGCCTGCTGCATTCTTCCCCTGACAGTCTGATGGAGGCCTATCTTTTTGGAGACGCAACGATCCGCTAATCCGCTTGTTCCTGCCGCTGTTCTCGGTGGCTGCCTGCTCCTTGGCCTCGTGGTGGGTGGCTGGGTGCTTGGCTCCCAGATCAAGGACATCAAGCTTGCCGATCGCTATGTCACGGTGAAGGGCCTGGTGGAGCGGACGGTGAAGTCGGACAGCGCTATCTGGCCGGTTAGCTTCAAGGAGGCTGGGAACGATCTGGCGCAGGTCTTCACCAAGAGCGAGGCGGATAAGAATGCCGTGCTGAAGTTTTTTGCGGCACAGGGCATTACCCTGCAGGAGATCACCGTCGGACAGATTCAGGTGACGGACAAGCAGACGAATGAGTACAACAACAATCCGTCGGGCACACGCTATATCGTGCAGCAGACGGTTACAGTTCACTCCTCGGACGTCGATAAGATTGCCAAGGCCGGTCAGAAGACGGCGGAGTTGGTTCAGGCTGGGATCGTCGTGGGTGGAGGATACGGGCAGGGCGGCATAGCCTACAAATTCGGCGGACTGAATGCATTGAAGCCGGACATGATCACGGAGGCGACCCGGAATGCGCGGGCCTCGGCGGATCGTTTTGCCGCCGACTCGGGTAGCCAGGTGGGCTCCATCCGCTCTGCGAACCAGGGGGTGTTTTCCATCTCGGCTGCTGACTCCGGAGGCGCCTCCGGCCCTGGCGAGGAGGGTGGCGGCGGTGGTGATGCGCAGGCGGACTCCAGCATCATGAAGAAAGTTCGCGTCGTCGCTACGGTGGACTACTACCTCGTTCGATAAGCGCACCCAAATGGCTGTCTGTTATTGCCACTCGTTCTCTGCAGATGGTAGCCTTCGACTCTAAACCTTCCTGTCGGAGCCTACATTCATGCAGTCCAGTTACAACGGAATTCCTGTCCCGCCTAACGGCCAGCCCATCGAGTACAACAACGGCACCTTCACGGTGCCAGATCATCCGATTATTCCCTTCATCGAGGGAGACGGCACAGGCCGTGACATCTGGAAGGCTTCGCAGCGCGTGTTCGATGCCGCTGTCGCGAAGGCCTATGGCGGTAAGCGCTCGGTCCAGTGGTACGAGGTGCTGGCCGGGGAGAAGTCCTATCGCAAGACGCAGAACTGGCTGCCGGATGACACGGTGAAGGCCACAGTCGATTTTCGCGTCTCCATCAAGGGACCGTTGACGACCCCAGTGGGCGGCGGTATTCGCTCGCTCAACGTTGCGCTGCGGCAGTTGATGGATCTGTATCAGTGCGTACGGCCAGTGAAGTACTATGCCGGTGTACCTAGCCCGGTGAAGCATCCTGAGAAGCTGGATGTGGTGATCTTCCGCGAGAACACCGAGGACATCTATGCCGGTATCGAGTTCCGCGAGGGGACGCCTGAGGCGAAGAAATTTATCGACTTCGTCAATGATGAGATGTTGAAGGGTGGTAAGAAGAAGATCCGTCAGGACTCGGGCGTTGGAGTGAAGCCGATCTCGATCACGGGTTCGAAGCGGCTGGTGCGCGCGGCGATCAAGTATGCGCTGGACAATAACCGCAAGACGGTGACGCTGGTGCACAAGGGAAACATCCAGAAGTTCACCGAGGGCGCATTCCGCGAGTGGGGCTATGAGGTTGCGTCAGAGGAGTTCCGCGAACAGACGGTGACAGAGCGGGAGAGCTGGATCTTGGGGAACCTTGAGGCGAATCCGAAGCTGACTGCTGAGGAGAATGCCGCGCTGATCGAGCCGGGGATCGAGTTTGCGGCGAAGGAGTTTGGCGAGGGCGTGGTGGCTGAGGTGAAGCAGGTGTTGGCTTCGATCGGCGAGTCGCATGGCGGTGGCAAGTGGAAGACGAAGATCCTGATCAATGACCGTATCGCGGACTCGATCTTTCAGCAGATTATTCTGCGTCCAGAGGACTATAGCGTGCTGGCGACGACGAACCTCAACGGCGACTACATCTCGGACGCTGCGGCTGCGCAGGTCGGTGGATTGGGGATTGCGCCAGGAGGGAATATCGGTGATGGGTATGCCGTGTTCGAGGCGACGCATGGCACGGCTCCGAAGTACGCGGACAAGGATGTGATCAATCCGGGATCGGTGATTCTGTCGGGCGTGATGCTGTTCGACTTCCTGGGCTGGACGGAGGCGGCGCGGCTGATCGAGAGTTCGATGGAGAAGACGATTGCGCAGAAGTTTGTAACGTACGACTTCGAGCGCGGGATGCAGGGTGCGACCAAGGCGAAGACGAGCGAGTTCGCAACCCGCATGATCGAAAACATGGGTTAGTGGTGGCTGTTTCATGCGCACAGCGGCGCCTGGTGCGATATTCGTATCGCGGATGGCCTGCTGTGCGCGTGATTGAAGATTCGACGGCTAGAATTGATAGAGATACGGAATCGATTTGAGAGGGAGAAGATTGCGATGCGGAAGAAGGTAACGATCGTCGGATCGGGCAACGTTGGAGCAACGGCAGCGCACTGGATTGCGGCGAAGGAGCTGGCGGATGTCGTGCTGTTGGATGTCGTCGAGGGCGTTCCCCAGGGAAAGGCGCTGGACCTGTTGCAGGCGATGCCGATCGAGAAGCGTGATTGCAGCATCCTCGGAACGAACGACTACGCAGATACGGCGAACTCGGATGTAGTGGTGATCACGGCGGGCATCGCGCGCAAGCCGGGCATGAGCCGCGACGATCTGCTGAATACGAACTACAAGATCATGAGCGATGTGGTCACGAAGGTGGTCGCTGCCTCGCCGAATACGATCATCATCGTGGTGTCGAACCCACTGGATGCGATGGCGCAGACGGCCTTCAAACAGGCAGGCTTGCCGCGTGAGCGCGTGATCGGCATGGCCGGTGTGCTGGACTCGGCGCGCTTCCGCACGTTTATCGCGGAGGAGTTGAAGGTGTCGGTGGAGAACGTTACGGCGTTTGTGCTGGGCGGACACGGCGATACGATGGTTCCGCTGTCGCGGTACTCGACGGTGGCGGGTATTCCGATCACCGAGCTGATCGCACCGGACCGGCTGAAGGAGCTGGAGACACGTACGGCCAATGGCGGCGCAGAGATCGTGAAGCATCTGAAGACGGGCTCGGCTTACTACGCTCCTTCGGCTGCGGCTGTGGAGATGGTGGAGGCGATCCTCAAGGACAAGAAGAAGATTCTGCCTTGCGCCGCTTATCTGCAGGGCGAGTATGGTATCTCCGGGTTGTATGTCGGGGTTCCTTGCAAGCTGGGCTCGAAGGGTCTGGAGCAGATCATCGAGATCAAGCTGACGCCTGAAGAGCAGGCTGCATTACAAAAGAGCGCGGACTCGGTGAAGGAACTCTGCAGCGTCATCGGCGTTGCTTAGTCTGACATCTAGATAAGAAAAGGCCCGCTCATCGAGCGGGCCTTTTCTTATGTTGCTGCGAACTAGGCTACTCGTTCGATGGTGACGGACTCGAGGACGACGGGGGTCTTAGGGCGGTCCATGCCGTCACGGCCTACCTTCGAGATCTTCTCGACGATGTCGTAGCCTTCGACGACTTCACCGAAGATGGTGTGCTTGCCGGTGAGCCAGTTGGTGTCGGCGACGGTGATGAAGAACTGCGAGCCGTTGGTGTTGGGGCCGGAGTTGGCCATGGCGAGCTTGCCCTTCTCCTGGAAGCCATGCTTCGAGCCCTTGGTCTCGTCGGCGAACTTGTAGCCCGGGCCGCCCATGCCGGTGCCTTCGGGATCGCCGCCCTGGATCATGAACTGTGGGATCACGCGATGGAAGATGGTGCCGTCGTAGAGCTTCGCGCCCTTCTTGCTGCGGCTGTTCCACTCCTTGGTTCCTTCGGCGAGGCCGATGAAGTTGGCTACGGTCTCGGGTGCGTCCTTCTCGAAGAGCTCGCAGACGACGGTGCCTTCGGTGGTCTTGAATGTTGCGTAGGTTCCTGGCTTGGTTGGCATTTCGGTGTTCTCCTAACGGGTTCGGGTTGATGGATACGAGAGCAGGGAAGCGACTCCGCCAAGATCGCGGAGGCCAGAAGGTTATTTCGGAGGCGCGGACGGGATTGGTGATGCTGTCGGCGGTGTGGCCGCTGCGGGCCCTGGTGGCACCGCAGGGAGCGGAGGTATGGGTTGGCCCTCGCGCACGATGGTGATGCGATTGATCACAACGGGAACCACCGGTTTGTCATCGGCGTTGCGCTCGACGCGCGCGATGGAGGCCACGAGCAGAACGCTATGCGCATCGCACTGGCCGAAGATGGTGTGCTTGCCGTTGAGTTGCGGTACTGCGTCTTCGGTGATGAAGAACTGGGAGCCGTTGGTTCCTCCGCCGGAGGGGCCGGGGCCGGCGTTGGCCATGGCGAGTCGGCCTGGTTCGTCGAAGGTGAGGGATGGGTCGATCTCGTCCTGGAAGAAGTAGCCGGGATCGCCTGCACCTGTACCCATGCGGTCGCCGCCCTGGATCATGAAGCCAGGGATGACCCGGTGGAAGGGGGTGCCATTGTAGTAGGGCTTCTTGTGCACCTTCTCCAGGGTCTGGCCGTCGGTCCAGTCCTTGGTTCCTTCGGCGAGGCCGATGAAGTTGGCCACGGCGACAGGCGCCTGCTTGTCATAGAGCCGGCAGGTGAGGCGGCCCATGGTGGTATCGATGATCGCGGTGGGGCCGGTGGGGACGACTGGAGCCTTCGCCTGGCTTGTGGTGCTCGGAGCGTCGGGGAGAGCATCTTGCGTTGATGGCGCAGGTGCGGATTGCCCGAGCGCGGGGATACTAAAGGCCAGGGCGAGGGCGAGATAGCGAAGCGTCATGCGATGTATGACTCCATGGAACAGGCTATCGTAGACGCCGAGTTGGGGCAATGTGGGGTGGCTCTGGATCAGCTCTGGATCAATCGTTTTACGAGGCTGCGTACCAGCTCGAGAGAGCCTCCGTAGACCACATGCGCTGCCCAGTGCTGCAGGTGATCAGTGGCTGGAGTCTTCGTGGGTGAGGGCGCGAGTTGAAAGGCTGGGACGGCAATCTCATCGGCGCCAAGGAAGAGAAGCGTGCCAAAGGCTGTTCCTGCGCCTGTGGTCACCTCGGGCACCAACTCCGCCGAGACACCATAGACCACGCCCATGAGCGTGCCGAAGGCATAGTGGACGGCTTGACCTGCTTTTTTCTTCTTCTCTTTATCGAGCTGCGTTCCGGCTGCCTCGGCGATCTTGCGAGCGACGATTTCTGTGGAGCCCTCCTGCTCCTGCGCCTGCTGCTCCTTTTGCACTTGCTCGTGAGCTATCTGCCACGTGGATTCACCCTGGGCGAGCTTCGCCCGCTTCTCCGCTGCCTTCTGGGTCGCAGTGGAGAGCTTCTGGAATTGATCCATGATAAGGGTGGCGGCTATGCCAGCTGCCGCGCCTGTGATGATGCCTCGGAAGACAGAAGGCTTGTTCCGTATGCTCATTTTTACCTCGTATCGAACTCCAGTGAAGTTTGATGCAGTTTTTGTAAAAAGCATGCATGGCGGCTAGGAATCGGCATCTAAGCGATTGGAGGAATTACAGATGGCAAAGTATGCGTTATATGTGTCGTTGAAGGCGAAGCCCGGCAAGGAAGGCGAGGTGGAGGCGTTCCTCAAGCAGGGTTCGCAGCTGGCACAAAAGGAGTCCGGAACCGTTTCCTGGTATGGCCTGAAGGAAGATGAAGGTCACTACAGCGTCTTCGATACATTCAATGACGAGGCGGGGCGTGACGCTCATCTGAATGGCGAGATTGCAAAGGCGCTGATGAGCAAAGCGAGCGAACTCTTTGCAGAGCCGCTTAAGATTCACAAGATCACGATTGTTGCGGACAAGTAACTATTTCGACTTATCTGCGGCAAGCTGTACCGCGCGGAAGACCCGCAGCAGGTTGCCGCCGAGGAGTTTCTTCATATCGTCCGCGGTGTAGCCTCGGGCCATGAGAGCAGCGGTGATTTTTGGCAGATCGGCGGCTGAGTCGATGCCGTCCGGTGGGACCGGAATACCGTCGAAGTCGGTGCCGATACCTACATGGTCAATTCCGGCTACTTTGATGACGTGATCGAAGTGATCGATGAGTGAGTTGAAGGGCGCGCGGCCGATCTTCGCGGCGAACTCGCGGTCGATCCTGTCGGAGGCGGTGTAGGGTACCGGGAGGCCTTTGGCTTTGTACTCGGCTGCCAGCGCATCAAGAGCCTTCTTGCGCTCTGGGCCCTGCGCGGCCCAGGCCAGACGCCAACTCTCGTCGATGAACGCAGGGAAGAAGTTCACCATGACGACGCCGTCGTTCTTCGCGACTGCCTGCAGCATCTCGTCTGTAAGGTTACGCGGGGCCTGCGTGAGAGCGCGTGCAGACGAGTGTGAGGCGATGACTGGGGCACGGGTCGTTGCGATGACGTCCCAAAAAGTTTTGTCGGAGACGTGGGAGATGTCGACCATCATGCCGAGGCGATTCATCTCCTGAACAACCTGCTTGCCGAAGGGGGTGAGGCCGTTGTGGTGGGTGATGGTAGTGTCGTTGATGTCTCCGGAGGAGTCGGCCCAGTCGTTGGTGTTGGACCAGGTGAGGGTCATGTAGCGGACGCCGAGGCGGTAGAAGTCGCGGAGGAGACCGAGGTCGTTCTCGATGGAGTGGCCGCCTTCGATTCCCATGAGGACTGCGAATCTTCCGCTCTTGTGTGCGGTGATGATGTCATCAGAGGTGAGGCAGAGCTGGAGCTTGTCGGGAGCTTTGCGGACCTGTTCGAGTGTGCCGTCGATGAGCGAGAGGGTGCGATGGGCGGATTCTTTTGCGGGGTATTGGCCAGGGTCGACCCAGATGGAGAAGAACTGAGCGGCGAGGTTGCCCTTCCTTGCGCTGTCGTAGTTCAACATGCCGCCATTGAGTGGGTCGGTGAAGTTCCAGTTCTCATCGACGAATCTTTGCGGCGTGTCTGCGTGGGTGTCGACGACGATTGCGGATTGGTGGACGGCAAGGGGATCTACAGTCTGACTCATGGCCTTCTTTCCGTGTGTCTGTTTTGCGGCTGGAGTTGCCTGCGCGATGGCGCTCATTTCAAAGGTCATTAGCAAGGCTGCGCATAGAGATGGCGCATAGGCAAGGAGACTCAACTTCTTCATTATGAGCACCATCGTTCGCACATGAGGATAGCCAGATTGTAACAAGGCCGCGTCTTGAGTTCGGAGCAACCCGAGTGCGACAGGTGGCCATCTGTCTTTGAAGAGGTGAACTATGGCACAGGGTTTGAACTCGACGAAGACTGGAGCACGTCCTTCTCACGAAGCGATTGAGCAGGAAGCTCCGGCGACCGAAGTAGGAAAGAGCAAAGAGGAGAAGATGGACCACGTTGGAATGGAGAGCGCAAAGCGCGCAACGAACCGTATTCATTCGAACGAAGAGACGACTCCGGGAAACTCCATCTTTTCGAAATAACTCAACGTCTGGTTAGGTGAAAAAGGCCCGCCAAAGTTGGCGGGCCTTTTCTGTTGAAGTTCTGTTGAAGAGACGGCTAGGATGCTTTACTGAGGAGAGCGTTCGGATCGAGAACGAACTTTTTGGCTACGCCGGAGTCGAAGTCCTTATAGCCTGTGGGTGCGTCATCCAATGAGATGACGGTTGCGTTGACGATCTTTGCGATGGGCAGACGGTCGTGCAGAATGGCCTGCATGAGTTGACGGTTGTACTTCAGCACCGGTGTCTGACCGGTATAGAAGTGGTGAGACTTCGCCCAGCCGAGGCCGAAGCGCATCCTGAGATTGCCTTGTCTCGCGGCTTCGTCCTTCGCGCCGGGGTCTTCGGTTACGTAGAGGCCGGGTATGCCGATGCCTCCAGCGGCGCGGACGATGGACATGAGGGAGTTGAGGACGGTGGCAGGCGCTTCCTCGCCTTTTTTCCCCTGAGCCTTGGCTTCGAAGCCAACCGCATCGACGGCGGCGTCAACTTCGGGTTTGCCGACTACGGCTTCGATGAGATCGGGTAGATTGTCGCTCCTGGTGAGATCGATTGGAGTGAAACCGACCTTCTTTGCGTGCTCGAGGCGCTCGGCGTTCATGTCTCCGATCATGACGAGTGCCGCGCCGAGAATCTGGGCTGAGGCTGCTGCTGCGAGACCTACGGGGCCGGCGCCGGCGATGTAGACAATGGAGCCTACTTCTACTCCTGCCGTGACTGCTCCGTGGAAGCCGGTGGGCAGGATGTCGGAGAGCATGGTGAGGTCTTTGATCTTCTCCATCGCCTGGGCCTTGTCGGGGAACTTGATGAGATTGAAGTCTGCGTAGGGGACCATGACGAATCTGGCCTGGCCGCCGACCCAGCCTCCCATGTCGACGTAGCCGTAGGCTCCTCCTGCGCGGCCGGGGTTTACGTTGAGACAGACACCGGTTTCCTGTTCGCGACAGGTGCGGCAACGACCGCAGGCGACGTTGAAGGGGACGGTGACGAGGTCGCCGATGTTGAGGTATTCGACATCGGATCCGGCTTCGATGATCTCGCCGGTGATCTCGTGCCCAAGGACCATGCCGGTGGGGGCGGTGGTACGGCCGCGAACCATGTGCTGGTCGGAGCCGCAGATATTGGTGGAGACGACTTTAAGGATTACGCCATGATTGATCTTTTTTCCGGCAGGATTCTGCATCTTCGGGAAGTCGATGGACTGAACTTCTACTTTGTTCTGTCCCAGGAATACTACTCCGCTATTTTCGGCCATACTGATACCTCTGGATGATAGGACTCCTTTTCTTCATGGTTCGTTGCAGTAGAAAGGGAGCGCGTATGCGCTCCCTTCGGATGAATTTCTACGGTGGATTTAGAAGGCGGCAGCGCCAGCTTCGGCTACTGCGTGATCCTGTACGCCGGAACCTCCGCTAACTCCAATCGCTCCTATAACCTTTCCGTCCCGTTTGATGGGGATGCCCCCGGCGAAGATCATGACCTTGCCGTCGTTGGAGGTGTGGATGCCGAAGAACTGGTCGCCGGGCTGGGAGTTTGCGCCGAGATCCTTGGTGGTGATGTCGAAGGCGCGAGATGTCCAGGCTTTTTTCTGTGAGATGTCGATGGAGCCGAGCCAGGCGTTGGCCATACGCTCGAAGGCGATGAGGTTGCCACCTTCGTCGACGACGGCTACGTTCATGGGTTGGCCTAGTTCGTCGGCTTTCTTTTCAGCGGCGGCGATGATGCGGCGGGCGTCTGCTAGTTGGATCATTTTTTCTCCTGAGTGCGAGTTTATCGTTTTTGATGCGGGATGTTGATGGACGGATGAATGGAGGGAAAATTTAGCGCACGACTCAGGAGTTTTATATTCCTACTTATCGCAACGCAGCCGCGCTAGCGTTTTCTGAATATAGCGGGGCTAAGGAAGACTGCTGGCAAGCCGAAGATGAGGATTCTTAGCAGCGGAAACAATCCGCCTGCGAGTCTGCCTACACCAAATTCCCTGGGTGCGAGGTAGACAAAGAAGAGGATGAACCAAATTGCCAGGGAAAATAGCCGAAAAGCGCTAGAGGCGGTTATGCCCTTTGCGAACTGGCCTGCGCCTCAGCCATTGAGCCTTTTGCTGTTGACGCAGTTGTTGTCTCTGCCCCTGAGCTCCGCTCTCTTTTTTCCTGTCAAGCCCCCGCAGCCGACACTAAGACGCATCTCCGAATGCAAACCCAACAAAGACAAGACCTTAGCCTCCGAAAATGATCTTCCGCAAAGTGGCCTAGTAGTTTTACTCAATCGGCTATACTTAATACAGAGTCAGAAAAAGCCCCGGCTAACCACCAGGGCTGTTCTCTTTAAAACTGATAAACCTTTTAGAAAGAAGACTTTAGCCGTAAACCATTTAGAATGACGAGTTTGCAGCGACAGATTCGATTAAGTCGCTGAATTCAGATGACTTGCAGTCAAAGTACCCCCGGGGGGGGAGGGTCCTAAGGGAAGCAGTGATCTAGTTCATAACAGGCTCTAGCCTTTGATATCGCTGCGAAACAGCCCTCCCCTTCGATCAGACTTTCCACCCGGCAACGGTTGAAGACAAGCGACGCAAAATGCGATGTCGATAGAAGATCAACGTTTCTAAAGAGATTTAGATATACATCTGATACGAAAACCTACCGAGACTCACCATCCATATCGAAGGAGCCAAGCTAGGAGCCAACAGGTTGCTACCAAGGCCCGCAGAATGGCTGCGGAAAAATCACAAGCGCGTACTCGTGCTCGGATACCCGTCTCAAGGAGATTTCATGCCACACGTCAGTGTTCATTACAAAATTTATCTGTCAGCCGGTCACCATCGTCAGCCGCGGAATCACCCATTCGAACTCGAGCCGAATCCATCAAGTGAAGTAGACGTGACCGATCCTGGCAATATCGTGCCGCTCTATATTCCGCAGCTGCCATACCTATCAGATGGTGTACCGGAGTTGGCGCAACTGTTGTTCTGGAGCGTTACCGACGGAACAAATGGCCAGACGCACCCTGCCGGCCCCCTTACTCAGTCTGTTGGGGCAAACCCGCTGACGATTACGGCTTGGTATTTTCCTGTCGGGGGCGGAGGTAATGGATCCACTGCCATCATCGACGATGCATTCTCGGCTGTAAAAGGAGACTTCATCGACGACACATTCGTCACCGTCACAAGTGATCCATCACTCACCAATCAGGCGAACGTTGTAGGCATCGTTCCTACCGTGAAAGCAGAGACATTACAGGCATCTGCGACGGTAGCATCCACCACGGAACCATTTTCGAAATGGTTGTCGTTTGCCGCAGGAAATCCCGTCGGCAATACCATCGATGTGCCAGCTGGCGCAGGCGGCCTTGCCATTGCAGTGTACGAACGCTCCGGTGCTGTGCTCAACGTTCCATCACGACAGTACGAGGTGGGTGGCTTTCTTATAGGTGGGGTCGCTGTCGACGCTGGCGGAGCCATTGTGATAAATGGCAAACCTCATCCAGTGGATCCGTGGGGCCCGCTTGTGGTCTCTCTCGCCCAGGCGTCTCTTATCGTGGTCGGCTCAAGCGGTGGAACACGCAGCATTGTTAGCGAAGGTCGACAGCTTGCTGCAAAAGCAGCGCTTGAGTCGATCAAGCGAGCGATCCCTCGCATCGAGAAGGGCCTTCAAGGCAAGGAGTAAAACTCTCACCTGTTAGCTCCACTGCGACCGAACAAGAGACTACGCAATGAAGGACCCATCCCGGCGAACCAACTGGAATGGGTCCTACAATTTAAGGCGCTTCATAAACAAAAAACAACAGTAAAAAGCCCCATCCTCTAAAGGATGGGGCTCTGTATTATGCCGGCGATCACCTAATCTCCCACACACTTACGCGTGCAGTACCATCGGCCCAACGAGGCTTAACTTCCGTGTTCGGGATGGGAACGGGTGTGACCCTCGCGGTAAACTCACCGGCA
>JAOAPB010000082.1 GCA_025462645.1 Edaphobacter sp. | reverse complement strand
AGAGGGATCTCGTTTCAAATGTTCTCTGCCCCACGAACAGAGAACATCCAATACCGGGACCAACGTCCGTCCGTACGGCGTTAGCGAGTACCGCACTCGCAGGGGCAAGCCTTGCTCCTGATGACGTTCCAGAATCCCAGCCCCTGTCATATCCCGCAGATGACGGAGAAGCATCCTCTCTGTAATTTCAGGAATACTCTTCCGCAATTCGTTCGTCCTCATCGGCCCGTCCAACAGTCGCCAGAGGATTGTGCCCTTCCATCGCCCGTCGATGACGCTTAGCGTCACATCGATGGGGCATGGTGAGATCTCTTTCTTTGAGACGCCCATAGATCACTCCAACTGACAATTTTGTCAGTGCTGCCTTTTGCATCAGTGCTCCATTCGAAAGCGTCTTTAGCGAAGAGTCAATAGGAGCCCCTTATGCACTTGTTCAACATGGCGACCCTCTTCGTCGTTCTTACTCTGTTAGGCGTCGAGTTTTCTATATCTGCATTCGTGAACCCTGCCGCATCGCGGCTCGAACCAAAATCGCAATTGAAGATGCTAAGCCGTTCTGCTCTCGTGCTTGGAAAGGTGATGCCCGTCTGGTACACGGTCTCTACCCTGTTTCTCGGTATCCAGACCTGGCTCTGTTGGCACACGCCTGGGCGCGCAATCCTGCTTACAGCGGATGCGATCTGGGTTCTTATTTCGGTGGCATCGATCTTTGTCTTGGTTCCACTCGCTAGTCGCGTGGCGGAAGGTGCTGCTGATTGGCAGCGGATAAATCGGATTTGGGACCGGAGACATCGAGTGCGCATAGCCGCTCTCGCCACCGCAGCTGTCCTGCTCACATACGTAGTAGTCCGCTGAGGGATGCTCGATCCAGATCAGTACCGGGAAACGCCGATGGGATAACGGATCTAAAGTACGTCAAGCTTCGCTATCCGAAGGACCATTTCTCGAATATGGCGTTCGGTCGGCTTTATGGTTCTTCTCCAGATCCTGGCCGGCTTATGCTCTATTTCAAAACGGCTCTGTGCGAGTCCAGTGGGATAAAGGAGTTGCCCAAAGACAGGTTGGCACTTTATCCATTATTTTTATTTTGGCCAGTTACCATTTATTCGAAAGGTGCAACATCTTCAGACAGACTGCATCCCTCAGCTAAACAATGGAATGGACAGTCCACCCTTTTTATCTTGAAGTTCGCCAATATTCGAAGAAAGGCGAACCTACTCATCTAATCTCTCGATGGTTCCGTCTACTTCTTTGGCTTGTGGGAACGCACTTCGCAGGAGAGAAGCTGAATAGAAGGCGCTCTTGCCATCATCGAACGTGATGATTACGCCGCCGTCCAGTCTATCCACCTCGATGACACACGGTTCAGGACTGTTTTCCATGCTGCATCTTCGCAATACTGCTACTTCGCGTCTGTCTTGTATCCGACTCTTTCTTCATCTTCATGAACTTTTTTTGCCCTTTTGCTCAAATTGATGAGCGAGAGTCTGAGTCTCGATATCGCCTGTGTCTTTCCTTTTAGCCACTTTCCTCAGTAAAAAAGCATGTCAAGCCCTATATTGGATTAAGTTACTCAAAACAAGCGAATTAGACTTGGCACTTTAGTTTCATGCGATTCAATAAAATAGAGATAGAGATAGAAGCAGAACAAATCACAGACTCCGCATCTGCACATCGCTATCTCCTTTATTTTGACTACTTTAGACGTAAGTTCTTTGTTTGGACGACTTTGCGACGCTCACGTGCGGTAAATGCTTGTAAATATAGACTTTAAGTTCAAAGTAGGGGGGGAGGGGGGTACCCCCCTCCCTCAAGAAAGAACCAATGCAAAGCAGCACTCACAACCCGCTGCCGTACACTGCTCCCACCATGGGCCTTGTTGGTGTCCTGCTCCTTCTAGCCGTAACCGTCACGCCCACGACCCTGCACGCCCAGTGGGACATGGAAGAGTCCCACACCACCGCCGGCCTCCGAGGCATCGTGAACATAGGCGGAGGAGTCGCCTGGGCCAGCGGAACCAACGGAACCGTCCTCCGCACTGAAGACGGAGGCTATCTCTGGCAAGGCTGCGCCACCCCACCCGGAGCCGAAAAACTGGACTTCCGCGGCATCCAGGCATGGGACGAGAACACCGCCATCGTCATGTCCTCAGGCAAAGGCGACCTCTCCCGCCTCTACAAGACCAACGACGGCTGCCGCACCTGGACTCTCATCCTTACAAATCCGGATGCACCGAAAGACGGGTTCTTCGATACCCTGCTCTTCCTCGATCGTAACCTTGGACTTGTCTTTGGCGACCCCGCCCACGGCAGTGGACACAATCCCGTCGAGGGCAGCTACTATGCCTTCCGTATACGTGCCACACATGATGGTGGAACAACATGGACCCCTGTCTCCGATCCGGAGAGAAACTCTCCAGGCAAAAACTTGATGCCAATAGGAAATGAGGGCCTGTTTGCCGCCAGCAACTCTTCTGCGGCTGTGTCCGGCGGATGGTTGTGGATCGGAACCGGAGGAGGCCGAGTCCTTCGTCGCCGACTTTACAGCAACCCGGACAATAAAGCCGCCTCCTTTCAATCGACCATCTGCGCAGGAAACATAGACCCGATCTCTCACAGATGCGGCATCCCCTGGACCGACTGGACCAACACGAACACTCCCCTTTCAGCCGCAGGTCAGTCAGCGGGCATCTTCTCCCTCATGTTCCGCACGTCGAAAATCGGAATTGCAATCGGAGGTGACTACCAAAAGCCGGACCAAGCCACATTGAACGCGGCATATTCTCTCGACAGCGGAGAAACCTGGCACCCTGCCGCTTCGCCACCGAAAGGCTACCGCTCCGCCGTAGCCTACGACCCCACCACCAAAACCTGGATCACAGTAGGCCCCAACGGCACCGACATCTCCACCGACGACGGCAAGAACTGGCGCCCCCTCAAACCCACACAAGGAGAACCCGCAGACGCAGATAAGAACTGGAACGCCCTCTCCCTACCCTTTGTCGTAGGCCCCAATGGTCGCATCGGCAAGCTCCGCTCCACCGCCCTCAGTACTGCGGCGTCGAGGAGGGCGGAGCAGGAGCAGGAGTAGGAGTAGTCGTCGGCGCAGTAGACCCGGTGCTGCCGCCTATCCCCGGACTGGGATTCTGTTGGGACGACCCCAGATTGGTAGAACCCACAGAAGCCGCCCCACCGCCAAACAAGCTGGCTCTGGCTTTCATCTGCTCAATCCGAGGATCGTAGAGGAACTCCCACGTCTGGTAGGTCGTCTGCTCATTCAAGTCGATGATCGATTCGCCCGACTTCGCGCTTCCCACCCCCACAAACTGAGCCCCACCGCCCGAGAAGGTTGTCGCCGACTGGCTCCCCACTCCACCGGTGCTCCCTCCAGGCCCATTCGAACCCGACGGCCCTGTACTACCCCCAGGCCCAGTGGCACCTCCAAGCCCACTCCCCCCCTCAGGCCCAGTGGCACCGGTCGATCCACTCATCGTACTCACAAGTCCCGGCGAGGAAGACCCAAACGGACCGGAGCCACTCGAGCCAATCCCCGGTGAAGCCGTCCCCGAACCGCCACCCAGACCACCAGTCGCCAACCCACCCAGGGGTTGGCCAAAAAATCCCTTCACCGTAGTCTTCGCCTCACCCATCTTGATCAGCCGCCAGTCGGCCTTCCCAGTCATCGGGTCCGTATAACGCTGCCGCAGATACCGTATATTGTTGCTCTTCTCCAGCTGGTCCATCGATGCCGGATACCCGAACTTCTTGAAGTAAAGCTGAATCGCCCGTACGTACTGATTTCCCCGGTGCACTGCCTCCACCTCGCGCTCTCGCCGCAGGTCACGCGCCACCTTCGGGGCAGCCACTCCCAACACAAGCAGAATCAGAAAGATAGCAACAATCAACCCCACCAGCATGAACCCTTGCTCATCCTGCCTCTGCATCTCGTTCACAGCCCCGCTGTGAACTCCGCAGTCGAAGAATTGCGAGCGTCTTTGCATCCCCAAACCTCTCCCTTCAATGACCAATCAACGGCAGACTCTGTCGATTATTATTCGCCATGTCCTCTACCAGAACTGAGTTGGCCGAAACGCTGATAACCTTATACCGCCGTTGCACGATATCCCCATCCGAGGCCAGAAACACATCCTCGCCCTTCAGCAGGAACGCCTGCCGATGCCCATTCGCCGAGGTAGCCGTCCCAAAAAACTTAAGATCAATCGGTGGTAGCGGCGGTGGTCCCGGAGGAGGTGTATATACCGGAACTACGGGCCCCTTCGGTCGCGCCGACGCAACTGGTTTCGGTATATCAATCGGCGCGGAATTAAGCGAAAAGATATTCCTTCCGCTTCCCGAATAAACCAGCGACTCCGTCACCAGCATCGGCCCCATCTTCAACGTTGGATCGAGCTGCGCCGATGTAGTTCCCACACTCTTCGCCGTACCACCAGCAACACTGCCAACGCCACGCGGCCTCACCACCGGTGTCGCCGTCGCCGAACCTGTAGCCACAGCAGGAGAAGCCGGTGCAGGAGCATCCGGAACCACCAGCGACGTATAGAGGTACACCGCGGCCCCAATTCCCAGCGCCCCTACCACCCCAAGCACCGCCAGCTTCTTCTTGTCTTCCGTCCCAATCCTCAACGCGGCTCACCCCCAGCGGGATCGCTCGCAACCCCACTCTTCGCCAACCTCTCAGCTCCGATAGGGGGTCGCAGATACGTCGTCAGCCGTAGTCGCAACCCCACCATTCCACCCTGCTGCCCTGTCAGCGTAACCCCATTGATCAGGAAGAACATCCTGTCTCTTTCCAGTTCATTCACAAACAACACCAGCGGCCGATAATCCCCACTCAAACTCGCATCCATGCGAACCTCAGTCAGTGCCCCGCCCGTCCCCGCCAGCACCGGAACAGGATCCGCATACTGCACTCGTGTCATCTTGACGTTCTGTTTTTTTGTCAGCGCTCCAAGTTCACTCAGCACCTCCGAATAGGCAAGTGGCAGCCGCCGTTCGGAGAACTTATCCGCATCCGCGGTCGCGTCCACTAGCTTCGCATCCAATCCCTCCAGCGGCTTCTTCGCAATCTCCGCTGTCTTCATCGCTACCGTCTGCTGCGCCACTGCCTCCGCATTCTGGCTGTTGGCTGCCCGCCACGCGAACCCCATATGTACCAGCAGATAGACATTCACCAGCGCCAGCGCCGCCACTCCGGCATAGTAGAGATTCAGCCGCGTCAATAAAGCTCGCGTCTTCTCGGAGACACCCTGAACTCCCTGCGTCATTGCGCTCCGCGTCATCACCGTCATCGCGCACCACCCTTTTGCACGACTCTGCCTGATGCTTTGCCATTTGAACCCTTTTCCGCTCCAATGTTTTTTGGCACCTTCTTTACCGCGGCCCCGGATGAGTCCATTCCCGACAGCGCGTCGGAACCCTTATCTCGAACCGCAGCGTTCACCTTCTTCACCACAACAGCTGGCAGTGGGTTATACCCACTGAAAATTTCAAACTCCACCTCGCCAGGCGCAACCTGCGGACCTCCCGCACCACGATTCCCCTCTTGCGTCTTCGTTGCCTCACCTGCCAACCGCGGAGCCACAAACCGCTGCGAGGTTTCCAGATTCCTCATTAGCTGTACCGATAGATCCCTATCCCCGCTCACGCGCAACCGGATATTTACTTTTCCTTCTTTTGTAATCACTGGGTCGATGCTCGTCACCTGGACTCCCGCTGGTAGAACCTTCTCCAAGTCCATCATCACCGCCGTCCAGCTAAAGCTCTTCTGCGCGAATACCGCATTGAGAAACTGGCTACGCTCCAACACTGCCATATTCTGCGGCTGCCGCATCCTTGCCTCATTCGTCATCCGTTCGTGCTGGAACTGGGACGTCTTTGCCTTCAGCGCATCCATTTGTGCCTGTGACATCTTTGCCTTCGCGTTCAGCGAGTGCAGCCCAAACCCCAGCCCGACCGCCAACGCAGCCAGTACCACCATCACCAGTCGCAGTCGAGCAAACAATGGCCGCAACTCGATAAAAGGACGTGTCGCAAGATTAACCGAGATTCGCATTAGTTCTTCAGCGCCCCCCGAACGCCGGCCAGCCAGCCTCGTGGCACACTCGCAGTCATGGCCCCGGCCTGGAGCATCCCCACGTCTACAAGTTCATGCACTTTCAGGCTCTCGAGTCCACCCTCCTGCATCATCGCTGCCAGCGCTTCCGCCCCCATCGCTCCAGCAGCCAGAACCTCTTCAGGCTCAACTTGCAGGGAGTCCTCAAAATATGCCGCTGCGACACTAACAGCCTGCACGACCTCATGCGCCGCAGCTATTGCCGCTATCTCACGTATCTCCGCCTGCTCCAATACCTGCGTCTGCATTGCGGTCGCGGCATCGAACCGGTCATACCCACCCGGCGTTTGTGCTTCCTGTTGCGCCCACTCCTGCGCAGAACTCTCCCGATCCACCAAGGGCAGCGGCAAACCCGTCATCGCCATCTCATTAACCCGCGACTCTCCAGCCATATCGACTGACCGATGCAACAGCAAAACTCCACCCCGCACAATTGCTGTTGTCACTGCACCCGGTCCCGCGTTCACCACTAAAACCGGTGCCTCCGCCTCATCCAACCCCGCGAGTGCCGCGAGAGTACTCGGCAGAACCGCACCCGGCAAATATCCAGCCGCCGTCACTATGTCTTCATATTCGTTCAGTACATCCTTTGGCATGGCTACCGCAACCACCCGTACCATGCCCTTCGCGTTCGACATCACCTGATAGCTCACTGCGGCATCATCCGCGTCAAACGGCAGCAGCTTTTTCAACCGAAACCGAACGACCGGCAGCGCCTCGGCAACCTTCGAGGGTAGCTGATCAAAATCCAGCAGCAGCACTCGTACCGCAGCATCCGGAACCACTACCGTCACATCTCGTCCTCGCTCGGCCCCGCGTCCTACAACACCATCCAAAGCCTTACGCACCGCAGCTATCACCGCAGCCCGATCGACGATATTGCCGGCCTTCAGGCCCGGCATCATCACACCCTCAGCCAAATCTCCGCGCGCCATCGCAGCCAGCAGAGCAGCTGCATCCTCGGCCCGCGCAGCTACCACGCCTTCAGCCCTGATCTCAATAGCCAATCGTGGCCGTGTCCCCAAACTTGTCGGTAAAATTTCCATTCCGTCCCAGCTTACCTGTTCCCGCTCCTACCTACCGTCCAGCCTCAATAAACGTAACTTTATTAATCTCCTTCAGCGTGGTGATTCCATCCCGCACTCGATCTAGCGCAGAATCTCGCAAAAAAGCCATTCCTTTCTCTTTAGCTTTCTTTCGAATCTCGCTTCCTGGCTTTTTCGCCAGCAGCATCTCGCGGATCTCGTCATCCAGCTCCAGCAGCTCGTGGATAGCCGACCGACCGCGATACCCCGTTCCACCACACTCGATGCATCCAACACCTTCTCGAAAACGGAACTCCCGCCACTCCACAGGATCCAGCCCACTATCCAGCAACTCCTTCTCCGAGTAAGTCTTCTCCTGCACACAAAATTCACACACCTGCCGTACCAGTCGCTGCGCCAAAATACAATTCAACGCCGAGACGAAGTTATAAGGCTCCACGCCCATATTCAGGAAACGCCCCAATACATCCACCACGTTATTTGCGTGAACCGTAGTAAACACAAGATGTCCGGTCAGTGCCGAGTTGATCGCAATCTGCGCCGTCTCTGCATCGCGAATCTCTCCCACCAGAATCTTGTCCGGATCATGCCGCAGAATCGACCGCAACCCACGTGCAAAGGTCAACCCCTTCTTCTCATTCACCGGAATCTGCGTGATCCCGCGAATCTGATACTCAACAGGATCTTCAATTGTAATGATCTTGTCTTCCTCGCTCTTTATCTCATTCAGCGCTGCATACAGCGTCGTCGTCTTACCCGATCCTGTAGGCCCCGTCACCAGCACCATCCCGTATGGCTCTTTGATATACCGCCGAAACCGCGTGAGATCCTTCTCCGCAAAGCCCACTACATCAAGAGATAACTTTGTGAACTTCTCTGACATGGACTCTTTATCCAGCACACGCAGAACGGCATTTTCTCCATGCACTGTTGGCATGATTGATACACGAAAATCGATCAGGCGCCCTTTGTAGCGAACCCGGAAGCGTCCGTCCTGCGGCACTCTCCGCTCTGCTATGTCCAACTCGCTCATTACCTTAATACGCGACAAAATCGTCTGATGGTGCTCCCGTGCAATCGGAGCCATCGCCTGTTGCAGCACGCCATCGATGCGGTACTTCACCAGCAGCGAATCGTCAAAGGTCTCCAGGTGAATGTCGCTCGCCCGCCGCTCCAGCGCCGTAAAGATTGTCGTATCCACCAGGCGGATGATCGGCGAGATGTCGTCCTCGCTCGTCAATCGTTCAATCGAGATGTTTTCGTCAGTACTATCCTCATTAGACAAGACATCGAAGGCCAGCCCCTCGCTCGCCTCATCCAACACCCGCTGGCTCTGCTCCGTCTTCTTCAGCAGTTCCGTGATCTGCGACAGGGTGGCCACCCTGGTCACCAGCCGCGTCCCCAGCAACCCCGAGATCTCATCCAGCACCATTAGCTTCGAAGGGTCGCTTACCGCAATTGCCAGCCGTCCCTCCCGTTGCTCCAAAGGAACGAAGTTGTACCGGAACATCATGTCCACTGGTACGCTCTTAAATAGCTCGTGTTGAATTTTAAAATTCTTAAGATCCACGAATTCAGCATGATACCGTCGCGCCAGCATTCGCGCACGTTCCACCTCGTCCGTCCCCAACTCATTGATTGGTATAGCCAACGGCACATTTCCCATATCCGTAAGACTCCTATCTCCCTCAACCGTCACTGCCTGCCGCTCTCCGTTAAGTAAGCAACCTTAGTCCAATCTCAACCGAATTGAATGTCCACAAAAATTTGACCTGACTACCCATTATTCAGGATTACCGACTACTCTGCTATTCTCGTGCATACTCGGGCCCCAGACGTCTACCGTCTTTTGGAGGACTGACCTATGAACAGTACATCGAACAGCGCATCCGCTCCACTCTCAGCCGCAGTCGGAAAAGCCATCAATTGGTCCATAGCCCTTAGTATTCTGCTCATCCTGGCTGGCCTCTTCGCCATTCTCATCCCGCCCATCTCCGGCCTCGGTGTAACTCTGTTCATTGGTTGGGCGATGATCGTAGGAGGCATCACCCATCTCATCTTCGCCTTCAAGACCCACACTACAGGCAGCATCTTTTGGGAGATCCTCGTCGGCGCCCTATACATCTTTGCCGGCGGCTACCTCATCTCGCATCCCTTAGTCGCCCTGCTCTCCCTCACATTACTTTTAGCGGCCTACCTCTTCGTTGAGGGCATCCTCGAGTTCATCTACGCTTTCAAGGTCCGACCCCGCCACGGCTCCTTCTGGCTTGTCATCGACGGCATTATCACCCTCATCCTCGCTTTCATGATTTGGCGCACCTGGCCCTCTAGTTCAGCCTGGGCTATAGGAACACTTATCGGCATCAGCATGCTCTTCAGCGGCATCTCCCGTCTCATGCTCTCACTCGCCGCCAAACGTGTCCTAAAACAAACTCTATAAGAACACTAGTCGGCTGCGGTCGCTTAGACTCTCTTTGGTGACCTGCTCCTCCCCCTGCGCTCAACGACACATTGTCAGCGAATCAGCCCGCACTTTTCGATCAACTGAGGCTGGCCAGCAGCACAACAGAACGAATTCGGGGATTGAATGAGGAGCCATTTCTTCTTTCTCAATGTTTCAACCAGATCGGTTACTGAAAAGCCTGCAATCTCAGCACACCATACTTTGGAATGTCGATTTGCCTGAATACCGTCGTCCGGTTATCAAAGCAATCCCACTCTAGGTGCTAGCAATCCACACATTGAAGGCAACTCAAGCTCTCTCTAGTCGTTGCAGTTCCCGCAGGCACCGTTGCGGATACAAGTTCCGCTGCAATCCCACAAGCTGAGGTTGTGATCACCGACATCGACCGCAACCAGTCCAAATCTGCTCGCACCGACGGACAGGGAGCCTATCGCATCGACTTCCTGCTGACCGGCAACTACATGGTTACTGTCTCAGTACCTGGGTTCAAGAAATACGTGCAACGCGGAATCGTCCTTAATGCTGGCGCGCCCGCCACCGTCGACGTCATGCTTGCTCCTGGCGATATTACTGAATCCGTAGAGGTAACCAGCGCCGCCCCACTAGTGAACACCACGAACGCCGAGGTCGGTACGACTATTGACACACGTCAGATCGTCGAACTGCCGCTGGTAAACCGCAACCCCTATCAGCTTCTCGATCTCACCCCAGGCGTCCAGACGAACAGCAGCATCCAATCCTTCGGTGCGCCTTCACAAGTGACCCTCATCAATGGAGGCGCAGACAACGGCGCTGGTTCCACTAACTACTTTCTAGATGGCGCCAAACATGACCGGTCTACGCAACACCGGGAACATCCTGCCCAATCCTGACGCTCTGCAGGAGTTCCGTGTCCAGACCAGCAACTACGGCGCACCCTATGGCCGATTCGCTTCAGGCGTCGTAAACGCTCTCGTTAAATCCGGCACCAATCAAGTCCATGGAACGGTCTTCGAGTTCATTCGCAACACTGCTCTGAACGCGCGAGATTGGGGCTCCTCACCGGCTCTCGCCAAAGCACCGCTGCACCGCAATCAATTCGGCGCTACCCTCGGCGGTCCTATCATCAAGGACAAGACCTTCTTCTTTGGCTCCTACGCAGGTCTTCGCCAGAGCAGCAGCACCTTCCTCAACACCGCGATTGTGCCAAGTGCTCTCGAGCGCACTGGAGACTTTTCACAGTCAGTCGGTACAAAGCCAACACAGCCCGGCACAAATACGCCCTACTCCTGCAATGGTCGCCTCAATGTCATCTGTCCGAACCTGCTTGATCCAGTCGCTAATAAGCTCCTGAACACCTATGTTCCTTTGCCTAACAGCACTACCAGCACCAGCGGTGGCTCGGCTCTAAGTTGGCAGGGTTACTACAACTCTCCCTACAGCAGCGACGATTTCCTGCTGAAGATCAACCATCAGCTCTCGAAGTCGCATGCTTTGGCGGCCACATACTTCCTCACAGCCGGTAATACATCAACTCGCGGTGGGGCCTCCAACCTACCCTACAGCACACAACTCCAGACTTGGCGTCAACAAAATGCTGTAATCAATGACACTTGGACCATCTCCAACGCGATCGTGAACAATATTTGGCTCTCGTACACACGTATGATTCCGGCGAGAACCAATACACCGAAGCTCTCCCTCGCCGATTTTGGTTCGACGTTCAGTCCTCAGGGAGCGCCGTCTCTGCCAAACATCACAGTGAATGGCTTCTTCACCCTTGGCAACAGCATCTCAGGTCCCACTGCGACTAATAACTACACCGTTCGCGATCTCGTTACCTGGACACTTGGCAAGCACACGTTTCAGTTTGGCGGCGAGTTTGTCCTCGATAAAAATCTAAAGATCTCAAACCTGAACAACTACGGCACCTTTACCTTCAGCGGGAGCAATACCCTCACCAGAAATGCTCTGTCGGACTTTCTCATCGGCTCTCCCAGCGCCGCGACCCAAGACGCCCCGGCTAATACTTCTGCCAATACCTTTACAACCTCCACTTTCATTCAGGATGACTATCGCGTCAGCCGCCAGCTAACACTCAATCTTGGATTGCGGTATGACGTACAGACACCACCAACTGACTCCATCAACCGCGTCAGCGCCTACGTCCCCGGACAACAATCCACAGTGCGTCCCAACGCTCCACTCGGTCTACTCTTTCCCGGCGACAAAAGCATCGGTCGTGGCATCGCTCCAACACGCTACGCCCATCTCTCCCCGCGCCTTGGCTTTGCCTTCGATCCGACTGCCGCGGGAAAAACCTCGATTCGCGGCGGTGTTGGACTCTTCTGGGGCTCAGTCTCCGAAGAGAGCTGGATGGCGAGTGGCA
The DNA here is from genome assembly GCA_025462645.1 of Edaphobacter sp. Lineage (GTDB taxonomy): Bacteria > Acidobacteriota > Terriglobia > Terriglobales > Acidobacteriaceae > Edaphobacter. Next base: position 8,582 of record JAOAPB010000082.1, on the reverse strand, counting down.
ACACCGTACCCTTCGCCCTTCGCTATACCTTCCCCAACACCAACACACCCACAGGGCCAACGCTTTCCAACCCCTACCGCAGCATCACCAATCCCTTCCCTTTCAACGGTTCTCTGTACCCGCGCAACGCGTCGGCTCAACCCACCAGCCCTACCAACGACTGGCCCTACACAGTACAGACAAACCTCTCTGTCCAACAGCAACTCACGCCTTCACTCGTCTTCAGTGTTGCATATGTCGGCTCCATGTCACGTAATCAGATCTATGCCCCGGACCTGAACTATCCAACACTCAATACCAACTTCGGAGCTACCTCAACCGATCCTTCAGTACGTTCTGCCTGTGGCACATCTGCGACTATCGCAGCGACCTCCGGAAATGCCCAGTGCCGTCGTGCCGTTCAACCGCTTGGCCAAATATTGACGACCCAATCAAGTCAGGCCGCGTCCTATCACTCACTACAAACGTCGATCACACAGCAAATGTCCCATCACATCTCTCTCACTGGCTACTACTCCTGGTCTAAGACCCTCTCCACGGTAGGCCTCGAAAGCACCGGCCCAGGCGGGACGGCACAGAACTACACCAACCTTCGCGCAGAGCGGGGCCGAGCAGACAATGACTACCGCCACATGGCCACGATCGGCATCGTCTGGAATCCGGACTACTACTCCGGGCAGAGCCGTCTCCTGCGCGGCACGTTGCGCGGATGGGAGATCTCTCCTCTTGCCCGCCTACGCTCCGGTGTGCCCTTCACCATTACCAACAACAGTGTCGACGCCAATCTCGATGGGCAGACCAACGATCGAGCCCGCGTCATCGGTGATCCTAACAGCGTTCCGCATACACTGGCACAGTGGTTTAATACTGCGGCATTCGCACAGAACCCGGCAGTTACCGGAAATCCGATGGACGGAAACGCGCCACGCAACTCCATCACAGGACCAGCCTTGCACACCATCGATCTAAACTTGGCCCGCACCTTCCCAATCACTGAGCGCATCAAGTTTCAGTTTCGAGCTGAGGCATCCAATGCGTTCAACATCGCCAACTATGCAAATCCCAGCGGCGCTGTCGGCACCGCGACCTTCGGGCAGATTCGCAGTGCGGGTACCGCAGGCAGCACAAGCGGAGGCGCCCCTCGCACCATTCAGTTCGGAGGCAAGTTCAACTTCTAACACTCTCCCTCAGCTAGAACAAAGGCCGCGAGAGAAGATCTTCTCGCGGCCTTTAATTTGGATCAGCTACGATCAACTATTAAACCAGCATATAAATCCTGAGCCCGCTTACGCGCCCGTTGCTATGGGTGCATCGCATAGCGGCCGATTGCTGCTTCTCTCTGTTACGCACCCTCAGCAGCCACAACGCGGTTATAGGCTGGTAAGGTTAGGAAGTCCGTAAACTTTGGCTCCTTTATTAACTCCCGCATCAGAAACGCCGCATTCTCATAGGCCTTGTAACGCTCCTTATCAACAGCGCTCTTGGCGCGCTCTAGTTCCTCATCGATAACCCGGTCGCAGAGCTCTGCTGTCACAGCTCTGCCGTCCTGCAAAGAAGCTCCGTGATGCACCCATTGCCATAGCTGTGCACGGCTGATCTCCGCCGTGGCCGCATCCTCCATAAGATTAAAGAGCGGAACGCACCCGATCCCACGCAGCCAGGCCTCCACATATCCCAAACCTACAGCCACGTTTTGCCGCAGGCCAGCCTCCGTCACTGCCCCCTCCGGTACACGCAGCAAATCTTCCGCCTTCACCTCGAAGCCCTCTAAAGATTTGCTGATCTGGTTAGGCTGCGGCATAATTCGATCGAACACCTCGAGCGCTACTGGTACCAGACCCGGATGCGCGACCCACGTTCCATCATGCCCATCTGTCGCCTCCCGCTCCTTATCTGCCCGCACCCCTGCTAAAGCACGTTCGTTCGCCTCCGGATCATTCTTGATCGGGATCAGTGCGCTCATTCCTCCCATCGCACTCACTCCACGCTTATGGCACGTTTTAATCGCAAGCTTCGAATAGCTCCGCATGAAGTGCGTCGTCATCCCCACCTGCCCTCGATCCGGCAGAATGATGGTCCTATCTCCTGCGAATTTCTTAATAAATGAAAATATATAATCCCAGCGTCCGCAGTTCAGGCCGGCGGAGTGATCTCGCAACTCATACAAAATTTCATCCATCTCAAACGTCGCCAGTATCGTCTCAATCAACACCGTAGCTTTGATAGATCCTGCAGGAATCCCAAGCTCCTGTTCAGCGGCTACAAAGATATCGTTCCACAACCGCGCCTCGAGGTGGCTCTCCATCTTCGGCAGATAGAAGTAAGGGCCCGAGCCACGAGCCAGTAACTCCTTCGCGTTATGAAATGCATATAGTGCGAAGTCGAAGATACCTCCGCTCATCGGCGCGTCATCTACATACACATGAGCTTCGTCGAGATGCCAACCACGCACACGCACGAAGAGCACCGCTGGCTTTTCAATTAACTTATAACTTTTACCAGTCTTTTCATCTTCAAAGGTGATCGTCCGCCGCACTGCATCCCGAAGATTGATCTGGCCATCGATCACATTAGTCCACGTTGGCGTCGTCGAATCCTCAAAGTCCGCCATGAACACCTTCGCACCTGAGTTAAGTGCGTTGATAACCATCTTCCGTTCCACCGGACCGGTAATCTCCACTCGTCGGTCGAGTAGATCTTCCGGCAGGGGAGCCACTGTCCATTCCGCCGCACGTATCTGCTTCGTCTCAGGCAAAAAGTCTGGCCGTTCACCATCATCGAGTCGCGCCTGCCTTGCAGCTCGTTCTGTCAGTAGCTCCTTTCGCCTGCCGTTGAACCGACGCTGCAGCAGCACGGCGAAATCTACAGCCTCGGCCGTTAGGATCTCCGCATATCGCCCCAGAATGGGAGCTCGAAATTCTACCCCTGCACCAAAATCGCTCATATATCCACCTAAATCCAAAATATAGTTATATGCATTGTTCTATCACTTCGATTGGAACCAATGCCGTCAATATTCTCTCTTGGTGTTCACTGCGGCGGCATTCCATATATCTTAAGTCTAAGCGGCGATGGCAGCAGCGCTCATTGATATTGCGGTGGTATGTAGTGTGCGGGGGGTGAAGACATGGTCTTCAATCTGGTGCTACATTCAAGATCGAACCAACGTGCGCCTCATGGGGGTCACTGCCCAGGTTGGTGATTTGCGACTTCCTATATCGTCAACCATTGACAACAAGCAACATTGATCTAACTGGATGTCCTAGTCCCGGCAAATGATTTGGACGGGGAGAGGAAAAAGAGCTAGGTAGTAGCGCGGCTGGTCAGGCACCCAGCCATAGTAGCTGGCGTTATCGATGCCTTTCTAGGAGATCGTCCGGCTTTCTCGTTGCCTTCCGCCGTGTGGTTGTTGGTCATATCGAGAATGATCTCCAATCCAGCTTCGTAATAGCGCGCTACCATTTCCTTAAACTCTTTCAGCGTGTCTGGCCGATTTTGAGGCCTACCGCGGATCAGGAGCGAAGAACCCGATCGTGTTGTAGCCCCGATAATTCACCATACCCTTCTCTAATAGATTGTCCTTAATAAAGGTGTGAATAGGGAGAAGTTCTACCGAAGTAACCCGAAGAGACTTTATGTAATCAATCACCTGTTTGATGCGTAAGTCTGACGTATATGCCACGCATCTCATCCGGAATATCGGATCATAGTTTGGTGAAACCCTTGACATGAGTGTTGATCTGCTGACCGGTCAGCAGATGATGGTGGATGCTCCACACGCCTTACTTCGCACCGCAAGAAGCCTGCTGAACTGTGCCACCGCGGTTTGTAAGGGTTAGCTCCTTGGACATCGTTTCGTTGTGCGTGGCTGCTGTGCAAACCGGGAACACTGCATTCCTCGTTTGGCTCACGGCAAGGGGTCTTCGATCTGCTTGAAGCCGGTAAATCGACTTCCTAGGTTGTGACAAGAGCTTTCCGTAATCGGCTGGTGTGCAGGCGAAAGATAGCTTTCACCTACTACTACATGGAGCGTCCTTTTAAGGTATAGAATGCTCACCTACATCTAGGTGTAGGACATTTGCCCCTGTTGCGTGAAACAACGGTCTCTCTATAATGTGCCTTCATTTATAACCCGATTTTCGTAGAACAGACGCAGCGAAACACATTTGCCATACTCCCCACTTCCAGTCTGCCTGGTATGCACTTTTCAGGAGGCTATATGCGTATTCGCTCATCATTTTCCATGTTTGTCCTGCTCTTTGCGCTGACCTGTCATTCGCTGCACGGTCAGTCTCTCGACACCAGTATTCTGGGAACGGTTACCGATAGCTCAGGAGCGGTGGTACCCGGCGCAACGGTTACGGTCGAGTCGCCGGCCACTGGCACAAAGAAGACTACTGTTACGGGAAGCGAAGGACAATACGCTATTCGCTATCTCGCTCCCGGCACCTACGACGTCACAATCGAAGCGCAGGGGTTTACGCCGCAGAAGCGATCGGGTATCGAGCTGCAGCTCAATCAGCAGGATAAGATCGACTTTTCCCTGCACATCGGCTCACAAACGACGGTGCAGGTGGAGGGGACACAGCCGCTGCTGCAGAGTGAGAATGCGTCATTGGGCGCAGTCATTGGCGCGGAACGGACACAGAATCTTCCTTTGAATGGACGGAAATTCAACGACTTGGCAGTGCTGACGCCGGGCGTGAGTGTCTACAACCCAGACCTGCACTCCTCGAGCACGGATGGATCTACGATCTCATCGAACGGAGGGCGTTCGACCTGGGGTCAGATCAATGTCGACGGCATCACGATGGTCAATAATCGCCATGCTTATGTGAATCTCTACCCTTCGATCGACGCTATCGAGGAGTTCACCGTGCAGACCGGAGACTACTCGGCACAGTACGGCGGAAGCGCGGGCTCTAATGTGAATATCCAATTGAAGTCGGGAACCAATGCGTTTCACGGCAGCGTGTTTGAGTTCATCCGGAACGACGCTGTCGATGCCCGCAACTACTTTCGTCAGGCACCCTTGCCGAAGAACATACTGAAGCAAAACCAGTTTGGCGCTACGGTTGGCGGTCCTATCATCAAGAATCGTACTTTTTTCTTTCTCAGCTATGAGGGACTTCGGTCGATCGAAGAGTTCCCTTCGACAGCCAACGTGCTGACAGCCGCGGAGCGCAAGGGCGACTTCTCCGCTACGTCTACCCCAATCATCAACCCATTCACGCAGCAGCCTTACCCGAACAACCAGCTTCCGGTGAACCCGGTCTCCGCCAATATCGTCAACAATTACATGCCATTGCCAAATCGGACCGGCAGCACAAACTATGCCGCCGCCAGTTCAGGCCGATTGAGTGTGGACCAGGGCATCGTGCGGGTCGACCATAGGTTCAATGACAGCAACCAGGTTTTTCTGCACTACATCTATGCCATTCGCAACTTTCCAGTTACGGATGTCAACCCGAACTTTCACTTTACCGGCACCTACCCTATCCACAACATAGCCGCCCAGTACCTGCATATCTTCTCGCCGAAGCTAGTTAATGAGCTTCGCCTCGGAACGGATCTGGAGCATGTGAAGCAATTGAGCACCCGGACAGGTACAGGTTTCACGATTGAGTCGCTAGGGATCAACGGCTTCAAGGTTGGCGGTCCCAATGGCCGGCCGCTGAACCCGAATGAAGAGGGTTTTCCGCTGCTGAATATCTCGGGTTATCTGGGAATGGGGGATGATCTTGCGGCTTCAAACCTGGACTACAGTCGCACCTATCAACTCGCCGACAATCTGACATGGACAAAGGGCAAGCATACCCTGATCTTCGGCGGCGATATTCGCTATCTCCTTGACGATGCGACGACAAACAACACACCCTTCGGCGAGCAGGATTTTACCGGCGATATATCCGGCAATGCGGCGGCAGACTTTATCCTTGGGTTCCCGCGCACCAGCCTGACTCCGGAGGGCGTGCCGATAACCAAGGCACGGCAGTGGCGCTGGGCAGTCTATTTTCAAGACAACTGGCGGCCAACCTCCAAGCTAACGATCAACCTTGGCCTTCGCTACGACCTATTTCAGCCGCCGCTGGATGTGAATGGGGTAACGCGCACGCTGGACTTCAGTCAGCCTACGCCGGTCTTTACGCCTCCTCCGGGTCAAGAATTGCACGATCTCTGGAAGGTTACACACAAGAACTTTGGGCCACGAATTGGTTTCGCGTACAGCGTGACACCGTCTCTTGTTGTTCGTGGCGGATACGGAATCTTCTACTACGGCGGGCAGTTCGACTACATTAACATCCTGCAGTTGAATCCACCTACGGCCGGCAGCCTTACGATTACAAACCCCACCGTTCCTGTGGCTACGATTCAGAACCCGGTGCCGGCTTCGCTCTATCCCGCGAATCCATTCTTCAACGCGGTTACGCTGCCAGCCGATCGGAAGCGCCCCGACCTTTATCTGCAGACATACAACCTTACTGTGTCAAAACAATTCGGAGCGAACGTGCTGAATGTCAGCTATGTCGGGGTTAATGGAACGCACCTGGATACCAGCATCCGAAACTTCAATTCGCCGCCTCCCGGCAATTTGACTGCCGATGTTCAACCAAGACGCCCCTTTCCAACGTTTGCTCGCATTCGCTATCAGGACTTCAATGCCGCATCGAACTACAACGGGTTGCAGGTATTTTTTGAGCATCGGCTGACCCGTCAGCTCAGTCTTACGACGGCTTACACGTTCTCGCACGAACTGGATAACGTGGCGCGCGATACCAATGATGGCGGCTGTATATGCCAGGACCCAAGGCATCCACGTGAGTGGACGAGCGGTGTAACCGACCAGCGGCACAACCTGTCGATTGGGTACGTCTGGCAGCTTCCCAAGTTCGCCGACGACGGTGTAGCGGCTAAACTACTGGTGAATGGCTGGGCCTTGAACGGCCTCGTGCAGCTCGCCAGCGGCAATCCTTACGATGTGCTACAAAGCACCGATGGTCAGAATACAGACAACCAATGGGAGCGGCCCGACCGAATTCCGGGTTCGACGCTGACGGTCTCAAACCGCTCGATCGACCACTGGTTCAACACGGATGCATTCACGGAGAGCAGGCTGCACTTCGGCACCTCGACGCGCAATCCGCTTGTGTCTCCCACGACGAAGATAGTCAATCTCGCGGTGATGAAGAACTTTGCAATGCCGTATCAGGAGAGCCATCAGTTGCAGGTGAGGTTTGAGGCCTTCAACGCATTTAATACGCCGCAGTGGTCGACTCCCGACGCCAACCTGGGAGATAGCACATTCGGACAAGTCACTTCGACCAAATCGAATAACCGGGAGCTGCAGCTGGCGGTGAAGTACCTCTTCTAGGAGGCGACGTAGGATCTATGTACGAAATGAAGCAGGCATTCCTGGAGATTTTCAGGGTGCCTGCTTCGTTTTTGGGGAGCCGAATTTGTCTTCCAGCTTTCCGAAGAGCCGCGCTTGTCGTCTAATGGGGGTCTATGCGGATTTCATACTTGCGACGAGGTGTGGTGGGTTGGGTTGCATTGGCGATCTCGCTGACAACAAGCATCGCGGTGGCACAGAAGCAGAAGGACAAAGCTGCGGGATATGACCGAGCGGCACGGGCCACAGTGCTTCATTCGGCAAATGTTTATGTGGCAGCGGATGCGGATTCGCAGAGAGTCTCTCTCGTGACTCCGGGGCATGAAGTCGTCATCGTGGAACGAAGCGGGCCGTGGGTGAAGGTGTTTGCCAACACTGATGTTGAAGACGATGCCGAGGGCAAACCGGACTTTGGCGATGATGAAAATGTGACGCCAACCTCTGGATGGATTCGGGACAAGGGCGTGGTGGGGTCGATTACTACCGGTGGGGATGCAATCTTATATGGGGCAGCGGCGAATCTGGAGGATGAGGCCTCACGGCCAAATGCTCCGAAGGGTGCAGCTGCGTCGGCACATCTTCTGTATCGGAGGGTAGCAGAGTACTACCCGGACTCTTCACTGGCGGCCGAGGCTGCGTGGCGGTCGGCGGACATACGGTGGCAGATGGAGAAACGCGACATAAGCACACTGCCGAGTGCGAAGGAGCAGGACGCTTCCCTGCGGCCACAGATATTTGATGGCGATATGAAGAAGCTGATCAAACGGTATCCCGGAACGAAGTTTGCGGCGATGGCGGCCTACAAGCTGCTCGACAACAAGCTGTGCGGAGACTGGCAGGGGCTGCCGAAGTGTCCGGAGATGGAGACGGGACTGTATGAGAAGTATGCACAACAGTTTCCGGATGGGCCGATGTCGGCGGAGGCTTTATACAACGCGACATATCGGCAGGGTGTCGTGGTGACGATGTACACCGTAGAGGAGAACAAGAAGAAGGCGGATGGAGCAGTAGCGAGGACGCAGGCGCTGGCACAGGATCTGAAGTCGAAGTATCCTCAGTCGGACTATGCGGCTCGAGCAGCCAGCATTGCGTTCCGAGTGGCTCAAGGGATTCCGATCTATGGGAACGATCGTGACTAGCACTTCCCTCCCTCCGACTTTGAGCGTGCGGATGATCGCGCGCGAAGATGCAG
>JAOAPB010000051.1 GCA_025462645.1 Edaphobacter sp. | reverse complement strand
GAGCTGGAAGACGAGATCGACCTGAGCCGGGGAGAGATGCTGGTTGCCGCTCCTGAGGCAGGTGATGCGTTGCCTGAGGTGAGCCGACGGTTTCGCGCGATGGTGGTGTGGATGCACGAGGAGCCGCTGGTGGTGGGGCGGACCTATGTGGCCAAGCATACGACGCGGACAGTGCGGGCTACGGTGCGGGCGATTCGGTATCGGGTGGATGTGAACTCGCTGGATCATGGCGCAGCTGACCGGCTGGCGATGAACGAGATTGCTGAAGTGGAGTTCGAGACGAACCTGCCGCTGTTCTTCGATGCTTACAAGGAGAACCGGTGGACGGGCTCACTGATTCTGATCGATGGCGTGACGAATGCCACGGTTGGCGCGGCGATGATCGTCGCTGCTGTAGAGAGCTCGTTAGTGGATGAGCGGCGGGCGGTGGTGGTTCTGGTGCCTGGACGGACGAAGTTGGCCGAGAGGGTGCGGGAGGCGTTGAGCGTCCAGGGCGAGCGAGCGGTGTCGATCGACGATGCGTTGATTTCGGATGCGGCTGTCGCTGGCGTTGTGCGTGCGCTGCAGCTGGCTGGAGTGATTGCGATCTCTACCCGGGTAGTGAATCCGGAGGTGTTGGCGCAGATCGAGAGCTTTGCGGAGAGCGGAGTCGTGCTTGGCGAAGGGTTGAAGGATGACGAGGTTTTGCGATTGGCGGGGGTGAGGGAATGAGTGTGATCGAAGCTGTGGCTGACTATGAGGTGATGGGCGCGGAGGCTCTGGTGGAGCGGGTCGTGCGCGATGCTCCAATCAATTCTGTGTGCTTTACGAGCAGCTTTCAGACCGAGGATATGGTGGTGCTGCATATGTTGCGACAGCATCTGCCGGAGGTTCCGGTGATCTTTCTGGAGACGGGATATCACTTCAAGGAGTTGATTGCCTATCGGGATCGGATGGTTGCGGAGTGGAAGCTGAATCTCGTGAATGCAATGCCTTCGACTACGGTTGGGGAGTTTGAGGGGCAGTTCGGGAAGCTACATATCGTTCAGCCTACGGAGTGCTGCAGGGTACGGAAGGTGGAGCCGCTGATGCGGTCGCTGGAGCCATTTGGGTGGTGGTTTACAGGATTGCGGCGGGAGCAGTCGCCTACGCGGGCAGGGTTGAAGAAGGTTGAAGATCATAGGACCCCTACGGGGAAGCAGATGAAGAAGGTGAGTGTGCTGGCGGACTGGGATTGGGCTCGGGTATCTGACTATGCGACGGTTCATGGGATTCCGCAGTTGGAGCTTTATGCGCGTGGTTACACAAGTATTGGCTGTGAGCCTTGCACGGCAATTCCGGAGGCAGGCGCAGATGCACGGAGCGGGCGCTGGGGTGGGAAGAAGCTGGAGTGCGGGATTCATACTTTTTCGGAGAAGAGTTAGCTGGTCGGTTTTATGGGTTTGGCTGTCGGTTTTTGAGAAATGGACTAAGCTTTTCTCATGATGGAGCAACGACAGATCGTTCGGCTTTGGCAGCGGGGTGGGGCCTCGGTGCTGGTGACGCTGGTACGGACTGAAGGCTCGAGCTATCGACGGCCGGGGGCTCGGTTGTTGCTGGGGGGGACGAACGGGGAGTACGCAGGAACGATCAGTGGGGGATGTCTGGAGGCTGAGGTCGTTCGCAGGGCAGGGTGGATGGTGCGCGAGGGGGCGGTGGTGGAGCGCTATTCGACGATGTTCGATGACACGGCGGAGGTGCCGTTCGGGCTGGGATGCGGCGGGGTGGTGGACCTGCTGCTGGAGCCGACCGATACGCCGGAGTGCAAGGCGTTGATGGAGGCGATGGAAGAGGCGCTTGCAGGGCAAGGCTCCGTGGTGGTGAACTACCTGCCGGGAGAGGGGAAAGGGCTGCGGCGCGTCATTCTGCGAGATGGAGCGGTGGTCTTCGCGAGCGAGGGGATGAGCGCGAAGAAGCTGGAGTGTGCGCCCGGGCTGCGAGCAGGTGAGGAGTATGAGGGGCGGTTCGTGGAGGTGCTGCGGGCTCCGCAGCGGTTGTTCGTGCTGGGTGCTGGGGATGATGCGAAGCCGGTCGTCAGTATGGCGGCGCTGCTGGGCTGGGGCGTTACGGTTGCCGACGGGCGGGCGCAGTTGGCGCGCACAGAGCGGTTTCCTGAGGCGGAGCAGGTGGTGGCTTTGGAAGGCGTTGGGGAGCTGGGGATTACGTCTGCGGATGCCGTGGTGTTGATGACGCACAGCTATGAGCAGGACCGGATGCTGCTGGCTGGTTTGTTGCCCGTGGCTCCGCGATACCTGGGGTTGTTGGGGGCGCGGCATCGGAGTTCTCTGCTGGTGAGCGAGGCTGCGGTGATGATTGGCCGCAGCGTTGCGGAGTGTTGCGAGCGGATCCATGCGCCGGTGGGGCTGGACCTGGGTGGGGATGGGCCGGAGGCGATTGCGTTGGCTGTGATCGCGGAGGCGCAGGCGGTCTGCATGGGGAAGCTAGGGGCTTCGCGGCGGTTGATGGCGGCGGATGTGGCGAGGCATGTGAGTGAGGGTGGGGCTTCGCGGTACTTGCAGGTGCAGTGTGCGATGGATGTCTCGTCGTGAGTGTGGCTGCGGTGGTTTTGGCCGCAGGGGCTTCGACGAGGCTGGGTGAGCCGAAACAGTTAGTCCGTTTGGGTGGGGAGATGTTGCTGGAGCGGGCGATGAGGGTGGCTCGTGAGGCTGGGTGTGAGCCGGTAGTGGTGGTGCTGGGGGCTTTGGCTGCGGTGATTCAGGCAGAGTGCCGGTTGGGTGATGCTCGCGTGGTGATGAATGAGGGCTGGGCTTCGGGGATGGGAGGCTCGATCGGCGCGGGTGTGAGGGCTTTGGGAGATGCAGATGGGTGTGTGGTGATGACCTGCGATATGCCTGCGGTTACGGCTTCGCATCTGCGGGTGTTGATGGAGAGTGGAGTAGCGGGGGAGGAGGTGGCTTCTTCGTATGCTGGACGGCGGGGGGTGCCAGCTTATTTTCCGGCTTCGTCGTTTGTGGAGTTGAAGGCGTTGCGGGGGGATGCGGGGGCTCGGGGGTTGTTGCAGGGGGCAAAGTGGGTGGAGTTGGTGGGCGGGGAGTTGGATGTGGATGCGGTTGGAGATCTGGAGCGGGTGCGGGAGTTGTTTGGCGTTCGTTGAAGGCCTCCCCCTTCTATTACCTCAGGGTCAGAAGGTTTCGGGTGAGCAAAGCTTTACGCTTAAGGCCGATGCAGATGCTCCGATGAACTTTTCATTGGATCGCTTAAGGTGACCCAGACGTTGGCGCCATCTCAAAGCTGTGCCGCAAAGCTGTATACGAGAAGCCTAAGGATCTCTCGACACCCGAGTCGTCCCACGATTCACACGTTCCTGGAGGAACATTCTGTAGTGCCTTATCCATCCTTGTGCTACGCACACTGTGCAGGTACCGTGGGAATGTGGGAATACCGTCCGTCATTTCCATGGCCTGCTTTAGAGGCGCGAACCAAAGTCGAATTTGCCGAAAGCCTCGCTTTCCGTTCTCTTTTCGTCAATCAGGAACGAAATGCCCTGTATTTTATAGCTTGAACTTCGAGGGACTTCGAATGATGTGTCTGAAAATTATGGCCACAACAGGTTTGATGATCCTGGGATTGGCTGTTTCGCATGGACAGGAGGTAGAGAAGCCAAAGGTGGTGGTCGATGAAGCGCCACCTCCCTCCGAACGGTTTCCGGCCGCTTGGTATTCAGCGCAAGATGGTCAGTCGACAACAGCGCCGGTGGTGGGCTCCCCGTACACCGCAACTATGCTGCTGAAGACTGTGACGGAGTTCGGCGGCGATAAACCGGCGATTGCATCAAAAATTGTGACACGAATGATGCGGGATAGCGCCGGTCGGACGAGAACCGAAGAGTGGATGGAAGTGGAGGGCTACCCGAACCCTCCATTGGCGGGAAAAAGTTATCAGATTGAAGTGAACGATACAGTTCAGCATTGCTTTTTCCGGTGGACAGAGCCGGTGGAGCAAGCTAAGGATAAGGTCGCAACGGTCAATTGTCTTTCACGCCATTTGAGTCGACAAGATGATGGAATGACGGCCAAGATGTCGCGACAGGTTCCAGAGATCACTCATGACAAATTTACGACAGCAAAGGTAGAGCCTCTCGGCGAAAGGCAGATCGAGGGGTTGAAGGTTCTGGGAGTTCGCCAAACGGCCACAGACTTGGACAGCAGCGGCAACCCAATCCGCGAAAGGGAGATGGAAGTCTGGTGGTCGCCCGAATTGCAGGAGATCGTTCTAACGCGGTCGCTTGGCAAACTACAAGTGCCTACCCTGGAGTTGAAAGACGTGAAGCGTGGAGAACCGGCGGCAGTTTTGTTTTATCCGCCTGCTGGATTCAAGATTGTTCGCGGAGACGAGCCCGGACGCTAAGGCACCAGAAAATTTTCATAGTCGACGACGAGCGAGGTCTTTAGAGGCAAGAGCAAAGCCCTCTAGACCTGAATTTGAGCCCTCAATCCCGCAAGGGACTTGTAATGGATGTCCCTGGTACAAGGTGTGTAACGCATGTTCCGGTACTCTCAGGTTCTTCGCGTCTGTGCTGGTCATGCACGCTTCTTTGCGCGTGCCCGGGATTTAGATTTGGACTTTGGCTTCGTTGTGGAAGCGCCGGGATTCACGATGCCGATGAGTTGAGGGGCGATGGGAGAGCCGAGGCCAGTGCATGGGTCCCAGCCGGAGCCGGCTTTGAAGCCGCCGTTGTTGCCCTGGGTGATGTCTCGGAAGGCGGATTTGGCTTTGGCGGCGTAGATGGCCGGTTGGATGAAGCCTGCGGATTTGCCGTTCTGCTGGTTGGCCAGGGCGATGAGACCGGCCCATAGCGGAGCGACGGCGCTGGTTCCGCCGATGACGAAGTTCTTGCCGTCGACGCGGATCTGGTAGCCGCTGGCAGGGTCGGCGTCTCCGGAGACGTCGGGGACACCTCGGCCGCCGGCTGCGTTGGTGGGTTTGGGGACTTTGGCGTTGGACTGCCAGGATGGCAGGGGGAAGAAGTTGCTGACCCCTCCGCCGGTCGCTCCTCCGCTGGGCTGGGCGTTCCAGACGGTCTCGGCGGTGATGGATGAGCCGCTGCCTTGGAGGTTGGTTCCACCGCAGGCGAGGATGTGGGGGCTGGATGAGGGGAAGTCAGCGTGATTCAGGCCGTCGGATGCGCCGTCGGTCGAGCCGTTGTCTCCTGTGGCGGCGGTGATGGTGATGCCGAGGGCGGCGGCGGACTGGCAGGCGGCATCGAGGGCGTTCATGGCCTGCACGGTCCAGTTGGACTCTGCCGCGCCCCAACTGATGGAGATGACGCTGGGCTTGTTGACGGTGTCGTGGACGGCGGTGGCTATGGCGTCGATGAAGCCTTGGTCGGTATTGGGTGCGAAGTAGACGACGATCTTCGCACCAGGGGCAACGGCGGCGGCCACCTCGATGTCGAGCATGACCTCGCCGTCGGCGCTGTTGGAGTTGGTGGGTTTGTTCTTGCCGCCGTCGACGGAGACGGTGACTACCTTCGGGGGCTTTTGACCAAGGCTTTTGAAGTAGGCGGTGATGTCGGCGGTGCGGTAGCCTCCGCCGAGCTCGATGATACCGATGGTCTGGTTCGCGGCTGTGGCGCCGGAGGGGAACTGGTAGAGCTGCGCGACCTGGACCGGCGTGTAGGAGACGCTGCCGGCGGCGTGGGGGCTGGCGAAGCCTCCGGCCTGGGCGGCGTTGGCGGTTGCAGGACCTTGTTCGCCTGCGATGCGAAAGTGGGGCCGGGCCTGGGGACGGTTGTCGAGCCCGAGGACGGCTTCGACAACCCCGGCCAACTCGATTGGGATGTCGATGCTGCCCTGGCGAACGCGGTAGGTTACGCCATCGATCGACCTCTGCGTGAGCGCGGTGCCGAAGGCGTTCTGCATGTCGGCCACGGTTCCGGAGAGCTTGATGGTGCGGCGTTCGGGACCCGGGGTATCGGGTTCGACGGTAAGGCCGAACTCTTTCGCAAAGGTGCGGACGAGCTTGACGGCAGCCGGGTCTGCACCGTGGCTCTGGCGGTACTGCGCGTGGGTGAGGCGCTGCTTGCCGGAGAGGTGGCTGGACTTGAGGGGCGCCTTTCGCCGGACTATGACGGAGACGACGAGCCTGGCTGTATGAGGCGCGGGCCTTTCAGCCGCTGCTCCTATTGTTTTGACGATGGGAGCTTTCTCGCTTCCCGGTAGAACGGTACGCTTGACCGCGGGAAGATGAGTGGTAGATTTCTTTGGCGCCATGATTGATCTCCAAGTCGTTAGATGAATTTATGGGGAGAAGGACCGGCGGGATTCGACCAGACTTCCGCGCGACAATAGTATGCCAGCATTGAGGTGGGAAGAAAGAGAAAGTTTAGGGTGGATGTAGAGAGTGTATTCGATGATAGCTGGATGAGTTTTGATGAGTTGTCCATTCATTTTCAGTTTGATGCCTGTGAGTTGAAAGCAGCGTGGGATAGACTTGGCGGCAGCTTAAGGGGGAGTTGAGAGTGACGGAACGGATTGATGCGCACCATCATCTTTGGCGGTATTCGCCGCGAGAGTATGGATGGATTGATGAGTCGATGAGCTTGTTGCAACGGGATTTTCTGCCTGAGGATTTGACTGCGGCGATGGCTTCGGCAGGCGTGGACGGGGCGGTGGCGGTGCAGGCACGGCAGACGATGGAGGAGACGCGGTGGCTATTGGGCATGGCGGAGAAGTGTTTAGCGATTCGAGGTGTTGTGGGATGGGCTCCAATCGCCGGAGAGGATTTTCCTGGCGTGATGGAGGAGTTTGAGAACAGACCGAAGCTGAAGGGGCTGCGGCATGTGATTCAGGGCGAGAAGGATGAGAACTACATTCTGCGCGAGGACTTCAACTCGGGGATACGCTCGATGCTGGGGAGTGGGCTGGTGTACGACATACTGATCTATGAGCGGCATCTGCCGCAGACCATCGAATTCGTCGACGAGCATGAACGTCAAGTGTTTGTGCTGGATCATGCGGCGAAACCGCTAATCCGCGAGGGTGTAGTGCAGCCATGGGCCAAACGGATGCTGGAGTTGGGCGAGCGGGAGAATGTGTGGTGCAAGGTGTCGGGCATGGTGACGGAGGCGGATTGGAGTTCGTGGACGCCGGAGGCGCTACGGCCTTATCTGGATGTGCTAGTGGAGGCATTTGGGGTGGAGCGGCTGATGGTGGGATCGGACTGGCCGGTGTGTCTGGTGGCGAGCGAGTATGAACGCTGGTTCGAGGTGCTTCGCGATTACTTTGGCAGATTCAGCGAGAGCGAAAGAGACGCGGTGTTTGGCGGTACTGCGATCGAGGTGTATGGCTTGGATCTGATTTTATGAAAGACTACTTTTTTATGTGAAAGTTTATTCGAAGGAGTTGTAGATAAGGGCGTTTCGGATGGAGAGGCCGGGTGCGGCGGTCGTTGCTGGCGACGTTCCGGGCTGCTGTAGAAGAGGTCGCGTTTACCGGCAGGGTCGTCTATATCGGGTATGCGAAGGAGCCAGTGGTTTAAGAGACGCGGCTATTTGTGGAGAAGGATTTGGATGTCTTGGGCTCGCGGAATGCTTTGCCTGAGGACTTCCGTGAGGTGATCCGGATGCTGGAAGCGGGGCGGTTTCCTGTGGAGGATGCGGCGCGGATGCTGGGAGAGTGGAGCGAGGCTCCGAGAAAGTTTACCAAGATTATGGTGCGGGTTTAGCCGCAACGATTAGGATTAGGCAGTCAGTTGAAGAGAGGTTGGGTTCATGCAGGTTTCGACATCGGTTGGCGGAAGTGAGAAGGCTGAGGCAGGGAAGTATCCTGTGTTTCCAGTGGGTCATATGTTGCCGTTCGTTCTGGTGACTGTGCTGTTCTTCCTTTGGGGTATGTCGAACAACCTGACTGACATTCTGGTGCAGCAGTTCAGGAAGTCGTTCGAGCTGTCGCAGTTCGGCGCGCAGTTGGTGCAGACGGCGAACTTTTTTGGATATTTCTGCATGGCGATTCCAGCTGCGCTGCTGATGAGGCGGTGGGGGTACAAGGCCGGGATGGTGACCGGGCTGGTGATCTTCGGGACGGGGATGGTGCTGTTCTGGCCGGCTGCGGTGAGCGGACAGTACGGGCTGTTTCTGGCTGCGTTGTTCACGGTCGGGTGTGGAGCCTCGATTCTGGAGACGGCGGCGAATCCGTTCATTGCGCAGTTCGGCCATCCGGCGACGTCGGAGCAGCGGCTGAACTTCTCGCAATCCTTCAATCCTCCTGGAACGATCATCGGTGTGCTGATCGGGACCTTCTTCATCTTCTCTGGTGTGGAGCCGGATGCGGCGCAGATTGAGGCGATGAAGGTTGCAGGGACGTACCAGGGATATCTGCATGGCGAGATCATGCGGGTGGTGCCGACGTACCTGACCTTCGGTGCGGTGGTGCTGCTGTGCGCGGTGATTCTCTCGCGGACGAAGTTTCCCGTGATGCAGGAGGAGCACGAGGGCGCGGGCGAGGACCATGGCAGCTTCGGCGAGTTGCTCCGGATGCCGGCGATATGGATCGCGGTGGCGGCGAACTTCTGCAATGTGGGGGCGCAGATCTCGTCGTGGAGCAGCCTGATTCCGTATATGAAGCAGTACACCCCGGTGAGCGAGCGTGCGGCGGCGCTGTACCTGCTGGGTACCCTGATCGCGCTGGCAGTGGGACGGTTCATTTCCACTCCGTTGATGCGGTTTATACGGCCCAGCCTGATGCTAGGGGTTTACGGCGTGTTGAATGCTCTGTTGATGCTGGTTGCGGTAGTCAAACCCGGCCTTGTCGGGGCGTGGGCTGTCGTTGCCAGCGGATTCTTCCTCTCGATCATGTTTCCGACGATCTTCGCCCTGGGACTGAAGGGGCTGGGGCGGAATACGAAGATTGGAGGATCGCTGCTGGTGATGGCGATCGTGGGTGGGGCTATCTTTCCTCCTATCCTTGGGTTGATTGCCAAGCATACGGGCAGCCTGGCGCTGGGGTATGTGGTGCCGCTCGTTGGGTTTATTGGCGTGGCGGTGTTCGGGTTCTATCAGTGGACCCAGCGGACGTTGCTCTCGGGACCGGCCTATTGAAGGGGTACCCCCCTCCCCCCGGGGGTATTTTGGAAGTAAACTATTCATAATAAAAGGTTTGCGAGGTGAGTTTGTCTGTAAAATATTCATAATAAATGAGTTGCGTCCAAAATATTCTTTCTAAAAGAGTTATGGTGCAAATAGAGAGGCCCCGGCGATTATCCGGGGCCTTTTTGATCTGTGGATTCAGTATAGCAATTCGGCTGAAACTAATCGGCAGCTCGTATCTCTTTTTATTGCATAAAGATAGGTGGTTTTGGGGCTTGACAAGGTTTTTGGGAGGGTGGAAGAGGAGAGGCACTCGGGTCGCTGCGCTCCCCTCGGAAATAGAGGGGTTCTTCGCTGCGCTCAGAATGACAACTAGAACAAGCAACTGCAACTGTAATGACAAATAACTGCTATTACGATCAACAATAGCAATAGCAATAGCAATAGCAATAGCAATAGCAACAACGACAACGACAACGACAACTGCAACAACAACGACAACAGCAACAGCAACAGCAACAGCAATTGCAGTTGCAATTGCAACTGCAATTGCAACTGCAACAGCAAGGAGCTGGCCGGGAGAGGTTTACATCCCACCCATCGCGATGATGCCGCGATGGATGGGGTACCCGGGCTTTTTTGCTGGTGTGAGGAGAACAGACAACGATAACGGTACCCCCAATGACGACGGTGCAGGGGGAGAGATGACTTAAACTTCCTGTAGACGCATTGGTTGAGAATAAGTTTCGGTTAGTATCAATAAAAGTTAATAAAAGGTCGCAACCAATAGTTAATAAAAGGTCGCCACGAAATGTGTGGAATCGCAGGTTTTACCCATATCTGTACGAATTTTCTGCCAGATCGGATCCAGCAGGCGATCGCCTCGATCACGCATCGCGGTCCGGACCAGCAAGGGGTGTGGCAGAACGCTACGATATCCCTGGGGGCGACACGCCTGAAGGTGATCGACAGGACCGGCGGGGTTCAGCCGTTCAGCTCGGACGATAACGACTACACGCTGGTCTTCAACGGTGAGATCTACAATCACGCCGAACTGCGCGAGGAACTGGTAAGGCAGGGGCATCAGTTCACGACTTCGTGCGACACCGAGGTGGTTTTACGGTCCTTCATGCAGTGGGATACGGCCTGCATCGAAAAGCTGCGCGGCATGTTTGCCTTTGCGGTGTGGTGCGAGTCGCGGCACCGGCTGGTGCTGGCGCGGGACCGCATGGGAATCAAGCCGCTCTACTACGCTCGCCGCGGACGTGAGATCTACTTCGGATCGGAGCTGAAGACGATCTTCTGTCATCCTGAGGTTGGCCGCTCGATCGACCTGGATGCCCTGGACAGCTATCTTGGCCTGAACTATGTGCCGGGGCCACACACGCTGGCGGAGGGCGTGGTCAAGCTGATGCCAGGCTGCTTCCTGACCTGGCACGACGGGGAGATCTCTTCGCATCGTTACTGGGAGGCTCGGCAGGATAACAACATACCACCGACGATTGAGGACGCAGCCGAGCGTCTGGACTCTCTTCTGACAGCTTCGGTGAAGGAGCATCTTGCAGCCGACGTTCCAGTGGGAGTTTGGCTGAGTGGAGGGATCGACTCTTCCACGGTGCTTCACTATGCGAGCCAGCATGCGGCTGCCCGGCTCAAGACGTTTTCGATTACCTTCAACGGCCGTGAGTTCGACGAGGCGCCTTATATCCGCGAGATGGCGGCGCGCTACTCGACGGAGCACAATGAGCTGGATCTGGGCCCGGAGACGGTGACTCCGGACTCGATTACCGAGCTGGCCTACTACTCCGACGAGCCGAATGCGGATGCCGGCGCCGTTCCTGTGTGGCATCTGTCGAAGATGTCGGCGAAGGAGGTGACGGTTGCGCTGAGCGGCGAGGGAGCCGATGAACTGTTTGGAGGATATGTGACGTATCTTGCCGACAGGTATGCGCGTCGCGCGCGTATTGTGCCGCGGGGGATCAGGCGGTTCTCCCTGCACTCGGCGAACAGGCTGAGAGCGTCGGACAAGAAGATCGGGCTCGACTACAAGCTGCAGCGGTTTCTGCATGGGACTCTGCTCGATGAGCGGGCCTCGCATGTCTTCTGGAATGGGACGTTCTCGCAGGATCAGCGGAGGCAGCTAATGGTCTCGCAGAGCGGAGCCCATATGCTGAAGCTGCTGGCGACGATACCGTTGAAGGGCGATGTGACGCGGTTCATGGCGTTCGACCAGGCGTATTCGCTGCCGGACAACCTGCTGGCGAAGGTGGATAGAATGAGCATGGCTCATGCTCTTGAGGTGCGGCCTGCATTCCTGGATCATCGGATCGTTGAGTTTGCGGCAACGCTTCCGGCTCGCTACTGCATTCAGGGGCGAACTCTGAAGTTGTTGCTGCGCCGGTTGATGAAGGATAAGCTGCCGCCGAGCGTTCTGGCGAAGAAGAAGCAGGGGCTGGATATCCCGGTGCATGACTGGCTGCGGGGTCATCTGAAGCCGCTGCTGATGGATACGCTGAACCGGAAGGCGGTGGAGGAGTCGGGGCTGGTGCATTGGCCTCACCTTGAGGCCGTGATCAACCTGCACATGCAGAGAAAGGCGAACTACGGATATCACCTATGGGGCATGCTGATGTTGTTTCTATGGATCAAACAGTGGAAGATCCAATGCGGCCAGGATATCCAGGCGCGGGAGGATCGCTCCATCGTCTCCGCGTAGACATCCTTGTCCTGCTTGTCTCGTGCTGTGTCTTCCTGCCGCTGGTGATCAGCCCGCCGCACCTGATGGATGACGTGGATGCGGTGCAGGCGCAGATTGCACGGAACATGCTGGAGAGCGGGGACTGGGTAACGGCACGGCTGGACGGGATCGCCTATCTTGAAAAGTCGCCGCTGATCTACTGGCTGATGGCTGGGTCGTACCGGGTGTTCGGGGCACATGACTGGGCTGCGCGGCTGCCGCTCGCGTTGATCAACATCGCGTTGTGCTGGGTGGCTGCACGGTTTGCGATGTGGGCCTTCGGCAGGCGCGCCGGAGTGTATGCCGGCACGATTCTGGCGACGTGCATCGGGATGTTTCTGTTTACCCGGATCCTGATCCCTGATGCGGCTTTGACGCTGATGATCATGGTCTCGCTGTGGTCGCTGCTGCGCCTGTTGGATACTGGCGAGGCGCGGCCGTGGCTGTGGTTCTTTCTCCTGTATACGAGCCTGGCGTGCGGTCTTCTGCTGAAGGGATTGATCGCGATGGTCTTTCCGGTGGGGATCGGCGTGGTGTACCTGGCGATTACGCGTGAGGTGCCGCTGAGAGAGGTTTGGAGGCGGCTGAGACCTCTCTCCGGGCTGGCTTTACTGCTGGTGATCGCTGCGCCTTGGCATGTTCTGGCTACGCTGCGCAATCCTCCGTACTTCGACTGGACGATGCATAGCGGACCGGGGGAGTATCACGGGTTCTTCTGGTTCTACTTCCTGAATGAGCATCTCTTCCGCTTTCTGAATATGCGGTATCCGCGCGACTACAACACGGTTCCGCGGGTGTGGTTCTGGCTGCTGCACTTTGCGTGGCTGTTTCCGTGGAGCGTGACGCTGATAGGGGCGTTCCGGCAGAGCTACCGTCCGGTGAGCCGAGCGGGACGGGTCCGGCTGATGGCGCTGGTCTGGATACTGTTTGTTTTGCTGTTCTTCACCTTGTCTACTACGCAGGAGTACTACTCGCTGCCGATTTACCCTGCGCTGGCGATGTTGCTGGGCGCCGATCTTGCGGGGAGAGAGAGGTATCCGAAGGCCGCGCGGATTGTGCTGACGTCGGTGCTGGGAGCCTGCCTGGGAGCGATTGTGTTTCTACTAGCGTGGACGGCGAAGTATCCGACGCCGGGGGACATTTCGGTTGCGCTGACGCAGAATCCTGACCTGTATACGCTGTCGCTGGGGCATATGGGCGACCTTACGCTGCGGGCCTTCGCGTATCTTCGCTGGCCACTGGTGCTGGCTGGATGCGGATTGCTGGTGGGGGTAGCGGGGTTGGGCCGCGTGAGGAAGACCGGCGCAGCGGTGGCCGTGCTCGCGGTGATGATGGTGGCGTTCGTTCAGGCAGCGCGGCTGGCGCTGGTTACGTTTGATCCATACCTCAGCTCGAAGAATCTGGCCGATGCGCTGATGCGCTCCGAACCTGGAGTTTTGATTGAAGGAGATGCTTACTATGCGTTCTCCTCGGTGTTCTTCTATACGAACAGGACGGCGCTTCTCTGGAATGGAAGGAGCAACAACCTGGAGTATGGGTCGTATGCTCCGGAGGCGGCGCGGGTGTTCCTCGATGATGCGGGGTTGAAGGAGCTATGGGGCGGTCAGCGGACGTATCTGCTGGTGTATGGCACGGATATGCGGCACCTGGAAGAGCTGCTAGGCAAAGGGCTGCATGTGATTGCGGCGAGCGGCGGCAACTATCTGCTTTGCAACCGCTAGCGGGTGGGAGTGAGGCGGAAGACCTTTGAGGCGTGGCTGTCGAGGGCGATGTCGATCTCTTCGGGTGGGGTGGGGACGTCGGACTTGGTGATGAGGTCGGTTAGTTTGGGTGGGTGCTCGGCGAAGTGGGTGTTGCGGAGAGCGTCGATCTCGCGCCAGTTGAACTTGAGGGTGGCGGTGTCGGGGCCGAGGTTGAAGAGGGAGAGGATGGCGGAGCCGTCGGGATTGATGGTGATCCAGGCTTGCTGGATCTGCTTGCGCAGGCTCTGGATGTCGAGTGGAGTGGCGGGGATGCCGGCCTGATTGATGGCGATGAGATCGCGGTTGGAGATGAGGGTGAGGTCGGCGGGGTCCATGTGGGTGAGGTCGGTGCCGAGGTAGAGAGGCGCGCAGGAGATGGCCCAGAGGAGGAACATGGACTGGCGCTCGGCGGGGGTGATGCCGTCTTTGTCGCCGTTGCCTAGCTCTAGGGAGTCGAAGTCGTTCCAGCCGCCCGCTGCGCCGTTGGTTCCCGGCCCGGCGTAGCGGATCCAGGGGCGGATGTCGGCGAAGCGCTCGGAGACTTTGGACCAGGTGGTGAGATTGCCCTTGATGGCGGGGTCGGTGCTGCGGCCGCAGGGGTAGCACTCGACGTCGTTCTCGATGCGCCAGCCGTTGGAGGTGGCGCGCCAGAGGTCGGCCTGGTCGATGGAGAGCCAGTTGGAGAGCTCGAGCCAGATGGGACGGCCGGAGCGGCGGATGGCGGCGTGCCAGACGCGGAGCTCTTCGCGGTTGTCGGCGGGAAGGTTGCCGCCGCCGGGGCCTACGAAGTCGAGTTTCACGAAGTCGACCTTCCAGCGGGCGAACTGCTGGACGATGGAGTTGACGTAGGCGCGGGAGGCGGGCTTGGTGAAGTCGATCTTATAGGAGCCCTTGTGGGTGCTGCCGGGCTGGGTGGTGTCGGTGATGTCGTGGATGTGGGCGGTGGTGCCGTCGATGACGGGGTTGGCTTCGTAGAGCTTGGGGTCGATGCCGGGGTTGAGGTAGATGCCGAAGAGGAGGCCGCGGCTATGGAGATATTGGCCGAAGCCGTCCATGCCGCTGGGGAAGACGGTGAGGTTAGTCTTGGGGACTCCGTGGTTGTCATAGCCGTCGGACCAGCCGGCGTCGAGGTTGATGTAGCGATAGCCTAGCTCGGGGAGTTTGGCGGCGAAGAGGGCGTCGACCTGGGCTTTGACCTTTTCCTCAGTGGGCTTGCCGCGGAGGAAAGACCAGCTGCTCCAGCCCATGTAGGGGCGCTGGGCGAGGATGGTCGATTTGACGTGGGGCTTTGATTGGGCAAGTGCCGAGGCAGAGAGGAGGGCCAGGATGAGCAGGGAACGCATGGGGGGAATGATAGCGCATGGCGTAAGAGTGTAGTTTTGGGTATGAAAGAAAATTTATGTTGGCGAAAATGAGTGGGGTTGGTGGGACAAACAACGACAACGGGGAAGTGTGGGGATCTCTCCACTACGGCGGCAAAGTACGCCACCTGCGGTCGAGATGACGATTTGCTTGTGGTGAGGTTGAGGAGGAGAGGCAACGGCAACAACAACGGCAACGGTAGCTGCAAGAGCAACGGCTAGAGCTGACTGGGTGAACTGTACCTTCCCATCCATGTCGCGAGGCTGCGACATGGATGGGGCACCCGAGCTTTTGTGACTGGTCTAGGGGGGCTGGCTTTGGTTTAGAAGTGGCGCAGGGGCTCGGTGGGGGATTTATAGTCGGGGTCGCCGGGGATGGGATCGAGAGGGCGATCGACGTTCTTCTCGAGCGAGCGAGTGACGATGTCGCGGGAGCCTATGCCTACGGCGAGGGCCAGGGTGAGGACGATGCCACCGAAGAGGATCCCGAAGGCGAGGTCGACGACGGTGCCGCCGATTTCGAGGTGATCGAGGACCATGGCGGCAGTGAGGACGAGGACGAGCCATTTGACGCCGAGCGAGAGGAAGCGGGCGTAGGTGAGCTTGGCGTTGACGGCTCCGATGAGGACGGAGCGGGAGAGGAAGCGGGCGATGAGGTTGCCGAGGGTGAGCAGGATGATGGCGCCGACGGAGTGGGTGAGATAGGGGAGCAGGAAGATCGACATCTGCGAGTTGCTGGAGTAGGAGGCGTCGAAGGCGGAGATGCCGATGATGCAGCCGAGGATGACACAGCCCCAAAAGGCGGTGCGGGCGATGAGCACAGTGGGGCTATGCGAGGGAGCCCAATCCGTGATGGCGGCGATGGAGTTGCGGGCGAAGCGCTCGTCGAATTTAATGGCGAGGAGGATGCGGCGCAGGAGGGCGGCAAGGCCAGCACCGATCGCGGCGAGGAAGAGGACAGCGAGGAGCAGGGCAACCAGGCCGGGGAGGAAGCTAGCGAGCTGGAAGAGTACGCGGTGTGCGGATTCGCTTAGAGCAAGTTCGACTTGTTGCCACATTAGGTCGTCTCCTTACGGGTGATCGGGTGTCGGTTTGCCAGCGACTATGGGTTGAAGCGATCAGGCCAGCGCCAACGTGAAACGAAGTAGGGTTTGTCAGCCTCGAAGGCGGCGGCGAGCTCCTGAATGTGGGTCTCGGGACCGGTGCCGTTGTTGACGAGAATGAGATGGGAGGCGACCCAGGCGAGATAGAGCGGCGTGAGAGCGCCCAGGAGGTGACCGCGGTTGATGGTCCGCAGACGGTAGGCAAGGATGAAGTCGTAGACGATGCGAGCCCAGAGGTTGTCGGGCATACGGAAAGAGTCGGGCGGCATGACGAAGAGACGCTTGAGGCCGAGGAGCGAGTTGGGCGGCAGGATGAGCGACCAGATCTCGTGCAGGTTGGTGTAGGCGAGACGGAAGGTCTCGAGCATGGGACTGACATCGGTAAAGCCGTCTGAGGGATCGATTGTCTGCGAGAAGGAGCGGGTGGGCTTGAAGCTGCGGCCACGTTGCCAATAAGAAGCCTTGGCGTCGACATCGCTGAAGAGGGAGCCGGCGATCTGGGTAAGCAAGGTATTGAGATCGGCGGCAGGCTGAGCAAAGGTGCGGGTTCCGGCGTCAATCTCAGCGATGGAGTAGTTGGCAATCACGGCTTCGGTGACGGGCCAGATGGGGGCGTCGCCCTGGCTGGCGGCGGTGAACTTTTGCGCGACGGCGGCGAGGCGCTCGGCCATGCGGATAGAGAGTCCGAGATCGATGGCGAGGGGAAAGCGGGGCGAAGCACCGAACAGGCCGCGAGTGACGGGGTAGAGGATGGCTGAGTTGACGAGACCCTCTCGCGGTCGGAGGTTGTAGTGGGATACGACGAGGTCGGCGCCGGCTGCAGCTACAGCCAGGGAGCGGATGGCTTCGGGTTTGAGCGACTGGGACTCAGCGCCGAGGAGAAGGCAGGCGGAGGCTGCGTTCTCCTGTACGAGCTTGAAGGTGTTGACGTAGTCGGCCGCGGTGAGGACCCAGGGAGTCGTGGAGGGGACAGCCGGGGTGTAGTGCAGGAGCCGAAGAGGGCTGCCGGAGGAGTGCTGAGGCGCGGGGTCAGGAGTGGCTACGAGGACGCTCTGGCTGGGAAAGGCGAGAGAGAGGTTGGCGAGGGTGGCCTCGAGGGCTTCGGCAGGAAGAGAGGCGGCCAGGTTGACGAGAAGGCTGCCGTTCGCTGGGGCTTCGGCGGCGGCGGTGATATTGGTGTGGGTTGAGGCCATCGTGCTGTCTGGACTTTCCTCGACGTTATGGTTGGAGAGGGCTCGAATGTTGCATTATCCGAAGGGCTGTATGGTGAGATGCGGATTTGCGTTGAAGGTGAGCCGCTGGGGCGACGGAATTCGCCGATGACTACGTTGTGTCATAGGGACTGGTTGGCGGGGACTCTGTGCCTGGCGTGAGGTGGGTCGAGCGTGAGTTCTCATGGAGCGTGTTGATGGAAGCCTCAGGCAAAGGTTGCAGTTCAAGCCAGAAGAAGGAGTAAGGCGCGAGAGTGAGAGGGTAGGGCTGCTCGGTGATGGCGGGGAAGGGGACGTAGCCGAGCATCTCCACGGGCTGCATGCCGGCGAAGGTGGTGAGATCGAGCGAGACGGGCTGGGCGAAGCGGGAGAGATTGGCGACGCAGAGGACGGTCTCGGTGCCGGGAGCGGTGAAGTTCTGGACGGGAGCGGTGGCTGTGTCCTCACGCGAGGCGGTGGAGGGATCGTAGTGGCGGATGTAGGCGAGGACTTTGCTGTTCTCCGGGTTGAGGAACTCCATGGAGCCGCGGCCGAAGACGTGGAAGAGCTTGCGAAGGGCGATCATGTTGCGGGTCCAGTGCAGGAGCGAGGACTGATCGCTCAACTGGCTCTCGACGTTGACGGCCTGATAGCCGTAGATGGGATCCATGATGACGGGGAAGCAGAGTTTGGCGGGGACGGCGGTGGAGAAGCCGGCGTTGCGGTCGGAGTTCCATTGCATGGGAGTGCGGACGGCGTTGCGGTCGCCGAGATAGATGTTGTCGCCCATACCAATCTCGTCGCCATAGTACATGATGGGCGTGCCGGGGAAGCTCAGGAGTAGCGAGTTGAGCAGCTCGATGCGGCGACGGTTGTTGTCGAGCAGAGGAGCGAGGCGCCGGCGGATGCCGGAGTTGACGCGCATGCGCGGGTCGGTCGAGTAGGCGAAGTACATGTAGTCGCGCTCGTCGGAGGTGACCATCTCGAGGGTGAGCTCGTCGTGGTTGCGGAGGAAGAGGCCCCACTGGCAGTTGTCGGGGATGGCAGGGGTCTGCGCGATGATGTCGGTGATGGGGAGACGGTCTTCCTGCCGGAGCGCCATGTAGATGCGCGGCATGAGAGGGAAGTGGAAGGCCATGTGGCACTCGTCGCCGTCCCCGAAGTAGGGGCGGACGTCGGTGGGCCACTGGTTGGCTTCGGCGAGGAGGAAGCGGTTGGTGTACTCGGCGTCGATGGTGGCGCGGAGTTTTTTTATGATGGCATGGGCCTCGGGAAGGCTCTCGCAGGTGGTGCCATCGCGCTCGACGAGGTAGGGGATGGCATCCAAGCGGAGGGCGTCGACACCGAGGTCGAGCCAGAAGCGCATGGCCTTGAGAACCTCCTCCATGACGGCGGGGTTGTCGAAGTTGAGATCGGGCTGATGGGAGAAGAAGCGGTGCCAGTAGTAGGCGTGAGCAACGTCGTCCCAGGCCCAGTTCGATTTCTCAGTATCGGAGAAGATGATCGGTGCGTCTTTGTAGAGCTGGTCAGTGGGAGACCAGACGTAGAAGTTTCGCTCGGGCGAGCCGGGAGGAGCGAGGCGGGCCGCCTGGAACCAGGGATGCTGGTCGGAGGTGTGGTTGATGACGAGCTCGATGAGAACCTGCATGTTGCGCTGGTGGGCGGCGGCGAGGAAGCTTTTGAAGTCGTCGATGGTGCCGTAGCTGGGATGGACTTCGACGTAGTTGGCGATGTCGTAGCCGTCGTCGCGGAGAGGAGAGGGGAAGAAGGGAAGCAGCCAGAGGCAGGTGACGCCGAGATCCTGCAGGTAGTCGAGGCGCGAGATGAGGCCGGGAAAGTCTCCGATACCGTCGCCGTTGGAGTCCTGAAAGGTGCGGACGTGCAACTCGTAGATGATGGCATCTTTGTACCAGAGGGGGTCGGTCGCACTGCCGGGTTTCTTTGCGTGTATCTGCTCTTTCACTCTAGGTGAGTGTACTGCGCCTGCCATGAAAGATGGGAGTGGCCATCGGTCTGTCCGGACGGACATGAGTTCCCGGTGCGGGGTTGGTGCCAAGTGCATTTGGAAGCTGGTTTCGCCCGATGCAGCGATGCATCGCATTTAAGAATGTGTCATAGCTGAGAAGGGAATAGAGGCGACCACCTTTGAGGAAAACTGGTTAGGGATGCAGATTCTTGCAGCGTCTAACGCTTTTGTTTGTTTGAGATGGAGGCGATCGTGAGCGTGGGTGCAACTCCTTTACGTGTTAAGTGCCTCTAACCAGAGAGACCGCTAGGGCCGACCTGCAGCAGGCTTAGACCTGAAGGGAGCTGAATGTCTGCGGGCGATGCAGCATTTGGTAGCTCATTTTTCTGTACTGGAACTTTATGCGATCGGCAATGAAATGTTAAGAATTCCAGGTTCGACCTACCGTGTGCAACTCCACAAAGACTTTACATTCGACGATGCCGCCGGCATTGCAGAGTACCTGCGCGCGCTCGGGGTGTCGCATGTGTACTGCTCACCTTATCTGCAGGCGGCTCCGGGGAGTACGCATGGCTATGATGTCGTCTCGCATCAACGAGTAAACGATGAGCTGGGTGGGGCTGAGGCGCATGACCGGTTCTGCGCGAGGCTGGCGGAGCTTGGGCTGGGGCAGGTGCTGGATGTGGTGCCGAACCACATGTCGCTGGGCAAGGAGAATCGTTACTGGTGGGATGTGCTCGAAAACGGAACGTCGAGCCGGTATGCCTCGTTCTTCGATATCGACTGGTGGCCGCAGGAGGAGCGACTGCGGGATAAGGTGCTGGTGCCGATCCTCGCCGATCAGTATGGGCGTGTGTTGCAGGCCGGTGGTATCAAAGTGGTCCGGGTGGGAAACAATTTTCAGGTAGAGTGCGCGGGGCAGACGATGCCAGTATCCCCGCAATCGCTTCCGGCGATTCTCGCGAGGGCGTCAGAGTATGCGAAGTCCGATACATTGAGCTTTCTCGCGGATTCGTTTGGGCGGCTGCCCGCGCCGGAGTATGTGGACCGCCGGAAGATTCTGGCGCGGCATCGCGACAAGGTGGTGTTGTATACGCTGCTACAGCGGCTGTGCGCGGAGGAGTCGGGAGTATGCGATGCGATTGAACAATCGCTTGCAGAGTTGAATGGCAATCTGGATGCGCTGGATGATTTTCTAAACCAGCAGCATTACCGGCTGGCGTACTGGAAGACGGCTGACCAACAGATGAGCTTCCGCAGATTCTTTGATGTGAACTCGCTGGTCGGATTGCGGGTTGAGCGCGAGCATGTGTTTGAGGAGACGCATGCGCTGGTGCTCGACTGGCTGCAGCGAGGGGTGCTGGATGGAGTTCGGATAGACCATCCGGATGGGCTGCGCGATCCGCTGGAGTATATGCAGCGGTTGCGGGAGCGTGCGCCCGAGGCATGGATCGTCGGCGAGAAGATTCTTGAGCCGGGCGAGTTTCTGCGCGAGAGCTGGCCGATTCAAGGGACGACTGGGTATGACTTCTTGAATGCCGTGGGCGGAGTTCTCGTCTCGCAGGAGGGGATGGCCGAGTTGACCGAGGTGTACCACGCCTTTTTAGGCAAGGGCGACAGCGCGAACCTCATGGATTTCCACGCGATCGCGCACGACAAGAAGATTA
This sequence comes from Edaphobacter sp., assembly GCA_025462645.1. GTDB lineage: Bacteria > Acidobacteriota > Terriglobia > Terriglobales > Acidobacteriaceae > Edaphobacter. The sequence continues at coordinate 34,132 of JAOAPB010000051.1, read as the reverse complement.
ACGTGACGCAGGAGGGGCTGGGCAGCGATGTGAATCGGCTGACAAGCATGTTTGTGGAGATATGCGAGGCTCATCGGAATCAGCGGGACTACACGCAGACCGAAGTTCGGAGGGCGATTCGTGAGGTGGCGGCGTGCCACGCCGTCTATCGGACGTACGTATTGCCGGCCCGGGAGGAGATTACCGATGAGGATAGGGCTTACATCTCCCAGGCTACGGAGTGCGCGAAGCAGAAGCGGCAGGATATCGATGGCGGACTCTTTGACTTTCTGCGCGATGTGCTGACGATGGTGGTGACGGGCAAGCAGGAGACTGAATTCCTGCTACGGTTTCAGCAGTTCACCGGATCCGTGATGGCGAAGGGCGTGGAAGATACGGCCTTCTACTGCTACAACCGGCTGAGCAGTATGTGCGAGGTAGGGAACGATCCGGGACGGGATGGTTTGAGCGTTGAGGACTTTCATGCATACAACATCAAGATGCAGGCGACGCACCCGATGACGATGACGACGCTGGCGACGCATGACACGAAGCGGAGCGACGATGTAAGGGCGCGGTTGGCGGTGTTGTCGGAGCTGCCAGGACGGTTCAGTGGGGCGGCGCACCGGTGGTCGCGGATGAACCGGGTGTTTCGTAAGGAGAGGGCGGATGGGACCGAGATGCCCGACCGCAACACGGAGTACCTCTACTACCAGACGCTGATTGGAGCGTGGCCGCTGACCGTGGAGCGAGCACAAGAGTATATGCGGAAGGCTGCGCGCGAGGCGAAGCAACAGACGACGTGGGTGGCGAACAATAAAGAGTTTGAAGAGGCGCTGGATGAGTTCATCGCGAGGACGCTTACGAGTGCACCGTTTCTAAAGGAGCTGGAGCAGTTTGTGGATCGGGTGAAGTATGCGGGGTGGGTGAACTCGCTGGTGCAGACATTGATGAAGCATACGGCTCCTGGCGTGCCGGATCTTTATCAGGGGACGGAGCTGTGGGATTTGAGCCTGGTGGATCCGGATAATCGCCGTCCTGTGAACTATAGATTGCGACAGGAGCTGTTGGCGGAACTTAAAGAGATCTCTCTTCAAGAGAATGTCGCGGTACGGGTGATGGAGCGTGCGGAGGAGGGCTTACCCAAGATGTGGACGATCCACCAGGCACTTGCGCTACGACGTGAGAGGCCGGAGTGGTTCGGCACTGAGGCCGCCTATACGCCGCTGGCAGTTGAGGGTGCGAAGAGCGACCATGTGATTGGGTATCTGCGAGGGGATGCTGTGGCGACGGTTGTTCCGAGACTGACCATGAAGCTGGGGGGTGTGTGGCGCAGGACAACGGTGACGTTGCCTGAGGGTAGGTGGAGGAATCGCATGACGAAGGCGATTGTCGATGGAGGGAAGGTTGCCGTGGAGGGGTTGTTGAAGGACTTTCCCGTGGCACTGTTAGTTCGCGAAGAGACGTCGGGAGAGAACAACAATGCATGAGTTTACCGTGTGGGCACCACGGGCGAAGAAGATAGCGGTGAAGATCGGCGATGCGCTGTACCCGATGAGCGGTCCGGATGAGAGGGGTTGGTGGAGTGTTCCGGTGAAAGAGGCGGAGTTCGGTATGGACTATGGCTTCGTGGTGGATGACGATCCGACACCATATCCCGATCCGCGCTCGACCTGGCAGCCGAATGGAGTGCATGGCGCGTCCCGGTTGTATGACCAGAGTGCTTTCGAGTGGAACGATCATCAGTGGCAGGGACCGCCATTAACGGGCGCTGTGATCTACGAGATGCACATCGGGACGTTTACGCGGGAGGGCACGTTCGATGCGGCCATCGAACGGCTCGACTACCTGTTTGAGTTGGGGGTGACACACCTGGAGGTGATGCCGGTGGCTGCGTTTCCAGGAGATTATGGATGGGGCTATGACGGGGTCTCGCTGTTTGCGGTGGGAGATGTATATGGTGGTCCGGATGGATTGAAGCGGTTTGTGAATGCATGCCATGTGCGCGGGTTGGCGGTTCTGCTGGACGTGGTCTACAACCACTTCGGACCGGTTGGGAACTATACGAATAAGTTTGGTCCGTATCTGACGAATCGGCACTGTACGCCCTGGGGAGATGCGGTGAACCTGGAGTTCGCCGGAAGCGATGAGGTGCGCCGGTTCTTCTGCGACAACGCCCTGATGTGGATGCGGGACTACCATATCGACGGTCTGCGGCTTGATGCCGTGCATGAGTTCATGGATCGGTCTGCGATCAATTTTATGGAGCAGTTGTCGTGCGAGGTAGAGGTGATGTCCTCTACGCTGGGCCGAAGGCTTGTTCTGATCGCTGAGAGCGACCTAAACGATCCTAGGGTAGTAAAGCCGCGAGAGGCTGGTGGCTATGGCATGGATGCGCAATGGAACGACGACTTCCACCATGCGCTGTTTACCGTTCTAAATACCAATGGCGAAGGCAAAGGCTACTACGATGACTTCGGATCGTTCGAGAAGCTGGCGAAGTCGTTGACGAAGATATTCGTCTATGACGGGCAATATTCGAAGTATCGGAGGAGAAGCCATGGGCGTCCGGTCGACGGTCTGTCGGCACATCACTTTGTCGGGTTCATTCAGAATCATGACCAGGTGGGGAATCGGGCAACGGGGGATCGGCTGGAACATATCATCGGGGTGGACTGCGCGAAGGTTGCGATAGGCATCGTGCTGACGGCTCCGTCTATTCCGCTGCTGTTTCAGGGGGAGGAGTATGCGGCGTCTACACCATTCCAGTACTTCGCCCACCATGATGAGCCGGAGCTGGTGAAGGCGGTGAGGGAGGGGCGCAAGAGGGAGTTTGCGGCGTTCGGATGGGACCCGGAGGAGATTCCCGATCCAGAGAGTGTGGAGACCCTCGAGCGGTCGAAGCTGAATTGGGACGAGAAGGGCGAGGGACACCATGCGGCAATGCTGGAATGGGTCCGTAAGCTGATCCAGCTGCGGCGTCGGTCAGTTTCATTGAACGATGGAGATCCAGGGCATGTGAAGGTGGCGTACGACGAGAAGAGACGCTGGCTGACGATGGACCGTGGATTGGTTACGGTGATGTGCAACCTTGGCAATGAACCCATGGAGTTCGAAAATGCGCGGCGGCTTCCGGTTGTGCTTGCATCCCGCGACGATGTCGCGGCGATGGAAGCGAAGGTGGTGCTGCCTCCGAACTGTCTGGCTATTCTTTCTGGTGAAAAGTGACGAAATTGCAGTGTTTAGCGTGACTGTCTGTCCCAAAAAACAGTGACACATTACGTGAGAAGGCCTTGTCCCTTAAGCGTGAGTTAATCCCCGGGTGTTAGGTTCGCCATAGATTCGCCTGGTATAACGCGAAAAGCGTTGCCCCACGGAAACTTTTGTGGTGCTTAATCGTCTTTGCTAAGAGACTGACATTTCACAATTGAGGGCTCCCAGGGCAACGAGTCAGCTTGTACTGATTCAGCTTGTGCGGCTATTGGCTATTAAGGACGGACACAATGTTTATGAAATCTGATATTTTTCGAGCGCCGACGCTGTGTCTTAGTCTGATGGTTTCCGCGGCAGGATTGTGTGCTGACTCTTTCGCACTGGCGCAGGCAACGGCTGCGGCTCCAGCGGCGGCTCGACAGATCGGCACGGTGAAGGCGATCTCCGGCAGCAGCATCACGCTGACGACCGATGCGGGGCAGCCGCTTACGGTGAGTGTGGCGGATGCTGCGCGCATTCTACAGTTGGCGCCAGGCAGCACAGATTTGAAGACCGCACAGTCGATCACCCTGGCGGATATTGCGGTGGGTGATCGCATCCTGGTGACGGGTAAGGCCGGCGACTCTGCTGGTGCCTTGATCGCCTCTCGCGTGATCCTGATGAAGTCAAGCGACATTGCACAGAAGAATGAGACTGAGAAGGCGGATTGGCAGAAACGCGGATCGGGCGGCCTGGTGAGCGCCGTTGACGCGGGTACGGGGGTGGTGACGATCTCTGCCGGTGTGAAAAAGATTCAAGTGCAGACATCGGGAAGCACGAAGTTTCGCCGGTACGCCGGAGATTCGGTGAAGTTCGAGGATACGAAGCCGGGGACGCTGGCGCAGATCCAGGTGGGCGATCAGCTTCGAGTGCGCGGTGCAAGGTCTGAGGATGGATCGTCGATCCAGGCAGAGGAGGTGGTGAGCGGATCATTCAAGAATCTCGCGGGGACGATTGCCACGCTCGATGCTGCGAGTGGCACGTTGACGCTGAAGGATCTGACGACGAAGCGCACGATGACGGTGAAGGTGACGGCGAACTCCGATATTCGCAGGCTGCCTCCACAGGCTGCGGCGATGTTTGCGGCGAGGGCCAAAGGCGGCCCGAATGCGGAGGCCGGCAGTAGCGGCGGGAACGCTCAGGGCACTGTGCCGGGCGCAGGTCAGGGCGCAGGTCAGGGCGCGGGCGGCATGGGCGCTGGAGCTGGTGGGCCAGGACGAAGGTCTGCGGGGATGGATTTGTCTCAGATGCTGGTGCGGCTGCCTAACGAGACTGTCGCCGACCTGAAGGTCGGCGATGCGGTGATGATTGTGGCGTCGCAGGCGGAGCTAGGCAGCTCGACTGTAATGGCAGTGACTTTGTTGTCCGGTGTGGAACCGATTCTGGCAGCGACGCCGAGCGGCGCGCCTATGACGCTGTCTCCGTGGAATGTTGGCGGCGGCGCACCTGATGGTGGCGGCGGCGGGCAGTAGCTTCGACCACGGCCAGGATCTGTAACGATGTTTTTCTTCCGAGGAGTAGTAATGTCATTTCGCTCAATTTTGAAGCTTGCTCTGCTTTTTTTAATTGCCTTGGCCCCGATGGTTGCGAGGTCTCAACAGACTGGCGCGACAGTGCATGGAACGATTGCCGATCCTGATGAGGCGGTGATCCCGGGGGCGGTGGTGACGTTGACTCCGGCATCGGGAAAGCCGTTGATCGCGCAGTCGCAGAATGATGGAACGTATGCGGTGAAGGGCGTACCGGCGGGAATGTACTCGGTGACGGTTACGATGCAGGGGTTTGCCACGTTTGTGAAGCAGGGGGTAAGACTCACCGCGGGACAGACGCTTACGCTCGATGCGAAGATGGCGGTTCAGGCGCAGTCGCAGGAGGTCCTGGTTACGGCACAGAACACGCAGTTGAGCGTGGACCAGGACAGCAATGCGAGTTCGACCACGATCAAGGGCAAGGATCTGGAGGCTCTTTCGGACGATCCGGATGAACTTTCGTCGGAGCTGTCGGCGCTGGCGGGACCGGCGGCGGGACCGAACGGCGGGCAGATCTATGTCGATGGGTTTACCGGCGGGCAGCTTCCTCCGAAGTCGTCGATCCGCGAGATTCGCGTCAACCAGAATCCTTTTTCGGCGCAGTATGACCGGCTTGGATACGGCCGCGTGGAGGTGTTTACCAAGCCGGGCACGGACAAGTTTCATGGAAACTTCCAGATCAACGGGAACGATTCGGCGTTCAATACGGGCAATCCTCTGTTGGGCCCAACCGTTGTGCAGCCTCCGTATCACACGATCTTCGGCTTCGGGAGCGTAACGGGGCCGCTCTCGTCGATTGCGTCGTTCACGTTGTCGGGCTCGAGGCGGCAGATTCAGGACAACTCGATCGTCAATGGACAGATTATGGCGAATCCAACGAATCCGACGGTGGTCTGCGCTCCGGGCGATGGCAGCTGCGTCTCCACGCCGTTCCAGGGTGCGATCTCAATGCCACAGACGCGGACGGATATCAGTCCGCGGGTCGACCTGAAGGTGAGCGAGAAAAATACTTTGACGACGCGGTTCCAGCTCTATCAGAGCTCGCAGATGAACAATGGAATGGGGGCGTTCAATCTTCCCTCCTCGGGCTACAACATCGATAGCTCGGAGTATGAGCTGCAGGTGAGCGACACGCAGATCCTGAGCCCGCGCCTGATCAACGAGACGCGATTTGAGCTGGGGCGTAATCGGGACACGCAGACGGCGTTGAGCACCGCTCCGAGCATTACCGTCTCCGGCGCGTTCACTTCGGGCGGCTCGAACTCAGGTACGCTCTCTACACGGCAGAATCGGCTGGAGGTGCAGAACTACACGTCGATCCAGCTGGCGAAGAACTTCATGCGCTTCGGAGGCAGGCTGCGGGTGAACCGTGAATCGAGCAGCACGACGGCAGGCACAAACGGCAAATTTACCTATGCCAGCCTGGCCGACTACCAGGCTGGACGGCTGGGCCAGTTCAGCTTGACGAACGTCAAAAGCGGCGTGGTCGCGACGATGGCCGACGTGGGGCTGTACTTCGAGGACGACTGGAAGGTGAAGCCCAACCTCACGGTGACGTATGGGATTCGCTATGAGACCCAGAACGACATCAGCTCGCACCACGACTTCGCTCCGCGCCTCTCGTTTGCGTATGGCCTTGGGAGCTCGAAGAGCTCGCCGAAGACGGTGCTGCGCGGCGGCTTCGGCATCTTCTACGATCGCTACAATTTGACGAATATCGTAACGACGGTCCAGAGCAATGGAACGAACCAGCAACAGCTGATTGTGAGAGATCCGCAAGTGTCTCATCCGGCGTGCGCTCCGGGCGCGATCGCGGCGTGCGGCACACCTACGGCCGCCAATACGACGACCTTTGCGGCTGCTTCCAATCTGCGTTCCCCGTATACGATGCAGTTTGCGATAGGAGCCGATCAGCAGTTGTTCCGGGGGGCCACGATTTCGGTCAACTACATGAACGCCCGGGGGGTACACCAGTTCCTCAGCCAGAACGTCAGCTATGGGACGACGGCTCCAACGCAGTATCAGTACCAGTCCGAAGGCGTATTCCGTCAACAGCAGCTCACCGCCAACTTCAACATACGTTCGAGTCGGTACTCGCTGTTTGGCTACTACGCTTTGAACTTCGCTAAGGCAGATACGGCGGGTGCGACCTATTTTCCGTCGACGCCCTTCAATATCGGGGCAGACTATGGCCGGGCGCAGTTCGATATACGGAACCGGCTGTTCCTCGGCGGCAATGTAACGCTGCCTTACAGGATCTCGTTGAGCCCCTTTATCGTGGCGCAGTCGGGCACTCCGTATAACATCACGATCGGCACGGACCTGAATAACGATACGGTCTTCAACGACCGCCCGGCGTTCCTGCCAGGGCGGTCGACGGCGAGTTGCTCCGATGCGAGCAGCTTCGATGCTAACCCTGGCGTTGGAGAGGCGCGGATCCCAATCAACTATTGCAGCGGACCTGCGCTGTTTACGACGAACCTGCGGGTGGCGAAGACCTTTGGGTTTGGACCTTCTACTGAGTCGAATCGGGGAGAGGGACAGGGCGGACCGAGCGGCGGTGGCCCGGGTGACCATGGACGTGGTGGGATGGGGGGACGTGGCGGGCCGGGCGGTGGGATGTTTGGCGGTGGCGGGGCGAGCACGGGAAGGCGCTACAACTTTACGCTGGGTGCGCAGTTCCAGAACCTGTTCAACACCGAGAACCTGTCGACACCTGTAGGAGTATTGCGGTCCACCTCGCTGTTCGGAAAGTCAACACAGCTGGCGGGGAACTTCTATACCACCAACTCGGCCGTGCAGCGCATTCTGTTGCAGGCGTCGTTCAACTTCTAGCTACCAACAAGAAGGGCGCGACCGATACTCCGGTCGCGCCCGTTCTATTGCAATGGTGTTGGTTCTATTTGGGGATATTGAAGTTCTTCTTGAGCGTCTGCCAGCAGGTGTAGTACTCGTGCTGGCGGGCGGCGGTGTCCATGGCGAACTTCGTGGGGCGGCAGACGAAGCGCGTCTCGAACATGAAGGCGAGGGTGCCCTCTAGCTTGATGGGCTTCAGCTCTGCGGTGGTGGCGCGGGCGAAGGTCTCGGCGTCGGGGCCGTGACCGCTCATGCAATTGTGGAGGCTGGCTCCTCCGGGGACGAAGCCCTCGGCCTTGGCGTCGTACTCGCCCTGGATGAGGCCCATGAACTCGTTCATGAAGTTGCGATGGAACCAGGGCGGACGGAAGGTGTGCTCGGCGACGAGCCAGCGCGGCGGGAAGACGGCGAAGTCGACGTTGGCTGTGCCGTGGATCTCGCTGGGCGAGGTGAGGACGGTGTAGATGGAGGGGTCGGGGTGGTCGAAGCTGACGGAGTTGATGCAGTTGAAGCGGGCGAGATCGTACTTGTATGGAGCGTAGTTGCCGTGCCAGGCTACGACGTCGAGGGGGGAGTGGTCGAAGTCGGTGGCCCAAAGGTTGCCGAGGAATTTGGCGACGACCTGGAAGGTTTTGCCGTCACGATCGTCGAAGGCAGCGTGCGGGGTGAGGAAGTCGCGCGTGTTGGCGAGGCCGTTGGCTCCGATGGCCCCCAGTTCCGGAAGGCGGAAGGTGGCGCCGTAGTTCTCGCAGAGGTAACCGCGGGCTTGTGGGTCGAGCAGCTCGACGCGGAACTTGATGCCGCGTGGGATAAGGGCGATTTCGCCGGGGGTGAGGTCGAGGATGCCGAGCTCGGTGTGGAGCAGGAGACGGCCTAGCTGCGGGACGAAGAGGAGCTCGCCGTCGGCGGAGTAGAAGAAGCGGTCGGTCATGCTCTTGTTGGCGGTGTAGATGTGGATGGCGACGCCCGAGTGCATGGTGGAGTCGCCGCTGCCGGCGAGGGTGGTGAGACCGTCAATGAAGTCCGTTGGCGTTGAGGGGAGGGGGAGAGGATCCCATCGAAGTTGATTGGGTGTGGTCTCGACCTCGTTGAAGGGGGTGGAGCGGATGAGCCCATTGGCGATGCGTTCGTACGGCTTGTGCATGACGGAGGGGCGAATGCGATAGGTCCAGGTTCGGCGATTGAGCAGGCGGGGCGCGGTGAAGGGGCTGCCACTGAGCTGTTCGGTGTAGAGGCCAAGGGGGGACTTCTGCGGAGCGTTCTGGCCGACGGGTAATGCGCCGGGAACGGCCTCTGTCGCAAATTCGTTGCCGAAGCCGGTGAAGTAATGGAGATCGGGCATGAGGTCCTCTCTGGCAGCGTGCGTCTTTAGTACGAAACTTCCCGGCGAGACAGAGATGCTTCGTCGGAACACCGTAGCTTAGCTGAAAAGAGGCGCTCGTGCTTGCAGGAGAGGAGACTGATGGCTATTTTGAGCCGTTCGCCGATGCGATGACGACGGTCTTCGCGTTGAGGAACTCGCGCATTCCGGCGGCGGAGAGTTCGCGGCCGTAGCCGGAGTGCTTGATGCCTCCGAAGGGGAGGCGGGGGTCGCTGGCGACCATGGCGTTGAGGAAGACGGCCCCGCATTGGAGTTCGGAGACGAGGCGTTGTTGCTCGGCGGGGTCGCGGGTCCAGGCTGAGGCGCTGAGGCCAAAGGGGGTGTCGTTGGCGATAGCGATGGCTTCGTTCAAATTCTGAACGCGGAAGAGCATGGCCACGGGGCCGAAGAGCTCTTCGCGATAGACGGCGGAGGTGCGGGGGACGCCGGTGAGGACGGTGGGCTCGAAGTAGTTGCCGTCGCCGATCATGCGCTCGCCACCGGTGAGGATGCGTGCGCCGGCTTGTACGGCAGCCTTCACCTGGGCTTCCAGCTCGTCAACGATGCGTGGTGTGGCAAGGGGGCCGATGTCGGTCTCGTCCTTCATGGGGTCTCCGACGCGCATGGCATCCATTCCCGCGACGAAGCGGGACTCGAAGACATCGTAGATCTCGTCGGCGACGAGGAAGCGTTTGGCAGCGATGCAGGATTGGCCGCTGTTGACGCAGCGCGCCTTGACGGCGGTCTCAATGGCCAGATCGAGGTCGGCGGAGGGCATGACGATGAAGGGGTCGCTGCCACCCAGCTCGAGGACGGACTTTTTGATGAGCCAACCCGCCTGGGCTCCGATGGCGCGACCTGCCGGCTCGCTGCCTGTGAGGGTGACGGCGGCGATGCGTTCGTCGGCAAGGACGGCTTCGACCTGGCGGGCTTCAATGAGGAGGGTCTGGAAGGTGCCGCGGGGAAAGCCGGCGCGACGAACTAGCGACTCGATCGACAGGGCACACTGCGGGACGTTGGAGGCGTGCTTGAGGAGGGCGACGTTGCCGGCCATCAAGGCTGGCGCGAGGAAGCGGAAGACCTGCCAGAAGGGGAAGTTCCACGGCATGACGGCAAGGATGATGCCGAGTGGGTCCCAGCGAACGTAGCTGTGGTTCTCGGTGGGGATGGACTCCGGGGCGAGAATTCGGGCTGCGTTATCGGCGTAGTAGCGGCAGGCGGTGGCGCACTTCAGCACTTCCAGTCGGGCTGCGTGCAAGGGCTTGCCCATCTCGAGGGTGATGATGGTAGCGAGGTCGTCGGTCTCGTGCTCGAGGATGGCGGCGAGCTTGCGCATGCAGAGGGCGCGGTGCTCGAGCGGGACGGCGGCGTAGGTACGGAAGGCCTCGGCAGCGAGGGCGATCTTCTCGCGCACGGCCTCGTCGGTGAGGGAATCGAAGCGGCGTAGAGTCTTTCCGTTTGCGGGATTGATGGATTCGATGGCCATACGGATGCGGGTCTACTCCGATGCTAGATTAGCAAGGACTGAGGCGAGTATGCCGGGACTGCGGGCATGTCTGTCGGTACGGCATATGAGAGCGTGGCGGTTGTGCGCCCTTGCGGTGTGACGACGCGGTTGGAGAGGAGGGCGTGTGCCATAATCGGAATATCCTGCGACCTGCTTCCGGCGCAGTGTGCAATAAGGATACAGAGAGCCGAATGCAGGGCAATCCCATCTTCATGGAACGGGCGATCGCGCTGGCGACGGAGAACGTCACAAGCGGGCGCGGAGGCCCGTTTGGCGCAGTAATCGTGCGGGACGGCACGATTGTGGCGACTGGCGTCAATCGTGTCACCGCGACGAACGATCCTACTGCTCATGCCGAGGTTACGGCGATTCGTCGTGCTTGTGCTGAGCTTGGTTCCGTCAGTCTGGCTGGATGCGAGATATACAGCAGCTGCGAGCCTTGCCCAATGTGTCTCGCAGCTATCTATTGGTCACGCTGCGAGGCGATCTTCTATGGCAATACAGCGGCAGATGCGGCTGCGGCCGGATTCGACGATGCGTTCCTCTATGAAGAGGTGAAGCGACCGCTCGATCAACGTAGCCTTCCGATCGCGAACCTGATGCGGGAGAAGGCAATTTCAAGCTTTGACGCCTGGCGTAACTACGCCGGCAGAATCGACTACTAGGACATGACGACGAAGAAGACGAGAGCGATGGCTCAATCAGCGGCAAAGGCGGCTAAGGCAAGTTCCACGGTAAAGGTGGCATTGCTTGGGTTTGGAACGGTGGGAAGTTCGGTGGCGCGAGTGCTTGCTGCGTCGAAGTTTCCTGGCGTGCAGCTGACACATATCTTCAACCGCAATGTGGAGCAGAAACGCACGTCTGCAGCGGCTAAGAGTGTCTCCGCGTCGGTTGTCTGGACGGAGAACATCAACGATATTTTGAAGTCGGATGTCGATGTTGTGGTGGAGCTGATGGGGGGGCTGAATCCTGTTGAGGGATGGCTGCGTAAGGCTCTGGTATCGGGCAAGTCCGTGGTGACGGCCAATAAGCAGCTGATCGCTTATCGTGGGGCGAGCCTGGCGAAGGTGGCGGCGCAGCATGGTGTGCAGCTGATCCATGGGGCGGCGGTTGCCGGTGGTGTTCCGGTGATTACCGGGATGCAGCAGGGGCTCTGCGGGGATCAGGTGATGCGGTTGAGCGGTATCGTCAATGGGACGTGCAACTACATCCTGAGCCGCATGGAGATGGGCGCGGACTACGCTACGGTCCTGGCCGATGCGCAGCAGCTTGGGTATGCGGAGGCGAATCCGTCGGCTGATGTGGATGGCTACGACGCAAGGGCCAAGCTCTGTATCCTCTCGCGGATTGCGCTCCATGCGGAGCTCGATCCGGATGCGGTGGCTACGCAGACGATCTCGACGGTCGAGGCGATCGATTTTATGTATGCGAAGGAGCTGAACTGCACGATTCGCCAGGTGTCGCGGGCGCAGGTCGATGGGACCTTGGTTCATGCGCGGGTGGCACCCATGCTGGTTCCGCTGACCTCGCCGCTGGCATGGTCACATGGGACGCAGAACATGGTGGTTGCGAGCGGCAGGTTTGGTGGGGACGTGGTGTTCTCGGGCCATGGCGCGGGGGGCGAGCCTACGGCTGTGGCCGTGGTCTCGGACCTGCTGTCGGTGGCGCAGGGGTGCAAGACGGTCCAGCTGCCGGTGCGGAAGCGTTCGGTGACTGGGGAGTTCATGGCTCCTCATTATCTGCGGTTTGTGGTGGATGATAAGCCGGGGATTGTGTCGGCTATCGCGGGCGCTCTCGCGAAGGTCGGGGCCAATATCGACTCGCTGTTGCAGCGGCCGGGACATCCGAAGCACCGGTTGCCGTTTGTGGTGACGACAGAGCCTTGCCTGACCTCGACTATCGAGAAGGCGATGAACTCGATTGCCAAGCTGGACTGCATGCTGGAGCGACCTCTGTGCCTGCAGATCCTGGTTCCCGAAGACAAACCGGAGTAGGTTCCTGCTGGTTTGGTGATCCGGCAGGGGTACCCCCCCGGGGGGTACTTGGACGTAAACTCCTTTGATTCAATGGTTTGAAGGTGTATTTGTCTGCAAAGTCGTCATTTTGAAAGGGTTACAGCTAAAGTCGTCTCCTGCTTGAAGTTACGGGTGTTAATGGGAAAGCCCCGGCTTTTGGACCGGGGCTTTCTTCATCTCTAGTTCTATTCTAGTGAATTTGGAAGAACTACTATGCCAACTGTATCTGCTTTGTTTACCTGTATTCAGATGGTTTGGGGGCTTGACAGATAAATTTGCGCGTTTTCCTGGGGTTGAGGAGAACAAGCAACGCGCTGCATTCAGGTACGGTTCGCGCGGCGCACGCTCACCTTTGGGTTGCCAATCATTTAGAAATTGAGCGCCAGAACGGCGTTTCTGGGTACTAACGTTACTTCCAATGATCTACTCTCTCAAGTATAGCGATCAAGAATGGATAAGATTGCGGCGACTCGCAATTCACATAAGGTAAGGTAATGCGTTGGCCAAGAATGACGTTGTGCTCGTTGATTCAATTACACAAGAACGGCTCGCGGCAGAACTCCCTTCGAACAAACTAGATGAAGTTTTTGAATTCTTCGCCTTCGAACAAGTCCTGAAAGATTTCGACCTATCGCGTGAGGAGATCGAAGTCGGTTGGGTGGACGGAAGAAATGACGGTGGGATCGACGGTTTCTACACGTTTGTTAATGGCCACCTACTTCAAGATCCAAATGGGTTCGTCTGGCCGAAGCGTAATGCGGAGATAGAAGTACACATACTCACTTGCAAACACCATGATACTTTTCAGCAGGCAACTTTAAACGCATTGATCGCCAGCGTCACGGAACTATTCGATCTCAGTAACGATCTTGAATATCTCGGCGAACGTTACGCCACTGATCTGCTAGAAGCCCGGGGGCTTCTCATTGAGGCCTATAAACATCTCTCGATCGTGCGGCCAAAACTGAAGTTCCGATTTTCCTACGTTTCAAGAGGAGATTCCTCGATCGTTGGCGAGAACATACAATCCAGAGCAGACCAAATCTGCGGCATCGTTCAGGATCTTTTTAGCCACTGCGAGATTAGCTTTACATTTGTTGGAGCAGCAGAGCTCATTGCGCTCTATCGGAAGACAAAATCTTTCTCACTGGACCTGAATGCGACAGAACTTATGACTACAGGCCCTGGAAGTTATCTAGCAATCGCTCGCCTGGACGATTATAAGAATTTTGTTACAGATGAAGAAGGAAGCCTACGGCGCTATTTATTTGATTCCAATGTTAGAGATTATTTGGGTGAGAATCGAGTTAATGAGGATATTGGGCTCTCGCTCGCCGATCCAAATGCGCCGGAGTTTTGGTGGCTGAACAATGGGATTACTGTGCTGGCAACTGGCGCGTCAGCCGCAGGAAAGATATTGAGTCTGCAAGATATCCAGATCGTTAACGGATTACAGACAACGGAAAGCATCTTTCGCCATTTTCAGACCGGGACAGAGACGTCCTCGAGCCGGGGCGTATTAGTAAAAGTTGTTGTGTCTTCAGATGCTGCTGTTCGGGATCGTATCATTCGAGCAACAAATAATCAGAGCTTAGTCCGCGCTGCGTCGCTCCACGCTACCGACAAACTCCAACGCGACATTGAAGAGGTCCTCGAGCGACACGATTGGTATTACGAAAGGCGAAAGAACTACTATCGGAACATTGGCAAACCTTCGGCACGGTTTGTAACGCCGCTATATATCGCGGCGGGATATATTGCGCTCGTTATGAAAAACCCGGCGTTCGCAACACGATTGAGATCTCGCTTCATGAGAACACAACAGGGATATGAGAGTGTATTTTCTGCGTCCGCTCCACTCGGAGTTTGGGTATCAATCACTGAAATATTGAAAAGGGTGGAAGCGACTCTTTCGGAAGTAAGACCCGTGCGAGCAAGCGAAGGCGAACGCTTCTTGTCTTCTTGGAGAAACCTAGTGGCCCTGTTGGTCGTCGCGAAGATTATGGGAACGTTCGCGATCACCGCCGAAAGCTTGAGAAAACTCGACATTGAAGCCGTCACGAAGACTCTTATCCTTGAGATGTGGAACATCATAAGTGCACAACGCAAGGAATCATCTAAACAGCTTGAGTTCCGAAGTGCATTGTTTATCAAGGCTTGTTGCGAGACGGTCGAAAGCAAGTATGGAGTAACGAGCATCGATATAGTTGGTAGGCAAAGGCCACATACCACCCCGCAAGACGGAGGAGGGTCAGTGCACGTTACTCCAGAATTCGTGGCGCTAGTTGACTCGCGACTACCTGACCAACCATGGAAGCCGGGATTACACCTCAGACTTATGAGCCAGTTGAACTGTACGAATAAGGAAATTACTGCCGCGATCAACAACCTGATTGAACGTGGGATTCGTTTACAACAAAAAAACGGAATCGTTTATGACTCCTCCGGCAAGGTTGTCGCAGTCGACGCCAGCCGACAAAATGCGTAGAACGAAGACGTCCAAGCAGCGAGTTCAGATCAGTACATACAAGTCGGCTAGCGTATACCGACGGGACTAGTCAATGGGGGTAGCAGGATTTCTCCCACAGCGTGCGGATAAGCGTCGGTGAGCACTGCAGCATCTCTGCGGCACGGGTAAAACAGACAACGGCAATTGCAAAGATAACGGCAACTGTTGCGGCAAAGACGAAGGCCTGGGGTTAGACCCAGGCCTTCGTTGGCTCAGTAGATTGCTTTGCTGGTTAGTACTTCGGCATCGAGGGATCGATTTTCTCGGCCCAGGCCAGGATGCCGCCTGCGAGGTTGGAGACGTTGGTGAAGCCGGCTGCTTTGAGGGCTAAGGCTGCCTTCTGGCTGCGGGCCCCGCTACGGCAGTGGACGACTACCTCGTCATTCTTGTGCGCGGCGATCTCCGCGATACGGCTCTCGATGGAGCCTACCGGGATGAGCGGTGCGCCCAGGTTGGCGATGGGGTACTCGTGCGGTTCGCGGACGTCGAGGACGAAGATGTCCTCCTTGGCGTCGAGCTTCTGCTTGAGTCGTTCGACTGTAATTTGCGGGATGCCGTCCACGATGGCGGCATCGGTTACTGCCTTGTCGCGGGCGACTTCGAGCGGGCCGACGGAGTTGGGCTTTTCGATGCCGCAGAACTGGTCGTAGTCGATCAGCTCGGTCACGGTGGGGTGCGTGCCGCAGACGGGGCAGTCGGGGTTCTTGCGCAGCTTGAGGGTGCGGAAGGACATGCCGAGGGCGTCGACGAGCAGGAGACGGCCTATCAGGGGGTCTCCTATTCCCAGGATGAGCTTGATGGTCTCGGTGGCCTGGATGACGCCGAGGAGGCCGGGGAGGATGCCCAGGACACCGCCCTCCGCGCAGGAGGGAACGAGGCCCGGCGGTGGCGGCTCCGGGTAGAGGCAGCGATAGCATGGACCCTGCTCGGTGCCGAAGATGCTGGCCTGGCCCTCGAAGCGGAAGATGGAGGCGTAGGCGTTGGGCTTCTTGAGGAGGACGCAGGCGTCGTTGACGAGGTAGCGGGTCTGGAAGTTGTCCGTGCCGTCGGCGATGACGTCGTAGTCCTTGAGGATGTCGAGCGCGTTGGCGCTGGTGAGCATGGTGTTGTGCTTGACCACGTTCAGGTGGGGGTTGAGGCCCTTGAGCATGATCTCGGCGGAGTCGACCTTGAGCATGCCGACGGTCGCGGTGGAGTGGATGATCTGGCGCTGGAGGTTGCTGTCGTCGACGGTGTCGAAGTCGACGAGGCCGATGGTGCCGACTCCGGCTGCGGCGAGATAGAGGGCGAGCGGGGCTCCGAGGCCCCCGGTGCCGACGCAGAGGACCTTTGCCGCCTTCAACTTCTGCTGGCCCTCCATGCCGACCTCGGGAAGGATGAGGTGGCGGGAGTAGCGGGCGATCTCGGCGTTGGTGAGCTTGGGTAGCTGTACGGCTTCTTCTATGGCTGTGGGCATCGGGATTCCTTGGTTTAATTCTAGATGCTTTTTGAGCGGCAACGGCTCATTTGGGGTATTGGTAGGCCTTGAACGGCGTCGAAAAAGGCATACCTCAGGGGCTAAAGCCCCATTCTGTAATTACTTTGAATGCCTGGGCTAAAAGCCCAGGCCTACCTCAGAAGCAAAAGCAACAACAAAGGCGGAATGCGGGGGTTCTTCGCTGCGCTCAGAATGAAGCTTTTAAGAATCAGCTGCGCTCAGAATGACAGGCTTTTGAGAATCAACAGCCGCCTGCGATGGAGGGGATGATGGTGAGCTCGTCGGCATCGGTCACGGCGGTCTCTTCCTTGGAAGGGAGATAGCGGATGTCGTCGTCGTTGAGGTAGACGTTGACGAAAGAGCGGAGTTTGCCCTCGGGGGTGAAGAGGTGCTCCTTCAGCTCCGGGAAGCTGACAGTGAGCTGCTGGAAGGCGGCGCTGACGGTTGTGCCGGGGATGCTGACGGTCTCCTTGCCCCCTGTGTAAGCGCGGAGGGGCGTGGGGATGTGGATGTTCATTCTTGTCCTTTCAGGGTTGGTGCTGCTTCGGCGATCTCGATCTCGATGGCTTCGTCGTGGAAGTTCTTGTCGTCTTCGGTGGCGCCGAGGAGGAGGAAGGAGTTGGTGATGGCAGCCTTGCCCTTTTCGACGGCAGTGATGATGTAAGAACAGCCGATCCAGTGGGCCTCGGCGAAGTCGGTGGGGGACCACTGCGCGGGGTGGTCGGGGTGCGAGTGGTAGAAGCCGACGATGTCGAGGCCGAGGGTGCGGGCCTGGCGCTGGATGCGGACCAGCTCCACAGGAGCGATGTTGTAGCGGTTGTGCGCGGAGTCGGTGCGGGTGTTGCCGGCGCGGACGATCTGGTGGACGGTGTTGCCTTCGGCGCCGTTGCTCTTGCCGAGCAGGACGCCGCAGCACTCGTTGGGGTAGGTCTCTTCGCCGTGGGCGCGGAGGGCTTCGTAGTCTGCGTATTGAATGTGAAGCATGGGTTTACTGCTCCTCCTGCCAGAAGCGTTCGCTCATGTATTTCTCTGCCGAATCGGCGAGGATGGTGACGATGACGGCCTCGCGACCGGCTGCGGCCTCCTGCTCGGCGACCTGGAGCGATGCGGCTACAGCGGCGGCTGAAGAGATGCCGACGAGGACTCCCTGGTTGCGGGCCAGATCGCGGCACATCTTGTAGGAGAGCTCGGTGGACATGGCAATGTTGGCATCGGCGAGGGAGGGATCGTAGATGCGCGGGACGATCGCCGTCTTCATGTGCTTGAGGCCCTCGAGGCCGTTGAAGGGCGAGTCGGGCTGCATGGAGATGCAGCGGATCTGCGGATTGAGCTCTCGCAGGCGGCGGGTGGTGCCCATGAAGGTTCCGCTGGTGCCGAGGCCGGCGACGAAGTGGGTGACCTGGCCTTCGGTCTGCTCCCAGATCTCGTTGGCGGTGGTGCGGTAGTGGGCGCGCCAGTTCTCGTCGTTGGAGTACTGGTCGGCGTAGAAGTATCGGTCGGGCTCGGCGGCGACGAGCTCGCGGGCCTTGCGGATGGCGCCGTCGGAGCCGTCGGCGGGGTTGGTCCAGATAACGTTTGCGCCGTAGGCCGCGAGGTAGCGCTTGCGCTCGGGCGAGACGTTGGACGGCATGCAGAGGGTTACGGGGAAGCCGAGGGCCGCTCCCAGCATGGCGTAGGCGATGCCGGTGTTGCCGCTGGTGGCGTCGAGAAGGCCCTGAGTAGGGCTGAGGAGTCCGCGGCGCTGGGCGTCGGTAACGATGGCGGATGCGGCGCGGTCTTTTACGG
Source organism: Edaphobacter sp. (assembly GCA_025462645.1). Taxonomy (GTDB): domain Bacteria; phylum Acidobacteriota; class Terriglobia; order Terriglobales; family Acidobacteriaceae; genus Edaphobacter. The sequence continues at coordinate 15,863 of JAOAPB010000051.1, read as the reverse complement.
AGCCGCCAGGGTTCGCCCACTCAGCCTTACCCAGAATCTGGATGCCGGGAAGATGGGCGGTCAGGTGCTCCAGACGCACCAGCGGCGTGTTCCCGATGCGTTGGAGGATGGTTGTTCCGAACGGTTTGGTAGTGGTCGTCATGCAGTCTGGGTGTGTAGCTCTCCGGTTCGCCACGATGCCGTTTGAAGGAGGTCAGCGGATGTGCGATGGTTATATTGAGTCTAACGTATGGCACTTATGGCAAAAAAGACCCCACAGCGAAGCTTCAACGATGTTCTTTCCATTCTAGGCAGTCAACGATTCGATGTCGCCCCCGCGCAGGAGGGTGCAAAGCGGACGCCGAATGCCTTCCAGGTAAGGAAGTACGGGTGCGCGGCGGAGATTGCGGCGGCTCCGGATGGTACGGTCGAGATACTGGCTCGTCCGGGCTGGCTGCTGAATGGCGAGATCTCGCGACTGCTGGATCGTGGCTACCAGAAGTTTTTGAAGACCAGCAAGCTGGAGATTCCGGCGACAGCCGATCATCTGCGCGCGATTCATGAGTTCAGCGAAGAGCTGAAAGAGGCGAGTGGAGCTACGAGCTTGTATAACGAGGCTCTGGGGACCACGAGCGATGTCTATAACTACGATCGGGTGATGGGGCGGAAGTAGCGGTCGATTCTGGCCGCTTAGCGCAGACGGTTTTGTTCGCGCTGGAGCTCGCGGTAGGCTTCGCTCTTGCCGATGCCGCGCTCGCGGGCTACGCGCTTTAATGCGTCTTTTTCTGAGAGGCTCTCTGATTGCATCAGGGCTGCGACTTCGGCGGCGATGCTCGATCTTTGTGTCTGAGTGGTCTGCGGTGGGGTGGGGGTCAGCATGAGGACGATTTCGCCGCGAACGATTGCGCGGGCGGCTAGTTGTCTGCGCAGCTCGTCTGCCGGGCCGCGTAGGAACTCCTCGTGTAGCTTGGTCAATTCTCTTGCGACGACAACGTGCTGGGTTGCTCCGAAGACGGCTTCGATGTCGGCGAGGGTGTCCAGGATGCGGTGGGGGGCTTCGTAGAAGATGTGGGTTGCGCCGTTGCGAGGGAGCTCGGCTATATGTTCGAGGAAGGTCTTGCGTTGGCCGGCCTTCGCGGGGAGGAAGCCGTGGAAGGTGAAGCTCTCTGTGGGAAGGCCGCTTGCGATGAGGCCGCTGATGGCGGCGTTGGCTCCGGGGATGGGGTAGACGGAGATGCCGGCGGCTATGGCCGCTGCGGCGATCTGGCCGCCGGGGTCCGCGATGCCTGGGGTTCCGGCGTCGCTGACTACGGCGATGCGGGCTCCCTGCTTTAGTTCGGCTGTCAGCTCTTCGGAGCGGGTGCCCTCGTTGTGCATGTGGTAGCTGATGGTCGGGGTCTCGATGCCGAAGTGGTTCAGGAGCTTCTGGGTCTGGCGGGTGTCCTCGCAGGCGATGCGGTCTACGCTGCGGAGGATACGCAGAGCGCGGAGGGTGATGTCTTCCAGATTGCCGATGGGGGTGGCCACGAGGTAGAGGCCGGGGGCTATCGGCTCTGAGTGACCTTGTCCGGAGTCTAAAGAGGATCGCATGCTACTCGTCTTCCCACTCGTGGCAACATAGCCGCAACCTGCAAAATACGGGGTTCTTCGCTGCGCTCAGAATGACAATCATTTTTTCAAACATAGGGATTGCGGAGGTTACTCTTGTTGCCGCAGCTTGCGGCGCTGGTTGAGCATACCCATGGAGTGAGCGAGGTTCTGCGGTGTGATGATGCCGACGATGCGGTCGCCTTCGAGGACCGGTACGATCTGTGTGCCCTGTCCTGCCATGATGCGGCGGAGGGTCTTCACGAGGGAGTCGTCGGGCTGGGCGGTCTGGAAGGTGCGGGTCATCACGCCCTGCACGTAGCCGTTGCCGTCGGCCTGGAGGGCCTCGACGATGCCCTGGCGAGAGACTGCGCCGACGAGGTTGGAACCGCGGACGACGGGGAAGACGTCCTGCAGGGTGTGGACGGAGCGCTGAAGGGCGTCTTCGAGGGTGTCGGAGGCGGAGAGCATGCTGAACTGCGTCAGCATGACGTCACGCATACGCACGGCGTCGGCGTCGGTCTGGAGGAGCAGGCCCTGGTCTTCCATGTGGGCGCCGATCATCACGAAGGCTCCGAGCATGACGAGCCACATGTTGGGGACCAGCAGGCCGGCGACGATGAGCCCGAGGGCGATGGCCTGTCCCAGGCCTGCGGCTGCTCGTGTGCTCTTGAGCGCGCCGTGGGCCTTGGCGAACTCGCCGCGAAAGACCCGGCCGCCATCGAGCGGAGACGCCGGCAAGAGGTTCACCGCACCGAGCAGGAGATTGATCCATACTGCGGCACGCAGGAGATGGGTGGGCGAGATCCAGGGACGTTCGAGGAGATTGATCTCCGGGGCGATCGTCATCACCATGGCGGCCAGCATCAGGCCGAAGCCGATGTTGGCGATGGGGCCGATCGAGGCCATGCGCTTCTGCATTCCTGGGGTTGTGGCTTGCTCTGTCGCCTCGGGGGTTGCATAGCTTAAGAGGCCGCCGGTGGGCAGCAGGAGCACGCTGCGGAGTTCGAGGTCGAACCATGCGGCGGCGATGGCACGCGCTATCTCGCGAACGGCGACGGCGAGCAGCAGCAGCAGCCATAGCCCGAAGCCACGCCCGCTCGACACGCCGGACATCGATGCGTAGCTGATGGCGATGCCAAGCAGAAGCATAAAGAAGGTGTGGATGCGAACATCCACGCCGAGAAACCTGCCGATCGGAAAAGACCACCCACGCATAGCTATCATTGTATGCGCTGCCGTCATACCATTCAGATATAGATGCGAGTCATTGCAGGAACATATCGATCACGACAGTTGCTGGCCCCGAAGGGATTGCAGACGCGTCCGACGAGTGACCGGCTACGGGAGACACTGTTCAATATTCTGTCTCCGCGTGTGGATGGTTGCCGTTTCGTCGATCTGTATGCCGGTACGGGAGCTGTCGGGATCGAAGCGCTGAGCCGGGGTGCGGCTCACGTCTGGTTTGCTGAAGATGCTTCGCCTGCCATCGCAGTTATCCGCCAGAATTTGGCGGCGTTGAAGATCGGCCACGGCTTTACCCTCGAAGACCGCGGCGTGGGCGCCATGCTGCAGCGGCTGGGCAAGCTGACGCAGCCTGTCGACCTGGTGTATCTCGATCCACCTTACGAGGCCGCAGCGGAGTACGAGGGGACCTTGAACTTTCTGGGGAGTGCTCGTGGCCGCCTGATTCTTGCGCCTGACGCAGTGGTCATCGCCGAACACAGCAGCAAGGCGAAGCTCGCGGCGAGGTATGGTGCGCTGGAACACACGCGCCTGCGGAAGCAGGGCGATGCGGCTCTCAGTTTTTTTGCGTTTCCGGCGGCTGAGCAAAGCCCCCACCCTGATGATGGCCAGTAAGCAGATCGACCGAGAAGGCTATCTCTTTGTCGGTCAGAAGATTCCATCCGGTTCCGTGCAGTATGTCGCCGTCGATGTTTGTGATGCGGACTCCCTCCCAACTCAGGCGGGCTGATTCCCATGCGAGGCCCTGTGGGCCCCAGGCGATCATGGAGTGGAAGCCGATGAAGAGGAGGAGCTGCTGCGCGGGCAGGACTCGGACCTCGGTTACGGGCTTCAGTGCGATGTGGGTGCAGTGGTCGGGCTTCAGGGTGTCGATGATGTAGGCGTAGCCGCCTGCTACGGCGCACATCTCATGCGGGTTGGGGCAGGGAAAGAGCCCGGTGGGCATGGATGGGCTGGTGAAGCCGAGGGCGCAGGTGGCCAGGAATGTGCCTCCGTTCGCGGGAAGCACAAGAAGTTGGAGCGCGCCTCGGGCGAGAGCGTCCTCCTCGCCTGCGATCTGCTGCGGATAGGTGAACTGCCGGGCCGGGGCGATGAGGGGCGCGGACTTCAGCACCTCTGCGTTCCAATCGTGCGGGAACGATGCGGGATCCTGCATTATCGGATTGCGTCCAACGCCTGGGCCATGTCTTCGATCAGGTCTTCGACGGCTTCGCAGCCTGCGCTCATGCGGATGAAGCCCTCGGCGATGGCGTCTCCGCCCCAGCGGGCGCGGCGTTCGGCGGTCGAGGTGACGCCTCCGAAGCTGGTTGCCTCAGTCAGTAGTTTTGACTTCGCGAGGAAGGTCTCGGCGGCGGACTTATCGCGCAGGATAAAGCTTAGGACCGGGCCGAAGTAGCGCATCTGCTTCGCGGCTATCGCGTGGCCGGGATGGTTGGGCAGGCCCGGATAGAGGACGCTGGTTACTTGGTCGCGAGTGGTTAGAAACTCGGCTATCTTCTGCGCGTTCTCGCAGGACCGTTCCAGCCGCAGCGGAAGGGTTGCGATGGAGCGCAGTGCCAGCCAGGCCTCCATGGGGCCGAGGACCGCGCCAGTAAGGGTTCGCCATTGGTCGATTTTGGCGCGGAGTTCGAGGTCGCGTGTGGCTACGTGGCCGAGGAGAAGGTCGCTGTGGCCGGTCATCGCCTTGGTGTCCGATGCGACGGAAAAATCAGCTCCGAGAGCGAGTGGAAGCTGGCCCAGCGGTGTGGGGGTCGTGTTGTCCACGGCGACCAGGGCCCCCGCTCGATGGGCTGCCTCGCTGAGCAGGGCGATGTCGCAGACGTCCATCGTCGGGTTGCTGGGGGACTCGAGCCAGAGGAGCTTCGCGCCTTCGAGGAGCTCGGCTTGCGCGTTGTTGGCGGTGGGGGCAAGGCGGACTACGACGCCCATCTTGGCGAAGTACTCCTGGGCGAGGACACGTGCGGCGTAGTAGGCGTTGGAGGGAAGGACGGCTACATCGCCGGGGCGGAGGACTGCTCCAAAGACCGCGGTGCAGGCTGCCATGCCGGAGGCGAAGACTAGTGCGGTGGCGCGGTAGTCCGGTCCTGACTCCATCTGTCCGATGGCCCTTTCGAGCTCCGTCCAGGTGGGGTTGTGCGAGCGGGCATAGGTGTACGGCATGTCGGATGGATCGCCGGGGGCATGGTAAGGGGCGGCGAAGACCGGGCCGGAGTGCAGTGGTTCGCTGGCGACGCTGCGGGTCAGGGTGGAGCGGATGATTTTTGTGGCGTCTCGCATGATTAGGAAAAGAGTCGGATGGGATCCGAAGTTCGATGGTAGCAGGCTCAGCGCCGCGTTTTGGCGCGGGTGGAGAAGTGCTCCCATCCGCCGGGCTCTAGTGGGCTGTGGTTGCCGTCTGGCGCGATGAGCGTCATCATGGGGCGTCCTGAGCGCTTTGGAATAAAGCGGCCTATACGCGTCACGGGCACGCCTGCGATGGAGCCGGGCATCCGGAGCTTAGCCGGTGCGGCGAAGAGCAGCTCGTAGTCCTCGCCTCCGTGCAAAGCGGCCTTCAATGCGCGGTGGGGGCCAAGCTTGCGGGCGAGGGGGTGGATGGGAAGGGCCGCCTGCTCGATCTCGGCGCTGACGCCGGAGGCGCGGCAGAGGTGGGCGAGGTCGGTCGAGAGGCCGTCGCTGACATCGAGGCAGGCTGTGGCCAGGTCGCGTCGCAGCAAGGCCTCGCCTGTGTCCATGCGCGGCTCGGGAAAGAGATGGGGATGGCCGTCTATGGTGGCGATCCGGACGATGCGTCTGCGACGTGCGAGCAACGCGGAGAGCTCGGCTGCTGCGCCTCCCAACTGTCCTGTGACGTATAACGCGTCGCCGGGACGGGCTCCGGATCGGCGGAGGGCTTTGCCCTTTGGGGCGGTGCCGAGGAGAACGATGTCAGCGAGGATAAGATTTGCGGGCGATTCGGAGGTGTCCCCGCCGGCAAGGGGTACACGGTGGAGCTCGCCGAGGATGTGTAAACCTTTGAAAAAGCCGGTGATCCAGGCTTGACCTGATTTTTCTGCGAGTATGCTGCCGGGGAGGGCGAGGGAGAGGAAGGCGGCAATTGGCGTGGCGCCCATGGCGGCCAGGTCGCTGAGACCGCGGGCGAGGCAGCGATGGCCGACGGACTCCGGGGGGTGGAGATTGCGGCGGAAGTGCCGGTTCTCCAGCGTAATGTCGGTGGTTACAAGGACTTCGGAGTTGGGAGGAGGGCGTAGGATAGCGCAGTCGTCGCCGATACCGAGGGTGATGGCTTTATTTTGGCTGGGATGGGAGGCGCGGCGTATCTGCTCTATTAGCTGAAGTTCCCCCATCGGGCTGGGTGATTTTTTCATCCTGAGACAGGATAAATGGTGCGCCGAATGTGGCGAATAGGTGGTGGACCACTGGTGCCATGGCTGGCAAAACCGGTTGCATGGGCGAACCCTGTTTGTTATCCTCATAATGGAAGCTCAAGAGAGAATTGCAATCCTGAATGACAATTGCCAAACCGCATTTGCCCTGATCGATTTTTAGCCATCTCTCAGCGCCGCGGCTGTCCTCGCGGTCAAATCTGGGCCTGGGTTTGTGATTGAGACTTAAGAAGCGTTACTACATCATGTTCGTCAGCCGCGACGAAGAGGGGAACCTCGACAAGGTTCCGGTCCCCCTGCACTATGCCTACATGTTCGTGGCAGCCGCGGCGATCGGCATGTTCACCATCACGGGACTGGCTGGGTCGTACTCCCGGATGCTGATCAAGACGGCGCGCTTCAATCAGCTTCGACAGGATCACAATTCGCTGCAGAAGGACTATGCACACCTGGAGAAGGCTGCGCATGAGAAGGACATCGAGGCGGCATCGCTGGGTTCGCTGGCAACCGAGGTGTCGGCGCTGTATGGCCTGACTGCGAGCAAGCTGGCAGTGCCCATGGGCAAGGTGACGGGCAAGATGGGACGGTCGGCCCGGTCTGTCGCGGTTGCCGAAGCTGTGGCGACGACGCCGCTGGCCGGCGATGCGAACGGCATGAATGACGTCAGCTACTACAAGTCGGTTGACGCGTTCTACGCGTTGCGCAGCTCGGCGATGAGCGGAACGGCGGCACGGGGGATCTCCAGCATCGCGAATCCGAGCTACAACTCGACGAATCTATTTGGCGGTCTCTCCGGAGCCGGCGATCAGGACGCAGCGGCGTATGCTCCTTCGCTGTGGCCGGTGATGGGCCCCATCACGAGCAGCTTCGGCCAGAGGGAAGACCCTATCCTGGGTAACGGCGAGGGCGAGTTCCACAAGGGGATCGACATCTCCGCTCCCAATGGCACCCAGATACGCGCTACCGGGGATGGAGTGGTGAAGTCGGCCGCGATGGCGAATGGCTATGGGCGTGAGGTTGTCCTCGACCACGGCCACGGCGTCGAGACGGTCTACGGGCACATGTCGGGCTTTGCCGTGATGCCTGGACAGACGGTCGTGCGCGGGCAGGTGATCGGCTTCGTCGGCCATAGCGGTAGGACGACGGGATCGCATGTGCACTATGAGGTTCGTATCCGCAACGCTCCCGTCAATCCGCACAAGTATCTGCGGATGACGCTGGCTGACCTGGGCAGCGAGGCACCGGAGTCGGTGGTTCCTGCTGCGGGCACAAAGGTTGCCGCAATGGCTCGCTAAGCTGGGATCGTTTAGAGGCAAAGAACAGGGTGGCTCATGAGCCACCCTGTTCTTGTTTTTGCGAGTGGAAGAGTTTGACTACTCTTCGCGAGTGAGGTTTTTTCCGTCGGGCCCAACCTGAATCTCGCTGGACTTCGTTCCCTTCTTGACGTTCGCCTCGTAGGCGACGAGCTTACCCTTCTTGGTCAACGACTCGACCTTGGTGATCTTTGCGCCAGCGGCTTTTTTTGTCAGGCCCTCCTGGGCATTGGCCGGTAGCGAGTCGAAGGCTACCTCTTCCTCGATCTCCGCCACGCTGCCGTCGGGGGAGAAGAGGATGTCGCGGGTGTGACCGTCGAGTACGGTCTCGACCTCGTAGAAGGTCTTACCATGTTCGCGCTCTTCCGCGAAGCCTTTGATGGTTGCGCCCTGCGTCTGGGCCGAGACGGCCTTCTCAACGGCTGGGGGAAGTGAAGAACGATCGATCTTCTTCTCCTGCGCGGCGGCGCTGAGAGTGAGGATGAGAACCGATGCAGCGATGGGGTAGTAGAAGCGAACTGGCATTGTGATCTCCTTGCGCCTTGCGGCGTCATAGAAGAATGTCAGAGTGCGATTAACCTCTCCTGAAGGGTCGCTTAAGGTTAGCTGAAGGTCGTTATTTACTGGATGGAGGCTTGCGCCGGGTGCTGCATGGGGTGCAATCCGGGGCTGAGGCCATGCCGCAGTGTGATGCCCGCCGGCAGGCGCAGGGAGGCTCTGATGGGGTTTATGGAGAAGAGAGCATCATCCCTTGAGGTACGGACGCAACCAATTCCATGCATAGAGGCATCTTTGCAGAGATATCGTTTACTTCACGTTTTTAGCGATACGAGGGAGAATTTGGGCAAGAAATGGCTCTGGCATCACAGATTATGAAAGACTTCCGTGCATCTTTTGGGTAATATTCAAGACTGTTGCACACGCTATCCTCACAGTGGAGTTCTGCAGCGGGTCGCATGACGGGCCACTCTGCACCTGAAAGCTACAGGGCTCCAAACATCATTTGTCGGTCCTACACGGGAACGAAGTATACGCATGGTTCAGACGTCAGCCTCCTTTCGGCAGGAACCGATGGACTCCGATGGTTCCATCTCTCTGTCGGAGGTCATCTCCGCACTCTCCTTTGCACTCGATCTAACGGAAGGCGCCGTGTATGGGCACGCCTTGCGAAGCTGTCTGCTTGGAATGCGGATTGCGGCAGAGATTAAGCTGCCCACCGAGCAGGCCACCGGACTTTACTATGCGCTGCTGCTGAAGGATATAGGGTGTAGCAGCAATGTGGGCCGCATGGGCCAGATCGTCGGGGAAGACTACCGGGCTATCAATGCCGATGTGAGATCGGAAGATCTAAATACCCCGCATCAATCGAAGGTCGCGATTCTGAAGTTTCTCTGGAAGAGCCTTCTTCCCAGTGCGAGCCCGGTCGATCGAATCTCGCGGATCATCTGGCCCGGAACTACGGCGTACAAAAATAGCCGAGATATTGTGACCCTGCGATCGGACCGCGGTGCGGGCATCATCAGCAAACTTGGGTTGGGGCAGGACGCGGCAGAGGCTGTTCGCTGCCTTGGCGACCATTGGGACGGCAAGGGCAATCCAGATGGAGTAAAAGGAGCGCAGATTCCGCTGCTTTCACGCATCTGTGCGGTTGCGCAACATCTGGATGTCTTCTTCGCGGCCAAGGGCGAAGGGGCCGCGGTGCAAACCTTGAAGGAACGCAGCGGCACATGGTTCGACCCTGAGCTCGTGCGCATAGCAATGTCGTTACACCGGCGAGGAACGTTGTGGATTAACTGTTCGGCTATTGGGAGCCAGGACGATACGCGGCAGGCCGTTCTCGACCTTGACGGGGGAAAGAGAGATCGTCTGGATGCGGGCCAGATCGACCGGATCTGCGAGGCGTTTGCCGACGTAGTGGACGCGAAGTCGCACTTTACCTTCCGGCACTCGCAAGGCGTGGCCGATGTTGCCTTTGGAATTGCGCAGAATATGGGTCTGCCGCCTGAGCGCACACGGCTCGTTCGCCGAGCTGCGCTGCTGCATGACATCGGCAAACTGAGCATCTCCAATACGATCCTCGAGAAGAAGGGCGGACTGACTGCGGAGGAGTGGAAGGTGGTCCATCAGCATCCGGGGCTGACTCGCCGGATCCTCGAGCAAGTGGGACCCTTCCGCGAGATGTCGATCATCGCGGGCGAGCACCACGAGAAGCTGGATGGCAGCGGATATCCGAATCGGTTGATGGGGGCGGATCTATCGATCGAAGCTCGCATGATTGCCGTCGCGGATGTGTTTGGCGCCCTGTCGGAGGACCGTCCCTATCGCGATGGTCTGGAGCTTGAGAATATCGTCTCGATCATAAAAAGATTGGTGCCACATAAGCTTGACGGGGATTGCTTTGACGCGCTGCTCTCCCTGTCCAGGGCTGAGGGGGCAGTGGAGTCTGAGATGAATACGGCAGATGAGTCCTCAGTACGAACGCTTGAGGCAACTAACGCAGCTAAAGCAGCCGAGGCCGCGGCCTAGACAGGCGGCAAGTAAAAAGAATGGGGTGGCCGAGGTGATCGGTTGCCCCATCTTTTTGTCTATTTGCCTGTGTAGCTTACGTGCCAGACGCTGTTCGAGCCGTCGTCGGTGACGAAGAGGGAGCCGTCGTTTGCTACGGTGACGCCAACGGGGCGGCCCCAGACCTTGCCGTCCGCGGTGACGAAGCCGGTGAGGAAGTCTTCGTATTCGCCGGTAGCATGGCCGTTCTTCATGGGAACGCGGATGACCTCGTATCCGGCTCGCTGGGACTTGTTCCAGCTTCCGTGCTCGGCGGCGAAGGCATCCCCGGTGTACTCGGCAGGGAACTGCTTGCCGGTGTAGAAGGTCATCTCGAGCGAGGCGAAGTGCGACTGGAGAAGGACGTCAGGCACGATGACCTTGTTCTTCAGCTCCGGGTGCCTGCCGGCGTGGCGGGGGTCCTGGTGTCCGCCGATGTAGTACCAGGGCCAGCCGTAGAAGCCGTCCTCCTTGACGCTGGTGATGTAGTCGGGGACGAGGTTGTCGCCGAGGCGGTCGCGCTCGTTGGTGGAGCACCAGAGCTGGCCGGTGGCGGGGTTGATGGCCTCGCCGACGCAGTTGCGGAGGCCGGAGGCGAAGACCTTGACGAACTTGCCTTCGGGAGAGAACTCGAGCACGTCGGCGCGGTGGAACTCTCTGGGGTTGTTGTCGGTGTCATCGACGTTGGAGGCTGAGCCGATGGAGATGAACATGCGCTTGCCATCCTGCGAGAAGACGACGTCGCGGGTCCAGTGGCCTCCACCGCGAAGCTGCGCGTAGCCAGGCAGGGTCTCCACGATGGTCTGTGCCGCGCCTGTGGCCTTCATGTCCCCGGCCTTGTAGGGGAAGCGCACGACGGAGGTGGTGTTGGCGATGTAGACCCACTGCGGGTTCGCGCCCAGCGGATAGAAGGCGATGCCGAAGGGGTGGTCGAGGCCGGTGGCGAAGGTCTCGCTCCTGACGACCTTGCCGTCGGCACCTACGCCGCGAAGAACCTTAATCTGACCAGGAGCGCTGTCGGCGACGAAGAGGTCTCCGTTAGGCGCGGTGCGGAGGAGGCGAGGCTCCTTGAAGATGCCCTGCGCGTAGAGCTCGACCTTGAAGCCTTTGGGAGCCTGGGGCCACGCGCCCTCGGGACGCGGCACCACGGTGGGGCCGTTGTCGACGGACTCGGCCTCCTTTGGCTCGGGAAGGTCGGCTACGGTGATGTGGCGGCGGACGCCGGGGTGCTCCTGCGTGTAGTCGGTGAAGGCGGCCTGGCCGGTGAGGGTCTTACCCGATTGCCCCGGAAGGGACAGCGGGAGAGCACAGACCAGCGATGCGAGCGAAAGCGCTTGCAGCAGAGAAGGCATGTGTCTAGACATGGGAGGGTTCTCCTTCGAGTGTGAAAGAGGTCAGATGCTGCTGGTCGATCATCCGAATCTGATGGTTGAGGACTTCAAATTCGAGCGAGTCCACGTTGTTGATGAAGTGGGTGGCATGGAATCTACGGAAGTTCAACATCAACTCAGTGTCTGTCGCGTCAGGGAAGAGCAGAAGCAGCCGGATGGCCTGCATCAGGAGGCCGTGGGTAAAGACGACAACGCAGTCGCTGGGCGGCAACTGGATAAGACGTTTGATGGCATCGCGAGCTCGGCCCAGAAAGAGAGAGAAGGATTCGGCGTTCGGCCCGTCGATATAAGCGGGATCACGGCGCGCCCAGTACTCATGAATGTGCGGCAGCTGTTGTTCCTCGGCAGTGCCGTTGTGACGAGTCGGCTCGAGATAGGTGAACTCGTGGATGGGCCACTCTTCGACGGGGACCTCAGGAAATCTTTTGAGTAGAGGCTCCGAGGTCTGTTGCGCGCGAAGAAAAGAAGAGCGGATGAAGAGCGTGGGAGAGCAGGAGAATTCCTCCGCGAAGGACTTTGCCTGTTCCCAGCCAAGTTCAGTCAGGGGATTGCTGATGTGGTCGTCCGGGACGCCGCCGGCATTGGCAACGCTCTGTCCGTGGCGAACGAGAATGATCCTGGTGGTCGTTTGAGGGCTGGAGTTCGTCATGGTTTTATATTGAGCGCGGGACCAGATTGAGCGGCTGGGGAGTCTGGCGCTGTGAGCTTGTGCAAGAGATCAATAGGAATGCTGGCGGTCAGGACAGCGCGATCTTTATGCTGTTCAATCTTGAGCGAGTCGATCGTCTCGCGCAGCGCACCGTCGGCGGTGGAGTGGGGCTGAATCGGCTGAAGGGATTTGAAGAGTCCTACCAGCGTCGTCAGAGTCTCCGCTGCATGGGCCGCCTCGGCGTCGGTTGGAGATATCTCCTCGATGCGCAGGCGCAACCCCAGGCTGTAGCGCAGGCTGGCGACGAAGGTGGTGTCCTCCGGCAGGGGAAGCTGCAGCCCGAAGACGGTGATGTAGCCGCGCTCGGAGAAGGGGAGGCCGATGTGGCCGATCGCCCAGGCGCTCGAGAGCAGAGGCACGTCGCGATAGCGAGCCGAGAGCAGCGACGATCCGGAGAAGGGGGAGGCCCCGGCTCGATGGCGGTCGAGGATGGAGTGGATCTGCTCCACCGTCGGCATGTTGGAGACGGCGATGCTGTCGTAGCCGAGCTGCGCGATCCGCAGATGCCGGATGTCCTTACTCTCTCCTACAGGGATGGTGAAGATGTCGTGATTGGCGTAGCTCTCTTTCGCCGTGGCGATGGTAGCGAGATAGTTTGTGAGGCGTTCGCCGTCGAAGCGTCCCTCAAAGACCTCGGAGTAGCCGACGGGACCGTTGGGACCGTTGGGGTTATCCATGCGGTGCAGGGCGAAGGCGGCGACGTCGAGGTCGCGCTCCGGCACAATGCCGGTGGCTTCGATGAAGTGCTCGTAGTCCGGACTGTGGGTTACGGGGGTGCGGTCGAAGTGGGTTGCCGTGCGTAAGGGCTTGAGGTTCACGTAGACGATCGCGTCCGACTCCGGCAGCATCCGGGCCGCCTCGGGGGGAGCTGCCTTACGCAGTGCCAGCGCAATGGCCAGCGCCGCGACGAGCGCCAGCATCAGCAGCAGAGAGTAGCGGGTGGACTTACGCATCAGGAGCCGCATCGGTGACATGGCCGGTCAGGTATCAGCATCGTCGTTACGCACTTGTGGACTTCAGCGCTCAGAGGATAAGCCTCAGAGGATAAGCATAGACCATCTCCTTGTGCCGAGTTTTGGGGGCTGTCGTACACTCCCGCATGGGTGTTGATCCCAGGGATGGCGAACCATGAAGGCTCTGTTTCTATTTGCATTGATAACAATGGCCTTATTCGGTGGCGCGGCTCCGACTCCATTCTCTGGCCCTCCTCCTCTGCCTCCGATCCGATGGGGGCTTTGGGAGGGGAGGGTAGAGGGGATGCCGGGCATGGAGGAGCCGTCGGTGACCCGCTCCTGTGTCTCGGCTTCGACGTGGAAGGGCTTTATGGATTCACACGGAGACGACAGCCATCAATGCGTCTGGTTGAATCAGGCGGCTACCGCGAAGACCTACAGTGCGGACATGTCCTGCGCGGCGGGCAAGATCACCGGCCATGGCGAGATGACGATCGACTCTCCCGAGAGCTTCCACTACAAGATGAGTATCGACATCGTGCAGGACCGGGCACATTCCAAGCACTTCGATGTCACTGCGACGAGCAAGTTCCTCAGCACGAGTTGTGCTGGGCTGAAGCCTGGGGAAGACATCGATGTGTGGGAGTAGGGAATCTCGTTTCGGGTGAGGTTATTCGACGATGGCGAAGGTGTAGATCTTTCCGCCATTGGTTACATTGCCGGTGCCGGGAGGAAGGATGCCGAACTCACCTCCTGCGACGCTCTGGTCGACGGTGAACTGGTAGGTGCGAGGTCCGGTTTTGACGGGAGCGAACGGAACCTCATCTCGATCGGCTCCGCCGGTGGAGTGGATGACTCCGCCGGTGAGGACGCGGAACTCGCGGCTGTTGGAGTTGAGGCGGAAGCGGAGCAGGTCGTACTCGCTGGCGGAGACGCCATCCGGAACGTAGATCAGGAACTGAATGGGCCGCTGGAGGATGAGCTTCGACTCGCGGCCGTTGAGGTGTCCGTTGCGGTCCGGTTTGATGATTCCGTTGGTGACGGTCGATTTGATGAAGCCGCCGGATTTGATGTGGACGATCTCCGGCTCCATCATGGTCCAGTTACCGCTGCGGTCCTTGTAGTAGACGCCGATCTCGTTGACCTCGGGAACGGTCACGGGAGCTTCGTGGGATGGCGTGAGGAGCTTGCGGCTCTTGTTGACCATGCCCGTGATGACACGGTCGGAGACGCCGGCCTGTTTGAGCGTGACGAGCGAGTCTGCGTCGGTGGTGTACCAGCCCGGCTGGGTGGAGATGGTCTGAAGAATGAGGTCGTCACCGAGCCCCGCTTTGACCATCTTGACGACGGCGTCGTTGTTGAGGGACTTAGGGGAAGCTTCTGCTGCCGGGAGCGGGCCATCCACCGCCGTTTGCTGGGGAAGGCATGGAGTTGCGCTGAGCAGGGAGATAGCGAAGACAGTAACGATCAGGGCGCGCAGGTGAGACATGCCAGGGGCTCCTCCATTGGAGCGTTCTAAAAGGATTGGACGGGATAAAGATTAACACGCAACCAAAAAGGGGCAGGATTATGCGGTATCCGAGACACTGAGCGCGCAGGCTCATCCGCCAGGATGAGAAGATAGTTATGCAGGCACAGAGATCATGCGAGGAGCGACAGTAGATTTGAAGCTGAAGTTGCCAGTTGGATCATTCAAGGCGTATCTGTTCGACTGCGATGGCACGATCGTCGATTCGATGCCATTGCACTATGTCGCCTGGAAGAGCGTGCTCTCGGAGTGGAACTGCGAGTTCGACGAAGATGTCTTCTATGCCTGGGGCGGTATGCCGGTCGCTGAGATCATCGCCACGCTCAACCAACAGCATGGCCTGAAGATGCCGGTGTACGAGGTGGCCCTGCGGAAGGAAGCACTGTACTTCGAGCTTCTTCCGCAGCTTAAGGCCGTCCCGGAGGTGCTGGAACATATCGAAGAGCAGTACGGCCGGATTCCCTTCGCTGTGGTGTCGGGGAGCACGAGGGAGTCCGTGACGGCGTCGCTCGATATCGTGAAGCTATTCGATAGATTCGACACGTTGGTCTGTGCCGGGGATTACGAGAGAAGCAAGCCCGATCCAGAGCCATTTTTGATGGCTGCTCACAGGCTTGGAGTAGCGCCGGAGTCATGCCTGGTCTTCGAGGACACGGAGATGGGCATACAGGCTGCGACGGCTGCCGGAATGGCCTCGGTGAAGGTTCCTCAGCCGCGGGAGAGGGTTTTGTTGGCATGATGCATCTGTCGGTGAATGAGCCCGTTGCTACCTCGTTCCAGCTATGCTAAAGTTACGACTGCGGCGCACTCTGCGCGGGCACTGCTGCGCGTTCCGCTGCTGGGCTTACAGAGAGCATAATCAAGGCTGTTTGGGCTGGCGTAGCTCAGCTGGTAGAGCATCTGATTTGTAATCAGAGGGTCGGGGGTTCAAATCCCTTCGTCAGCTCCAGTTCCATTCAGCAGGCAAGAGCAGCAAGAAAGACGGATTTGGTTGTACTGCCCGGCCGTTCTGGTCATGCAGGCCTCCGGTCACTCCTTCAAGCGGTTAGAAGACCCGCTCGATTTGCGTTTCGAATCGAAGCACGGGCTTGATGGGTTGAGATGTGGGCTGCGCGCTGGAGAGGTTTTGCAGGATGTGCACAGGTGGCCGAGTGGTTAATGGCAGCAGACTGTAAATCTGCCACTCTTCGAGTTACGGAGGTTCGAATCCTCCCCTGTGCACCACTTATTT
>JAOAPB010000032.1 GCA_025462645.1 Edaphobacter sp. | reverse complement strand
ACCACCATGCCGCTGGTGTACCAGGCCTTCAACTGGTCCGGCGGAGTCTACGCCGGGGCCACCATGGGCTCGGAGACCACGGCAGCCGCGGGAGCACCAGTTGGCAAGGTCCGGCGCGACCCGATGGCCATGCTGCCGTTCTGCGGCTATCATATGGGCGATTACTTCCGGCACTGGCTGCGGATGCAGCGGAATCTCTCCGCCACGCCTCGCGTCTTCCACGTCAACTGGTTCCGCAAGGATGAGGACGGCAAGTTCCTGTGGCCCGGATACAGCGAAAACATGCGCGTCCTCAAGTGGATCGTCGACCGCGTCCGTGGCCGCGCCCAGGGTAAGGAGACTCCCATCGGATGGACACCTCACTTCGATGACATCAATTGGAATGGGTTGGACTTCCCCCGCGCCACCTTCGACAAACTACAGGTCGTCGATCGGGCCGCCTGGCGGCAGGAGGTGATGGGACATGAGGAGCTCTTCCTCGCCCTCCACGACCACCTTCCACCGGAGATGATCTACGAGCGCGAACTCCTCATCTGCAGGCTCTAATATCCCCCACAATGCCCGACCGGCGACGCTCCCCGCGCCACTGGTCGGGCGTTCCAGCAACTACCGAAAAGAGTCCCATGTCTAACCAGCACGCCTCCACCGCCACCCCTTCCGATCAGCCACCGATTCCCGAGCCCTCCTACGCCGAGCGTGCCCGCACCCTCCTCTATCTCTCCAGCGTCGCCACCCTCTCCACCTTGTCCCGTAAGCAGCCCGGCTTCCCCTTCGGCTCCCTGATGCCCTACGCTCTCGATCCCCAGGGCAGTCCCCTCTTTCTTATCAGTAACATGGCCATGCATACGCAGAACCTCAAGGCAGATCCGCGGTCCAGCCTCTTCGTCAGCCAACCCGACCCGGGAGGGGATGTCTTGGGCGCCGCACGCGTTACCCTGGTCGGCAACGCTACTCCCATTCCCCAGACCGATATAGCAGAGGTCCGTTCCCTCTACCTCGCCCACCACCCGAACAGCAAATACTGGGTCGACTTCACCGATTTCTCCTTCTTCCGTATGGATTTAGCGGATATCTACTATGTCGGGGGCTTCGGCGTCATGGGCTGGGTCACCGCCTCCGACTACACCCTCGCTCAACCGGATCCCCTGGCCGACTCCGCACCCGGCATCCTCCAGCACATGAACACCGACCACGGCGACGCCCTCCTTCTCTTTGCCAGGGTCCACGCCAAACTGGATGCCCTGGAGGCCACTATGACCTCCGTCGACCGCCTTGGCTTCCATATTCGGGTCAAGACATCCGAGGGGTTCAAAGGCGCCCGGATCCCCTTCCTCCGGGCCGTCTCCACCCCCGCGGAAACCCGCACAATTCTTGTCGAAATGGTCCGTCAGGCTCGCCAGACCTGATCGGTTTTCTCCATAAATTTCCTTGACTCCGCCGAGCAATCCGATTACCCTAGATGAGTGGCAAGACTCCCTTCGGGTTGAGTCAGTCATAACGAAGTCCACCCACTTCGTTGCTTTACTGGAACACCCACGCAACAGCCCCCACCGCGCTGCGTGGGTTTCCATTTTAAGCAGCTTTTTGGGACGAGTTAGCTTGACGCATCCCCCCAAACCCTCTAACCTCATGGCATGGGATTGATGCACATCGCAGCCTGTAGCTGTTGCCTCTGTTGTATGGGCAACTGTTGCTGCTGCGTCGGAGCCTCCCTCACCTAAGCGAATCGAATAGATCGACCTTAGAGAACCTCAGGAACCCACGTATCGGCGCAAAGCGCGATGCGTGGGTTTTTTCTTTTGCCCCAAACCTGCAACCCGAACCGAAGTCAGGAGTCGTCATGGCACACCTCAACCATACCCGCCCCACCGCTGGCCGTATCAATATCGATCTGATCGCAATCGGCATAGGTCTTACGCTCGCGGCACTCATCCGCTTCAACATTCTGCCCTCTATCTCCTTCTAGTCGTTCTCAAGAATGTCCGCGCACACCATCCCGAGCCCAATCGAAGTCCAGTCGCTCTCGCCAGCCAGACGCCTCCTGCGCCTGCTCCCCGGCATGGCGCTGCTCTTCGGCATCGGTGTGCTCGGCAAGCTGCTTGAGCACGCTCTTAGCCTGTTCAACGCCCGCTATCCCCAGTTTTCCGTTCCCCACATCGAATACGTTCTGTGGGCGATCGTTCTCGGACTCATCATCAGCAATACCGCCGGAGTCGCAGCGATCTTTCGTCCGGGCGTGGCGACCTACGAGCTCTGGCTCAAGCTCGGTATTGTGCTGGTAGGCGGAAAGTTCCTGATGCAGGACGTGCTGCACATCGGTGGTCTTTCGCTGGCGCTTGTAGCCGTCGAGCTGATCCTCTCGATCAGCGTAATGACCCTGCTCGGCCACATCTTCAAGCTTCCGCCCAAACTGACCAGCCTGCTCGCCATCGGCAGCAGCATCTGCGGCGTCACCGCCATCATGGCCGCACAGGGAGCCATCGAGCCTGAGGAAGAGGACACCTCCACGGCCATCGCCGCGATCCTGACCCTTGGCGCCATCGCCCTCTTCACCTTTCCTGCTATCGGCCACCTGCTGCACATGAGCCAGCAGGGCTACGGCATGTGGACTGGCCTCGCTGTCGACAACACCGCCGAATCCCTCGTTACCGGAGCCCTCTACGGCGAAGAGGCCGGGCGCTGGACCGTACTCGCCAAGACGGCCCGCTCGTCCTTCATCGGCTTTGTCGTGCTGGCGTATGCCGTCTACTGGTCCTCGCGCGGACTGGCGCCGGATGTGCCGCACAAGGGCCTCTTCCTCTGGAACAAGTTCCCCAAGTTCATCCTGGGCTTCCTCGCCATCTCTGTCCTTGCAACGGCAGGCTTCTTCACGAACGGCCAGCTCAACAGCCTCTCGAACCTCTCGCGCTGGGCCTTTCTGCCCGCCTTCGCCGGAGTGGGACTTCGGACCAATCTGCGCGATCTCGTAGGCCAGGGCTGGAGGCCGCTCATCGTCGGCATCCTGGGCGAGATCTTCATCGCGCTGGTAACGCTTGCGCTCGTCTATTGGAGCTACAACCATGGAGTTGCCCGTTGACTCCGCACCCTTCAATTGACACGATCAGGCCATCTGCCACTCAGAGCGAAGGTCTGGACGCAATGCCATTCTTCGCCGGATGTGCCCGCTGTTGTTGTCGTCCCTAGACGAGAACCAGCCGCCTCTCCTTACAGACACACATGACTCGCGCAACCTCTCATTCACTTTTAGCGAGGGCCGCCTGCACACCTTTTGGAGTCCTCCCATGAAACGCCTCTTCCCAAAACAATTCTCTCTCGCCGAAGCTGTCCTCGTCGGCACCCTGGTCCTGTTCTTCGTGCTCACCGCACTCAACGCTCATGCTCAGGTGGTCGGGGGAACCCTCTCCGGCACGATCACGGACGCCACCGGCGCAGCCCTGCCGAACGTCGTCATCCTCGTCCACAACGACGAGACAGGCAACGAGCGCCGTCTCACAACGGGCCAGGACGGCCGCTACTCCGCCCCCTCTATCCCGGTCGGAACCTACACGATCACCGCGCAGCTTGACGGGTTCGACGCGCAGCATAGGACCGGCATCCCCCTCACAGTCGGCCAGAGCAAGCAGATCGACCTCACCCTGGGTGTCAATACACTCCAGCAGCAGGTGACGGTGGAGGACACCCCCGCGGTCGTCAACCTCTCCACGCAACAGACCTCCGGCCTCGTTGACGAACGGCAGATCAAGCAGCTACCGCTCAATGGTCGCAGCTACGACCAGCTCATCACGCTGAACCCGGCCACCGTCAACTACACCGGCCAGCGCTCCGGAGGCATCGGCACCTCGAACTCCTCGGTCGGCAACATGTTCTCCATCTCCGGCCGTCGTCCGCAGGACAATCTCTTCCTCCTGAACGGCGTGGAGTACACGGGAGCTTCGCTGATCAACGTAACGCCCGGCGGAACCAGCGGTCAGCTCCTCGGCGTCGATGCCGTGCGTGAGTTCAACGTCGTCACCGACACCTACTCCGCCAGCTACGGCAAGCGGCAGGGGGCGCAGATCTCAATCGTAACCGAATCAGGCACAAATAAGTTTCACGGCTCCGCCTACGAGTTCATCCGCAACTCCGCGCTCGACGCCCGCAACTACTTCGACCAGTCCACGATCCCGATCTTTCAGCGCAACAACTTCGGCGGCTCGCTGGGAGGACCGATCCGCAAGGACAAACTCTTCCTCTTCAGCAACTACGAGGGCTACCGCCAGAACCTCGGCCTCTCCGACGTGACCTTCGTCCCGGACAATCAGGCCCGACAGGGCTACCTGCCCGATCCCGCAAAGCCGGGCACCCTGAAGAACTACGGTTTGGCCAACGGAGTCGCACCCCTGCTAAACCTCTGGCCAACCGCGAACGGCCCTGAGCTGCTCGACGCGAATGGCAGGCCAACCGGCATCGCCCTCGCCTACTCCAACCCTGTCCAGCACATCAAAGAAGACTTTGGGACCACCCGCTTCGACTACAACATCAGCCCGAAAGATCTCTTCTTCGCCGTCTACACCATCGATGACTCCATGGCGAACACCCCCTCCGCCAACCCCCTCTCCCTGGTCAATGAAGCGCTGCGCGAGCAGGTCCTCAGCCTTCAGGAGCAGCACGTCTTCTCTCCCCGGCTCCTCAACACCGCGCGCATCGGCTTCAGTCGCGCCGCCTATTTCTTCACCGGAAGCGTGCCCGTGGCGAACACCGGCTGGGTAGCGGGAAAGCCCATTGGAGCCATCGTCATCGCCGGCAGCACCGCCTCCAACGGAGCCTCGCAGATCACGCTCGCCGGCGCTAACGTCGGCAGCAACAACACCACGGCACGCAACCTCTTCACCTTCGACGACCACATCTTCTACACTCACGGACGCCATCAGATCGAAGCAGGCGGCTGGGTGCAGCGCCTCCAGTCCAACGACAACCTCGCGCAGAACCAGTACGGACAGGCTAGCTTCTCCACCCTCACCACCTTCCTTCAGGGCACCGTCGCCACCTTCTCGGTAGTCCCTGCGCCAACTGAACTCGGCTGGCGCTCCACGGAATACGCGGGATACCTCGAAGACACCATCAAGCTGACACCACGCCTCGAACTCCGTGCCGGCTTCCGCTTCGAAGGCACCAACGGATGGAACGAGTCGCAATCCCGCGCCTCCAACTACGCCTTCACCAACGGCATCATCGCGACGAACCCCACGATCGGCTCGAGCGCGCTGACAGTAAACAACGCAAAGTTCCTCCCCGAGCCCAGACTCGGCCTCGCCTGGGATCCGCAGGGCAACGGCCGCACCGCTATCCGCGGCGGCTTCGGCATCCACCGCGCCCTGCTCGACAACCTCGACTACCGCCTCGACCAGACCGCCCCATTCAACACCACCATCGCCCTCAAAAATGTTCCTGTCAGCAGCCTGAACTTCACCCGCACCAGCGCGCCACCCGCGGGAAGCCTCGTCTCGCCCTCGAACGTGCAGCCGGACATCAAGACCCCCACCGTGCTCTCGTGGTACTTCAAGGTGGAGCAGCAGATAGCTCCGAACACATCGCTCACCGTCGCCTACGTCGGCTCGCATGGCTACCACCAGATTCTCTCCGGAGACCAGAACGAGCCGATTCCCGTGACATGCCCGAATCCCTCCTGCTCCTCTACGCTAGCCGCAGGCACGGTCTACTTTCCAAGCACGGTGAAAGCCAATCCGCTGGTCGCGAATACAACCTCGTGGTTCTCGCAGGGGACGAGTCTCTACAACGCCCTTGAAGTAGATGTGCGGCGCAGCTTCAGCACTGGCCTGCAGTTCCGCGGAACCTATACGTGGTCGAAGAATCTCGACAACGGCTCTGCGTGGAATACGAGCGTAAGTGGCAATACTCCGGCCTACGTCTCGAACCCCTACAACCCGAAGGCCGACTGGGGCCCAGCCGCTACCGACGTGCGCCACCTCGCCAGCATCAACGGCACCTACGATCTGCCCTTCGGCCGCGGCCGCCTCAGCACATCGAGCCATCTCGCCGACCGCGCTATCTCCGGCTGGACGCTGAGCACCATCGCCAACCTGCAGACCGGCTTCCCATTCACGCCTCAACTCGGCTATAACCCGACTGGCTCCGGCGACACGCGCAACCCCGTGCGACCCGACATCAACCCCAACTTCCACGGCAACCTCTATCCGCATACTCCAACGCAGTTCTTCAATCCCGCAGCGTTCCTTGCCCCCGCGGCAGGAGCCATCGGCAATCTTCGTCGCGATACACTGACCGGCCCGAACCTCATCAACCTCGATGCATCGCTTCTGAAGTCCACACAGGTCACAGAACATGTTCGCGCTCAGTTCCGCGCTGAGTTCTTCAACGTACTCAATCACACCAACTTCACCACCCCCAATCCGGTGATCTACTCTTCAGGTCCGACACCCACCACGCTGACCGCAGCGCCGGTGGCCAGCCCCACCGCTGGAGTCATCACCGCAACCTCCACCAGCTCACGTCAGATTCAATTCGGCCTGAAGCTTCTCTTCTAGCCACAGAAGACGAATGCCCCACTTCGCGGCGTAATGCATGGCGAAGTGGAGGCATTCCCTCATCACTTCATCAGCGATCTCGATGCACGGCTCCCACACGTCGCGTCGTGAAGCTCGAAGGCTGCGAGGCAGCGCTCTCACCATTTGAGTTGAGTGCTTTGACTGCAAATAAGCAGTACCCTACTCGCCGAGAGTGCCGAAGATGGCGCCGTTGCGAATGTGGAGCACCGCCTCCTTGTCTTCGCCCAACACCCAGTTCCGTCCCTGGTATCAACGCTCGTCTCTATACGGACCAGGAATCTTTAGGCTTCCGGCCTTCTTCAACACCGGCTCATACTCCGGCTCCCCCAACCCGTAAACTAGACATAACGATGCCCCTTGAAGCCCCCAACACGGCTCCTGCGATTCCCCCGTCGCAAAACCCCAGCGGCTTCGCCCCACTTAAAATCCCACTCTTCCGCGATCGCTGGATCGCCAGCACCATCTCTTCCATCGGCACCTGGATGCAGGACACCGCCGGAACCTGGCTGATGACCTCGCTCACCGCCTCTCCCCTGCTGATCGCTCTGATGCAGACAGCAGCCAGCCTTCCCGTCCTTCTTCTGGGACTCCTGGCCGGGGCCACCGCGGACATCTTCGACCGCCGCAAGCTGCTCATCTTCTGGCAGGCTTGGATGCTCGGATCGGTCGGCATCCTCGCCGTACTCACCTTCATCGGCTTCGTCTCGCCGTGGACACTGCTCGCCTTCACCTTCCTGCTCAACATCGGCTCGGCGATGAACAATCCAGCGTGGCAGGCCATCGTTCCCGAATTGGTTCCCCGCGAGCTCATCCCCGACACTGTCTCCCTCAATGCCGCAAGCAACAACCTCGCCCGCGCCGTCGGCCCCGCTCTCGGTGGTCTGATGGTCGCCGCCTTCCAGCGCGTCCACACCGGGGCAGGCTCAGTCTTCTTCCTCAACGCCATCTCCTTCGCCGGCGTCATCTGGGTGCTCTACAACTGGAAGCGCATTCCGCTCTTCAAGTCCGCGCTTCCCTCCGAGCGCATCGCCGCGTCGATCCGCTCCGGTCTCCGCTACGTCCGTTACGCACCCGACCTACAGGCATCGCTGGCCCGCGCCTTCACCTTCACCTTCTTCGTCTCCGCCATCTGGTCGCTGTTGGCCGTTGTCGCCCGCCGCGACCTGCATCAGGGAGCCCTCGGCTACGGCATCCTCAACGGCTCTCTCGGCCTCGGAGCCGTCACTGCAGCCACCCTCCTGCCTCGCATCCGCCACCGCTTCACCGCCGACCAGATCATCGCCGCCTCCACCCTCTACAACGTCTTTACCCTCCTCGTCCTCGCCTTCGCCCACATCCCAATCGTCATCATCCTGACCCTCATTCTCTCGGGATTCGCCTGGACCAGCACCATGTCCAGCATCAACGTCTCCGTACAGCTTGCCGTTCCCGCCTGGGTCCAGGCCCGAGCTCTCGGAGCGTACCTGATGATCTTTCAGGGAGGCATGGCGCTCGGCTCCATCCTCTGGGGCTTCGTTGCCGAGCACACCTCCACCCCCATCGCCCTTGCCTCCGCCGCCTGCGGCCTTCTCGTTACCCTTCCCCTTGTCCAGCGATTCCACATTCTTCAGGGCCCACTCCCCGATCTCAGCCCTTACAAATGGAAGCGCCCCGCGCCTGAGCTGATCCCCATTCCCGGCATAGACGACGAGCCCACCGACGGCCCTGTCCGCGTCTCCATCGACTACCGCATACCCGCAGAGAACTACGCCGAGTTCACCAAGGCCATCCACGAGCTCCGCCCCGTCCGCCTCCGCGACGGTGCCATCCGCTGGGGCATCTACCGCGACGCCGCCGACCCCGAGCACCTCAACGAATCCTTCCTGATGGAGTCCTGGCTCGACTACCTTCGCTCCCGCGAGCGCCAGACCGCCGCCGACCACAAGATCCACGACCGCGTCCGCTCCCTCCACCACGACGAGGCGCCTCCCAAAACGACTCATCAGATCTACGCCAAAGAGATCACCAATCCCACTCCGCCAAACGGCCACTAACTGTCCCACTGTGTCCTGAAGAAGCCTCCAGCCAGGAGGCCGACAGGCTGATCGCCTCGCTCGCCGTAACCGACGACAACCAGTAAACCATCCGGGCCTACCCCGCCCTGCGAAAGGTAATATTCACGCGGTATCCGCCAAGCACCGGATGGTGCCCCTCCTTCAGCGGCATTACCCCGTGATAGCGCAGTCGAGCCGGACCACCCCACACCACAACATCGCCATGCCTCACCTCCACCCGCCGCGTCTTGTCCGTACGGTTCATTCCACCAAACAGGAAGACCGCCGGCAGGCCCAGCGAGACGGAGACGATCGGCTGACTGTAGTCTTGCTCATTCTTGTCCTGATGCAGTGACAACTTCGCACCAGGCTCATAGCGATTGATCAGACAAGCATCCGGTTGAAACCCCGCGAAGCCCGCCTCAGCAGCCGCGCTCTCCGCGAGCTCCATAAACGACGGAGGCATCGGCGGCCATCTCCTTCCGCTCTCCGGATCGATAGAGTCATACCGGTAGCCAGTCCTGTCCGTAACCCAACCCAGCGAGCCGCAGTTGGTCATCGCAACCGACATGCGATACCCACCCGGCGTCACCATATGCCGAAACGGAGCCATCGCAGTCACGCTCTCTAGAGCGTCCATCAACCCAGCGTCATCCCGCGACGCAAAGCCGCGCAGGATCACCGCACCATCAGCCAGCTCCTCTCTCTCTGGCTCCGTTCTGTCTCCAAACAAGTTCAGCGTCATCGCGCCATCCTCACTGCGCATCATGGAATATGATGCCAACCGTATGACGACGACCCGAGCGCAATCGGCTCACGCCATGCCGCAGGTTCACGCGATACGTTCCACGCGTACCCTGCACCGGTCGATGGTGCACGGCAAACGCCACAGCATCCCCTCGGCGCAGCGGGACCACCTCCGGCCTCGACTGCATGCGCGGACGTTGCTCTGTAAGGACGAACTCCCCGCCGGTGAAATCTTCTGCCGGCTCCGATAGCAAAATGGCCACCTGAATCGGAAACACATGCTCGCCATAGAGGTCCTGATGCAGGCAGTTGTAGTCTCCCTCTCCATACTGCAGCAGCAGCGGCGTTGGCCGCACCTGCCCCGCATCGTGGCATCGCTGGATGAAGTCGGCATGCTCCTCGGGATAGTGAACGCCAATCCCCATCGCCGTATTCCATCGGTTGGCAATCGGTGCCAGCCGTGGGTACAACGCCGTCCGCAGCCCTTGAATAATCTCTGGCAGTGGATAGCTGAAGTACTTGTACTCGCCCCGCCCGAAGCCGTGCCGCGCCATGACAACACGGCTGCGAAACAGACCGTCTTCGGGATAAAGCTCCGCCAGAGCCCTGCACTCCTCTGCCGAGAGCACGCGCTCCATCACCGCACTCCCCTGCGCATCGAGCTCACGCGAGACACGCTCCCAATCGAGTGCATTCACGCGCTCCACTGCGTCCTTCGCCGGGATTGCCCCCACTACCGTAGTCGTCATGCGCTCACCTCACGATCGAGAAGCGCGCGCTTCCGTTCCACACCCCAGCGATAGCCCGATAGCTCTCCATCGTTCCTCACCACCCGATGGCACGGGATCGCCACGGCCAGCGCATTCGCGCCACAAGCCTGCGCCACGGCCCGTACCGACTTCGGCGCACCCATCCGGCCAGCAATCTCGGTGTAGCTCGCCGTGGAGCCTACAGGGATCTCTCGCAACACCTGCCAGACACGTTGCTGAAATGCGGTTCCTCGAACATCGAGCGGAAGATCCAGGCCCACAGAAGGAGCTTCGACGAATCCCACCACCTTCGAGACAAGCGACTCGAACTCGCCGTCTCCGCCAATCAGGTTCGCACGCGGAAACTGATCCTGAAGATCGCGCACCAGCTGATCGGGATCGTCGCCCATCAGAATGGCGCATACGCCGCGCTCGCTGCTCGCGACGAGAATCGATCCCAGGGAGAACTCGCCTGTCGCAAAACGAATCTCCGTACGTGCGCCACCGGCGCGGAAGTTAGTGGGTGTCATGCCTAATACCTCATTCGATCTCTCGTAGAACCTGCTGTTGGAGTTGTAACCGGCGTCGTAGATGGCCTCCGTTACGGTGCTGCTCTTGCTGAGCCTCGTACGCACGCGATTCGAACGATGCGCTGCGGCGTACTCCTTTGGGGTAAGCCCTGTTGCCGCCCGAAACTGCCGGTGAAAGTAGTAGGCGCTCATGCCTGCACGGGCAGCCAGCCTCGCCAGCCTCGGCTCCTCCTCCGCGCGCTCGATCAGGCGGCAAGCCTCAGCGACCATCGCCGCCCGCTGCTCTGCGGACGAAGGCTGATCCGGCCTGCAACGCTTGCACGAGCGAAAGCCCGCGCCCTCTGCCTCCGCAGTCGTCGCATGGAAGCGAACGTTCTCCGGCCTCGCCAGACGCGACGCGCAAGAGGGGCGGCAGTACACGCCGGTCGTCCTCACGGAATAGAAGAACCTCCCATCCGCCTTCGAGTCGCGCGTCACAACCGAACTCCACCGCGGATCATTCACCGTCGCAGTAGCAAGCTCGGCATTGCTCCTGTTTCTCAGAATGCTCATAGATAACCCCTTCCTTCACTCCCCTATGAGCAATCTAGCGATCCCACAACCTCTAAACACTCCGATTCTTGCCTTCAAATTCACCGCTCCCACATCCTCAAAACTCTAGCCACTCCAATCCGTATCTGCCGCTACTGTTCTCGCCGCCGCTATGTCTGTTTCTCTTGCCGTTACCGTTGCTCTTGCCGTTGCCTTTGCCTTTGCCTTTGCCTTTACGTCGTCATCCTGAGCGGAGCGAAGGATCCCGAAGGTCTTGATTCTCCACAACCGCCCGGACCTTTCCAACAATCGCTTTCACGGTCCTTGCAGTTGTTTGTTCTCCTCAAATCTTGTCAAGCCCCAAAACCACCTAAATCGATGAAAACAAATCGAATAGAGCTGGCATATGAGTTTCGCTCCATCCGTTACACTAGATACAGGATCAAAAGGAAAGCCCGGCTAATGGCCGGGCTTTTTCATTAACACCCGTAACTTCAATCAGGAGACGAATTTAGCCCTAACCTTTTTAGAATGACGACTTTGCGGACATGTAGGCACTGTAAACCAATGAATCCAAGCAACTTACGCCCAGGTAGGGGGGGAGGGGTAGCACCTGCATGGCAAGAGCCCCAAAAAACGATAGCCCCCGCAAGCGGGGGCTATCCACAAAACCAGAGAGACTAAAGCGCCGAACCCAAAGCAAGATCGATCAGGGTCTTCTCCTCGATCTCATGCGCCTTGGCCGAACCCGTCGCCGGTGTCGCGCTCGCACTGCGCTTCACGCTGAGCACAGCACGATCACCTGCCATCCGGCGCAGATGCGGCATCACGTAGGAGAAGGCGCCCATGTTCGCAGGCTCCTCCTGGACCCAGACAATATCCTGTGCCCCGGGATGCTGGTCCAGCGCAGCCTGCAGTTCCTCCTCAGGCCACGGGTACAGCTGTTCGACGAAGATGATGCCGACGCTCATGTCCTTGCGCTTCTCACGTTCGACCCGCAGGTTGTGCCCGATCTTGCCGCTGCAAATCAGCAGACGGCGAGGGTTCTGCACATCGTTGTCAGGCAGCACATTCAGG
The DNA here is from genome assembly GCA_025462645.1 of Edaphobacter sp. Classification (GTDB taxonomy): domain Bacteria; phylum Acidobacteriota; class Terriglobia; order Terriglobales; family Acidobacteriaceae; genus Edaphobacter. Next base: position 37,096 of record JAOAPB010000032.1, on the reverse strand, counting down.
AACCGCTCCCGCGAGAACTCGGCGAGGGTCGAGGAAGCATCCGGATGCCGCAGCATGCTCTTCGGTGTGAACACGACCAACGGCTTGCGCCACGGCCGTAGCGCCTGCCGACGCAACAGCTGGAAGTACTGCGCAGCGTTCGATGGCTGGCAGATCTGGATGTTGTCGTTCGCCGCGAGTTGCAGATAACGCTCGATGCGAGCGCTGGAGTGCTCCGGTCCCTGCCCCTCGTACCCGTGCGGAAGCAGCATCACCACACCGGAGAGCAGGCCCCACTTCGCCTCGCCCGCAGCAATGAACTGATCCATGATGATCTGCGCGCCGTTGGCGAAGTCGCCGAACTGAGCCTCCCACAGCACCAGCGCCTCAGGGAAGTCACGCGAGAAGCCGTACTCGAATCCGAGCACCGCAGCCTCGGAGAGCAGCGAGTTGTACACCTCGAACTTGGCCTGCTTCGGACCGAGATGAGCCAGCGGTATGTACCGTACCTCTGTCTCCGTATCCACTATCACCGCATGGCGCTGGTTGAAGGTGCCGCGCTGCGAGTCCTGTCCGGTAAGCCGCACCGGAATCCCCGCCTCCAGCAACGAGGCGAACGCCACCAGCTCCGCCATCCCGTAGTCGAAGGGACGTGACCCGGCCCCCATCTCAAGGCGCTGCTCAAAAAGCTTCTTCACCTTGGGATGAATGTTGAAGCCCTTCGGATAGTTCGTCAGCCCAATCGCAAGCTCGTTGATCCGCTCGCCCGGAAGTCCGGTCGGAACATCATCCTCAGGCTGCAGCTCACCGCCCTTGTAGGGATCCCAATACTCAGGCAGCTCGGCCAAGCGAGGCTTGTGATCCGCCTTCGTCGCAACCTTCTGATCGTCGAGGAACTCCTGCTGAATCTCCTGAACTTCTTTTGCCGGATCGACGCCGATGCTCTTGGCATAGATCTGAAACAGCGCAGGACGATCCTTGATGATCGCGTAGCGACGAGGCTGCGTAACAGTAGGATCATCCACTTCGCTATGTCCATGCTTCCGATATCCAACCAGATCGACCACGATATCGGAGTGGAATCGCTGCCGATACTCCGTAGCAATGGCAGCAACTCGGACCACTGCATCAGGATCTTCCGCATTCACATGGAAGATCGGAATCGGGAGTCGCTTGGCGATATCGGTAGAGAACCGCGAGGAGTTCGACTCCTCTGGAAGTGCGGTGAACCCGAGCAGGTTATTGACGATGACATGGATCGTTCCGCCCACGTTATATCCATGCAACGTAGCCATGTTCAGCGTCTCTGCCAGAATGCCCTGGCCCGCGAAGGCAGCATCGCCGTGGATGATCAACGGCAGAATAGCCTCCTTGCCGCCTTTGCCGATGCGCTCCTGCTTGGCCCGCGTGCGGCCCAGCACGACCGGATCAACCGCCTCGAGATGGCTGGGATTAGATGCCAGATGCAACCCGATCACATGACCGTCGGGAGACTTGTACTCACCAGTAGCGCCTACGTGATACTTCACGTCTCCACCACCCATCGTGCTGCGCGGATCGACGTCCTCGAACTTGGTGAAGATCTCCGACGCTGGTCTACCGATGGTGTTGGTCATCACGTTGAGCCGGCCTCGATGGCTCATCGCGATCATGGCCCTGCTCACTCCGAGTCCCGCGCTGACTGCAAGCACGCGATCGAGGAACGGAATGAGCGCTGTAAGGCCCTCGAGCGAGAAGCGCTTTGTGCCGAGATAGCGCGACTGAATTACCTGCTCGAAGATGTCGGCGCGGATCAGCTGGGTAAGGATGTGCGCCTGGTCCTGTGCGGGAGGCCTCTGCTCCATGCGCTCCTGCAACCACTGCCGCTGCTCAGGGCTGGCAATGTGCATGAACTCGGCTGCGATCGTGCCGCAGTAGTAGCTACGAGCCTCGGCAGCTGCCTCGCCCTCAGGCGCTGGTGTAGGAAATGGCTCTGGAGGTAAATACTGTCCTAGGGGGTCGAGCGAAGCCTGCAGGTATCCCCAGCGGCGAAAGATATCGAAGGTTGTTTCACGTTCATGCTGCTCTACTGCCGGAGCCGGTGGGGTGATTGTCCCTGCCTTAGTGGCCATTGCTTCCTCGCTTCAGGGTCTATTTCGCGAAAAGAAAATTCGCGTGTGTCTCTTATATGCTAGCCCTTTCGTCATGAGCTCGCACGCCTCTTCGCAAACTTCTGCGATTACCGGACTATAGAGTTGCACTCTGCAGCCATGGTTGGAACTCCTCTTCCCCGAAGCCATGGATCTCACTACGGGTCAGCTTGCCAGATGCTATCGCCAATATTTCGTGAAAGATCTGAACTCCGGCTTCCTGCACGGTTTGAGTGCCGTCGATGATGGTGCCGCAGTTGATATCCATATCGTCGGCCATGCGGTTATAGAGAGCGGTGTTTGACGCAAGTTTCAGAGAGGGAGTGGGCTTACAGCCGAAGACCGAGCCTCTACCGGTCGTGAAACAGATGACGTTTGCCCCACTGGCTACCTGGCCTGTGGCGGAGACGGGGTCGAACCCGGGAGAGTCCATGAAGACCAAGCCCTTTTCCCTAATCAGTTCGGCGTAGCTGTAGACGTCGTTCAGATTTGTTGTGCCGCCCTTTGAGATGGCTCCCAGGGATTTTTCGAGGATTGTTGTCAGACCACCCGTCTTATTACCGGGCTGAGGGTTGTTGTCGATAGAACCCTTGTGACGAGCGGTGTACTCCTCCCACCAATGAATACGTTCAATAAGGCGCTGAGCTACCGCCGGGTTCGTGGAGCGTCGGGTAAGCAGGTGTTCGGCACCGTATATCTCGGGGGTTTCGGAGAGAATGGCAGTACCGCCGTTGCGGATCAGAATATCCACTGCTGCACCCAGAGCGGGGTTAGCGCTGATGCCAGAGTAGGCATCGGAGCCGCCGCATTGAAGGCCAACGATTAGATTGGACGCCGCCACGGGAGTGCGGCTGACTTGATTCGCATGATCCAGCATCTCGAAGATCGTCGAGATGCCTTTTTGAATGGAGTGAGCGGTCCCTCCTTCTTCCTGGATGGTGCTGGTGCGGAGGGTGTTTGTGGGACTTGTGAGAGCTACCAAGTGATCTATCTGATTCGTCTCACAGCCCAGGCCGAGGAGTAGGACGGCAGCGAAGTTGGGATGTGTGGCATAGCCGGCGAAGACCCGCCGAAGGAGGTCTGCAGGTTCACCGTGTTCGGCCATGCCGCAACCAGTGCCGTGCGTGATTGTTACTACGCCGTCAACATGGGGGTAAGAGCGGAGAACTTCGGGTGTGAAGTGGGCGGCTATGCGCCGGGCGACAGTGGCAGAGCAGTTGACGGTAGTAAGAATACCTACGTAATTGCGAGTGGCGACGCGACCACTGGGGCGGACAATTCCTTGAAAGCTCGCAGCTTGCAAGGGGGATAAGAATTCTGTGGGGCTGGCCTCGGAGCCAATGGAATAATCTCGCGCAAAGTTGCCGGTAACGAGGTTGTGGGTATGGACATGCTCACCGGCAGCGATAGGATGCAGGGCAAAACCGATGGTTTGATTTGACTTGCGTATGGGTTGTCCTGCGTCGATGGCACGAAGAGCGACTTTATGCCCCGCGGGGATGTCGGAGAGTGTCGTTACGTGAAAGTCGGCAAGGAATTCTTCTGCGCTGACGGCTTGGAGGGCAACCGCGACATCGTCTAAGTCACCGAGCTTGAGCATCTGAACTATCAAGAAGTTATTTTCTCCCACCAAACCAGCAGCATGTAAAGACCAAACATTGGTACGACCACACTCTACCCTAAGTGCGGCTACTTTGGTGAACATCACCTTTGGATTGGGTCAGTTGTTGTGGTGAATTTGGGCCCAAATGGTGCTCTTTGTGGTCGATGACCATGATGGAGAACGATGTGACACTGCGATAGCAATCTCGATGATTTTGTGACTCAACTATAGTGAAGAGCATGATGGTGTCGTCTCGCCTGTTCGTCAGATCATTTGTGTTGTTGCTCTTGCTAATGGTGTTCGGTTCGGTGGGACGGGGGCAGAACGCTGCCGTAGGAGGAGCGGAGACGACACAGTCTTCACCGGAAGGTGCAGGACCGGCTGACGCTTCTGCAACTGGAGTAAAAGTTGAAGCGACTGATCAGCCCTTACCAGATATTCCTGGGCTGATGCATGAGGTAGAGATACGTCAGAGGGAGTCGGAGAAACTCTTGAAGAACTACCTCTATCGTGAGGTGGCGACGACACAGGAGAGCGACGGGCAGGGGGGATTGAAGAAGACGGAGACGAAGGAGTACGACGTCTTCTGGCTGAATGGAGTGCAGGTTCATAAGCTGGTGAAGAAAGACGGCAAAGAACTAACCGCGGAGGAGCAGAAGAAGGAGAGCGACCGGATCGATAAGGAAGTGGCGAAGGCAAAGGAGAGACGTACAAAGGCGGATGCGAAGGGTCAAGAGACTGATTCGCATGGACACGAAGAGATTACGGTCTCGCGGTTTCTGGAGCTGGGCAGCTTTACAAACCCGCGACGGCTGAAACTGGCGGATAGGAACACAATCGCAGTCGATTATGCGGGAGACCCGAAGGCAAAGACTCGCAACCGATCGGAGGACGTAGTCCGCGACCTCGCGGGAACGGTTTGGGTGGATGAGCAAGACCACGTGATCAGTCGGTTGGAGGGGCACTTATTGAATACATTCAAGATAGGCGGTGGATTGCTCGTGAATATCCAAAAGGGCACGAACTTTGCGATGGAGCAGAAAAAGATCAACGACGAAGTGTGGCTGCCCGCAAAGATCGATGCTCGTGGAACAGCGCGGGCGATGCTCTTCTTCAAGTTCAATGGGAACATCCAAGTGGTGAGTTCGGATTATCGGAGGTTCAAGGCAACATCGACGATTCTGCCGGTGAGTACGGAGACTTCGGGAGAGGACTTGCCAAAACCATGAAGAACGCAACCCTTCAGCTTTTCCGTGAGCTCTCCAAATAAAAAGCGTTCGTCGCGTTAAAAGCGCAGAGGGACAGCCTGAGCCATCCCTCCCGCAATACTTGTCGCAGCCATGCGCCGCGCGGTGATTAAAGTTTACAGAGGCTGAACGTCAGACGCCTGCCAGCCCTTGGGGCCCTTCACTACGTTGAACTGAACTGCCTGACCTTCTTGAAGGCTCTTGAAACCGTTTGAATTGATCGCCGAGTAGTGCACAAACACATCCTCGCCGTTCTGACGGCTGATAAAGCCAAACCCCTTGGCATCGTTAAACCACTTTACTGTTCCCTGTTCCATGTTAATTATTTCCTTGTTACTACTGAATTTGCCGCTAGATCCAAGATCGGGGTTCGTACATTGTCGAGCTTTGCAGAAAACCAATCTGTTTCAAACGATGATGGAAGGTTAGCACATATGACATTTTTTTTTACGATAAATACCTAAATAGTGGTATTTGCACAGTTTATGGTGCAAAAACTGTGCAGAAATCGCTCTGAAATGAGGAATTTGGGTGTCTTCGCATTCGACAAGCGTATGTCGAGAGTGGTAGACGCTTTCCGCCTATGCCGGAAGATGTGAGCGGACGATCTGCTCTGCGCGCTTCAGAACCTCTTCAAGGGTAAGGGCCGTAGAGTCGAGGATGACGGCGTCCGGGGCAGGTTGGAGGGGAGATTCGGCTCGGTTTCGATCGCGGTAGTCGCGTTCTTTCATCTCGCGGATGATGGCTTCTTCGGCTACTTTCTGCTGCTCTGGGGTCTGCGGATCAGGGCTTTGGCGAGCGGCGTTTTGTTTTTCGGTGAGATGTTCGGTGGGGGCTACCTGGCGATAGCGACGGTTGCCGCGAACCTCGGGTGCGGCGTCGAGGAAGATCTTTACCTCGGCATCGGGGAAGACAGCGGTGCCGATATCACGGCCTTCCATGACCACACCACCGGCTGCGCCCAGCGCTCGTTGCTGCTGAACCATCCAGGCGCGGAGGTGATGGTGGATCGAGATCTGAGAGGCAGCGCCTGTGACGTCGGTATCGCGGATTCGGCGGGAGACATCGAGTCCGTCGAGCAGGACCCGGTTGCCTTCAAGCTGAGGTTCCAGCGTGATGCGTGTGTGAGTGGCAAGTTCCAGGAGCGGAGCCTCTTCGTCGAAGGCGAAGTCGTTCTCGATGGCCTTGAGGGCGAGAGCACGGTACATCGCTCCCGTTTCGAGGTTGAGGAAGCCGAAGCGACGGGCGAGATGGGCTGCGAGCGTGCTTTTGCCGGCACCAGCAGGCCCGTCGATAGCGATGATGGGACGTTGACGTTTCGCGGGCGTTTCGGACGTCTGGCTCATCCTGCGGATTCACCTTCTTCGGGTTTGAATTTACGAGCCGGAGCACGTTTGCCAAAGGGCTTCTTGTTGTCTTTGAACTTATCGAAGGTGCTTGCCGGTTTGCCTGAAAAGGATCCTGCAGATTTGCCGTAGGGCTTTTTGCTGAAGCTGCCTCCGCTGGATTTGCCTGCGTAACTGCCTCCCGATTTAGCGGCATAGCCTCCGCTGGGTCTTCCGTAGGGCTTCTTCGCTCCAAAGCTAGCAGGTTTACGTTCGTATCCTCCTTCGGTTTTTCCGGCGTAACCTCCGGTGGCACCCTCTGTGCGGGCCGGACGATCGGGACGGTCGGAGGAGAAGGGACGCGCTGGGCGATCTCCCCGGGGTGCGTCGAACTTGCGGAAGGGTGGGTCGCTGGGGCGTCCACCACGACCTTCGCTGCGATCGTCACGATCGCGGGAGAAGCTGGGTTTGCTACCGAAGCGGGATGGGCCTGCGCCGCCCTCACGGGGGGTGTAGGGCTTGCGGGGAGCGAAGCCGGAGGACTTGTCGCCCTCGAAGCTACGGGAGCCGCCTGGAGGGCGTGGCGTGTAGCTGCCCGGTTTGCGAGGACCGCTGAAGGATGGTTTGTCGCCGAAGGTGCGGCGAGGGGGACGGCTATCTCCGGAGTCGCTGTCGGGGCGCGGAGTGTATTCGCGGCGCGGGGGACGGGAGTCATTGTCGCGGCTGAAGGATTTCCCCGCGAAGTCCTCACGCTTGCGGGAGAAGGTTCCGGGTTTGGAGAAGGTCTTACGGGGTGGGCGGGAGTCGCCGGAGTCGCTGGTTGAATCGCCGTAGGGGCGTGGGGTGTATTCGCGGCGGGGTGGGCGGGAGTCGCTGGCATCACTGTCGCGGCGGAAGGCGGGACGATTGCCGAAGGTGGGGCGATCGCTGCCGAAGCGGGGTTTGCCGCCGAAGGATGGTTTGGATCCGAAGGCGGGGCGCTTCCCTTCCCGGTCGAAGCTGGGCTTGCGCGTGTAGGTTCGGGGAGCTTCCTGCTGTGTGGCTTCGCCACCGGCTGTCTCTGCGGGAGGGACATAGGATTTGGGACGACGGACATCCTTCTCGCGCTTCTCCTCTTCCCAGGGCTTACTGAATGTGGGCTTTTGCGTTCTGTCGAAGGGACGGCGCTCGCGGTCTTCGAAGCTGTGACCTGGTCTGGCTACGAATCCAGTGCCTACCTTGCGGGGCTTGGGAACGAACTTGGTGATGCGGGCGGGGGCTTCTTCGGTGTCGCCTTCCGTGGTGACGGCGATGGCGTCGACGGTGTCTGGCGTTGGTGTGGCTACGGCGAGGAAGGCTGGGAGTTCGCCGGTGACGTGGAGGACTGTCTTGCCTTCGATCGCTATGGTCTCGATCTGACGAGCCGACATGAGCGCGTGGACTACGTCCCGGATACGGGAGCGCGCGGCGACGGGAGAGAGGAAGGTCTCAATCTCTTCTTCTGTTGCAACGATGGCCTGGCCGAGATAGAGGGAGATGAGGGCGGAGAGGGCAGTGGGCTGGCCGGCATTGGATCCGGCTTTGATCTGCTTGGTGAAGCGGGTGGTGGTGAGCTCCCAGAGGGTGGCGGCGCCGTCGGGCTGGGACACGGGGATGACGCGGAGGTGCTGCCAGAGCTCGGTGAGGGCGCGGAGGACGGCGGCCTCGGTGACCTCTTTGCCTAGCTGGGTCGCTAGATCGTAGGCCGACATCGTGATGCGCTCGACGAGCAGGTTGTAGGTGGCGAGGGCGAGCGGGGAGACCTTGGCTGCTCCGCTGGTGGTGGGAGGCTGCTTCCAGGCCTTGTCGCCGCGGAGGGTGAAGATGTAGGGGAAGACTGCGGCGGAGACGATGAAGTCAGGGATCTCGGTGCCGGTTCCGGTGGGATTGCCGAGTAGGTTGAGGGGAATGGCTCCTCCGTCGGCGATGAGGCGGGCGAGGAGGCCTCGGGGCTGCTCCGTTTCGGCGATGGTGGGAGCGGTGTTGGCTGCTCCGAGGATGACCTCGACGAAGGAGGGCGCTGGGACGGGAAGCTGCGGCGCGCGCGGTGTGAAGAGGACGAGGCCAGAGGCGTTGAGCCAGTCGCGGAGCATGTTGATGGTGAGGATGGGCTCCGCGTTGTGGTGCCAATGGGCGAGGCGGGCGGCGGCGAGCTGGTCGGCCGAGGGAGTGCTCAGATTACTCAAGGTGTTGCCTTCCTGCTGGTCGGTGCTAGGCACGACAGCAATCTTCAGCCTGGGCTGAAGGGACGATCTTCTGGTTCTCTGGTTCTGTGATTCGATGGGAGCGGCGTGCGAGTGAATCGCTCAGCTAGCCCTCTGTACATCCTTATAAGAATAACCCAAGTCGTCGATGCCGATTCGGGGCTTCGACCACGGATTTCGCGGATAGGTGCGGATTTTCAAAGATCTGTCGCAGAGCTTCAGCCGGCGTTTTCATTGCATGACTTCTTTAGAGGGGGTACCCCCCCGGGCACCCTAGGCTAAGTTGTTTTGATTCAATGATATACATGGAATAACCTCTGCAAAGTCGTCATTATAAAAGGTTTACGGCTAAATTCGTCTCCCTGCGTGAGTTACGGGACCGTTAACGGGAAAAGCCCCAGCTTAAGTCGGGGCTTTTTTTATTTCTAGTTTCTATTGTAGCGAATTGACCATAACTAAAGTGCCACCTCTATTCTATTTATTTTGATAGAGTTAGGAGGTTTGGGACTTGACAAGGTTTTCCACAGGCACGGCGTGGAGGGGCAACGGAAGCAGCGGTGGACAAACGTCAGATTGAGAGAGTAAATATCAGGTTTATCAGGGACGTAACCGGAGGCAGTCAGCATGAGATATCTCTCCCTAGTTCCTCTAGCAATCTTTTCCATCGCGCTACAGGCACAGACGGCAAACTCGCCGGGAGCGGCAGACGCGGCATCCCAAACCAATGTCCAGACCGGCGCCCAGACAAATGCGACTGCAGCCGCCAGGGCCAGCGCCCAGGCAAGGCAAGCTGCTATCTCTTCCGCTTACGCGGTGAATGTCTCCGCAGAGCTGACCAAGAGGATCGACACCAAAAACGCTAAGGTAGGGGACGAGGTAAACGCCAAGACCACAAGTACGGCGAACCTCGCCGATGGCACGAACCTGCCGAAGGGCACCAAGCTGGTGGGCAAGGTGACGGATGTGCGTGCCAAGTCAAGCGCCGATAAGACCTCGCACCTTGCCTTCGCCCTTGACCGGGCAGTGCTGCGCGATGGCCGTGAGATTCCGGTGCGTGCCGTTCTTACCTCGGTGACAGGCCCTGCCATGGCCTCCGCCAGCGCAGCCGATGATATGGCAATGTCGTCAACCGCAGGCGGCGGGATGGCAGGCGGTGGCGCACCGGGCGGGATAGCCGGGGCAGGTGCTCCAGCGGGTGGAGGTGCGCTCGGAGGGGCCGGTCGCACAGTCGGCGGGGTGCCCGGCGGTGCAGCCAATGGTGCAGCCAATACGGTCGGCAACGCGGGGAGGACTCTCGACTCGACGACTGAGACGGCAACTGAGGCGGCAATGGACAGGACACGCGCAGTAGACAGCCTTGCAGGCAGGGCCGGTTCCCCCGCCTCGCTGGATCATGCTCCTGTGGCGAATTTGCCAGGCGTGACCCTCTCGAGCGCTGGCAGTGCGAGCACTAGCGGATCGCTTGATGCCGCAAATAAGAACATTAACCTTGAGAGCGGAACGAAGCTGACCCTCAACGTCGTCGCCGGTCAGCACTAAGGAGAGACATCTCCTTAGTGAAGAAGAAGCGGTTCCGGATCTCCGGGGCCGCTTCTTGTTTTTGGTGTTGATGCTCCTCCAGCTTTCAGTCGGGAGAGCGCCTGTCCGAGTTTGGTGGGCGTGGTTTTGTTTGTCCTGTTGTACGAGGAGCCGAAGCTGCGGAGGTTGTTCGGCGCGGAAGTATGACGAATATTGCAGGAACGTCCCGCGATGGGTGCCACGGATGCGCGCGTGGGACAACAGGTAAGGCGGTTGGGGCTCAGATCCGCTGGAAGGCTTTGGCTATGTCCTTGTGAGAGTAGCGGAGAGCGATGGGACGGCCGTGGGGGCAGGCAGTAGGGTGCTCGGTTCTGGCCAGTTCGGTGAGGAGCCAGTCGATCTTGGCGGCGTCGAGAGGCATGTTGATCTTGACGGCGGCGTGACAGGCGATGGACGCGGCGATACGGCGGCGACGGGCTTCGGAGTTCTCCGTCTGCTGGTTGCGGTCGGGAACGGCGAGGACCTCTTCGATCATGCGCTCGAGCTCGGTGCCTTCGAGACCTACGGGCGCGGCCTTGATAGCCAAGGTGCGGGGGCCGAAGGGCTCGGCTTCGAAGCCGTTGCGCTCGAGCTCCTCGGCGATGGCGGCGAAGGTGATCATCTGCGCGGGGAGTAGATCGACGAGCATGGGCATGAGGAGGCGCTGGCGCTGGACCTGTTCGGTGTCGCGCTCGCGGAGGACTTTTTCGAAGAGGATGCGCTCGTGGGCTACGTGCTGGTCGATGATCCAGAGGCCCTCGTCATTGGTGGCGAGGATGAAGGAGTCGCGGAGCTGGCCGAGGGGCTTGAGGGTGGAGAGGGCGTTCAGGGTGTCGGCTTGTTGGGGCGCGGCGTCTCCGTAGGTGGGTTGCGCTGCCTGATCGTAGCCTACGGGGATGGAGTGGCCGGAGAAGGCGAAGCGTCCGGGGGATGGGGGGACGATGGGAGCGGCGAGGGTGAAGGTGGGGGATTTGGCGGCGGTGAATGGGATGGTGTCGGCGGGGGTGGGGTCGGGTTCGGACTGGAAGCCGGTGGGCTCAAGGTCTGGATCTAATATGGGGGGCGTGGGGCCGTTGGGGAGCGGGCTTACGTCGAGGAGGAGCGAGCTGGCGGCTCCGTGGGGGCCGGAGGTGAGGGCGGTGGCGAAGCTGGCGGCGGGGCGGGCCTGGATGAGGGTGGTGCGGATGGTGTCGCGGACGAAGTCGTGGACGAAGCTGGGCTGGCGGAAGCGGACCTCGGTCTTGGCGGGGTGGACGTTGACGTCGACCTCCTGCGGGGGCATCTCGAGGAAGAGGAGGACGACGGGGTAGCTGGTTGGCGGGAGGATGTTGCGGTAGGCCTCACTGAGGGCGTGGAGGATGAGCTTGTCGCGAATGAGGCGCTGGTTGACGAAGACGTAGATGGAGTTGCGATTGAGCTTCTGCAGCTCGGGCTTGGAGACGAAGCCGGTGAGGCGGAGGTAGCCGGGGTCGGGTGGGGTGTAGTCTTCTTCGCGCTTCCAGGGGGGAGGCTCGGGGAGGCCGGCGCGGGCGAAGTCGAGCTCGGCGGTGGTGGGAAGCATGTAGCTGGAGGTCTCTTTGCCGAAGATCTGGAAGAGGCGGTCGGCTGCATTAGCTACGGCGGGGGCTACGAGGAGGGCCTGGGTGGCGGAGTGCAGCTCGAAGTGCTTGTTGAAGTGAGCGAGCGCGTAGTGGGTGACGAGGGCGGCGATGTGGGAGAGCTCGGTCTGCTCGGACTTGAGGAACTTGCGGCGGGCCGGGGTGTTGAAGAAGAGGTCGCGGATGGTGATGGTGGTGCCGGTGGGGAGGCCGGCGTCTTCGACGCGGAGGATGTTGCCTCCGGCGATCTCGACGAGGGTTCCGGCTTCGTCTGGCTTTCCGTCAGCCGCGACGCCGGCTCGGGTCTCGAGGGTGAGGCGGGAGACGCTGGCGATGGAGGGCAGAGCTTCGCCGCGGAAGCCCAGAGTGGCGATGGAGAGGAGGTCGTCGGAGGTGCGGAGCTTGCTGGTGGCGTGGCGCTCGAAGGCGAGGAGAGCGTCGTCCTTGACCATGCCGTGACCGTTGTCGGCGATGCGGATGAGCTTGCGGCCTCCGGCTTCGACTTCAATGCGGATGCGCGTGGCTCCGGCGTCGAGGGAGTTCTCGAGGAGTTCCTTGACGACGGAGGCGGGGCGCTCGACGACTTCGCCGGCGGCGATCTGATTCGCCACCAGGTCGGAGAGAATGCGGATACGGCCCATTGGTTAATTGTACGGGCAGTGACAACTGTCTTCGATGGTGATGGTGTAATGGCTGCGTGACTAAGTATGCCTATGTCGTCGTGGTTGCGGGAGTGTGCCTTTGGCTGCTGCCGTTTGTGCTGACGGGGTGGAACAAGAGCGCTCCGCAGAGTGTGGACCGGCGATCGCAGTGGGGTCTGGCGCTTGAAGTGGCTGGCTACGCACTGATGTTGCCGAATCGTTTCTGGGCTGCGTCGCCGGAGCCCTGGAGGGTGATAGGTTCGATATTGTTTCTTGTGCTGGCGGTTCTGCTGTCGTGGACGGCTACACGGGCGCTGGGGCGGAAACATCTTCGCTTCGTTGCGGCGATTGGAACGGAGCATGACCTGGTGCGGCATGGACCCTACCGTTTGGTGAGGCATCCGATCTATACATCGATGCTGTGCGTGCTTTGGGGGATTGGCTTCATGGGGACTCCTCCTCTGCTGTTTGCGATTGCGACGGCGGTGTTTCTCGCGGGTACGGAGATTCGAGTGAGGATCGAGGATCGCCTGCTGGAGGCTCGGTTTGGAGAGCAGTTCCGGGAGTATCGACGCTCTACGCGAGCGTATCTGCCGCTGTTGCGGTAGTTACGATACGGAAAACGGCGGCTGTACGGACGGCATCTTAGCTTAGGCAGGAGGATCGATATGATTCGCAAGCTGAAGACCGGAGAGTTCCGCATCTACTCACGCCATGAAGACCCAAGGACGGGAAAACGGAAGAACCTCGGCACGTTCGCCACTCGGGAGAAGGCGGAGGAGCACGAGCGAGCGATCCAGTACTTCAAGCAGCGTTGATGAGGTATCCAGGAGGGAGCTTGCTCGCCTTCCTGCCAAGTAAAAACAGCAATGATAAAGCGGCAGATTGCTCCGATGTTCGGGAGAGTCTGCCGCTTTTGTTTTTGTGCTACGAGACTAGCTGGCGCGGCTGGCGGAGAGGCGGCGGAAGAGCATACCCGCTCCACTGAAGAGACCTGTGCCGAGGAGCGCGAGAGAGCCAGGCTCGGGTACGGGCGATGTGGAGGGGACATCGGACACTGTCGCGGAAAAGGTGCCGTAGGAGGCGGCCTGACCGTCGTTGTAGTAGAAGGCGTAGCCGGCGGTGGAGTTGAGGGTGAAGCGGTTGGGGCTTGTGCCGATGGTCTCAGCGAAGGTGATGTCGTTGAGCGACCCGTTGAGGAAGCGCACGAGGGTGTCGCCGGTGGCACCGGCGAGGGCGAAGGTCTGACCGTCGATGAGGAAGCTGACGTCGGTGAGCTTGCCGTTGGACTTGCTGTAGTCGGAGATGCCGGAGGCTGAGGGCGTTCCGTCGATGGTGAAGGAGCCGGTTCCGCCATAGAGGGAGCCAGCGCTGGGGGTGAGAACGACGTTATAGGTGATGGAGCTGGCGTGCAGCGATGCAGGCGCGAAGGCCGCGAGGAGAGTGGCGCAGGCAGTGATGATTCCCGCCTTGATGAACTTTGTCTTGCAGGAGCTAAATAACGAAGGCATATGGGTTTCCCTGGGAGAAAATTGGAATCGAAACTTTCAGATACCAACCCATGTAGCACGTATAGCGCCAAAGCCTTAACTGGCTAATTTGGGCGCGTTTAGCTCAATCGGGCTATGGGAGGCAAATGGAAGGGCTTCCATGTGGCAATATTTTGCCCACATGGGTAAATCCGAGGACTTCTCTTCTATTCTCTTTGTGCGATTATCGTCCGTCGAAAGAAAATTGGCCAGACCTCTTACAGTTTCTGTACACTTTGCTCGCCATCAGAACTCCCTTGATCTTTGTGGACTCTGTTGAGCCAGCAGCTAACGACGATGGAGGAGTGAGAGATGGCATTGCAGGATACGAGCCGACGGGATTTTGTGAAGATGGGGGCAGCGGTCGCGGGGACGGTTGCCACGTGGAATGCGACGAGCTACGCGAAGATTGTGGGAGCCAATGACCGGGTGCGGGTTGGCATCATTGGATGCGGCGATCGCATGAAGCAGGCTTTGATTCCTTCGTTCAATATCCACCAGAAGGAGACAAACTTCGAGTTTGTCGTGATCTCGGATCTGTGGAACCGGCGGCGCGAGGAGGGCGTTGCGTACGTCGAGAAGATCTGCGGGTGCAAAGTCGACGCTGTGCGGAACAACGATGAGCTATACGCCCGCAAGGACGTGGATGCCGTGGTGATTGCGACTGCCGACTTTCAGCACGCGCAGCATGGCGTGGAGGCGGTGAAGGCAGGGCGCGATGCGTATGTCGAGAAGCCGACCGCACACACCATGAAGGACGCACGGGCGTTTCTTGCGGCGGTGAAGCAGACGGGCAAGATTGTGCAGGTGGGCACCCAGCGGCGCAGCACGCCGAGCTACCAGAAGGCCTACGAGTACATCAAGTCGGGCAAGTTCGGCGACATTGTGATGGTGGAGATGACCTGGAATGTGAACCAGCCAGGACGATGGCGGCGGCCGGATGTGGTTCCTTTGCTGAAGGAGCAGGACACAGACTGGAAGCGGTATCTGCTAGATCTGCCCAACGAGCCGTTCGATGCTCGCAAGTATCTTGAGTTCCGGCTGTTCTGGCCTTACTCTTCGGGAATTCCCGACCAGTGGCTGGTCCACCAGATCGACACGGTTCACTGGTTCAGCGGCCATCCGCACCCACGCAGCGTGGTGGCGAATGGCGGCAACTATCTGTGGCATGATGGCCGCAAGAACTGGGACACCATGACGGCGGTCTTCGACTATGGCCCGGAGGACGACCTGACCAAGGGCTTCCAGGTGCAGTATTCGTCGCGGTTCACGAACTCTGCGGGTGGGGTGAAGGAGCTGTACTACTCGAACGCCGGGATGCTGGATATGGACAAGCAGACGGTGACTCCGACGGGCGGTTTGACGGCGAAGTCGGCGGCGGAGATGAAGATGCAGCCGAATCAGCTGGAGCCCTTCTCGTTGAGCAAGACGGTGGAAGAGGCGTCTACCTCCGCTAATACGGGTGCGGACAATCAGACATCCGCCAACATGCGCAACTGGATGGACTGCGTCCGCTCGCGCAAGACTCCGAACGCGAGCATTGAAGCGGGTTATAGCCACTCGGTAGCACTGTGCATGAACATCGCTGCGATCCAGACCGGGCAGAAGGTCACCTTCAACGACAAGACGCAGCAGGTGATGGTTGGAGGCAAGGTCTATGCGTAGGCTGTTGCTCTGCGGTTTGCTGTGCGTGATTGGGCTGGAAGGGAGTGCGTTGGCGAAGGTGGCTGGGAAGGGGGTTCAGGTCGTCTCGGATGAGGCCCATCAGCGGGTCGATGTGGCCATCGACGGGAAGCCCTTTACGTCCTATGTCTGGCCTTCGACGCTGAAGAAGCCTGTGCTGTATCCCTTGATTGCAGCGGATGGCGTCACGGTGAGCCGTGGCTATCCGCTGGCGCCACGGGATGGAGAACGCGTCGACCATCCGCACCATGCGGGCATGTGGTTCAACTATGGCAACGTGGATGGATTTGACTTCTGGAATAACTCCGACGCCATCAAGCCAGAGGGCCGCGGCAAGATGGGAACCATTCATCACCAGAAGGTCGTCTCGGTGAAGAGTGGCCAGAATCAGGGCGAACTGGTTGTCGACTCTCTCTGGACGACGGGCAGCGGCAAAGACATTCTGAAGCAGACCACGCGGTATGTGTTCTCGCAGAAGGGCGACCAGCGCTTTATCGATACCATCACAACGCTGACAGCGCTGGACAAGGTTGTCTTTCACGACGACAAGGAGGGCGTGCTCGGAATTCGCGTGGCTCACTTCCTGGAGTCTCCGACGGAGAAGGGGGGAATGTTCAACGATGCGAACGGCAACCCAACCAAGGTCGAGGCCAGCCCGGCTGGAGCGACCGGAGTCTACCTGACCAGCGAAGGGGTCAAGGGTGACGCGGTCTGGGCCACCCGCGGACGCTGGTGCGAGCTGACCGGGAATACCGACGGTCACACCGAGAGCATCGCAATCCTGGACCACACGAAGAATCCGGGGTATCCGACGTACTGGCATGCTCGCGGGTATGGATTGTTCGCCGCGAATCCATTGGGCCGGAAGATCTTCGACCCGAAGGCGACGCAGTTCGACTACACGATGGAGAAGGGTCAGGACACGACGTTTCGCTATCGTGTGATCCTGATGTCTCATGCTGCGCCATCAGATGAGATGAACCGGGACGCGGATGCGTTTGAGGCGGAGTACAAGTAACAGAGTGTTGCATTAGAAACACAGAGAAGGCCGCCTCCTTCAGGCGGCCTTCTTGTTGATGTTCCAGCAATTCTACTTTTTCTTTTTAGCTGCTTTTTTAGGCTCGGGTAGATCGGTGTCGCGGTCGCCTACCATGTGGAGGCGCATGAAGTTCGTGGCTCCGGATTTGGTGCGGGTTCCGGCGACGATGCCTACGATCTGTCGCTGCTGGACGTGGCCGTGATTCTCCAGTAGCTCCTCGGCCATGTTGACCAGCTTGTCGGTGTCGTGGAAGCGATCGCAGAGGATGGGATAGACGCCCCAGAGGAGCATGCATCGGTTGATGACCGCCTCGAAGGGTGAGAGGGCGAAGATGGGCGGTTCGGGGTGGTACTTGGAGAGGAGGCGGGCGGTGGTTCCGGTCTCGGTGAAGATGGCGATGGCGGCTACATCCAGATCGTCCGCCGCGTGGGACATGCACTCGCATATGGTCTCGGCGATGGAGAGCCGGACGCTGGCGGGGTGACCGAGAGCGGAGCGGGGTTCGATGCGAATCTGGTGCTCGGTCTCGGTGACGATCTTGGCCATCATGGCGACGGCCTCGACGGGATATTTTCCGGCGGCGGTCTCGCCGGAGAGCATGACGGAGTCGGTGCCGTCGTAGATGGCGTTGGCTACGTCTGAGGCCTCGGCGCGGGTGGGACGCGGGTTCTCGATCATCGACTCGAGCATCTGCGTCGCGGTGATGACGGGCTTGCGGTACTCGGCGGCGCGGCGGATGATGTGCTTCTGAATGGCGGGGACTTTTTCGGGTGGGACCTCTACGCCGAGGTCGCCGCGGGCGACCATAATGGCGTCGGTCACCTCGAGGATGCTGTCGAGGTGCTCGATGGCCTGGGGCTTTTCGAGCTTGGCGATGACCCAGGCGTCGGACTTGAGGGCGGCAAGGCGGTTCTTGACGTGGCGGATGTCGTCGGCGGTGCGGACGAAGGAGACGGCTACAGTGTCGACGCCCTGGCCGATGGCGAAGACGAGGTCTTCCTCGTCCTTTTCTGTGAGCGAGGGGACCTTGACCGGGATGCCGGGGAGGTTGATGCCCTTGTTCTCGCCGAGCGTGCCGCCGTTGACGATGATGCAGGTGACGTCGCCGCCTTTGACCTGCTCGACGCGCAGCTCGATGAGGCCGTCGGAGAGGAGGATGCGGGAGCCGGGCTCGAGGTTCTCGGCGAGGGTCTTGAAGGTGGTACCGACGAGGGCGGCGGTGCCTTCGATCTCGCGGGGGGTGATGGTGAGGCGCTTGCCGGCGACGAGCTGGACGGGCTTGTGGCCCTTGAGCTTGCCGGTGCGGATCTTTGGCCCTTGCAGGTCGGCGAGGATGCAGATGGGCTTGCCCTCCTCCTTCGCTACGGTTCGGACCATGCGGATGAGCTCGGCCTTCTGGGCGTGGGTGCCATGCGAGAAGTTGAGGCGAGCTACATCGAGACCGGCCCGAACGAGCTGACGAAAGACTTCAGTGGAACTACAGGAGGGCCCAAGGGTTGCGACGATCTTGGCACGGCGGGTACGTTCCATTCCGATAGGAGAGGCATCGTTCGACATAGGATTCAGAGAGGTATTCATGGAGTAGCTTGCCGTGTGCTTTCTCACCATCGCGATGCCCTGGATGGTATGACCAGTGAGTTTGTGCTGCCGTTGGCAATTTTACCCGTGTGTGGGCGTGTGTGGGGCTGAATCGGTTGAATGGGGTTGAACGGGAGGTAAAAAACTGCCGTGAAAGTGGGCGTGGAACTCGTAGTTGAACTCGGCTCCGCAGAGGATGCTGAGGGAGATGATGTAGAGCCAGAAGAGGAGCGCGATACCGGCTCCGAGAGAGCCGTAGACCTGGGAGTAGTTGGCGAAGCGGGTGACGTACCAGCCGAAGGCCAGGGTGGTGAGGAACCACATGACGGTGGCGGCGATGGCTCCGGGGAGGGTACGTTTCCACGACTGCCGGATGGGGGTGCCCATGTGATAGAGGAGGGCTATGAGGCCGACGCTGCCGGTGAGGGCGATGGTCCAGCGAATGAGCAGCGCAATGATATAGACCGGGGTACGGACAGAGGGTATGACGTGCATGGCGATCCATGCAGTGATGATGTGACCGAAGACAATGAGCAAGCTGGCAATGGCGAGGGGGACGAGCGACAAAGGGACGAGGGCATAGGCGCGGCTACGGCGGCCCCAGAAGGTCCAGCAGTTCTGGGGAAGATTGTGGGCGCGGCGGAGGCCTTCCATGAAGGTGGCGATGACGCTGGAGGCTCCAGTGACGCTGACGAGGAAAGCCAACATGAGAGCGTGCGTGGATTTGGGGCTGTGGGGAGATGTATTGAAGTAGCTCTCGAGCAGAGGGGTGACGTCAGGGGGGAGGACGCGGTCGAAGAAGGTGCCGAGCTGGGAGCGGATGGGGGCGGTATCGGGAAGGAAGGCGATAACGGCAGCTGCGACGATAAGCGCCGGGAAGAGCGACACCATGGCGGAGTAGGCAGCGGATTGGGCGAGGTTGAAACAGTCGTGATCCACCGCGCGGCGCAGAGCACGGTGGAAGATCGCCGGAATGCGGAAGAGTCCTTTCACGGGCGTTGCCCGTAAGGATACAGGGTGAGGTGTCGAGAGGCTTAGGCCTTCCACTTATTGAGGAACTCGGTGACGGATTCGGAGACCATGTTGCGCATGTTCTCGAACTCCTTGTTCTCCTGCGAGTAGAGGAGCTTGCCCTTCGCGTCGAGGACGGCGAGGGCGGGAACGCCCTTCTTGATGGGGACGTGGTACTTCTCGGCGATGTCTACGTTGTGGTCCATGCGACCGATGTCGATGTGGACGATGACGAAGTTTTTGGCGAGGAGTTCGGCGTTGGGGCTTTGGTGGAAGTAGATGTCGAGGACCTGACAGTCACCGCACCAGTCACCGCCGAAGTCGAGGATGACGCGCTTGTGCTCTCGAGCGGCCTGTTTGAGGGCTGCAGCGATGTCGGCCTTCGGGTCTGCGGTCTCGGAGTAGAGGTGCTTCTTGACGGCGGGGATGGCGGCGGGCGTGGACGCAGGGGCAGAGGTCGAGGCCGGTGGGACAGCGGCGACAGGCTGGTTGGACTCCTTCGGACCGGCGACAGACTCTGGCTGAGAGGGTTTCCTTTCCTTGCAGCCGACGATGGATAGCGACGTTCCAATGACGAGAAGAGCCGCGGCTGGGAGGAGATGCGGTCTGAGTCTGGAGAGCATGGAGGATCGACCTTCCTTGTACCCCTAAGTAGAGGATGTCTTTACATAATGATGCATAAACGCAGCGAGCGGCGCAAAAGACTGCTGACCCCTCGCCTGGCGGGCTATTTTCCGGCGTAGTAGCCGTCTCGGGTCTGGATGGTGAGGTCCTTCCGGTGGGTGGAGAGATCGATCTGGTGGTATCCATCGGCTGCGGTGGCCTGATCGGGGGTGTAGCCGAGGCGGTACTGGGCGCGCAGCTCCTCGGCGATCTGGGTGTAGATCTGGGCTACGGTCTGCTTCTTGTTCACCTCGAAGAGGCGGCCTCCGGTCTCATGCGCCATGCGTTCGAGGATTTTTTTGCCGTCGACATGGCTCATGCCGCCGCGATTGCCTGGGTTGCCACCGCCACCATTACGCCCACCGCCCGGGTAGCCGCCTCCACCGCCGGGGTATCCTCCGCCACGGCCGCCAGGATAGCCACCTCCTCCTCCCGGGAAGCGCCCGCCGCTGCGTTGCTGGTTGTCGTCGTAGTGTTGCTGCTGCTCCTTCCCTTTGAAGTAGATGGCATAGATCACAGTGTCGGCGCGCTGGGCGGCTTCGATGGATTTGACGAGCGTCTCCTTGCTGCCGGAGTCGACGCCATCGGAGAGGATGATGAGGGCTTTGCGTCCCTGCTGCTTCGCCATGAGCTCGTCGGAGGCAAGGAAGGTGGCGTCGTAGAGAGTGGTGCCTGCACGTCTACGGCCTGCCTGGTTGCTGCCGGAGTCGTCGGTATCGCTGGAGGCGCTGCTGTTGGCGTTGGGTGTGTCGATCTCCTTGAGGGCTGCCTGGAGTCTGGGGCGGGAGTTTGTCAGGTCCTGCAGGAGCTCAGTCTGGCGGGCGAACTGGACGACGAAGGCCTGGTCTTTGGGGGTTTTCAGCATCTGGTCGAGGAAGGTGCTGCTGGCGGTGCGCTCTTCGTCGATGACGTCGCGCTGGGAGAGGCTGGTGTCGACGAGAAGACCGAGGGTGAGGGGAAGATTGGAGTCGATGTCGAAGTAACGGATGGTCTGCGAGTGGCCGTCGACCTGGAGGCTAAAGTCATCCTTGGTGAGGTTCTGAACAAGAGCGCCCTTCTTGTCGCGGACAACAACGGGGAGGCTGACGAGGCGAGCATCTACCGAAAGAGTGGGCGCGGTGGAGGCGGGGGCTCGATCCGCAGCAGGAGCAGGTTTCTGTTGGGCCCGCATAAACAACACATGCGATAGAAGCAGGATAGGCAGGAAGAGACGCAGGCTCGGACGCAGGTCAATCATATTGAGATTAGACGGCTTCTTCGTCGAGGTGTTGCGGTCGGCTGGAGGATATGTCTGAGCGCCTTCAACGTTCAGTGCACTGCCAGGTTTTCCGAGAACGAATAAGGCTTGCCCAATCTTTCTGCCAACCGGACGAGTCTCTCGTTTATGGCCAGTCTTCTGCTAATCGCGTAAACCACCTGCCGGGATATGCGTGGATATAGCAACAAGATGCTCGCGGGCTATCTGGATGAGCTGATCGCGCGGTTCGAACTCACTCGCTCACGGCGATCCATCCGCAGACAACCATTCTGCACAGGGTCGGGCGCTAATTGATTTAAACTTAACCAGAGGTATAAATCGCTGCTGAATTTTTCTGCTGATGCCATAGCGATACGCGTGTATGCTGGCCGGACAATGAGACATCTGTTGGTGTTGGCTGCTGGGTTGGTGTGTACCTCTGTAGGTTTAAGTTATGCGGCAACTCCTGTGTCTGCTGCAGGAACGAAGCCTCCAACGGGGTTTTCCCACGTCGTCGTACTGTGGACGAAGGGTGCTCCGGGAGCGCTTGGCAAGGATGATGCCGATGTACCGAAGCTGTATGTGTATCCCGCTACGGGAGTTGGGGTTCACTCCGCGGTGATCGTATTGCCAGGCGGTGGGTATAGGACCCTGTCGATGGAGAGAGAAGGCGGGGACGAGGCGCGGTGGCTAAGCGCTCGCGGAGTGACCGCTTTCGTTCTGGAGTACCGGCTGGGATCGCGATACGGCTTCCCTGCTCCAATGTTGGATGGCGCGCGAGCAGTGCGCTATGTGCGAAGTCACGCAAAGGAGATGGGTGTAGCGACAGACAAGATTGGGTTGTGGGGGTTCTCTGCCGGCGGGCATCTTGCGGGGTATCTCGCGACCACCCATGATGCAGGGAATAAAGGAGCGACTGATCCTGTTGACCAGGTGAGCGACCGACCGGACTTTGCGATTTTGTCGTATGCACGGTTGAGCCTGGACCCAGCGATTCCGCGGAAGGCGAGTCTTGAGGCCCTGATTGGTGTGCATCCGACCGCTGCGATGCTGGAGACGCTTTCGCCGGAACGGCATGTGACGAAAGACACGCCGCCCTGTTTTCTCTATTCAAGTACAGAAGATGGAGTGGTGAACGCGATGAACTCGACGAAGTTCTACGACGCGTTGAAACGTGCGGGAGTGCCGGCGGAGCTGCACATCTTTGAACGCGGGCGGCATGGGATAGGAATGGCGCAGGGAGTCCATGGTATGCCGGAGTTGGCGGTCTATCCGACGCTAGTGGCGAACTGGATGCAGCTGCATGGATGGATGACGTCAAATTAAATCGTGAAAAGTAGAGGAAAAGGGACCGTGCAAGAAATACGAATCCTGGCCCAATCCTTTCAATACATTGCGAGGCGGTGGGATTTTAATCTTCAAATGAATTTCGGCGCGTCACGTTACGATAACAAACAAAAGACGACTTGGTTCAGTTACTCTGATATTGACCAAAAGCCTTTAATTGTTGGTACAAGGGCATGTCTTGAGGTACTTCTTGAAGGCTTGGGTGTTCTACTACCCACGATCGTGGATCTGGAAGACGAGTTTAGTCACGGCACCCATCTGCCTGACGGTCGGCGGGCTTTGGCCACCGAATCACGGCGTTCGCCTGGGCGCCGTCGCTGCGATGAGTATGGGCGGTGTGGGAACGGCAGCGGCGTTGTGGTCCCTGTGGCGGGAACATAACCGTAATGTCGGGCGCAAGGGGGCCGAAGAGGCACACTCGAAGTTTCTAGCGGCTGTCGAAACCAGCCTGGATGCGTTCTTAATCCTCGATGCCGTTCGGGACAATTCAGGCGATATCATCGACTTCCGGGTTCAGTACGCCAACGGCAACGCTGAGAAGATCATCGGCAGATCGCGGCCAGAGCTGATTGGGCACATGTTATCGGCTGTGACGCCGATTACGAAGACGAGTGGGATGTTCGCGCGATGCTGCAAAGTCGTAGATACCGGCGAACCCTTGAATGAAGAGTATCCGGTGACGCAGGCAAACATTAACGCCTCCTGGGTGCGGTATCAAGTAGTCAAACTAGGCGATGGTTTGGCAATCACATGCAGCAACATCAGCGAGGCGAAGACAACGCAGGAGCGGTACGAGCATCTGGTGGAGTTTACCGATTCTGTCTTCCAGAATGCCCCCTTCAGCATTGTTGCGACCGATACGCGCGGTTTGATTACGGCGATGAATGTGGCGGCGGAGAAGCTGACGGGCTACAGCCGCGAGGATCTGGTGGGGAAGGCTCCGCTAACCATCCTGCATGATGAGAGGGAGCTGGCGACGAAGGTTAGCAAACGCAATCTCATGATCGAGCGAGATGGGTTCGAGGTGCTGACGGCCGGGGTAGCAGCAGGGGAGATCGAGGAGCAGGAATGGACGCTCATCCGACAGGATGGCACCCGAACGCCAATCAATCTGGCGATGCGTGCGGTGACCTCGGATGCCGGTGAGATCAGTGGCTTTGTGAGTATTGCGGTCGACGTCACCGAACGCAGACAGATGCTGGACTATGTAACACATCTGGCCACGCATGATCAGTTGACGGGACTGCTTGGACGCGCGCTGCTGCAGGATAAGACGGTAGAAGCTGTGGAGCAGGCCCGGTGCAATGGGACGAAGGTCGCCCTTTTCATCATCGATCTCGATCAGTTCAAACGGATTAACGACTCTTTAGGACATTCGTCCGGGGACCAGATCCTGATTGAGGCGGCGAGCAGGCTACGTCGATCGGTGCGAAGTACAGATGTTGTCGCTCGGGTGGGTGGCGATGAGTTTGTCGTCGTGATGACGGACATTACCAGCGTCGCAGATGTGGAGCAATGCGCTGCGAACCTGGTAGCGAAGCTGGCTCCCGAGATCTCCATCGATGAGCATCTGGTGAATGTAACGGCAAGCGTGGGTGTGTGTATCTATCCGGACTTTGCGAGCGATGCGAAACACCTGCTGAAGCGCGCGGATGCGGCGATGTATGTCGCAAAGGAGAATGGCCGCAACCAATACCAAGTCTTCAGCGAAGACATGCTGAAGGAGAGTGCGGATCGTCTCTCGATGGAGCACGCGCTGCGTCATGCACTGGCAAATGGAGAGCTCAGCCTGCACTATCAACCACAGATTTCGTTAGCCAGTGGGGCGGTAACGGGTATGGAGGCGTTGCTGCGCTGGAAGCACCCGAAGCTGGGCAATATTTGTCCAACGCAATTCATTCCTCTGGCGGAAGAGACAGGCTTGATCGTTCCGATCGGCGAATGGGCCTTTATGACGGCGTGTTGCGAGGGTAAAGCGTTGCAGGACGAGTTGGGGATGGATCTGACCATCTCTGTGAACCTGTCACCACGGCAGTTTCAACAAGGAAATCTTGTGCACGTTATCGAGAGTTCACTTGCCAAGAGCGGTCTGCCCGCACGGAACCTGGAGATTGAGATCACGGAAAATATGCTGATGGTCAACTCCGGGGGAAATCTGGATAAGCTGCAAAAGATACGGGAGCTGGGCGCGCGTATCTCGATCGACGACTTCGGCACAGGATTCTGCAGCTTCTCGTACCTTCTGCAATACCAGGTGGACCGACTCAAGATCGATCGGGGTTTCGTGAAGCAAGCCGGGATAGACCCGAACGCAACAGCGGTGGTGAGAACGATTATCGCGATGTCGCATGGGCTCAACATCAAGGTGGTGGCGGAGGGCGTTGAGACGGATGAGCAACTGCGTTTTCTGATGCGCAGGAAGTGCGATGAGGCGCAGGGTTATTTCTTTTCAGGTCCTGTCGCCGCAAAGGATTTTTATGCCTCTGTACGTGCGTGCGGAAGCAACAGCGTCATGCAAATCGCAACCAGGCGCTGGATCGCCAGTGAGCATCAACTTTCGTAAAAAGCCAACACTACGAAGTAAGTGATCCATTCGGCTGGCGAACAACCAGAGACATCCCGGCGTGTCCGCGTCTGTGTAGAAGAGCGAACGGAGACAAGGTGCCCCCAAGTCTCGATGAGGCATGCAAGTTGGACGGTTCGATGTCTGCCTAAACAGTCTGGCGGCGTCTAATGAAGTGATAGATGGCGAGCAGTATCAAGGCGCCAACGAGCGACATGATGAAGCCGGCAGATTGACCCGGCTCATAGTGGCCTACTGCCCTACCAATGAAGGTCCCCAGAAAGGACCCTGCGATACCGATAAGCATGGTGATGAGGATTCCTCCGGGATCTTTACCGGGCATAATCAGCTTGGCGAGGGCACCGACGATGAGGCCAATAAGAGCGGTCCAAAGCAAACTAAACATAGAGTTCCTCCGTTGTTTATCTTCCGGGGCTACCGGATACGACTCGACGATGCGGAAAGAATACCCTTAGCGGTGGAGTCTAGCTGCCTGAAATTGCGCTGGTTACTATTTTGCGATACGACCGGCAGACTAGTTATGAAACTACTTCTATGGCAAAAGAGCACTTCCCGCACCTGGAGTATGGTGCGGGTGACAATACTACACATCCAATGGTTCTATGAGCGAAAAAACGATTGACGCAGGGGTAAGGGTGGGGCATGTCCACCTGAAGGTGGCAGATCTGGAGCGAGCGCTTGGGTTCTACCGTGATGTGTTGGGATTTGCGGTGACGCAGAGGCTGGGGGACTCGGCGGCGTTCCTGTCGGCGGGTGGGTATCACCACCATATCGGGCTGAATACATGGGAGGGTGCGGGGGGAGTCGCTCCGGCGGCGGGGACCACAGGGCTGTATCATCTGGCGATTGTGTATCCGACGCGGGCGAAGCTGGGAGATGCGCTGCGGCGGTTGCTCGAAGCGGGCGTAACCCTTGATGGAGCTGCGGATCATGGGGTAAGCGAGGCACTCTATCTACGCGACCCGGATGGGAATGGGGTGGAGTTGTACTGGGATCGTCCGCAGGGTGATTGGCCACGAGACGTCAAAGGGGAGCTGGCGATGTATACGCGGGGGCTGGATCTAAAGGGGTTATTGAAGGCGGCGGATTGATCGCTTTACGGGCGACCGACTATGAGGTTGTTCTTCCATAGTGCTAGAACTACGTCCATCTGGCTGTGGTGAGGGATGTCTTCGCCGTCCGTGACCTCGGCCCATAAGGTGTTGACGGTGCGATGGGTTCCGGCGTTGAGTAGGCTGACGGCGCGGGTGGCGTAGGCCTTGTTCTTGTGGGGTGAAGTGTACTGGCCGGCGGGGATTCCCTTGATGAGGCCGGCTTCGCAGAGGCTCAGGAAAGCCGCGCGGGGACCGCCTTTTCGCTGCAAGGAGGGGTTGGTGGGGTAGAGCTTCCTGGTGGCCTCGTCCCAGCGGTCCGCGGGGGTGATGGCCTTGCCGTAGGTCTCGGCTCGGGCTGCGATCAGGGCGGCTTCGCCGTATTTATTTGCCATTAACTGATTCTAGCGGCTATTTTTGGCGGAAAAAATTGTGGAGTAAGAAACGTGGTTTTAATTGGGGTTTTTGAGATTTTTGGGTGGTTCCTGCTGGTTAATTGTGGTCAGGTTGTGGTGAAACGCATGGCAACCGTGGTCTGCGGAAGGGCAGTTTTGACGAGCTGAAAGTCTGCCACTTTTTCTCAACTTATCTTCGAGGCGGGATGGCCTTGTCTAGTAGGGTCGCAGCCGGTTGAGGGGGAGGCTCACCTGGAAGCAGGTCGAGTGGGGCTTCGATTCGACGGCGACGGAGCCGGAGTGTTTGCTGACGATGCGCTGTACCGTGTCGAGGCCGAGGCCAAGGCCGGTACCAATGGCCTTGGTGGTGAAGAAGGGCTCGAAGATGCGGGATTGGATCTCGGGGTCGATGCCTTGACCGTTATCGCGGACTTCGACGACGGCGATCTGGCCGGTGAGCCTGGTGACTATTCTGAGGATGCCGTGATCGTGCATGGCGTCGAGGGCGTTCTCGATGAGGGCGGCCCAGACCTGATTGAGTTCGCTGCCGTAGGCGCTGACGGGGGGAAGAGCGGGGTCGAACTCCAACTTGATCTCGACGTGCTCGGTTCGGGAGCGGAACATGGCGAGGGTGTTCTCGATGGAGTCGGGCAGGTCGATGTCCTGGATGGGCGCCTGGTCCATGTAGGAGTAGCCCCTGATGGCGCTGATGAGGTCGAAGATGCGCTCGCTGGAGTCGACGACAGTAGCGGCCATGCGTTCGGTGCGGAGAGAGCTGGCGAAGGTGGCGATGGCCGCGGGAAGGACCTCAAGGCTGACCGTGTCTGCGAGTTGGTCCAGCAGGTTGAGCGGCAACCAACTCTCAGCGAGCGCAGGTGCGATGGTCCAGGGGGCGGGAATGTTGTGCAATTCGAGCCAGCGCAGGAGCTGGGCCTCGTGGTCGCTTGCCTCGAGAGGGCTCTGGGGGATGGGTGAGATGCCTTCGGAGGCGGCCAGGTGAGCGCGGGCGGCCTTGACCCA
This sequence comes from Edaphobacter sp., assembly GCA_025462645.1. GTDB lineage: Bacteria > Acidobacteriota > Terriglobia > Terriglobales > Acidobacteriaceae > Edaphobacter. The sequence goes on along the minus strand of JAOAPB010000032.1, from coordinate 9,618 downwards.
CGCATGGTATTGCCCCATCTCCTCATCGGACCGGAATAGCCTGCCGAGACGGTACTTGGCCTCATCGGAGTCGCGGAGTTCGATCGACAGGCTGACGGCGGAGCGTTGGGCCGCAGAGGCGGGATTGTTGAGTTCGTGGGAGAGGTTGGCGGCTAGTTTGCCGAGGGCGAGGAGCTTTTCGGCCTGCTCGTCCATGCGGGTGAAGTCGCGGACACGATCGAGGAGGAGGGCGACACAGCGCTGGCCCATGGAGGGGATGGCGAGGAGCATCGCTGGAAAGAGGTCCTGGTGGATGTCGAGCACCCAGACGGGCCCCACGCTGCATCCATCGGCTCCCCAGGTCTTCATGCGCGAGTAGGGGAGCTTTCCAGTGACTGGGGAGGTGCTGCCGATAAAGAGGGAGACGGGACCGGACTTGCGGCGGTGTGCCTGAACCTCTCCGCGGAGGATGATGTTGAGGTGGAAGGCGGGATCGCCTTCGCGGAAGATCATGGCTCCATCGGAGCCCACCCGCTCTGTACCGTGGGTGGCGATCCAGGAATATTCCTCTTCGATGAGTCCTTCGAGCACGACGATGTTGCGGAGAGCCGCGATGATCTCGGGCAGCGGCGTGGGCTCGGCAGGCGCGACGGCGAAGACCTGTCCGTTCAATGGGAGCTGGGGAGTGAGGTCGAAGCTACTTTGCGTGGCGATCTCTCACCTCCTGCGTTTGCCTGAGCATAACCGATTAGACCAGAGAAAGACATTTTGTTGTTAGCGAATGACTGAGGATTCATTTGTATGCGGAAACTCATGCGCGGGTCTTCGAAAATAGGGGAATTTTCCTGGACAAAGATTTTTATTGACAATCGTATGCTATTAAATTTATTGTGGTGATGGGCACTCCTGCCTCGGAGATAAACACTATGCGTAAAGTAATTTTGGCTACCCTCGCCCTCTCCCCTATGCTACTTCACGCCCAGGCGACGACGCCTGCACAATCCCCAGCATCGAGCCCGACTCCCGTCCTGCAATCCAAGCTTGTTAAGCCGAAGGAGCTCAGCGCTGCCTCGGGTACGACTCCCACCACCGTCCCCAGTGCGACCTCTCGACGCGTCTCGAGTGGCGTCACCCCTCCAAAGCTGATCGAAACCGTGGATATTGTCTCTGACAATGACCGGATCTGGGTCATAACGGGCCAGACCAGAAAGGTTGTTGTCGACATGCTGGTCGACAAGAGTGGTAAGCCATCCAATCTGAAGATCGTCGAGTCCGCGGGTTCGGATATGGATAAGAATGTTCTGGGAGCGGTTAGCCACTATCGCTTCAGGCCCGGCACCCTGGACCATGCGCCGGCGACCATGCCGATGAAGCTCGAGATTCTGATGCGCAGCCCTGCCCTGTAGACCACGGCTCTCGACGACGACTAACTCTTGCAGCAAAAAGGCGAACTCTTTCGAGTTCGCCTTCGCTTTTGCAGGAGATGTCTCTCTGCCTACTTTTTGACTGGGTGGGCAAGTAACTTCAGTTCGCTGGGGTCTTGCCACATGCGGAGGCCGCCTTCGATGGCGTTGCTGTTGGCTCCGAGGATGACGTGAGGAGGAAGGTCCTTCATAAGCTTGGCGTTGCCACCTCCGAGCAGGACGTACTCGCAGACGAGGGCGGCCTGGAGGCGGGCGATGATGTCGAGGACGGATTTGCGCCAGCGCTTTTTGCCGCGCAGCTCCAGACCGGCGAGGCCGATGTACTCCTCGTAGGTGCGGCCTTTCTTGTAGGGCAGGTGCGCGAGTTCGAGGGGGACGACTACACCGTCGAAGACCATCGCGGAGCCGAGGCCGGTGCCGGTGCCGAGGAACAGCATGCGGCCGCCCATGTAGCCGCCGAGCGCCTGCATGGCAGCGTCGTTGATGAAGCGGAGGGGCTTGCCGAAGGTCTTCTGGTAGGGGAAGTCGATCCATCCGGCGGCGAGGTTGTGCGGCTCGGCGAGCGGACGGTCGTGGGTGACTGGGCCGGGGTAACCGATGGAGATGCTGTCGTACTTCCAGTTCCTGGTAGCGGCGAGGACTTGTTGTGCCATCTGCTTCGCCGTCATGGTCGGGCCGGAGGAGATCTTGATGGGGACACGCTGATCGGTGGAGGCGACCTTGACGTTGGTACCGCCTATGTCGATGATGAGGACCTTCATGGTGGACAGGATACCAGCACGTATCTTCCTATCCACAAGAAGGTGTCACCGCTACCACTTGAATCACTCGGATGATATTAGGGTCGTAAAACATAGATAGTACTTCCTGAAGGAAGACCCGACATCAACCTTGATAAACTTCATCCTTAACTCTGTCTGCCTTTTCAGTCAACGGACGTTCCGGATGAACCGTCAACCAACAAAGAGCGCTGATGATGGCGAGCACCGCGGCAAGATCAAATGATCTTGCCCAGCCAAATCTCTCAGCTATCCACGGTGTCAGAGACGCTGTAAGAGCGGCTCCGATCTGTCCGCCCATATTCACAATGCTAGAGAAAACGCCCGAATTTCTGCCTGCGATGTCGGCTGAGACCGACCAGAAAGAGCTCTGCGAGATATACAACGTTCCTGCGCCAACTGCAAGAATGACTGCAGCAAGCCGCGGCTCGCGTGTGTGCGAGCCCAGCACAAGGCAGGCCGCAGTCGCCGCTAGCGCAATCGACGCTAGAGTACAGCGTCCGACGCGCAGGCCGTACCAGCGCGTAAGACGGTCACTCAGAATTCCACCGACCAAGCTAAAGACCGTCATCGAAAGAAATGGAAGCATGGTAAAGATGGCGCTTGCTCTGAGGTCTAAGCCACGAACCTCGGACATATAAAGAAAGAACCAGCTAAAGAATATCCACGCTATATAACCGAAACTGAAATACCCCATCATGAGAGCTGGCAGGTCACGTCGTTGGAAGATTGCCTTCCAAGAGATTCCTTGAGAATCTGGCTTGTCACTTGATGCCTTCGCCGTCGCAGATTCGGAAGAAATTCCTTCATGGATCTCCCGCAGTTCCAGCTGTGAGATCGATGGGTGCTCATCCGGGGTATCGCGCGATATGTACCACCAGACTAATCCAACTACGAGACCAAGAATCGAACTGAACCAGAACACTGCACGCCATCCATGGTGAGTGATGATCCAAATGAGCAAAGGGGGAGTGAGTCCGCTGCCTGCTCCAACGCCTGCAAAAATGAGTCCATTGACGAAACCGCGTTCCTCGACTGGAATCCATCGGGCGACAAACTGGTTCGCAGCAGGATAGATAACCGATTCGCCTGCTCCAAGGGCAAAGCGGATCAAAATCAGTAAAACGACGGCGTGGGAGAGGCTGGAGGGCAAGACCGCTGTGAGAATGGTCGCAATAGCCCACCATAGAACTCCTCCCGTGAGGACCTTCCTCGGTCCGAAGCGTGTCGCGAGCCAACCGGCCGGTAATTGAAAGACCGCGTATCCAATGAGGAAAGCACTAAAAACCCATCCTAATCTTTGATTACCTAAACCATATTCCGCGCTTATCTGTAGGCTTGCAATAGAGATGTTTGTACGATCGAGAAATGCAACGCCACTGAGGACAAAGAGCCAGAAGGCGAGAAAATATCTGACTCGAGTACGTCGTTCAACAGACATAGTTCTCCTGCTCGCCAGCATGTTTGCGATTGATCTACTGGCCGCGTTTGGTTGTTAAGGGGATAGGTTGAACAGCTAAACTCATCGGCGCCCATTGTATTGGTCCTTAGTATCGAGCCGCAAGGCTCTTGAGCTTACGTAACGAAACACCAACGATTCCACAAAGGCATTGTCAGTCTGCTTGCCTGGTCGCGAGAAGTCGATCTTCACCTCATTCCGGTAGACCCATAGATCCATCGCCTGACTGGTGAACTTACTTTCCGTTGTCACAGAAGAGTGTCTTCGGCAGACCACGCTGCTGCTTTACAGGGTTGCGGGTGGGTCCGGCCTATTGTTCGCTCATGTTTTGCTGAGCTCGGCGGAAGGCGGCGTCGCGGACGTGGACGGTGCCCTGGAAGGGGCGATCTATACTTGCGATGGCGACGAGGACGAGCGAGACGAGCAGGGAGAAGCAGAAGACCTGGATGGTGTGGAGGGGAGCGCTGGCGGCTCCGAACAGGCAACTGGAGATGACGGTGACAATTCCTCCGAAGGTGAGGACGCACCAGAGGATCCTGGGGAGGCGAGAGGTGCTTTGGAGCTGGCGGATGCGGCGGTGTTCGGCCATGGCGCTTAACTCATAGAGGGCGTGGTCCTCGGCGGTGAGCTGCTCGGGTGAGGCGGCCCTGACCGACATGAGGGTGTGCCAGAGCTGCTGATTGACCTTGCCGCTCTCGAGGGAATCGGTATCGTTGTGGGCCATGGCAGGCCAGTCGTTGTTGACGACGATGTCGGCGTAGGAGCGGGTGAGCTGTCTGATCTCTGCCTGCTGTTGGGTGGGAAGGCCTTCGGCGAGGCGGTAGATGTTGACGACGGCGTTGGCTTCGGCGTCGGCGTTGAGCTCGGCCAAACCGTAGTCCGTCCAGACGGTGTAGAGCATGAAGCCAAGGATGACGGCATAGGTGGTGCCGAGGATGCCGAGCTGCCAGCCGATGATGTCGTTGTGCTCGCGGCGTTTGTCTCGGGGCCAGAGGCGCTCGAGGATCACGCGGAAGAGGAGAGCGCCGCCTACGATAAGGAGGACAACAAGGATGTCTTGGGTGATGTCCAGCATGGGGATGATCTTACCGCCATGTTGGCGAATTCATTGGAATTGTTGCTTCCGCCTGGAGTCACTGTTGCGAGGCCGGAGAGGCGGTGGGGTTAGGGGCTTCGCCGCTTGGGTTGGGGCGTAAGACGAGAAAGGCAACGAGGGCGACGACGATCACGGCAAGGATGATGAAGAACATAAGGGAGCTTGAGCCGGTTTTGTACTTGCGCTGGGTGGATTTAATCGGCTGCATGATGGCTGTTTGATGCTCGATTTGATTTGGCTGTGGCTCGGCGACGCATCAATGTTATGTAATTGGCGACGGCTTTTCTGAGTGATCGATGAGAACGGGTTATCGCCGCCGCGCATCCTACGTAGGCAAAAGGAGGGACGATCATGCCAGAGAAAGAGACAGTAGAGGCCGCGAAGAGGGATCTTCAGGAAGGCAAGTCGCCTTCGACGGCTGCAGGGGAGTTCGTGCGTGAGGAGATCGATCACGTTCGCGAGGGCAAGCACGGAGCGCGATCGGCAAAGCAGGCGATTGCGATTGGACTGAGCAAGGCTCGGAGAGCAGGTATTCCGCTGAAGGCTCCGAAGGAGGGCTCAACCAGCGCGGAGACGAGACGAAAGGCGGCTCAGGATACCAGGCGGGGCAAGGAAGATCCGGTGACCAGCGAGGAGGGCTCGACGAAGCGAGGGAAGGCTCGGCTGGAGGCGATGAAACGGGAGCCGAAGAGCTCGGTCTCGCATGCAGCGCTGTCGAAGCAGACGAAGAGTGCAGCCAAGAGGCGTAGCAGCAAGTCGCGGAGCGCTTCGGCGACGAAGGCTGCTGGAACTCGGCGTAGGGCTTCGGCTTAGATCTCGCTATCGGCGGCGGACTTAGTCTTCTGCGATGATTACCGGCGATTTACTTTAGAGCTCGACGACGACTTTGCCGAGAGCCCCGGGCGCGATCCCCGTTCAACGATATAGGCACGCATGGTGGCTCTGTCCATTGTCTACGCTAAGGTTGGCCAGGCGATGGATCGAGTCGGTATTGACTATACATGAGGTAATTGAAGATCGATGACAGTTCGCGTCGAGCGCGAATGCCCGCCCTAGACACAAAAACTTGCCTAAGATGGGCATCCAGATTAGAGATATGGTGAGACTGGGGTGCTCGCCTTAAATCACTATTCCACGCGAACTCCAAAGAGCGTGATCAGCAGCGCAGCCTGATCCGGGCTGATGATAAGACCGCCCATCGTGATGGGTGTCCCACGAAGTCCATCCAGCCGGCAGCCGCGGATGTCGGCACCGGCGAGCTTCGCTTGTGAGAGGTCGGCCCGGCTCAGGTCGCAATCGCGGAAGATGGTTCCTGCCAGATCGGCACCGTAGAAGTCCGCATCGGTCAGATTGCAGTTCTCGAAGACGCACTGTTGCAGCCGCGCCATTCGCAGTAGAGCGAAGTCCAGCTTGCACTCTTTGAACAAGACGCTCTTGAGTTGAGCCTCAGTGCAGGTTGCGCCGGTGAGTCGAGTTGAGGTGATCTCGATGCGGTCCAAGGAACTGCCCGTTAAGACGATGTTGGCCAGGTCAGAGTTTTCGATGCGGGCATCGTGCATGTGCAGGCCGTTTGCTTTTGGATCGGCGAGCGTGACAGAGGTCCATACGCATCGGTCGATGCGGACAGGCTGTCCGCGTGGGCTGAGGAGCGGAGGCAATGTGGTGTCCGTAGCAGTCGCATCACTTATCAGCCCTGATGGAAGCTGTTCGGCGAAGCTCTCGGTGAGGAGGTCAAACTCTATCTGCGGGGCGATGCGGCCCTTGGTCTTCGTCGCCATTATTCCAGACTATATGTCATCGAATCCGTTTTGCGGTGATGGTGGTGGCGATTGGGGACGCATCGTCTGAGGCTCTAGGATTCACGTCCGAGAATCCGGATGTGGAGCACCCAGCGGCTAAGGTAATTGAAACGCGAGACAAAAACTCGCACACCAACCTGCTTACATCCCACCCTTCGCAAAAGTGCGCGAAGGATGGGTACCCGATCAGTTGTGGTTGAGTGAAGTGAAAGTTAAGGGTGGCCACCCGCCCGAAGATCACCCAGATTCTAGGCCATGTTAGATCTGGACTACCCGTCCAGCTGTCTGCGCTTCGGATCGAACTTTGTCGATATATTCCTGGAACATATCGAACGGCAGTGACTCTTTTTCCTTGTCTATAGTTTCGAGATTTTCTTTGATCACGGACATAAGTTCATCTGTCCAACCCAGTTCCTCCAGCGAGCGTAGCTCCCAAAAGAGATCTTTCTTTTCTCGGTTTTCAATCAAAGCCTTCTCGAAAAGAGAGTCTACGGGATGGTTGAGTGCTAAGGCTCGCACGCAAAATGCAGCATTGAAAAAATTACCTTGCGATATAGCTCTAACCACATGCTTGCACATGTATTTAGTTCCATTAATTTTATCGCCTATTAGAAAATAATCGCGCGCAAGGTCTTGCCAATCTTCCGAGGCTTCATAATCAGCAAAGTGCTTTTTTAGTTCCTCATTAGAAAGCAGATCCAAGCGTCCTTGCATTGACCTGAAATACAGTTCTTCTTCAAACGGGCGCTTCTTTTGAAGACGCAATTCAATATATTTATCGCGGAGCTCGCGTTCATTGAGATTGTTAAATATGAAAATCAGTTCTTCATAATTTCGCTGAGCTTTCAACTCTTCGATGCGCTTGATCAAGCTGCCTAAATCAGATTTATTATCTTCTGTAATCTCCGTGGCGCGCTGCTGTGCTCTCTTGCGCGATACAGTGGCCTGCCAATCACTTCGATAAAGAATTACCTGATCCGAATCCAACTTACGATGGAAGCCTCCACGGATTTGAGTATCCGTATGACAGTCGAAGCAAAGCACAGCTAAATTTTCATAAGTAGAATTCGAATGGTCATCATCGATGTGATGAATTTGTATCGGCTTTCCCTTCATGCGGCAAACACAGCAAGTACGGTCGGCCTCAAAGAGTACCTTTGCAGCTAAGGTTTTCGGTATGCTAACTCGCTTTGAAATTGAATTCGACCTCGTCCATAATAGTGGCGCCTAGGGAAATATATCCTTCAAAACCAAAAAGGGCGAACTCTTTCGAGTCCGCCCTTTCGGTTTCGAGCAAAGCGCTTTTCGCCGTCCGCGAAAGACTATTCGGCGGCTAGTTCTTCCTGTTCGCCTTCCATGCGCATCTGCTCCAGTTCGCGCTCTTCGGCTTCGATGGCGGATGCCACTTCCTGCTGGACCTGGGCTGCCGCTTCCTCCAGCTCTGGGGAGAGCTGGACGTTGCGGTAGTACTCCATGCCGGTTCCGGCGGGGATGAGGCGGCCTACGATGACGTTTTCCTTGAGGCCGCGCAGCGTGTCGATGGAGCCGTTGATGCTGGCTTCCGTCAGTACGCGGGTGGTCTCCTGGAAGCTGGCGGCCGAGATGAAGCTGTCGGTCGAGAGCGACGCCTTGGTGATGCCGAGGAGCAACGAGCGTCCGATGGCTGGACGTCCGCCGGTCATCAGGACGCGCTGGTTCTCCGCGTTGAAGCGGAAGCGGTCCGTCTGCTGGTCGACGAGGAAGGTGGTGTCGCCCACATCTTCGATCTTCACCCAGCGAAGCATCTGACGAACGATGGTTTCGATGTGCTTGTCGGAGATGGTGACGCCCTGGAGCCGGTAGACTTCCTGGATCTCATTGACGAGGTACTGCTGTAGTGCGCGCTCGCCGAGAACTTCCAGAATGTCGTGCGGGTTGCGTGGACCGTCGATGAGCGGGTCTCCGGCACGGAGGCGTTCGCCTTCCTGCACGTTGACGTAGACACCGCGGGGAACGCTGTACTCCTCTTCCTGTCCGTTGTCTGCCGTGACGTAGACCTTGCGCTGTCCCTTGGAGACCTCGCCGAAGCGAACGACACCATCGATCTTGCTGATGATTGCCGGGTCGCGGGGCTTGCGGGCCTCGAAGAGCTCGACGACGCGCGGGAGACCGCCGGTGATGTCCTTGGTACGCGTTGTTTCGCGTGGGATCTTGGCAAGGATGTCGCCGGGGTAGAGCTCGTCGCCGTCGGCCACCATGAGGTGAGCGCGGCTGGGCATGAGGTAACGCTTGTTACCCTGGGCGGACTTGATGATGATCGTCGGCTGACGCTTCTCGTCGGAGGAGTCGGCGACCACGAGGCGGGAGAGCCCTGTGACTTCGTCGATCTCTTCGTTGAGGGTGACGCCTTCCTGGAGGTCCTTGAACTGGACGGTTCCAGCGATCTCGGTGAGGAGCGAGAAGGTGTAGGGATCCCACTCGCCGAGCTTGTCGCCGAGGTTGACGGTTGCGCCCTCTTCGACCTTGAGCTTGGCGCCGTAGACGACAGCGTAACGCTCTTTTTCGCGACCCTTCTCATCGATGATCGCGATAGAGCCGTTGCGGTTCATCGCTACCAGGTCGCCGGTCTTGGAGCGGACGGTGACGAGGTTGATGAAGCGAACGACGCCGGTGTTCTTGGCCTCGATGTGCGAGGCGTCGGAGACGCGCGATGCGGTACCGCCGATGTGGAAGGTACGCATGGTGAGCTGGGTGCCGGGCTCGCCGATGGACTGCGCCGCGATGACGCCGACCGCCTGCCCGAGCTCGACCGTCTTGCCGGTGGCGAGGTCGCGGCCGTAGCACTTCGCGCATACGCCGCGGCGCGACGTGCACGTGAGCACCGACCGGATCTTCACCTTGTCGATACCCGCTTCCTGAATCGCGGAGGAGGTCTCCTCGTTCATGATCTCGTTCACCTCGACGATCGTCTCGCCGGTGAACGGGTCGGTGATGCGCTCGAGCGTCGTGCGGCCGATAATGCGGTCGCGCAGCGGCTCGATGATTTCGCCCGATTCGACGATGGCCCTCGACTCGATGCCGTCGAGCGTGCCGCAGTCGAGCT
>JAOAPB010000015.1 GCA_025462645.1 Edaphobacter sp. | reverse complement strand
GCGTTGCCGGCCGGGGTAGCCTGCCGGATAGGGAGTCGAAGGGGAAGGCGCATACGCTCGACCTGCCGTTTGGGCAGACCTTACCAAATGTCAGCCAGAACCATTTCTAAAGAGCGGCTACACGCGAACTATACATAAGCTGCGTTATCAGCAACGTTATTACTTGCAGACAGATTTCGGAGCAGCGTGCAGTGCCTGATACTGCCCTTCGCTAAGCCTCAGTGTCACGTCTCCATGCTGCCTCTTGATGGCAGATTCAACATAGAACCTCGTCTCGCTGCCGTCGATATCTTCCCCTCCGGATGAACTCGAACAGCGCCTCATTCGAGTTGAACAAGGCACGACGGGGCAGGGCAGTCCTGCGTCGATCATCCATGAAGAAGCTGCACCTCCAACCGTTCTCGTAGTGGAACGCCATCAGCACCTGATAGGTGCGTACTGATGTAGGCGGTTTCTTGCCTCCGAGTCCCCAGGTCATAGGCGAATGATAAGCGAAACTACTGTGGATGCCGTAGCATTCCAAAAATGTAGAATTTAGTGCGGTACACTAGGCCCAATTCCGAGAAGCCTGCACTCGGATACCGTTGAGGTCGATTCGCCTTTCTCCCGCCTGCATCGTTGCTAAATCCAATGCTGACGCAACAGTGGAGATCCGTCATGACCGAAAATGCTAAGACCCCTACCGCGCAGAACACAATTCAAGACCCACCGGAGTACAACGCCAAAAATGCTAAGAACCCAAAGGAGGGTTCTGATTGGCTGGGAGGGCCGCAGAACGGAAACGAAACTCCCAACGAATCCGGCTATACCAAGCACCGCTTTAGCGAAGCCCCCAGCGGTTCTGATTGGCTGGGAGGTCCACAGAACGGGAACGAAACCCCCAGCGAAAAGAAGGCCCCCAAAGGGTCCCTAGGGGGCGATCAAGCTAGAAATCCTCAGACTGGAGAATGAGGGTAGGCACTAAACCCACACGGGGCTCCCAGTCTCTAATCAGGCAGGGAGCCTTCACTCATTTAGGAGACCGCTCAAGAAAGGGAAATTTACCTACGCTAAGGACACCGGGAGGCGCCAAGAGCGTTCGTCCGTTGGATACAGTCAACTCCGCCACCTGTTCCACCGATATGGAGCCACCCTCTGCAAAGTTGTGCCGCCTCCACTACAACACTAACCCGCCACTGAGGTTAGAGCCGGGGGGCTGTCTCAAACACATCATCCGCGCCGAAGGCGTGCTCTGGGGATGCAAAGTTTCTCATAAGGTCCGTTTCCATGGAACGTGGAAACTGCTGGCCACTCCAAGGTCAATAATGCCTAGATAACTTCTTTGGAATGAGTTTAACTTCGAATATCGACGGCCATTGCTTTCCGGTGACGAAGAGACGATCATTCTGCGCGTCGTAGGCGATCCCGTTCAAGACTGCCTCGCTGTCCAGCGTGAACATCGGTGAAAGCATGCCGGTGAGGTCGATCCAGCCGAGGATGTGTCCGTCTTTTGGAGAAATGCGCGCAATACGGTTGCTGTGCCAAACGTTCGCGTATATCTCGCCCTTCACAAACTCAAGCTCGTTTAGCTGCTTGATTTCCGTGCCAGCATCTTTGACGACGATACGGCGAGTTTCTTTGAAGCTGACGGGATCACGGAAGACGAGGGTGCTTGAGCCATCGCTTGTGATGAACTCGCGGTCAGTGCGCGTCATGCCCCAGCCTTCGCCGCTATAGGTGAACTGGCGCAATACCTTCAACGTGGCGCGGTCGCGGACGAAGCCGACGTTCGTCTGCCAGGTCCACTCATAAAGATTCGGACCCCAGTCGACGATGCCTTCGCCGAAGAACTGTGCCGGTATGTCGACAGACTGCTTTACTGTGCCGGTCTTCGGCTCATACACAAGGACCTGAGAATGTCCCTTAAGGCCGGTGCCTTCGTAGAATAGGCCGTTCAGATAGAAGAAGCCCTCGGTGTAGCTGGTAGTGGAATGCGGATAAACCGCCACGACCTTGTAGCCGTAGACCGGCGCTGCTGCTCCGCCGATGATCGGAGCCATCATCAGTGTTACTGCAATCACAAGCCTGATCAACTTAGGAACGCATTCCTGCATGTCGGCAGTATAAGTTCCCTCGATATCGTTTCTTTGAGCAACTTCGATTTCCGCTTTTCGCTGCCTGGCGGCATAACCGTGCAGCCAGTATTTGTCATTCGAGCAGCAGGCTTGAGAGCCCGGTAGAGGGTCGATCGTGCGATGTGGAAAGCGTGCTGCGATCTCCGACACCGGAATGTCGGCCGATTTGAGTAGAGCGCGGATGGTCTTGATCTCTTTGGCTGAGAGCTTCGACGGTCGGCCGCCGGTCCGACCGCGGGCGCGAGCTGCTTTGAGACCCGCGACGGTTCTTTCTCGGATGAGGTTTCGCTCGAACTCGGCGAGCGCGGCGAAGACATGAAAAACGAGGCGGCCGGCAGGGGAGCTCGTTTCGATCTTTTCGGTCAGTGATTCGAAGTTGATCTTGCGGTGTTCGAGTTCTGCGATGAGGCCGACGAGGTCGGCAAGATTGCGCCCAAGCCGGTCGAGCCTCCAGACGACGAGGGTGTCTCCATCGCGCAGGCTCTTAAGGCACCCTTCCAGTTGCGGCCGGCCAGTGGCTCGGCCCGGTCGATGCCGCCTTGTTTCTCTCGGTCGTCGATGACCTGATTTGGTTCCTCATGGACGGGAACCTTGATGGCGGATACCCACTGGTTGGACAACACGCCCCAGCCACAGATTCTGAGATGTCCGCGATAAGGCGAACGCGCTGGCAACGCTCCCTCAACCTCCTAACCGTCCGTCAGCGCGAGATGGTCGCGGCCGCAGTCGCCATCGCCCTTCTCGGCACCAGGATCACCGAACGATTTGAGCTTGATACTCGATTCCCAGTCCCAGTCAGCAAACTCGATTCCTATCCTTTCTCATCGGTTATGCGGTCCTCCATGCGTGACCGCTCTACCGAGATCGCGGAGAGAATCATCTAGTGATAGTTGCAGTCCTACGCCGAACGAGCTGCACCCACGTGACGCGTAGATTCAGCTCGTTCGAGTGTTGCGCCTAGCGGTCTGCTTTACCTTTCTTTTTGGTGCTTCTGAGGGCTTCCTTGCCGTCTTAGCAGGGTCAAGGAATCCGCAGCGTTGAACGGGTATTGCCGGATGGAATGTTGACCAGTAGTGCTCAGAGTAACGTCGACGCGTCGGTTGCTGGCCAGTATGATTGTGGTCATATTGTCTATGATTTTTTGCCGCTCCGCCGGAGTAAGCCCGGCGTTGTGCTCGACCGCTTCGTTTACCTGCTCGTCAGTCAGATTCTTCTGTACACCGAAGGCTTTTGTTCATCGGGAGACAAGTGAAGTAACTTCAATCGTGCTTGAGTCCGTGGATGGTTCACCACTCCCAGCTGCGCTGCCGGGTCAATATCTCGTATTGCGGCTTTACCCTGAGAAAAACTCACGACCTATTGTCCGCAGCTATTCGATTTCGGGCGCTTCAAATAGTGGCGCGTATCGCATCAGCGTAAAGAGAGAAACCGGTCCTGGCAGCCGGTATATTGTAGACGCGACGCAGGCAGGCGATATGTTCGAGACCAGTGCACCACGCGGCGACTTCGTCTTGCGATCAGGCCTTCGCCCGGTCGTGCTGTTGAGCGCCGGGATCGGCGTTACTCCTGTTCTGTGTATGTTGCATGCTCTTGCGGCTGAGAGCGCCGGGTCTCCTCGGAAAGTGTGGTGGATCCATGCTGCACGCAAATGCGAAGGAGCACGTTTTCATTCAGGAATCCCGGCAACTATTGAGCACTATTCCCGAAAGCCGCTCGATCATCGCATATAGCAAACCAGATCCAACGGATCGACATGGGAAAGACTTCGATATTCAGGGGCACTTGGATCTTGCGGGCTTACAAGGACTTGGCATCCCTGTAAAGGCTGACTTTTACATATGCGGGCCCACAGGATTTCTCGGCGACATGAATCGCTTCCTGATCTCTTTGGGTGTTCCGCCAGATGGGATACGTCAGGAAATATTTGGCCCAGCGAGTTCTGTCGAACCCGGTGTGGTGAAAGCCGAGGTAAGGATCCCGCATCTCCCGCTTCGATCTTCCGGAAACGGACCGGTCATATCGTTTACTCGCAGCGGCTTGGCTGTGCCATGGGATAACAAGTTCAAGAGCTTGCTGGAACTGGCCGAGGCTTGCGATGTCCCCGTGAGATGGTCGTGTCGGAGCGGAGTCTGCCACATGTGCGAGTGCGGACTCCTGAGCGGCAAACTGCATTATTCTCCCGAGCCGCTGGACGAGCCCGCCACGGGCAATGCATTGATCTGCTGTTCCACACCAGAATCAGAAGTTGATTTAGACCTATGATCCTCAGACGAGATATGCGCCATACGGGAGCGGGTTGCTGCAATCCGTTATCAACAAAAGCAGAAGCGAAGCCCGGATTTCGTCACCAGCGAATCTCTAAAACTCTTGTGGCGTTAAATGAGTAGCGGGAACCAGAGGTGAAGAATACGGCGTTTACTTTTGTGTCTTCATGAACTCACGTACCAGCGCGGCAATCTCATAAGCTTTGGTATCAAGTGCAAAGTGGCCAGCATCAAGTACGTGAACCGCTGCATTCGGCACGTCTTTGCGGTACCGCTCCGGCTCGCCGGGATCGAACGAGAGATCATGCTTTCCCCAGAGGACCAGCAGCTTTGGCTGCGTCTTCTGTAGCCACGCCTGCCATTTTGGGTAAGCATCGACGTTGGTGCGGTAATCGTAGAAGAGATCACTTTGAATCTGCGCCTGTCCTGCCGTGTTGAGGAATGCGTACTCATCGGTCCAAAGATCTGGGTCATAGAGTTCATTCTTCGGATCGTCCCCGACATGGCGGGTCTTCGTGACTGCAAGAGATAGCAGGTTCTTGCGCAACGCTTCTTCGTTGGCAGGCCTATCCGTCCAGAACGCACGCCGAGTGGCCCAATTAGCCCCAAGGCCTTCGTTGTGCGCGACTGCATCCTGGACGATGAGGGCCTGCACTCGCTCAGGATGTGCCAATGCCATGCGAAAGCCAACCGGGCCGCCGTAATCTTGCATGTAAAGCGTGTGGTGCGACAGGCCAAGTACCTGTGTGAAGTCGTTCATCACGGAGGAGATGTGGTCGAAGGTGTAATCGAACTGCTTCGGGTCGGGCCAGTCGCTATGTCCGTAGCCCGGATAGTCTGGCGCGACCAGATGGTAGTTGTCTGCAAGACGCGTCAGCAGCGGCTGAAACATCCGCGAAGACGATGGAAGACCGTGTAAGAAAAGAATGGTGGGAGCATCTTTCGGTCCTGCTTCTCTGTAGAAGATGGAGAGTCCATCGACTTCAACCGTGCGATAAAACACCTGTTCATTCATCACTCTGTCCTTTTTCTGAGCTTCCATGCTCGAAGTCGTGGCAAGAGCAAAATACCAGGATAGCGAGCTTCAGTAGAATCGATTTCGCTGTCTCCATCTATCCTCCGGTCTAATCTGCGACTTCGAAGATGACATCAAGTTCTATGGGCATTCCCAAAGGGAGGCTGGCAACGCCGATGACCAGCCGAACCGATGTTTTCTCGATGCCAAAGACATCTCGAAACAGGTCAGAGACAGCGTCCGCAACCCTGGGCTGGTTAAAGAAGTCCCCTGATGTTGCTATAAAGACTCCGAGCCGAACGACGCGAGTCACTCTATCGAGTGAGCCCAAATGCTCTTTCGCCGAAGCAAGGACGTTCAAGGCCGCGATGTAGGCTGCATCGCGGCCGGCCTCGACATCGAGCTCTTTCCCAAGCCTGCCAATATACTTCGGCTTATGGTCAACAACCGGGAGCATTCCGCTAAAGAAAAGCAGGTTGCCCGTCTGCACCGTCTCGGCGTAAGTGCCAAACGGCGTCGAGGGCGTTGGGAGCTTAATGCCAAGCTCCTGCAGCCGGCGCTCTGCACCGTCCGGCTGCGAACCCTTACCGGCTACCATCGGCCCACGTGCGCACCATCGTCCACATGCAGCACCTCCCCAGTTATATGATTGGCCTCCGCCAGATAAATGACGGCATCAGCGATGTCCTTCGAGCTTGAGATCGTACCCATAGGGGTACGGGTCTTCAGGATCTCTGCCGGTGTGCCCTTATGGAGAGGCGTCTCGACGACGCCCGGGGCGACCGCATTAAAGCGAATATGATCTTTCGCGTATTCGCTCGCAAGGCTAAGGATAACTGCATTCAGTCCGCCCTTGGTCATCATCGGGATCGACGCCGGAATGCCTGCGATAGGGTTATCGGCCAAAGCCGCTGTGATGCTTGTCACGCTACCGCCGTTGCCCTGCGACAGCATCTGCCTGACTGCAAGCTGTGTGACGAAGACGAACCCTTCCAGGTTGACCGACACGAAGCGGCGAAACTCTTCCGCAGTGTACTCCGTAAAAGGTTTCACCGAGAAGATGCCTGCATTATTGACAATGTGATCGATCGAGCCGAACTTCTCTACCGCGGCCTGTGCGACCTTCGCGGCCGTCGTTGCCTGACTGATGTCACCGTCGAGCAACACGAGACTCGGTGATGACGAGAAGCCGGCCTCGGAAACACTACGCGAAGTTGCAACTACGTTATAGCCCCGATCAAGAAAGGTCTGGACAATAGCCGCCCCAATGCCCTGCGAGGCGCCTGTTACGATGACCGTCTTTTTGCTTTCCATACTTTAGATACCTGATATTTCTCGTTGAGGTCTCCGGCCTGGACAAACACTATCGGCTAAATCGCCCGAAGAGCGTCCATAGGAGAGTCCGCCAACAGAGATCGGAAGCTGGAGGCGGAGAGGATCTATGCGGCTTTCTCTTCACCGTTGGTAAAGCCGATCACGCGCTTGTTTTTCACCAGCGGTGCGCCGTTGAAGGCCGCAGCTTATACGAGCGCCTATCAAGGCGCCAGTCTCTATTTGCTAGGGGCCGGGGATCTACTCAACGGGAAGTCGTGAGCTGGAACTTTCCGCGGTTTCCAAGTATACCTCCGTTTTGGGAGCCCCTTGGAGGACTTCATCTTATAATTTTAGATCTCGTCTCATCTATAGTTCGCAATCGATGAGGAACTCACAAGGCTCTCGGCACAGGACTCAATGACTG
>JAOAPB010000130.1 GCA_025462645.1 Edaphobacter sp. | reverse complement strand
AGCTCGCACACATACCGCACCTTCTCCGAAGCCGGCAGTCCCGCCCGAACCCGCTGGTCCCACGCCCGCAGCTCTTCTTCGTTGTAGGCATTGTCCAGCGAAAGCATCGGTCGCGAGTGCGCCGTCTTCACAAACCCCTCGCGAGGCTTGCCCCCCACCCTCTGCGTCGGCGAGTCCGGCGTCACCAGCTCCGGATGCGCCGCCTCCAGCTTTTTCAACTTGTTCATCTGCGCGTCGTACTGCGCATCCGTCAGCTCAGGCGAATCGAGGACGTAGTAAAGATGCTCGTGATGCCGAAGATCATCGCGTAGCGCCTGTATCTCTTGGTCGGGCGTAAGGGCAGTCGCCATATCGACGATTATAAAGAGCGCCCCCGCCTCCAGCCCTAACCCACAGACCTCATCTCAAAGGGCCAATCCACCATCAATCAAAATCTCGCCGCCAACCATGAACGCCACCAACCATGAACGCCGCCTCATCGAAGCAAGGTACACAAACTCGCGAGCTGTCTCAAACCCGATGCCGCTAGTGCCACCCGTAAGCTATCCAGTTTGCCCCAGCCCAGTCAGGAGTCAAGCCCTTTCAGAGTAGGTTCCACCCACCCCAGTCGAGCCTCAGTCGATCCCACCAGATCAAAGTCGTAGTACTCCCGAAAGATATCCCGCCGCCCCACAAACCGCTCCACTGCCAGCGCCGCAAACGCCGCCCGCGCCATCGGCCCCGACTCCCGCCGCAGCCCATCCAGCAGCTTGATCCACATCACCGTAATCGTCTCGTGATACCCACTGGTCTCGGTGTTCTTTCCACCTGCCGACTCGTTATAGCGCCGCACGCAGACCCGCATCTTCTCAAGCGCTGCCGCCTCTCCCAGCTCATACACGTAGCAGGCCCCGGTCAGCAGGTGCGCCCCATGCGTCCACCGCTCCTTAGGCAGCGTGCAACCCTCGAACGCCGCAAGAAACTCATCGATCTCCAACTCAGTAAAAGGAAGCTCCATCATCCCTCCACGTGCAATCCACAAAATCCTTCAACTCTGGAAAAATCCCCGTCCGATCCAACCCTATGCGCTACACCCAAAGTTGTAATTCTCTTAAGACAATGGGAGAGAGAATTGAATAACCCTTAAAGGGCATACAGGAATCACCCGCAATACATCCACATCTCCGCTATTCGCGAAATAAGTTGGAGAATGACCGTCTTTGCGTGGTGTCGAACCTCACGATAACACGATCGCGTTGGAGAGCAGTTCTATGGATTTCGCAAGAGCAAGGAGTTTCATGATTCGTCACCGCACAAGCCTCAAGGAGCTATCGCTGATCATTGCTGGTCTTGTCGTCGGACTATATCTAACCTTCGAGTTTGACCTCTTCCTCACATCCCATAACGCCACGCCGCACGAGCAGACGATCGAGCTTGATGAGGCGCTGCTTCTCGGCGCGGTTCTAGCTGTCGGCCTCCTGCTGTTCTCCATACGTCGCTATCTCGAGCAGAAGCGAGAGACTGCCCGCCGCGTCGCCGCAGAGCAGCACGCACGCGAACTCGCCTTCCGGGATCCCCTCACCGGCCTCGCGAATCGCCGTCAGTTCGACGACGCGCTCAAGGCCGCCGCTGCCGCTCCTCCGCGCGAAGGTGCCGTTCATGCAGTGCTTCTTCTGGACCTGAACGGCTTCAAACAGATCAATGATATTCATGGCCATAGTATTGGGGATGAGGTCCTCGTCCTTACGGCGCAACGCCTCCTCGGCGCCATGCGAGATGGAGACCTCATAGCCCGGTTAGGCGGCGACGAGTTCGCTGTTCTCGCGCTGCACCTCGCCAGCTCCGAAGCCGCGACGAACGTGGCGTTTCGAATCATGGAAGCTCTTGCAGCCCCCATGTCCACGGGCAATGCGAAACATCAGGTCGGGTCCGGCATCGGCATCTCCCTCATCCCCGACGATGCGTCCACTCCCGAGCAGGCGTTGAGAAAAGCAGACCTCGCGCTCTACCGCGCCAAGGAAGAGCGCAGATCCGCGGTCCGCTTCTTCGAGGAAGAGATGGATAAGCGGGTGCAGGAACGCCAGTGGCTGGAACAGGAGCTCCGCGCCGCAGTCGTCAACGGCGATATTCAGGCTTACTTCCAGCCCTCCGTCGATCTCAAAACCAGGATGATCGTAGGCTTCGAAGCGTCTCCCCGCTGGATCCACCCCTCCTTCGGGGAGGTCGCTCCCGACCGGTTCATTCCCATCGCAGAGGAGAGTGGACTCATCCACGAGCTGGCCGATCAGATCATGCGTCAGGCCTGCGCTGCGGCCGTGCAGTGGCCACGCGAGGTCGTACTCTCCATCGACGTCCTCTCCAGCCAGCTCAAAGACAAAACATTGACGGTACGCGTACTCCAGATTCTTGAGGAGTCCGGCCTTGCTCCCGAGAGGCTGGAGATCGAGATCACCGAAAGCGCTCTTGTCCGCGATCTTGAAGCTGCCAAACATATCCTCGGAGCCTTGCGCGAGGCTGGCGTCAGGATAGCGCTCGATAACTTCGGCACCGGCTACTCCAGCCTCTATCACCTGCGCAACTTCAAGTTGGACAAGATCAAGATCGATAGCAGCTTTATCCGCTCCATGGTTGCCGAGCAGGAGAGCGCCGAGATCGTCCGCGCGCTGGTCGGCCTCGCACATGGTCTCGGCCTCACCATCGCCGCCGAGGGAGTTCAGGACTCTGAACAGCAAGCCTCTCTGGTCAGCAACGGTTGCGAGCAGGGTCAAGGCTACTTGTACAGCGTCCCCGTATCAGCCCAGCGCACGCTCGATGTGATTCACGAAGCTTTCACCCCGAAGCTCGCCTCCTGAACGGCGAAGTAATCCAGGTAGCGGAAAGATGCCGAAAACAGCCTCATCAATCTTCGGTTCTGTGACAGGAAGAGCTGGCATACCTCCCAGCATAGGCGACTCGGCTCTCAGATCAAAGAGTTGCGGAGAGACGGAGAGCCTGGAACGGACGCAGTAGAGTGAGTAGATGCCTTACTTCATTCGAGCCGCCGGCTCTGCGGATGTTCCTGCGATTGCCGCGATCTATGCGCCTTTTGTCTTGAACAGCACGGCCACGCTGGAGTTGGAGCCGCCCGATGTGGCGGAGGTCGAGCGGAGGCTACGTTCTGTGCAGCAAGGTGGGCTGCCCTATCTTGTGGCAGAGGGTGGGCCACCCGGCCGTTTGTGCGGGCTGAGAGGAGGCGCCCGGTGGCCATCAACTAAGTGGTAAACCATCTTACCTTTGCGCTTTGTCGTGTTTTGGAAGACAATGCCAGACACTCCCCGGCGATGGCCGGTGCCGACGTGGAAGATTGTCGGGCTTCCGGCGACCGTATAGAACCTCTGTGGTGTTGGACACGGTACCTGCTTCGCGTTGAAGAAAGGGTGTGTGGCCATGGTTTTCCCGGTATGGACTCTGTGTTTTCTGATTGGATGTGTGGCTGGTCTGCGCTCGCTGATGGCACCGGCGATCATCTGTGCTGCGGCTTACCTGGGGTGGGTGCATCTTGGGGGAACGCCGCTGGGATTCCTCGATCATAAAGTAACCCTGGTGATCTTTACGATACTGGCGATAGGGGAGCTGGCCGTCGACAAACTGCCGAGTACGCCGCCGCGAACCGCTCCGCCGGCGCTGATCGCCCGCATCGTGATGGGTGCGCTCGCGGGCGCAGCTATGGCGGTTGGCAGGGGAGCGGGCCTGGGGATGGGCGCTCTTCTGGGTGCGGTTGCCGCCGGAGCGGTAGCTTTCGCGGGATATTACATCCGCCGGGGGCTGGTGAAGCAGACGAGGCTGCCGGACGTGGCGGTCGCGGTGCTGGAAGACCTGCTGACGATCTCCGGCGGACTCTTTGTTGTTTCGCGGTTGTAGGGAGAGTATTGCTTCGCGCCTTGTTTCGCCTTACCATCGCCAACAGTGGAGATACCGAAGAACAGGGCGAAGATGGATCTGAATCGAGGCGCGAAGAGCGACGAGGCAGAGCGGCTGGTTTCGGCTGGGCGGGTGGATGACGACGCCGTGTTTGAGCTGAAGCTGCGGCCGACGCGGCTGGCGGAGTTCATCGGGCAGGAGAAGGCCAAGGAGCAGCTGGCGATCGCGCTGGAGGCGGCGAAGTCGCGCGGGGAGGCTCTGGACCATGTCCTGCTCTTCGGGCCGCCGGGACTGGGCAAGACGACGCTGGCCACCATCATCGCGAATGAGCTGGAAGTGGGGTATCAGCAGACGAGTGGTCCGGCGCTGCAGATTCAGGGCGACCTGACGGCGATCCTGACGAACCTGCGGGAGAAGCAGGTTCTGTTTCTGGATGAGATTCATCGACTCCAGCCGGTGCTTGAAGAGAAGCTGTATACGGCACTGGAAGACTACAAACTCGACATCATCATTGGGCAGGGTCCGGCTGCGAGGACGCATGTGATGGAGATTCGGCCATTCACGTTCGTCGCGGCTACGACAAGACCGGGACTGCTTTCGTCACCGTTGCGGTCGCGGTTCGGGATTCTGCTGCGGCTGGAGTTCTATACGGATGACGAGCTACGGTTCGTGGTCGAGCGGTCAGCCGAAGTGCTGGGAGTTCCCATCGACCGGGATGGGGCAGCGGAGATTGCGATGCGCTCGCGGGGAACTCCGAGGATTGCGAACCGGCTGCTGCGGCGGGTGCGGGACTACGCCCAGGTACGGGCGCAGGGAATGATCGACCGTCCGACGGCCATGGCTGCGCTCGCGCTCCTGGAGGTGGATGCTCATGGATTCGATGAACTGGATCGCCGACTGCTGCGAACGATCATCGAGAAGTACGACGGCGGCCCGGTAGGTCTGAACACTCTGGCTGCTGCTCTGGCAGAGGAGCAGGATGCGCTGGAAGAGGTCTACGAGCCATTCCTGATTCAGATCGGGTTTCTTGACCGCACGCCGCGTGGGCGGGTGGCTACACGGTTGGCTTACGAGCATCTGGGAATTGAGATGCCTCGGAAGTTGAGCCTGTTTTAGAAGTCGGCCATAGCACATTTGGGATAGGATCGCCGTGGGCGTTGTATTTGCGGTTATGTTTGTGCGTATTACTGACTGATAGGTTCGACTGCGCTGCTTGCTGGTTCGCTGGTTGAGATCATGGATTACGGTACCCTATATCTCTTCGACGGAGTCTCTCTCGCTATCTACGCGGTAGCGATGAGCCTGCTCGCAATCAAAAACAGAAATATAAAGGGTATGCGCCTGTTTGCCGGCGCAGTGCTGATCGATGTGGGAAAAACAGTCTTGCAGGGACTCCGAGGCCAGGTGCCAGCGTACGTTTCGGGGATGCTGGCCAACGAGCTGAATATCCTCTCCTTCCTGGCGATGTATCTCGGGTTTCATTGGTTTGTAGTGCGGACGCCACTACGAAATAAAATGGGCGGTCTCCTGCTCGCAGGGACGATGGTCCTCTATGCGGTGCTCTTCCTGCTTCATGGGCCATATACCTTTGCTCTTGCGATAGCGCCGGTGCTGGTGTTGTGCGGGCTTTCAGTGTGGCTGCTCCTAAAGCAGGTCGACAAGAGCTTCAGGACAGTTTCGCAGGTAGCGGCTGCGGTCTTGAGCGTCCACATCGCGGTCGTCCTGTATCGTGCCATGCTGGTGCTTCCGAACTATGGCACACCAGCGACCAGCGCGCTGGGCAACAATGATCCGCGGCTCTTGTATTCGATGCTGGCGATCATGCTGCTGAACGGTTGCCTGGTAATGACCTACGCATGGTTTTGCGTGACGATGATCCAGGGCAGGCTCGCCAGGTTTGCCCAGACGGATGCGCTGACTGGTGTACTTAATCGTCGCGCGCTGGAGATAGCGGCGGACCGCGAGATGGCCCGCTGCGAGCAGGGTAAGGGATCGGTGGTGCTCTTCGCGATCGATCTCGATCACTTCAAAAGGGTCAACGACGTGTTCGGTCATCGCGGAGGGGATTTGGCGCTGCGAGAGTTGGTGCACACCATGAAGCGGGAGTTGCGGCTGATGGATCTGGTTGCCAGGGCTGGAGGCGACGAGTTCGTCGTCCTGCTGCCGGATATCGGCATGGAGGCGGCCCTGAAGATTGGGGAGCGGCTACGGTCTGCAGTGGCACAGAGCCGCACGCCATTTCAGGGTGGAATCATCCAGATCACGATCAGCGTTGGCGTTACCCAATTTCTGCCGACGGATGGCACCTGGCATGCCGCATTGGATCGCGCGGACAGGGCTCTTTACAGATGCAAAGATGCAGGTAGGAATGGGGTAGTGCTGGACTACGAGCGGACCGAGCTGTTTCCGGCGAGCCTGGATACGCAAACGCTCAATCCCTAGTGCGGCGGCTGTCGAAGCGATGGCGGAAGCAGGGTTGTGCTGAGGGTGCTGGTGGTTTCGGTCAGGTAGTAGGTGGGGATCTTGGGAAACTGCTCTTCGACCAGCTCGAGGGTGCGGAAATCGAAGCTCTGGACCTCGGCGCGTGACTCCATATGATTTCGCTGGATAGCTCCGCAGAGGACAGTAACAAAGGTCTGTGGGTCGACGGTATGGTTGGTGGTGGGCTCGCCATGAGGTACAGGCAGAGCCCTGGCGGCTCCGCCAGCAGGATCGTTGGGCAAGGGCAGGATCTTGGTTTCGATATTAAAGCGAACTTTGTCTGCATTGGCAGCACGGGCGGCAGCGTCAGGGTGAGACTTGCCGGGTCCGATGCGATAGTAATCGGCGTAGAAGGCAGTAAAGCGAAAAAGCTGCTCGACATAGGTAGGAACGTAGGGATTGATGAGGTGCTCCTGACGAGCGAAGGCCACGGCTACAGGGGAGAGGCTGAGGTCGTTCTTCTGATCCGGAAACTGGGCGGTGTGGAGCTTGTCGCAGATGAAGGTACGCTGCGCCTCGTCGCTGGAGATATCGCGGGTGTAAGCGCGGTTGGCAAGGGTATAGGGGGAGCCATCGGCATGGCGGCAGGACTCGGGACTGAGGAACTGATCGTGCCAGATGAGGGAGACGTGGTCGATGGTGACGCCGGTGTCGGTCTCGATGGTGGTGACCAGATGGTCGAGACCAGCCTCGAAGGCGGGGAGAGTGTTCTCGGGACGAAGACCGCGGGCTCCGCGATGGCCTGAGACGTCGAAGCTCGCGAAATAGGCTCGATTCTCTGGGGTGTCGGGGGAAGAGCGGCGCTCTTCGGCGACAACGGCCTGGAGGATGTCGGGACGATCCGAAATGATGCCGTCGACACGACGATGGATCAGGGTCCGGATAGTCTCAGGATCGTTGGGGTTCCACGGAATGACGCGGAAACCGGCACGATGGAGCTCGGCTACGTCTATCTCGGGCTCATCGCCGAGTAGAACCTTGTCCTCAGGCGAAAGAACCGGGGCAACGGTAACACCGTGGGAGAAGGCGTGGGTACGGGCTGCTGTCATGAGGGCGATATAGGGGGAAGTGGTCATGGTAGGGACCTGCTGGGCAGCAGCAGTGGTGAAGAGGAGTGTTGCGAGCCGGAGAGTCAGGGGATGGAACACCTCGACATACACTCTTGTCATATATCTCCTGTGCAGATCGCGTGCTCATCCAGACTGTAAAATCGCGTTTCGCCCCTTGCAATATGCAGAAATGAACCAATACGGGATGACAATCAAGATACAGGCGGTGGCAGCGGGAGAGGAAAAATTAGCTAATTGAGCTGCCGAGATGGTTTGCGGACGCAATGTTAACCGAAGAGAACCTTGGGGTGAACTCGCTAACGGCGGGGGCGCTCCCATATAATCGAGACTCCCCCTACAAGGAATCGGGCGGGGTGCGATTTTTTTAGAGCAGTGAGGGTGTGCGTATCTTTACCGTGAATCGAGAGAGCGGAAGCTCCCTGAAGAGTAAGACCAAGCCTGTGTGCACGTGCTCCAGCCGCTCCCGCATCGCTAACGCCGTGTCGATCTTCGCCCTTGCTGTTGGGGCGACTCCCTTGCTGCACGCTCAGGTGGCTCCTACCGCTGCCCAGGCGGAGCAGGGTGTACAGACGCTGTGCCAGCCGCAGGTGATTGGAAACCGTCGAATTCCCAAAGAATCGGTTCTGGCCCGGCTGTTCTCGCATCAGGGTGACCTCTACGACCCGCTGGTGGTGGAGCGCGACTTCAACTCCCTGTGGAACACCGGGTACTTCGATGACGTCCGGATCGAGCGGGCGGATACGGCGAAGTGCGTTCAGCTGGTGATCTACGTGCGAGAGAAGCCGACCATCCGCGAGATCAACTACAAGGGCGTGAACGCGGTCTCGCAGTCGGACATTCTGGAGCGATTCAAGAAGGCAAAGGTTGGGCTCTCCGTCGAGAGTCAGTATGACCCGACCAAGATCAAGCGGGCCGAGGTGGTGTTGAGGGAGCTGCTCTCCGAGCATGGACACCAGTTCGCCACGATTAAGACAGAGATCAAGACGATCCCACCCGCGGCCGTAGCGCTGACCTTCATCGTGAAGGAAGGGCCGACGGTGAAGGTGGGCAAGATCGCGTTCGACGGCAACAACACCGTCAACGACCGCACGCTGCGCGCGGCGATGCGGAACCTGAGGCCGATCGGAATCCCCCACTCGATCATCCTGGAGAACCTGTTCGCGCGCACCTTTGACGCGAGCAAGCTGGATGAGGACACGGAGCGGGTGCGCCAGGCGTATCGCGATCGCGGATACTTCAAGGCTTTGACGAGCGAGCCGACGACGCACGTTCGCGATGCAGGTGGCATTAACCCATTCACACTGCGCCCCTCAAAGGGCAAGCGGATCGACATCCTGATGCCGGTCGAAGAGGGTGAGCGGTACAGGCTGGGTGGAATCACGTTTACCGGCAACAAAGCCTACTCGAACCCGAAGGCGCTTCGCGCGCAGTTCGCGCAGAAGGATGGCGAGTACTTCAACGCCACCTTATTCGGCAAGGGATTGGAGCAGCTACGCAAGGCTTACGGCCAGGGTGGATACATCAACTTCGTCGGAACTCCGGTACCACGGGTGGATGATGCGAAGAAACTGATCTACCTTGACATTGAAATCGACGAAGGCAAGCCATTCTATGTCTCGCGTATCGAGTTCACAGGCAATTCGATCACGCGCGACAAGGTGATCCGACGCGAGCTTCTGCTGGAAGAGGGGCAGGTCTACAACAGCCAACTATGGGATCTTTCGATTCTGCGCCTGAACCAATTGAACTACTTCGAAGCACTGAAGGCGGAGCAGGACTCGGAGAGCCGGCAGAATACCGAAGACGGAACCGTCGATCTCCTTTTGAAGCTGAAGGAGAAAGGCAAGAACTCCATCGGATTGAACGGCGGTCTCAGCGGGTTGTCGGGAACGTTCATCGGGTTGAACTACGAGACGAACAACTTCCTGGGACTTGGCGAGACGCTGTCGGTCCAGGCCAATATCGGCGACCGTTCGCGTAACCTGAGCTTTGGATTTACGCAGCCCTACTTCCGCAACAAGCCCGTCTCTCTGGGCATCCAGGTATTTACGAACAAGACCGACTACAACCCGACGAAGGGATTCGCGGGCGCGAGCAACCAGAGCCAGAATCTGACGACCGCGCAGCAGTCGCTGTTGACGAACTATAACCAGTCGACGACAGGGTTCACGATCTCGGCGAGTTCGCCTCTGCGGCATCTGTTCGCTCGCACAGGCGTAACGCGTGTCGGTATCTCCTACCAGCTGTCGCGGGCCTCGGTGACGACGTTCAACGACAATACGCGCAACGTCTTCCAGTCACTGGCATTCCGGTCGGGAGTCGCGGGACAGAATCAACTCGACGGTATTATCACGTCGGTGGTGACGCCGAGCTTCACCTTCTCTAGTCTTGACCGTGCGGTTGGTCCGCGCACAGGCAAGGACTTTAACGTGGCAGTGCAGATCGCTGGCGCGGGCGGCAATGTGAAGTACTACCAGCCGGTGATGACCTACCGTCAGTTCTTCCCGATGAAGGGGCTCCGGATCAACCGTGAAGGCCACAATGTGCTGGGTTACCGCGTGCAGTTCTCGCATATCTCGGGATTCGGCGGTCAGGTGGCTCCACCTACTAACCGTATCTATAACGGTGGCGAGTCGGACATCCGCGGATTCGATGTTCGATCGGCTTCGCCATACACGTTCATTCCCAACAAGGTGATGTTCAACCTGACGAATCCAGATGGAAACACGGTTCCGCGTGACCCGACGAATCCTAATCTGGGGAACGTGCAGATTCCGCTGCCGATCTACCGCTTGGTGTCAATCGGCGGAGACACGAGCTTCACGGCGAACCTCGAATATCGAATTCCGATAATCAATCAGGTGACATTCGCCTTCTTTACGGACTTCGGCATGACGTTCGACGCCCAGCCGGGCCAGTTGCGCCAGAGCGTGGCGGGGCAATCGACGATCACCAGCCCGTTATATGGATGCCCGACGTTCATCAACGGAGCCTGCTTTGGCGGCAAGCAAGTCAACTTCCCGTTCCTGTTGCAGACGGTGCCTGGTACGAACTTCGTGCCACGCATGTCGAACGGCGCGGAGCTGCAGGTAATCCTGCCGATCGTGAATGCACCCTTCCGCATCTACTACGCGTACAACTCGCTACGGCTTTACAAGGACCTCCCGCAGGAGCTGGCGACAGACAATGCCACCTTCCGCAGCTTCTTCCCGAACTCGGGAGCTGGGCAGTTCACCTACCTGCAAGCATTGCAGTTCTATGGTGCGAACTACCTGCTGCGCGAGCCGCGTAAGACGTTGCGGTTGACGGTAAGCACGACCTTCTAGCTCATTTGAGCTCACGAAAGGACCCGCTTTGGCGGGTCCTTTTTTTGTGACGAGATCGGGCGAAATCACGACGCAACATGATCCCCCGCAGAATGGAGAAGTGATTTCATCTGCACTAGGCGCGAAGATCCCTGTGCCCGGGACGGTGCTCGCGGCAGTGAAAGTCTAGCCTTACAGGCACGACTCATCTAGCCCGGCCTCCTTCGCACGCCACAAATCACTTCTCTACCTCAAAGCCGGAGCTATTTAGCAAAGGCGACCAAAGCTGGCCAGAGAAGTTTTACAGCCCTTCCAGGGTGCGATAAAGCCATGCCGAAGAGAAGCCGCCCGGATTGTGGCAGGTGGGACTAGTAGCTGCGCTGGTACATGCGGGAGATACGGTCGTGCCAGCCGAGGCCGTCGTCGTCGAGGAAGGCCCAGAGAAAGCCGATGCCCATGGGGCAGAGCGAGAGGAAGGCCGCGAAGATACGACGGCGCATAGCGGCCCGGGTGGGGTTGTCATCGGAGAAGGTGCAGAGGCCAATCCGCGCATAGCGCATCCCCGGAGTGGCCTCGGAGAAGGTGAAGAAGAGCACTTGGTAAAGCAACGTCAGGAACGCCAGGATTCCGGCGGACGCTATGCCCGCGACCGGTGGGCTCATAGATACGTTTACGGGAGCGCCCGGCAGCTTACCAACCGTGACAGCAAAGGCTGCGGTAAAGGTAAGGAAGGTGGCCAGAACAACGCAGCCGTCGACAAGAGAAGCCATCAGGCGCAGATTGAGCGGTGCGGTCTGGGGAGCCGGGCTGGGTACGAACTGTGCTTCGGGAACTTCGGAGACCGGCGCAGGGGCGGGTTGGGCTCCAAGCAGAATAGAAGACCACTCGGGCGCCACGGATTCAACAACAGGGGCGTTGGAGATCTGCGTCGCCTCGACCTCGAAGATGCGAAGCTGCGCGGACTGCTGGTCCACGTCGGCGTCTTCGCGGAGGGGCCCTTCGGCTAGGCGAGGACGGGCTTTGCGAGCAGCAACCAGCTGCCGCGGGAACTCAATCAGGTTGGCAGGGATCTCTACCGGCGCGCTGGCGAACTCGTCGAACACAGGAGACTGACGAAACGCGATCTCGTCGTCAAGCGCGAGCCCTTCGGCTTCGTCGAACGGCTCATTCGCCTGCAAGGAATAGGAGCTCGTCAAGCGCTCTGGGGTGGAGCGACCGACATCGTCATAAAGCCGGACGGTGAAGCCGGAGCTTGGGGCTTCGGTAATGGTCAATCCAGGGGACGCGTCAGAGCTGCCGCCCTGGGGAGATATCTGAGAGACCGGAGAAGCGGAGGATGCGAGAACAGGGGCCGGAGCGGGGGCCTCCGCTGCCAGTTGGTCGAGCTCGAAGAGAAATTGATTCTGGGCCTCGGCGACGGCTCTGGCGTTCAAGGCGGCAATCTCGGCGGCGGCCTCGGCTTGGCGAATAGCACGCTCAGACTCTTCGGCGATGAAGGCGCGATAGCTTTGGGACTGGGCGTAACGCTCGGCAACAGCGGCGGCAATGCGAGCGGAACGTGCTTTGGCCGGAGCGGGAGCGGCAATGGGGGTAACGGCAGAGCTTGAGGGCCGGGTTCGGCGAGCGCGGTGGGCGGCAAGGCGCTCGGCTACCTGTTCCTTCAGAGCAAAGGGAGCGGCGGCTTCCATCTCTCCAATGGGTTCGTCCAGTGGCTGTATATCAAGCTGTGCGGAGCTCATTGTGCTCAAACCTAAACCCACTTCCGTGAAATCGTTTAGCCTCAAAGGGTGGTACGTCTGACAAGCTTCGAACTGGGCGAGCAAAATTTGCGGGCCACTCGGCAAGACTCGTTGCTCTTGCGCATTCTGTCGTCCGGCGGAGATGCCTGCCTGCAAGCAGTCTCAGGGAGCCGTGTAGCAGCGGGAACGTTGAGGCACGTGCAAACTCTTCGCCGAAGCTGCGCCAGGAGCGCCCTGAAGACCATTTACCTATTGATAACTATCACGGTGTTGGCGGCAAGTCATCCACAGTTGGGGGCGCAAGAGGTGACGAGTCAGGCACCACCCCCGGAGAGCCGTCCAGATGACCTTCCGGACGGGCCAGGAGCCGTCCGGTACCCCGAAGCGAAGGTGATTCCGCAGGAGGATGGCACGACCCTGCTGGAGATCACCTCAGCAGGGCCGCAGTCCAAGATCGGGAACCGCTTCATCCTCGATGACGATGTGGTGGTGACATACGGCGACCGCACGGTGCGTGCGGACCATATCGAGTACGACACGGAGACGGGCGACCTGACCGCGACCGGTCATCTGAAGGCAACCGGAGGCGTGAATGACGAGATCATCGCGGCCAGCCACGGGGAACTGAATCTCAAGACGCAGACAGGCCGGTTCTACGATGTGGTGGGGTCGGTGGGGCTGAAGAGCTTAGGTCGGCAGAAGATGGTCTATGCGAGCGGCAACCCCTTCCTGTTTACCGGTCGGATGGTGGTGAAGACGGGGCCACAGGCGTACGAGGTCTACGACGGCACGGTGACGTCGTGCCAGCTGGTGCATCCCGACTGGCTCCTATACGCCGGAAAGTTCACCGTCGACAGCAAAAAGGCGAGTGCCCACAACAGTGTCTTCCGCCTGGTGAATATTCCGGTGCTGTATCTGCCCTACGTGACCCATCCGGTAGGTGGGGAGAACCGCCAGAGCGGGTTCCTCATCCCGGTACTCGGCCAGTCCTCGACCAGGGGGTTCATCCTTGGCGAGGAGCTCTACTGGGTGATCAATCGAAGCACGGACCTGACACTGGGGGCGGAGTACTTCTCGCTCCGTGGATGGGCCCAGAGTGGGACACTCCGGTATCGTGGCCTGGGCAATGACTTTGCGCGAGCTCATTACAACGGGCTGCTCGATCGTGGGTATTACACCGGGGGGCAGTACGTGAACCAGGGCGGCGAGGACGCAACATTCGTCGGACGCCATGACTTTTCGACTGAGACACGAGTCGCCGCCGATATGGAGTATCTGAGCTCCTATCCCTATCGCGAGGCCTTTACCGAGAACTTCAACCAGGCAGTCTCGAGCGACATCCTCTCCTACGCCTATGCGATCCATGAGGCAGCAGGCTATGCGGCCTCGTTGCGGTTCGACCGGTACGAGGGGTTGAAGCGGGCGGGTACAAGCACAGTGCCGGAGCAGCAGGTTCGCATCTTTCGCTCACCCTCCATCGAGCTGGCGACGACCGAGCATGGGTTGGGGAGGACCGGCCTGCTATGGAGTCTCGAGACTACAGCGGCGGGGTTGAAGCGGGTACAGCCGGGCTTTGCCACTCCGGGGTTGACACAGCGGTTTGATCTCCATCCGCAGATCGCCCTTCCACTAAGCGCGGATGGATGGCGCCTCCGGCCTTCGCTTGCATTGCGCGAGACGATCTATAGCCGCAGTCGGGAGACGCCTTACCCTTCCAGCCTGCCGGTACTGAGTGGCAGCGCCGTAAACCGTGCGGACTTTGAGGCCCAGCTCGACATGCGCGCTCCGGTAGTGGAGCGCACCTTCAGTTCGAAGACCCTGGACAAACTCTTTGGTGGCGAAGTGAAGCATACGATCGAGCCGGAGTTTACCTATCGTTATGTGACCGGCGTACACAACTTTCTGAACGTGTTGCGCTTCGACGACGTCGATGTGGTGAGCAACACGAATGAGCTGCAGTACGGGGTAACACAACGGCTGTTCGTGCGTCCATCCAAGGTCAAGCCCTGTAAGACGACAACAACGGAGGCAGATACAAGCAGTGCGCTGGATCAGTATGGGGATCGCGACATCGGCCATGAGGAGGAGGTCCCATCCGATTGCTACAAGCGTGAGTGGATGAGCTGGCGGCTGGGGCAGAAGTACTTCTTCGACCCCGGATTTGGAGGGGCCGTGATCTCAGGACGCCGCAATATCTTCGATTCGACGCTGAGCTTTTCAGGTATTGCATTTCTTACGGAGCCACGCGACATCTCACCGCTGATCTCGCGCCTTCGCGTGCATCCCTCCAGCAAGGTGGATGTGGAGTGGGACTTTGACCTGGATACCGGTGCGAAGAAGTTTACATCGAACAACGTCATTGTGGATGTACGCGAGGGCAACACCTTTGCGGGGCTGAGCTACGCGCGGCTCAACGCTCCGGGGCGCTTCTACACGGAAGGCATCTCGTCCTCGATATCTGACTTCAGCCAGTTGAGGTTTTTGCTGGGCTATGGGGCGCCTACCAAGAAAGGTCTGGGAGTTGCTGCGAATTTAGGGCTCGATTTAAGACTCATCTCCCTCCAATACGGAGCGCTGCAGACCTCGTATAACTGGAACTGCTGCGGTTTGAGCGTAGAGTATCGTAAGTACGAGCTGGGCGCCGTACGAAATGAGAACGCCTACCGATTCAACTTCACGCTGGCGAATATTGGCACGGCAGGTAATCTGAGGCGTGCGCAACGCCTGTTCTAATCCACGTCCGAGCTGTATTGACGCGGGTCGCACGAGAGGGAAGAGAGCCTCTGCGTGAGATAATCGAGGTATTGTGATGACTGTTGTCAGACCGCTTCGTTCCCTTGTTTTTGCCGTTGCCCTGGCTGTCGTCGGCTGCCACGCACAGACTCCTGAGCAGGGCGCCGGAAAGCTCTCTCCTGAGCTTGCGCGCCGTGTCGAGGTCTTGCTGCGGTCGAGGACGAAGGTGCCGCCAAACTACGATATCCACATCGGTCCGCGCACGAAGAGCGAGGTGGCAGGTTACGACCAGATTGTCGTCACCTTTACCGCCGCGGGGCAAGCCAGCAAGCCGCTCACGTTTCTTCTGTCGTCCGATGGCAAGACGCTGGCGCAGTTCAGCAAATTTGATCTCAGCAAAGATCCCAAAGAGCTCGTGAGCGCCGCCAACCGGCCTGCACGCGGAGGCCCCGCCAATGCTCCGGTGGTGATCGTCGGCTTCGACGACCTGGAGTGCCCATACTGCGCGAAGATGCACGCGCAGCTCTTTCCCGCGTTGACGGAGCGCTATAAGAATCAGGTCCACATCGTCTATCGCGACTTTCCGCTCGATCAACATCCCTGGGCCATGCGCGCGGCAATCGATGCGAACTGCCTGGCCGCGCAAAGCCATACGGGCTACTGGAATATGGTGGACAACGTCCATAGCCATGCAGCCGACCTCGGCGGTGACGCCAAGAGCCTGGACAAGGCGAAAGAGGCCCTGGATACCATGGCCCGCGAGGAGGGCACACGACAGAAGGTCGATGCTGCCGCCCTGAATGCGTGCATCGCCAGGCAGGATGACACAGCCGTCAAAGCCTCCATCAAAGAGGCCGAGGCGCTGGGAGTGGATTCGACCCCTGCGCTGTTTATTAATGGTGAAAAACTCGAAGGTGCGCTTCCCCTTGAGTATGTCTACCGTATGATCGACAATGCTCTGATCGCCGCTGGCCAGACGCCGCCACCACAGGCACCGCAAACCCCGCCGGCGGTTAAGCCTGGCAGCTAGCATCCAAATGCAGGAGAATGCAGAAGTGACGAGATTGTCGACTGATACTAAGTTTTTTATTCCTGCCCGTTCATTTCGTAAGGCTTCCCTCCCAGTCGGGCTGATTCTGATTGCAGGTCTGCTTCCGGTTGCCGGTTGCAATCGCAGCCATAGCGCCGATGTCGTCGCCATGGTGAATGGCAAGGCCATCATGCGCTCAGAGATGGACAAGGCCTACACGGCTCAGCTTGGGGACGCGCAGCAGCAACAGCAGCAGCCATCGCAGGAGCAGGCGGACTCCCTGCGGCTGAATGTGTTGCGCAGCCTGATTGATGAAGAGATCGTCGAGCAGCGTGCTGCCAAGATGAACCTGATGGCGACCAACGAAGAGGTGGACGCGAAGCTCGCCGAGATGAAGGCTCCCTATACGCAGGAGCAGTTCGATGAGAAGCTGAAGGCCGGCAATCACACCCTCGACGATGTGAAACACGAGCTCCGTCGTGCCTTGACGATCGAGAAGCTGCTGAACAAAGAGATCAACTCGAAGATCACGGTGACCGACGCGGACATCACCAACTACTACAACCAGCACAAGACGGAGTTCAACCTGCTCGAGACCCAGTACCATCTGGCCCAGATCCAGGTGACGGGCGCGCCTGCCGCGCAGCCGGGCAATCTGCAGAACAGCAAGGCGACCAATGACGTTGAGGCAAAGAAGAAGATCCTCGCATTGAAGAACCGCATCGAGAGCGGTGAGGACTTCGGTTCGCTCGCCATGAACTTTTCTGAGCGGCCCGAGACTGCATCGAGCGGGGGAGATATTGGCTTTGTGCCGGAGTCGCAGATGCACGCGGACCCGGCGGTCTATGCGGCGGTAACGAAGTTGAAGGCCGGGCAGACCACCGATATCCTGCCGCTGCTGGATGGCCAGACCAAGAAGGTTGCTGGCTATGCCATCTATAAGCTGATCTCGCGCGAGCCTGCCGGACAGCGAAATCTGAATGATCCCCGGGTCCAGCAGGCAATTCGGCAGCAGCTTCATGATGGGCGTTCGCAGCTGCTGAAGAATGCTTACCTCGAGATGCTGCACGATCAGGCGAAGATCCAGAACTTCTACGCCGAGCAGATATTCAAGAACGACGCGCGCTAAACTCATAGCCTTGGAGAATGGACGTGGCCCAGGCACCTGTACGGTTTGCGATTCTTGGCTTCGGCCGCCATGCCGTGCGTCGTCTTATCCCTTCGTTTACAAAGTGCGGCCATGCTGTACTGAACGGCATGTGGAGGCGCGATCAGGCGGCCGCCGCCGCCGACTGCGCGGAGCATCGCATTCCCCACTGCTTCTCCACTCGAGAGGAGTTGTGCGCATCTCCGGAGGTCGATGTGGTCTTCATCACGTCGCCGGATGCGATGCACAAGGACGACATGCTCCTGGCACTCGCGCATGGAAAAGCCGTCCTATGCGAGAAGCCGTTGTCGATGAACTCCGCCGAAGCGCGGGAGATGGCTGCAGCCGCCAGAGCCGCTGGCCTGTTCTTCGGAGTGGCGCAGAACTTCCGTTACAACCACACGCTGGATTGGATGAAGGAACAGATTGCCGCAGGGCGTATTGGCCGGCCGCAGCTCGCGCACGCGCAATACGTTTACCCTGCGACAAAGGCTCCGCGAAAGTGGATTATGGATCCCACCGTGGCATGCGGAGGTCCGATTGCCGACGTTGGCGTTCACTGCATCGATGCGCTCCGCTATGTCTTGGGCGAGGATGTGAAGACGGTCAGCACGCTGGCCTACACCGATCAGGCTTCGAGCGCCGTAGAGGCGGTGGCATCGTTGCAGTTGGAGATGACGGGCAGCGTCCTCGCCAGTGTAACGGTGAGCGCGCGCGCCCTCTATCGCACGCTGGTTGAGATTACAGGGAGCGAGGGCGTTCTCATCGCCGAGAACGGTTTGAGCGTCGATCGACCGGTGCAGCTTGTTCTGCGGCGCAATGGAGAGCGAGTCGAGACTACGACCCTCGAGAACGGCGATGGCTACACGCGAATGCTGGACAGCTTCGCCCTGGCGTCTCGCGGACTAGGAACCTTCCTGGCGTCCGGCGAGGACGGCGTTCACAACATGCAAGTACTGGACGCGGCCTTCAGGAGCTGGAAGACCGGACGGCGCGAGCCGTTGTAAGCTACCCCGCTTGTAACCGCTATCGAATCGCCGCCGCCAGTGCTGTAGTTCCGCTGCGGTGAGAGGTGGCAATCTCGCGCGGCGGAGTCTTCGCCGCCGGCAGATATCTCTTATAGACGCTGATGTGGAAGCACGCCTGCTGAAACTCCTCTTCGACGTCGATCTTGCCCTCCTGCACCAGAGGAAGAAGATAGCCGCGAAGCCATGCGATCTCGGTAAGCGATAGGCCATGCTTTGCGATGTCCACAGCCTGCCCGGTCAGATGAGGAGAGGCAGTCTCGCCATCGGCAGGAGCGGCGTTCCCATTCGTGCGCAGCAATCGCTGTTGGAACTCAACGGTACGGACAGCCGAGTTGACCTGCAGCGGGGAGTGGAAACGGGCATAGTGGGCGCGAGCCAGCGTGGAGAGGAACTGCGCCGTCCACGGGCGGCTATAGCGGCGATTCGCTGGCAGGCGTTCATCCACCTGCAGGCCGCTGCTGAGCGGCAGCGCGACCAGCATCATCTTGTTGCGCATATCGATCAGGTCGTCGTCGTTCTGGATGCGGTCGAGACCGTCGCGGTCCGCAACCTGGTTCTGCCGCAGCAGGATCTCGCGCGAGCCCTTGAGCGGTGGAGGAACGATGAGGCGTCCACGCTTGTTATAGAGCGTGGGAAGAATCATTGGGGTCGCCGCCGTCTCCTCTACGCTCTCCCACTGGGGCCTGTCGGTCGTCTCACGAACCACGTTGACGACAGAGGTGGCCGTCGCGGGGGAGGCTGTCTCTCTACTGCGGGCGTGAGTAGGAGCGGCGGTCTCATCAACGTTCGATGGTGGAGTCTTGATCGCGAGAGCCTTGTCCCGTTGGAAGGCGTACCTGGCCCCTGCCCTTGAGCTGGACCGGGCGTGGCGCGAGCCGCGGACACGGTTGACGGTTGGAGGGCTCGGAGCCTCCTCTTGCCGAAGCCTTCCTGCGCCGTGACGTTTGGACTTACGTGCGCTGCGTGAGGTTGTAGGAGCCGCAGCCGCAGCCTTGCTGTGGGCGTGCTTGGTTGAAACAGGCTTCGCGGTCGTCGCCTTGTGGGCGGTACGGTGCGCCGGTTTGGCGAGGAGCGTGGCAGGCAGAACAGACAGGACTGCAAACGCCAGAAAGGCCGATATGGGGGCGTTCAAACGCATCGTGAATTTCAGGAGGCGCGGAACGCCAGAGCATCTTCTACCTTAGAGAGGAGAGAGCGTGCCTGTAAGTAATCATATGGGTTCCGTATACTCTTCGATTAACACCGGAGGATGCATGAGGAGGTTGTTTGCTGGGCTGGGTGGGGGTGCCGTTGCTTTGATGCTGTGGGGCTGTAGTGCTGGAGTGCAGGTAGTGACGCCGAAGGAGGAGGATCCTTTGAAGCCGGGCTTCTATACGACGCAGGTGAAGCCGATCTTTCAGTCAAACTGTTATCGGTGCCATGGGGGGATGAACCATAAGGGAGGGCTGAATATCGCGACCCAGGCCGGGATGATCAAGGGAGGGCACTCTGGCGCGGTGCTGGTGCCGGGAGACCCCGCGAAGAGCCTCCTGGTGACGTTGATCCGCCACCAGGGACCGAAGAATAAGCCCATGCCGATGCCACCGAAGAAGAAGCTCTCGGATGCGGATATCGCAATCGTGGAGCG
>JAOAPB010000099.1 GCA_025462645.1 Edaphobacter sp. | reverse complement strand
ATATCGAGCGAAAGAGCGAGCAGTAGCTGATCCGACCACCCTGATCTTGGTGGATGAGGCCGATCGCCTCCAGATGAACAGTCTCGAACAGATGAGATCCATCTTTGACGAGGGCACGGCCGGCATGGTGCTCATAGGCATGCCGGGCATAGAGAAGCGGGTCGCTCGTTTTCCGCAGTTCTACTCGCGCATTGGATTCGTACATGAGTTCCGTCCGCTCGACGCGTCTCAAGTCCAAGAATTGCTTGAAAAACGATGGACACCTGCCGGCGTTGTCCTCCCGAACGAGCAACTCGTTCCGGAAGTGATAGCGAGCCTCATTCGGATGAGCGGCGGAAATTTCAGACTTTTGACTCGGCTCCTCACTCCGATCGAGCGAGTTCTCAGCGTGAATGACCTTCATGTCATCTCGACTGCGGTCGTTGAAGCCGCCCGCGACAGCCTCGTCATCGGTCCCGGCTAAAGCCGAATACGACAAATAATTCTGAAACACTACGACAAATAATTCTCGAAGCTACACATCCGTTACAAGTCCCTTGCGGAGTTGAGGGCTTGAATTGAGGTTGTGGCTGGTCTTTGCCGTTGCTCCTAAACACCTAACCCGCCGTCGAGGCCGTGGTAATGTGGGAATCCTGAAGGGATTTCCAAAGAGTGTGGGAAGGGTGGAAAGCCGGCTTTATGGCTTTCCATGCTTTCCATACTCTGTCGTTTCCATGGCCTGCCTTGTGAAGTTGCCGAAATCCCCGTTTTTCGTGCACATCAGCCGCGAGTTTTACGCTTCCGTGATTACCTTATGGCCATCTTTAGAAGGATTTTCTCGTCGCCAGCTTTGATCCCAACTGCATAATGAACTCCATCCTGGCTCCAGAGGATCATCGCTTCGGTGCAGGAGCGTAGCAGCGGGACCTTACGAAATAGCCCCGAACTCCTCCGCGCAACTTCCTTGCGGGTCTTGATTCACGGGAGACTGATGTGCGCCGACGCCCGTGGAGTCGCCATGGCAAGATTCTCCTTGGCGTTTACCGCTCGTCAGTCTGCTTGCGGAGCCTTCAAATCCATGTGCACTTCACCCACAGCACGGATGCCCCCCGTATCCGGGTCGTACTCAAACTGCTTCCCGTAGATCCTATACACCGCGTTCGCCTGTTTTTCCCCATCCTGGTCGTACAACACGATCTCCACATCATGTAGCGTGTACTTGCCGTCGCTGTGCTGTATTGCCTTCGCGGCATGAACCGTAAACCGGGTTCTTCCTTTCACCGTCTGAGAGTAGGTAAAGGCATTGGTCTCACGTCGGATGTCTTGACGTCCGCTGAAGCGCACATATCCGAGAAACGCTGCCGTCGCCAGTACGAGCACCCCTGCCCCAGCCAGCAATCCAACCCTCAGTCTTTCCACGGAAATCTGCATGCCGCAGTCTAACATTAGTCGCTCGTCTCAAGTCCTCGTTTCTGGTCGTGTCACCGGCAAACCGGAAGCTATTCCGAGATGCCTGTAAAGTCACGTTTGCGGCAAGTTCGCTGGTAATCGGGTAGCCGCGACAGCCAGGAGGCAGAAAGCCCCGAGTGCGATTAGTGGATGCGTTCATGGGTGAAGCGGTCGCGGCCCGCCCAATACGGGCAGTGCGGGCAGGAGTGGCCTTCGGGGTAGTCGATACCTTCCTCGTGCGGGCAGCCGATGACGCGATCGGTCACGACCACGGAGCGAGCCTGATGCTGGCGAAGGAAGGCCTGGATCTGCTCGCCGACAACCGGATCGTGGCGTACATCGATGTCTTCGGAGAACCAGCGTTCGAGCACCTCGGGCGGTTTGCGTTCGTCGGGGATGATGGAGACGGCAATCTTGGTGGCCAAGTCCGCAGTCGGGCCATAGAGTGCAACCGTCGCGATAGGGTAGCCCCGGAATCCGCGCCGAGCACTCTTCGCCA
The DNA here is from genome assembly GCA_025462645.1 of Edaphobacter sp. GTDB lineage: Bacteria > Acidobacteriota > Terriglobia > Terriglobales > Acidobacteriaceae > Edaphobacter. The sequence goes on along the minus strand of JAOAPB010000099.1, from coordinate 8,038 downwards.
GCCAGGAAGCAGACCGTTTTCTGATCTTCTTCATGTCCTGATGAAATACCTTGAGCTACGGGTGTCAGTCAAGGGGTAGGACCGCTTCGCCATTTTCTCGGTCACCCTTGACTGGCGAATCCTGAGGGGCGAACTTTCTCAAAACCGTTTTCCGGGAACTGGAAGGTTTGCTTCGGGCTTATGCTTCTTGCTCGTTTATGAAAGCTTCTTCCGATTACCTGCAATAAAGTGCACATTCAATTGTTAGCTGGAGTTAACAAAGGTGTTTTCTGGGTGTGTGCTTGTAGGTCACTTTGGTGATCGGTTTGCCTACGCTTACGTAAGGCACTAATGCCGCCGCATAAACATCACAGCACCCCAAGGGAGATCGATGAACATATTTTCGCAAGAGGGATTCATCCGCGAAGCCGCGCCTCACATCCTTGGTGCGCGAAGGCGGTGTGAAATGAAGAACGCAAACGTAGTTGCGCGGACGACCGCGACGTTGTTCCTTACCACCGCACTAATGCTCGGCGAATCCACCATCGCGCTGGCCCAATACGGTCAGGGTGGCGGGAAAGACGACCATGACAGTCGGCAAAACGACCACGGCGGAAAGCAGGACGATAATCGCGGTGGGCGAGACGACCATGGCGATGCGCGAGACAAGGACGACCATGGCGCGGGAGAAGAAAAAGTTCTTTATATCTGGGCGCAGGACCAGGCTCAGGTCGCACCGGATTTCCTTGCAGTGGTCGATTTTGACGAGCGGTCTCCGAAATATGGAGAGGTGATTAATGTCGCGCCGCTACCGCCTCCCGGCAACACCGGCAACGAGCCGCACCACTGCCACCTGAATTCGACCAAGACCATCCTGGGATGCGGAGGGCTGCTCAGCCTGTTGAAGGGGCAGAACGGGATCTTCTTCTTCGACGTAAAAGATGCGAAGAAGCCGCGTTTTCTATTCTCCGCCAAAGCCGTGGAATCGAGCATGACCGACGACTTCATGCCACTTGAAAACGGCGGTTTCCTGATCACACAGATGGGCTCGGCTAACGGCATGGCGCCCGGCCGCGTCGCCGAATTCGACGGCAACATGCATTTCGTCGCGAACCACTTTGGCCCATGGTCGCTGTTCCAGGAGTGGCCCTCCGAGCCGCCGCTGGATGGGTTCAACCCCCACGGCATCTCCGCGCGTCCGGATCTGAATCTGATGATGACCTCGGACTTCATCCTGCCCAGCAGCACGCTGATGGGTTCGATGGGGCCGGTCCTGCGAGGTTCCGTGCGCATCTGGGACTACCGCGAACGCAAGATTACCAAGACCATCGATCTGTTTTCGCCAGACGGCAATCCGGCGCAGGGCACTATGGACGTCAAGATGCTGCCCAAGGACCGGCATGGCTACGGGTACACATCGGGCATGTTCGACGGTCACATCTACCTGATCGATCCCGCACGGAACACGGGCGAGGTAGCGTTTGATCTCTCCACCGTGAAGCCTCACGTCGATAGTTCAACGCCCGGCGGAATGGGCCAGATCATGGCGACTCCGCAAAGCGGCGACCGGCTGATCATTGGTACGTTCATGGCCGGGCAAGTGGTGATGCTGGACGCCACTGACCGCCACAACCTGAAGCAGGTATCGGTCGTTAGCTTCGGCGAGAACTCTGGGCCGCACAACATAGTGCTGAGCAGCGATGACAATCGCCTGGTGGTGACAGACTACTTCCTCAACGAAGACGCCGCGGGTATCATTCACTTTGAAGGCGACCACAAAGTCCATGTCCTCAAAGTTACGCACGATACTCTCACTGAGGACAAGCGATTCAAACTGGATTTCAACACGGCCTTCAAGACAGGCCCAGCGCGTCCCCACGGCATTGCGATGAAATGACTACCGGTTGTTCCCGCGTCGCGAGCCCAATTCCAAAATGCCGATTCAGCATCTCGCTCAGTTCGAACTAATGTCCGGTTCGATGCCCAACATCAACCGAGACCTTCATGAATCGACATTGATATCGATAAACGAGCTTGTATTACAGAACAAACCGCACACTGGGCTGTAGTTCTCAAAAAGTCGGTTTTCGGTAAGTTCACCTCAAGTTACCGAAAACCCGAGGGAACTTCAGCGAGGGGCGGCGACGCAGGAGTTTCCTCTCACTCGCGTCCAGTTGCTCCACATTGCATCTCCGCTCCGAATCTTCTTCCCGTCCGGTGTGAGCTTGCCTGCATAGGTAATCGAGCAACATGCTGGGGTTAGTGCTTTCAATTCGATCAGCACGGCCCCCGGAGATACTGCCTCGACCAGAGCAATCGACCCATATTGCTCGAAGGTTTCGACGGGCGGCCGGATTCCGTTCGCATACCGAGATGCTCCTGGCGTTGCAAGGTCGTCGGACCAGCCAGCAAGTGTCTCGCTCCCAGTCTGCACGATATGGATACAGTTATTCCCCGGAGCAGGACGACTCCACGTTCCTACGAATGGGCTTCTGGCAACGGCAGTCTCCGGATGAGGGCGAAGAAGGGTGACCGAGCGATCAAACGTGCTACGGCGAAAGCGTCCGGACCAGCTGTCAGAAACGGGATCAAAGGTGAGATCAAGTTGTATTTCCGGACCAATTTGGGATGCCGCCTGTTTGAGTACAAGGTGCCTGTCGGTCCACAGTGTCTGGGGCGATTCATCTGAAAACCAGTTCCCGTCGCCAAGCTTCCGCGTGGGACCTGTACGTTCATAGACCTGAATCGAAGCACTATGAAAAATCTGCTGAACCCCGATAAGCGTGATTGGCGCTCCATCAACTCTAGTGGCTAATTGAATATGCAGGCCATAGATAGCGTGATCGCCTTTCACCCCCCAAGATCCTGACACCCTCTCCGGATGGTCAATCACAAAGCCCCGCATCGTTCCTCTGGCAGGTTGTGGCTGCTGAGCAGGGACGCGACTTGGCAGGAAGATAAAAAGGATTAGCGGAACAAGTCGTGAACCTAGCATTGTCATGGATCGCTAGTGCTTTAGACACCATCCAAACGGCAAATGTTCATCGAAGCCCATAGAAGTGCCCCAAAAGTCAGGCGGTCTCAACCGGTCGGTGCAACACTGGCTTGGAGTTTACTCGCCGGGGTTTCAAAGCCCAAAGTTTTTCGTGGGCGCTGATTGAGGCGCAGGGCCACTTTGTCGAGATCGGCTTGAGAATGTACCGATAGATCGGTTTTCTTAGGGAAGTATTGTCTTAGTAGTCCGTTGGTGTTTTCGTTCGTGCCACGCTGCCAGGGGCTCTGCGGATCACAGAAGTAGACGTTCACCTTCGTGGCTATTGTGAAGCTCTTGTGTTTGGCCATCTCCAGACCTCGGTCCCACGTCAGCGAGCGCCTGAGCGATGCGGGGAGTTTACGAATCTGCCGGCTCACCGCGGCGACGACCGTCGCTGTATCTTTGCTGGGCACTTTGACCAGGATGGTAAAGCGGGACTGTCGTTCCACCAGGGTTGCGATGTGACTGTTGCCGGTGCCGGCGAGCAGATCGCCCTCCCAATGGCCGGGAATGGCGCGATCTTCAATCTCTGCAGGCCTCTCCCGGATGGAGATGGCATCGACGATCTGACCGTAGGACTTTCCGCCAGCCCGAGCGTGCCGTGAGCGGCGGATCAGCCGCTTGGACCGCAGGTGCTGCATCAGCTCCTTCTTCAACACCCCTCGTGCCTGGAGGAATAAGCTGCGGTAGATCGTTTCGTGAGACACGCGCATGCTCTCGTTGCCGGGATAGCGTATCTTCAACCATCCCGAGATCTGTTCCGGTGACCAGTCCTGGATCAGTTTACTGGCAACGATCGTCCGCAGTTTTACATGGGTAGCAAGAAGACACGTCTTAGGTCGCAGTGCTGACTTCCAGGCCTGCTGATCGGCTTCGTTGGCTCGGTAGAGCTGACGGCCGCCGTGGCGTACCACCTCCCGATTCACCGTCGACGCTGCACGCTGCAATCGTTGCGCTATCTCCCGAATCGACGCCCCGGAAGCAATGCCTCGTGAGATGTCTTCCCGCTCAGCCAGTGTGAGCGTTCGCTGCGAACGGCGACGGACTGCCGGAGCGATCCCGCCGTGCTGCGATAACAAGAACTGAATGGAGCCATGGTCCTTGCCAACGGCACGGCCAATCTCATGCAACGACTCGCCTGCCTTCCAACGACACCAGATGTCAGTCCGCTGCGCCGCAGAAAGCCCGTACCGTACCATCTGCCTTGTCTCATAAACACCACCTTCACATCAGATGGTGTTGCACCGACCGGTTGAGACCGCCCGTCTTTGCGGCAAGTTCGGTCTATACGGAGGGTGAAAAGCCAATTTTGGCTTTCTCCCACCCGTCGTTTCCGATCTCAGACTAAGGCTAAGGCAGCGCTCTCACGGGTCTGAATCTCAACTCCGTCACGTCCAACTCGCCGAGTTCGATCTCTCGAAAGTAAACCCTGAAAATCTCCTCATCCATCTCCTCGAAGCCGAGATCTTCGAAGGAGAAGACCTGGCTGATGAACACACGGTCTTTGTGCCAGCTGATATCGCCACTAGTGTTGACCCTTCTAGTCTGAAAGCCTCTTGGGTAAGTGAACGGCGTGAGTACTCTTGGAAACATGATTGAGCTGCGCTGGTACAGGCTTGCGGGCGTCTCGTTGTTCAGTCCCTCATGCGGTCGCTCATGGTTGAAGATCTGCCGGAAGCGATCGAACTTCTTCTGTTGTAGCCTGAGCGTGAGCGCTGGCGGTTTCGTCGTGTCTTCCTTTAGGGTCCGGTGCATCCGTTCGTGTCGGCCGTTCTGCTGCGGTCTGCCTGGCTGAATGCGTTCATGCACGATACCCATCTTCGTCCAGCTAAGAGAAAGCTTGGACAGGCCGAGCAAGCCGTTCCCAGCAAACGGAGCCCCGTTGTCCGTCCGGATCCGAGCCGGCATGCCGTACTCGCGCATCGCTGCTTCGCAGACAGCAACAACCTGGCTCAGGTCCATGCGTGATACTGTCTGGCATCGAATGAGGTAACGGCTGGGTGCGTCGGTGATGGTAAAAGGATCACACCTGGTGCCATCACCTGTGCTGAAGTAGCCCTTGAAATCCATGCACCAAAGCTGATTTGGTGCGGTGACCTCAGAGAACGGCTCCGAGCAAGGAGTCGTCCTGCGCTTCTTCTGCTTGGGGTTAGTTAGGCCGGCTCTGTGCAGGATGTTGCCGAAGGTGCTTGCTGCCGGCCAGTTCACACGAGGTTGAACCTTCTCCAAGCGTGCCTTTAGCTTCCGTGCTCCCCAACTCGGGTGCTTGCTCCGAAGCGCTAGGATCGCGTTCTCGGTGGCCTCTGAAGTTGCGTGAGAGCACCCGTGTGGCTTACAGCTCCGATCCAGAAGCCCCTCCGGACCAACTTCCTTGTAGCGGTTGATCCAACGATAGCCCGTTGGCCGTGACACCCCAAACTCATGGCAAAGATCCGATAGAGACATCTCCTTTTGTTGGTAACTCGACAGGAACTGCAGGCGTTGATCCACGATACGACTCTCTTTCCAGGGCATACCGCATCATCGTGCGTCCGATCACGCCTAGGAACCATCGGGGTTCCACTGAGTGTACCGGAACATCCGTTACAAGTCCCTTGCGGTGGTGGGGGCTTAAAGCACCGGGTCTTTGCTGTTGCTTCTAAATATCTAATCTCGTCGTCGAGGCCGTGGGAATGTGGTAATCCCGAAGGGATTTCCACAGAGTGTGGGAAGGGTGGGAAGCCGGCTTTATGGCTTTCCATGCTTTCCATACTCTGTCATTTCCATGGCCTGCTCTTCGGGTATCTGGCTGCATCGTCTCTGCCACGAACGTATCGTGAGCGATTTTCGAGCATTGCGCCATGATAATTCGCTATTCGCAAAAGCGGACGAGTAGGATTCTCGTTCACGGCGTTACGCAATGGTGACACCAGGGAGTACGGCCATGAAAATCATGCTCGTCTCAGTAATTGGCCTTTTGACAGCCCTCGAAGTTGTTGCGCAGACGCCCAGCGATCGCGCCGCCGGTCTGATGACGCCCGGGCAATTTCAAGCCCTTCCCAGTAAACCTGCCGATTACCGCCTCTCTTACGGAACCGACGCGAATCAATTCGGTGAGCTACGAGTACCGTCTGGCGTCGGCCCGCATCCCGTAGCGATTCTTATTCATGGAGGGTGTTGGAAAGCCGAATACGGTTCGCTCCGCGATTTAGCACCGATAGCCGACATGTTGAAGGCGAAGGGGATCGCAACCTGGAATATTGAATACCGGAGGCTTCCTCAGGCCGGCAGCGGGTGGCCGGGAACGTACCTGGATGTGGGAAGGGGTGTCGACTACATACGCTCGATTGCAGTGCAGAATCATCTGGATCTCACTCGGGTGATCGTCGTCGGGCACTCGAGTGGTGGACAAATGGCTATGTGGGTGGCGGCTCGTTCCCGTCTTCCGAAGAGCAGCCTCATTTACATCAGCGATCCGTTGCCTATTCGCGGAGCTATAGATCTGGCCGGGATCATAGACATGGAGGCGTTCATTCCGGTCGAACAGCAGATCTGCGGTGGGGCGGTAGTCGAACAGATGCTCGGAGGGAAGCCGGCCGAGGTCCCCGATCACTATGCCCAGGCATCGGCAAACAAGATGTTGCCGGTTGGCGTACCGCAAACATTCATTTGGGGCCAAAGAGATCAATTTAATCCCGCTTCACTCGGCGAGAAGTACACGCAAACAGCCGAACATGCCGGTGATCGTGCGCGGATGGTGAGCTTGCCAGAGGTTGGACATTTCGAGATCGCAAGCCCTTTCTCCGCTACGTGGCCCGCAGTTGAAGGTGAAATCCTGTCGCTCTTAGCGAAACGGCCGTGAGTGGCCGACAAGCATAGCTCTTGATCGCTCGTGAACTCATGGCATAGCCCGCACCGATCTGAATCTCAGCTCAGCGACATCAAGTTCGCCCAACTCGATGTCGCGGAAGTAGACCCTGAAGAAGTCTTCATCCATCTCCTCAAAACCTAGGTCTTCAAAGGAGAACACTTGGCTTATGAAGATCCTGTCCTTGTGCCAACTGATGTCTCCGCTGCCGTTCACTCGCCGCGTTAGGAAGCCTCTTGGATAAGCAACCTCAACCGCTGTTCGCGGAAACATGACGGAGCTGCGCTGATAGAAGCTCGCGGGTGTCTCGTTCTTCAGTCCCTCATGCGGGCGCTCATGGTTAAACATATGTCGGAAGCGATCGAACTTCTTTTGTTGAAGTCTAAGCGTCAATGCCGGAGGTTTTGTCGTGTCTTCCTCCAAAGTCCGATGCATCCGTTCATGCCGGCCGTTTTGCTGCGGCCTGCCTGGCTGAATACGTTCGTGCACGATGCCCATCTTGATCCAGCTAAGAGACAGCTTCGACAGGCCGAGTAACCCGTTTCCAGCGAAAGGCGCGCCGTTGTCGGTCCTAATCCGCGTCGGCATCCCGTACTCATGCATTGCGGCCTCACAGACTGACACCACTTGACTCAGGTCCATGCGAGACACCGTCTGACAACGGATCAAATAACGGCTGTAAGCATCTGTGATCGTGAAGGGATCGCAGCGTGTACCGTCGCCAGTGCTGAAATAGCCCTTGAAATCCATGCACCAAAGCTGATTCGGAGCCGTGACTTCAGAGAACGGTTCAGAGTAGGGTGTGGTCCGACGTTTCTTCTGCTTTGGATTGGTCAGTCCGGCACGGCTGAGGATGTTCCCGAAGGTACTAGCCGCAGGCCAGTCAACGTTTGGCTGGATCTTCTCCAGGCGTGCTTTCAGCTTCCGTGCGCCCCAGCTCGGGTGCTTACTCCGTAACACCAGGATTGCGTTCTCCGTCGCTTCCGAGGTTGCGTGAGAGCAGCCATGCGGCTTGCGACTTAAGTCCAGAAGACCTTCCGGACCGACCTCCTTGTAACGGTTGATCCATCGATAGCCCGTGGTCGCGACACTCCAAATTCTCGGCAAAGGTCCGACAGCGACAACTCCTCCTTCTGGTAACTCGACAGGAAGTGCAGGCGTTGATCCACGATACGACT
>JAOAPB010000089.1 GCA_025462645.1 Edaphobacter sp. | reverse complement strand
TGAGTACAAAAGATTCGTAGAGTTCTGCGAAGCCTGCCGACGCGACCGCTATATCGGTCTGTGCTATGGACCTCCGGGAGTAGGCAAAACGCTATCGGCTATCCACCACAGTCGCATCCAGAAGATTGTTCCCCTGGACCGCTGGAACGCGGAAACTTCGGACGCTAAGCCGATCGACACGGTGCTCTTTACTCCGGAAGTCGTCAACACGCCAGCTCGAATAGAGAATGACGTCAGGCAGGCTCGCTCTCTTGTCTGCAGCGTCGCCAAGCGAGCGACTCGCGCAGAACAAAGGGCAAGGCTCGATGTTCTCCGCAGTCGGGACGAGGCTTGGCGTGTCGAGCATCGAGATGACCGAGATTACCGACCCAACAATCCCTTGCCCCTTAAACCAACGTATTACGACACGCTCCACGAATACGAGGCCAGGCTCGAAGCTATCCGGATCCGACTACCCTTATCGTTGTCGATGAAGCAGATCGTCTGGCGATGAACAGTCTGGAGCAACTGCGCTCCATCTTCGATCAAAGCGGTCTGGGCATGGTACTTATCGGCATGCCCGGAATCGAAAAGCGACTCGCGCGGTACCCGCAGTTCTTTTCCCGCATTGGTTTCGTCCACGAGTTCAGGTCGCTGAGCGATGCCGATCTTCAGGTCCTGTTGGAGCAACGATGGACGCCTCCCGGCATACACCTACCTTGTACACCTCCTGAACCTGAGGTCATCGCGGCTGTCATTCGACTTACCCGAGGCAATTTCCGACTGCTCGTCCGCTTATTGACTCAAATGGAACGCGTACTGACGATCAACAGCCTCGAGACCCTATCGGTCGACGTCGTCGAAACGGCGCGAGAGAATCTGGTGATCGGCCAAGCCTGATAAGAGGCCGCAAGCCCACCCTTGTGTGCCCAATAATTAGCACAGAAGGGTGCCAGATAATTAGTCAAGCAACAATCAGCCCTACACGCTCTTTTGAATCGCTAGGAGACATTGATGGTATTATCGATCGCAACATTTTGGTGATCGATTGCCATTTATCCTACCCTCGTTGAGCAAGAACACGCGGCGACTCATCCTGAGTTGTGCCTGCATCTTTGCTATCGTTACCATTTTGGGCGCAGTGTGGTGGCAGCATTCGAAACACAAGACGATTTCTCGACCCCGGAATGCCTTAGAGCAGGTACCCTCGCAGACCGCTGATTTCCCAAGCGGAGGCGTCGTACTCGGAGCGGGATGGACAACACTGAATCGTGTGCCTACAAGCAGTATATGTATTTCGTTTGTTGAATCGCACGTTGAAGGTCAAGACACATCGCTTACCTTGCATCAAGCGACTGATAACTACTCTCAAATGCAAGACCTGAATATCTCCGCGTCGTTGCAGGTGCATGCCATTGTTGGAAGTGGTTCAGCAACGACCACTTTCGCTCGGACAGAATCAGTTAAAGATGACTCCACGTACTTTACCGCTCATGCGGTGACGTTAAATGGAGCCCGATTTGTCTCGCCTAGTAGCTTTGCTGCGCTTGACGCACAGCAGCAGGAAAAGCTGCTTGAGACTTTGAGGCCCGGTACAGATTTGCTCGGTGTCAACATAAATGGAGCGAGCGTTGACTTAGCACTGAAGTTTCGCCGAATGGCACCATCGGACCCAGCCGAATTCCGAAGACAGTGCGGTGATTTCTTTGTTGCTGCGATCCATGAGGGAGCTGAGTTGGATGCAGTTCTCAAGTTCGACGTTCATCAGAAAGCGGTGCGCGAGAGCCTTTCGAACGAAGTTAAGGGATCGTATAGCGGTGCCGAACTGAATGCAAAGGTCGCCTCGACAGTTGACACAACGAGTAAAAACTCACAACTGGATATTCGATACCACCTAGTAGGAGGACAGGGAGTTGCACTCCCCACTGATCAAGTGGCCCTCGTAGACAACGTCAAGTTAGTATCGGCTGCCGCAGCTTCTCACCCCCGCCCCTTCACTATAACGCTCGTGTCTTACAAAAACCTGCCCAGTTGGTCTTCCGCCGAGCCCAACGACGCATCCATAGACTTCGATGAGCTGGCAGCTCAATATGGTCGGCTACGAACTTTGTACGACACTATAGATCAAATACAGCGGCAGACCGATAAATATGTTTGGGGGCACGGGGTGACCTTGCATGAGCTTCTCGTGACCCAAGACGAGATCAAGAGACATCTCGATTCGCTCTCAACAGTAGCTTCTAGCTGTAGTCAGCATCCCTCGAAGTCTAGCTGTTCAATAAGCCCTTCGGATCAGAAGACCGACTATGAATACCGCGTTTTGTTTCCGGCCCGCAAAGGCTTCGACGAGGATGTCGCTTTAGACGCGGCAGCGGCTGATGTCACGAGAGTGCAAAACAACGTTCAAATATCTCAAGCTCAAGCGGGGGGTGGAGGCCTCAATTCACTCGTAGGCCAAGTTATGGTCCAAAGGAATCTACAAGAACTTGCACGGGTTCAAAAGGTTTACGCTGACTTGGCAACAAAATACCCGGACGGCGTAAAGTTGGCCATTCGCGAGCAATGGATCGAGTACCCTTCAAAGGCTCGGTGCAAACGCGATCCGACATCTCGCACCTCCGGCTGTCTTTCAAACGCCGATATTGACCAATATGCAAGTCGCATCAAGACTCTGTGAGCAATCCTCCAAAGCCGATGGCCGTCAAAGATAATTTCGCCAACAACGTGAGTCCTCTTCACGGACAGGATCAGTGTCATGAACAGACGAAACTTTATTGCAAGCGCCGCGGCTATGCTCTTCCAGGTGCCTTCTAAGCCATTCCGTCTCTTTATACAAAGAGAGCAGACTTGGCCCGAAGTTATGAATCTCTCTGACTGCATCCAAGGAAAGATTTACGTAGTCGATGAATGGCCGGTTCACGGTCCAATTAATGGCCAACTTATCGGCGCTACGCTCGAACTGCCTTGGAGGAACAACTTAAACAAAATCAGCCGTATTGCTGCAGACGCGTATGAGGCGAAAACGAGAGATGACGGACCAAAAGGGTGGCGCATCGAACTGCAGTCTGTGCTGAACCGAACCAACGTCCAGCTCCACATTGGGAATTTTCCGAAAGACTCGGTCGGGTGCGTATTAGTTGGAAAGCAAAAGGCTGCGACGGAATGCGCGGTGCTAAGCAGTGGTGTCGCCATGCAAGAACTTAGAGATGCCTATGGGAAAATAGAGCGGCCTATCGAAGTGTTTTTCCGAGATGCATAACCGGAGATTAAAGACCCAAATTATCGTTCACCGCGATCTCGATGTCCTGCTCGGACCCCAGATAGCGTTCGGTGGTCTGGATGGAGGAGTGTCCGAGCAGGAATTTGATCTGCTCGAGATCCCCGCCATTCTTCCGGCACAGCTTGGCGCAGGTACGGCGCAGGTCGTGGGCGCCGAAGTGCTCGATCCCGATTTGCTTCGATGACTGTTCAACTACCGACCAGACCGCCCAGTCGCTCAACGTGTCGCGATTGACCTTCCCGCTCTTCGAGACCGAACGCAGCAGCCGGCCGTCTTCGATGCCGGCCGCGGTCATCCAGGCGTTGATGCCGTGCTTGACCCAGATGGGGATGGCGACGGTGCGGATGCGTCTTCCCTTCCCTTCAAGGTCGGCCAGGACCCACCGTCCCTCGCGTTGCTGGATGGTCTCGACGTCGAGCTCTGCCAGCTCGTTCCGCCTGAGGGCGCAGCCAACCAGCAGCGCCAGGATCACGTAGTCGCGTTTGCCCTTCAGAGTAGAGCGGTCGGGGACAGCCAGCAGCTCTTTGGCCTGCTCCCGGGTCAGCCAGTTGCCCAGCCGGGTTCCCTTCTGGCTGATGTTCGGGATGTCGGTCAGGCTG
>JAOAPB010000135.1 GCA_025462645.1 Edaphobacter sp. | reverse complement strand
CTTGTCTTTGCGACCCTCCGGGTGTGGTGGGCCGCAAACGAAGGCGTTTTCTATTCTTCTAGGAGTCTCGGATCAAGGGAGAACTCACTGCTCCCAGCCCTGTGTACCCGCATTCCTGCAAAGTCGGGATTTCGGCAAGTTCAACCATCGAAGTTTCCGAAAACCCCGTTTTCCGTGAGCTTGGCATGTTTTTTTAGAGGAGAAAGCGAGATAATCACATACATTGCAGGCATTAGAGTCCTCGATCTTTATGCAACCACTCGCGCCAGTTCCACATGGGTGCTCTGCCGCCCAGTTTTCCGTAATGCCTATGCTGATCGCTTGATTGAATCATCGTCAGAAACCGCTTGCCGGTCAGAAGGAATGTGTGTGAAGCTCTGGACAGAATATCCAAAACGATCTCGCCCTGATTGACGCCTGATCCAGCAAGTGACGTGCCGGGGCCATTCGCATACAGGTCATACGAGGTAAGCACGAGTGCTACACCGCCGTCATCGGGAACCTCTAGGTCTGGGACAACGTCATTGAGTGCGTCGAAGTTCTTGCCGTAGTAGTCAGGAAATGACAAAGCACCTTGCAAGCTCTCATGCATGGCATTCTCAGAAACCCAATTTGCGCAATCCACCCTGTGGATACGATACCTTCTGTCCTGCAACCATTGCACATCTTCCTCAAGGTATCCGAGGTTGCGATAGATCGTAATCCCCCCGTCCCGGATGATCACATAATCTAAAGCATTTTCGTCGCCGACTCCAAAGATCGCCATATGCGTATCATTCTAATTCTCTGGAATGATCAACTTCCAGCAAAACGGGGGTTCGTGGCAAGCTTGCTCTCCAAGGGTGCTCGATGAACGAACTTGTCGCAAACCGGACTTTAGGGAAGCACTTTATTGACTACCATCAGCAGTGGAGAATCTCATGCTCGAAGTGAAGCGGGACGAGGACCACCCTACACGACGTTTCTGCGTTGGGAGAGTGCCTTTTCTGGAAGATGTCCAGTCGGCTCTTGATACTGTTTCGGCTAATTACTGCCTATTTTTGGCTGCTGACGCGACGTCAATCAGTGATGAGAAATTACGAAAGACTGCGAAACTCTTGCTAGAACAAGGGATCGCATACTTGTGCGTATGGGGGCCTGATTGTGAAAGGGTGCATGATCTATTTGATCTAGAACGCATGCCAAACGAGCCTAGGGGCCGAGTTGTGATGACGACTTGGCACTCGAAGGAATCTCTCTCGGAAGCTCTATGGTTCTTTGAAAACTGCGTAGAGCCGGACGATGGCTTCGAGGCAGATTGCACGGATTGGATCGCTTTATCCGTCAAGAACGATTCTTGGGGGCAGCAGATTCGGACAGCTTTGATAGATTGACGTTGAAGACGCTCCGTTCTTCCCGCCAAACGGGGTTATGAGAAACTTCGAATCCCCGGAGCACGCCTTCGGCGCGGGCGATGTGTTTGAGACCGCCACCCGCTCTAATTCAGTGGCGGAATGGTGTTGTAGCGGTGGCGGCATATCTGTGGAACGGGTGGCGGAGTTGACTATATCCAACGGACAAACCCTTCCTGGCGGCTCCAGGCATCCTTAGCGTACGTAAATTTCCCTTTCTTGATCTGTCCCCAGTCTGGAGGCAAGATGTGCTGACGGCTAAGAGTTTGTAGCGGACGCGCTGGCGGTTCAAGAAAATCCTCACCGCGCAGCCAGAGCCACAATCGGTCACCAATCATCGATGCGGAGAAGGCCGCGCCGGAGATCGCGCGCGAGGCCGTCGAACGCGTGCGCTCTCTCTATGCTATCGAGCAGCAGGCCAAGGATGCGACCGCGGAGCAACGTTTTCAGATGCGCCAACAGCAATCGGCACCGCTCTTGGCAGCGTTGCGCGAACGGCTGCTTCTCTGGAAACAACAGTTACTTCCCAGGCATCCCATGGCTGAGGCGATCCACTATGCTCTGGGCCAGTGGAACGAACTGAACGTCTTCTGTTCCGATGGCGCAGTACCCATCGATAACAACGTCAGCGAACGGGAGATGAAACGCATCATTCTGAACCGAAAGAACTCGCTCTTTGTGGGCAATCCGCGCGGTGGAAGAACGGCAGCCATCCTCGCCAGCCTGACCAGCACCTGCCGCAGGCACGATATCGATCCGCAGCTCTATCTCACACAACTGCTCGTCAACTTGCCCTCCGCCACCATCCGCCAACTACACGCCTGGCTCCCCGATCAATGGAAGCTGAGGCAGGCTCAACCTCTCGCCAACATATAGAACTTGGGCTTCACGTAGCGCTCACGATGAACGCGCTAGTGTTAACCAAAAGGTCCAACTCTACCCTCTTTAGAGGGGCGGACAATGTTTAATAGTGGCCGATATTGAGTACCCGATTTGCAGCTAGGAATTGGGACTTCGCGGCAATGGTGGCCAACATTGGTTTCTGACGTCATCAGTACATAAGCAAAATCTCCGTAAACAGAGTGTCAGAGTGGCCAATATTGATGTTCAGGATCACCGGCGGGTGTTGACTGCCCTCCGTTACCTTCTGACCGATCCGCTCCGGTAAACTGCGGCCCGGCGACGGGAAGAACTGGGACTGATGACTGAACGACGGTTGATCGAAGAGTGGCTGCCTATCGCGGAAATTGGCATCGAGAGCCTGCGCGAACGGCGTGCCAATGACCTAGATTCCGTCCCACTTGGCACGAATGCTCTTGATCTGTAGGGTGCGAGGGATCATGGGCCTGAGCGCGGCATATGGCGGGCTTTGTCCTGGCACGTAGAGCCTTGTTTCTCAGAGAACAATTGTGGGATTCTCTACACTGCACGATAAGTACCAAAGAACTCCAAGATGATCGCCGAAACGCTTTCCAACTGTGGTTTCAACCTGGAGTCGGTACGGAGAGTCCAGCCAGCCAGGGGACTTAAGGAGAACGGTTCCTCTTTATTTGTGCCGGGATTCGTAAAGCTAATGGCGCCATTCGACCACTCGAGTCCTTGTCCGAAGTAAGCCTTTCCTTTACGCGGCCACAAATTGCGCTCATATTTGTAGACTATCGAGACCTGAGGGTGATCGAAATACTCTTCAGTTTCATCGGACTTGATGAAGGTCGCCGCCCCATCGTGATTAATCGTGATGCTTACCATGTCGTCAGATTGGGAGATAGGAGGCTCTCCCAGCCCCGCGAGATAGCAGCAAACCCGATCGATTCGGACCTCACACTCCTTGAAATAAACCCTTTCCTTGGACTTGCCAAAGCCCGGTGCTAAGTCGATCGTTACCTGACCGTCCTCTTTCAAGCTTGACAGATATTGCATTCCGAGCTCGGTCGTCTCATCGAAGATAATCCGGGTTCCCTTCAATTCTGGTTCACTTGTATGCAGTTTTGGCCGAGTGCTTGTTGTGTGAGCAGGGATGGTGATCTTTTGAATCCAATCCGCCCGAAAGGATAAGAGAGTGGCTTGATCGAGGACTTGATCCACGTTGCCCTTTTCCGTTAGCAATTCGAACAGTTCCTTAAATATTCTTTCTCTAGAATTCAGGGTCGCATAAGCAAGTGCCCCTGAAGCCCTTCTGAGAACGCTCAGCACTCCAGCCCTTAAATGGCGACACACTGCAGTCCGATGCGCCGCCAGGGCCGAGATCCCCAGATCCGAATTCGAAGATGTACGAGCGTCGATGAACTGCTTCGCCAACTTGAGTCGATGCAGCTCCTGCTGCAGCCCTTGAATGCGCGCGGCTAAAGTGTTGTAGCGGATGACCTCCTCTTGTCTGCATGAAGATTTTTCAATGAGCTGGGCCATTGAGCTTCTAACGGCCAGGAGGTTCGTACCAGGCAGCTTGCCGTCAAGTTTGTCCAGCCACTCTTCCATGTTTGCCCGCGAAACCATGAAAGAACGAGTGTTGTCCACCAGCAGAATTTCGTCCGCGGTGATCTGGTAATCGCTGTTAGCCTCTGCGAAAACCTTCACTTCTTTCTTTATCTCTCGAATGACGTAACCCTTGGGATAGGGACGCCCATCGATTGAGATGCTGTTCAGGTCCTCGCTCAAGCCCGTCACCAGATTACCTAGCTGACCGACTGGCAGCGCCTTTGCAAAAGGCATGCCCCCGCCTCCTGAATAAAACGATATCTGTGTGAGGAATTCGAAGAATCGCTCGGGACGAATCTCCATATGCGCAGCGATGTCTTTCATCACGGGGTCAAGTTGGGCTTTTGTCAGGCTCTGCTGCTCAATGAGTGCATTGGTCTTTGCCTTCAAGGCGATCACGCAATCCCACAATTGTTCCTTCCACAGCTCCGTTTCAGTCGATCTCGTGCCGATCTCGGTTTGAACGTGTGCTAACGAGATGGTGGCTTGCGTCGACTTATCCGCCAACTCGGCTGACTTATACGTTGCACTCTCGGCCAGCTTTTCAGCTGCAACATAACTGTTCAAAATGATATCCAAAGCCGGAGTAAATGCATTAGGCGCTATGAGATCCCGAACAAAGTTCTGTGGAAAACCGAAAGCGTCCAAGTGCAGGGTGTCGAGAGCCAATGCGGTCTCCGCTCTAAGACGACCGTATTCATCCTTTTGTCCTTCCGATAGCGCAGTGTCCCCGCCTTGTGGCTGCAAAAGGCGTGAGATCCAGCCTAACTTTTCGGCTATTTGTAACTTCTGAGCATTTGAATCATCCTGTGAATCGGCAGCCATGTGAAGCATCTTGCAATGGCTTAACATCATGGAAAACCAGTTCAGCGAAAAGGCGTCGGCCGCATCGGTGGAATCAAAGTTTCGTGTCTCAGCCTCAGAGTCGGGTGCGTTGGGCAAACTGTTCACAAGTCCCGTCGACATGCCGTTGTCGCCAGTCTTCCCGTCTGGCCTGGAGGGTCTAGTTACGTATCGATGGCCCTCGGAAAAGGAGATCCAAAGACGGAATTTATACTCCGGAGTGCCCTTCCCTCCAGTCTTTCCCAGGCCTACGTTGCCAGGTTTGCTCCAGAAGTGTCGGTGGCCGCCCCTGGATACCGACAACACGTCCACCTTGTTGACGGATCTGGAATCAACTCCACTCTTTAGGGATCCCGCGAGTTGAAGCACTAATCTCCCGGCTGGGCCCGGGTTACCGCTCAGACCGATCTCTCCCCCGTTTCCTCCACGTCCACCATCCCCTCCACAACCCTCTTTTGCAAAAATAGTGGGATCTACTAGGATCCCACCCGTGAATGCCGGCTCAGCATCCGCACCTTTGCCCCCATTTCCCCCATGGCCGCCAGACCCGCCACTGCCGCCAAACCCGCCGTTGGCGCATACGATAATCGCTGCATCCTCAGTGGTTAGAAGTGTACCGTCGCATGGAAAGCCCGGAGTACCTAGCGCGTGAGGAGGAAAACCTCGGCAGGAAGCCCAGTGCGCGAGATCTTCGTAGCGAGCCCTGTTTACAATAGAGCCGTCGGTCCACGGAAAGAACTTGAACTCCTTGTCGTCCCACGGCTGAGCTGGAAGAATGGATTCAACGCACAGCCTGATCGTGCCGCCTCTGCCCCCTGACCCGCCATCGCCACCCTTTCCACCGTGTCCACCCGGAACTCCGGGCCAACCATCGCCCTCGTTCTCAGTGAATCGGATATCGAGCTCCAGTCCAGTCTGGTGGCCGTCGATTCCATCCGCCCCGTCAGTCCCTCGCCCGCCCTTGCCACCGCGTGCTCCATCCGCACGTAGTAGCACTTGTTCGTCTGCAAACAACTTCAGGGCTACTATGGAAAGACTTCCCCCCCTTGAGCCGTGCCCGGCCGCTCCACCTTCTGCGCCGCAAGGCGCCGTTCCCCTCACAAGAACCTTGTCCAGACCTAACAGCTCCTCCTCTAGAACATTGTGAATTGAACCGTTATAACCGATAACGTTATCATTCTCTATTCCTAGTGACTTCATCAGCTCTTCAAGACGAGAGCCGCGAGCTTCTTGTTCTAAGCGAAAGCGATAGTCAAACCAATCGACCTTAGTAAGCAGGCGAATCCTGTCGTCTGATGGAGGCGCCACCGCGTTGGCTGGACAATTTTGATAGCTAATCGCGTCGACGCCATCGTGACCAGGTTCAGGGGTGACGTCTATGCCCAGGCGCGGGGAATCATCATTGTCCTGCATCCCAATTGGCAGGATGAACTCCAGAAGCCGACATGCAATCTTGACTTCCCGGCCAGGCAACTTAAGCAGGCCTACAATCCGAATGTGATCGCCAGTGACGTGAAGATCGGCCAGTTGAGGAACAAGCACCACGTTAGGTTGACCTGCAAGCGACTGATCTTGCGTGAATACCATAAACTGTGCGGTTTCAATCTCTATTCGTTGAACCAGCCCGTCCGATTGCATTGTGTCGCCCAATTGCAATGTCGACACATGCTTGAAAAGTGCCGGACCCAGTTCCAGCTCAGTCGTCTCCAGTGTCGAGGTATTCGGCATCGTAGGATTCTCTTTCTATACTTCGGACTGGAGGGCTGCCGCCGTTAGCAACTTGAAACGTTCAATAACCACTTGCACAGTAGCCTGCAGAGAGAGCGCAAATTCCTGCTTTGCCGATAGCGGCATGGATAGAGTGTCGATCTTATATCTGTATTCAGCAGCAGTCTTGCTAAACCAGGTTAGTTTTTCCAGCAACGACAGGCGGTCTTCACGGGTGCTTTTTTCGCTTAGTTTTAATTCCGATGTGATACGGTCTAAATGGTCACCGAAGCCTTTGTCAAATGTCTTATCGAACTCCTTCCGGTGATCAATGTCACATTCTTTCCTCGCTGCTTTTTTTTGTTGGCTCCACCAGTCGCCGGGCTTGTCCTTAGCCTTTGCGATTTGAACAAAGTAGCGTTGCAGCAGTATCTGCCTACCCGGGAGTAATTTCGTGTCCTCTCCAAGCGCGCTCGTGATCCCTGCAAGAGGCTCAAGAGCTAAAGAGCCGCGGTCAGCAACTTCGATTTGTTGACGCTTACCTATAGCGTCGAATTGTTTCTCTATGTGAACGGCAAGCCTGTGTAGCGTCTGTTCTGCAGGGTTTTTGTCTGGAGCCACTCCAAGGTTCGCGTTATTGCGTGCAAGCTCTTGTTCTCTCCTATGAAGAGCCTCTACAAGCTTTTCCGCTCGAGTCGTCAAAAGAATTTCGCTCCATTGCTCTCTCGCCGGATCGATCAGCTTGTCAAACTCCTCCAGCCGGTCCAGGAGTGTTTTCTTCTCACCGTCTCTTTCAGTTCCCAATTGAAAATCGAGACGCGCCTTGAGATCTGGTATCTTGGCCTTTAGGCGATGTTCCGTCCAAATCGCCGTCTCACGGTACCAGTCGGCCAATCGGCCGGACGCTGATGGCGGGAGCGGATCAGCCTGATAATCCAAATAAGTCCTGGACTGAATCTCTTTTAACTCTTTCGAAAGCCGATCCAGAGTGTGCTTGCCGATTGTCGAAATCTCTCCAGGCTGGAATGTCTTGCCCTGCCCGTGGTCACCTGACGGATAACCGTGATGGCTAGTTGACATTTGTCTCCTCAGTAACACTTCACCTGCTCGCCGGAATGCGCCAAACGATAAGGTTGTAACAAGAAAGCTACGATAGTTTACAGCAGGATATACCCCGCTTGAGTGATTTAAGACCGCATTACTTGTTGCTCTATGTGATTTCCGTGCGGCTTATTCCTGCTCGCTCGCGTACGACGCGCAGGAGGTTGTATGAGCTTCCGAGTTCAGGTTCACTCCCAGGGCGCGATAGTCCGAGACAGGGCATTCACGGGCGCCGTGTGGCGGCGGCTTACTACCGGGCGCAGGTAGAGGCCTTCGCCCGGCGAGAAGGGCATCAGCGTTTACCTCGAAGAGAGGGGAGGTAATCAGTGGATCACGAGGAAGGTGGCAGCGTGAGCTGGACACAGGAAGAGCTAAGAATGTGGATGGAGCAGGAGCGCAAGCGCAGCAATGTCACCCGCAACGGCGTTGTCTATAACGATGAACTGGTGAACTGCGACGGGTGCAGCTTCCTCTTCTTTCGTGAGGATCACCACACAGATCAAGATATCGCGTCGGCCAAGGCCGAGATTCGGCGCGAGCGGGATGGAGTCAGGATGAGTATAGAAACCCACGCCACTTCGTCCACGCTTCCGTTGCCTTTTTCATCTCACAACTGTGCTCCCTTGCCCTGCACCGCACAAGATGTGGTTCGCATACCGATATCCTAGATGAGAAGGACTACGACCTCTCCCACGAGCTCTCCAACCGGGAAACGTCTTTACAAGTTCAAATCATGGGTCTTCATAGACCTGAAAACTCTTGCTTCGACAACACCTACAAGCAGCACGTCAACGATCCAATTCCTGTCGTCGTTCAGTTTTCTATCAACCAGGACGGACATTTCAGTACGAGGCAGACAACACGGGTCTGAGTGTGGAAGACCTCTTCGAGAAGATCTACAAGTAAGCCTCTAACTGTCACGGCCGTTGCAACCAAGAATTGCCAGTGAAGTCTTAGTGCAGGTCGCGTTTCTGCAAGTTCGGTTACGTCCGCCACCGCTTGGCGGAATTCGTGCGTAACGGGTGGCGGCATAACAGTGCAGCCAGCAGTTTCAAAAAGGCTAGTCCAGGCGAGAGTGTTGAATAGCCTTTTGGAACGGGGCCTTGAGGAGCAACTCGGAGTAGCCGAATGTGAGAGGTTTGGCAATGCCCTGCATAGTCACTTGATGACAAATCGCCAACGCACTCATCGAGCATCGCGGCGTGTCATGGTTCGTCACCGATTGCCATTTCAAAATGATCCACTGCTCAACGCCTACCTAAGATTCCCTGACGACCTTTTTAGGGTCTTTGTCATCGCGAAGCGCATCGAATTTGGTATGTCTCAGATGGTCGGTACCAGTCCACTCCAAAAATGCTATTTGAGCCACTGCCTCGGGCCTCAGCCACTATGTCGAATGCCGGACTATGCCGAATAGGGTGCTGCGAGTGCTGTCATTACTGCGTTCAGCGTCATTTTGTTCGGCATAATCCGAGGGAGTATGCGTCAAACGGAATCGTGCCGCACTTGGTCGCGTCAGTAAACGCTAGCCGACTTGTCGTTCCTTATTTTCCCTCGCGGGAAACGGGAACGCATCTTCTTGACCAGTGAAAAACTTTCACAGCGACAGCAATCAGCCAGTCGAGAGTCTACGACTAAGCGGCTATCCAGCGGCTGGATCGGCGCCAGCTGGTTTCGATTTGGGGGATGCTGAGAAGGCCGTGGCCGCGAGTACAGAGCAGCTCGGTGCCGTTGGTGTCGAGGAAGTTCCAAGAGGGACGACCGACACGGGCGGGCGAGGCCAGAGCGCGAAGACACTGTTTGCAGCGTCCGTCGCCGTCTCGGAAGCTCCAACGCAAACCGCAAAGGGCAAGGAGAACGAAGCCTAGGGGTTGAAGGATTTCGGCAAGGAAGCAGTGTGTTGCCTCGATGGGCTGAAAGACGTCCGTGCTGAAGAGGAAAGCAATTGCCAAGACGAACGCGAGCTTTGCTGCTTCGAACAGGCGGGTGCGGAGCTGTGTGAGCGTGGCAGCGCGGGCAGCGTGCTCGATGTATTGGGAGGTAGTGGCGAAGCTCACGATGGTGACGAGCGAGGCTTCGCAGAGAAATCGGGGACCTGCAGCGATGAGGAAGAGCATCAGCGCGTGAGGGGTGCCCGTGAGGACCAGGAGAGGAAGCGACGTTAGGAGCAGAAGAGTAGAAAGGACGAGCAGGCAGAGAACAGCCGTTCCCGTAAAAGCGATGCGCCAGCTTTCACAGCGCAGCCAAAGGGCGTCTCGGATCAGGCCTGCGTAGAGGTCAGCCGCACCTGTTGTTGATGCATCGCGGAGATGGTGGCGATGCCAAAGTTCGGCTTGCCAGCAGCGGAGCCAGCTCTCCCGATCGTCAGGCGGCGTGAGCCAGAGGCTGGCTCGGAGAAGCATGCGGTCGGTACGTGGTAGCGGCGACGGGAGCGGAAGGATCATGCGTGCTTCTCCGGGATGAGGCGAGTGAGAAGCGGATAGCGTTCTGAGGCTGCGAGAGCTGCCGCTTTACCCGTCTGGGTAATTTGATAATAACGGCGAGCGGGACGTCCATTCTCGGTGGCATTGTCATCAGGCTCCCAATCGGACCGGACGAGTGCGTCGCGTTCCAACCGACGGAGCGCAGGGTAGACCGTGCCGCTTGGCAGACCTGTAATGTCCATGATGTCGAAGCCAAAGCAGTATCCAAGGCTGAGGGCCTTGAGGATGAGCGCGGCGGTATGGGAAAGCCGTTGCATGTGTACTATGTAGTATGCTACATCAATGTAGTTTGCTACATAGGGGTGACGATGCTCGAGCTCCAACAAGTTTCCAAGACATATCGCAGTATTCCGGCGGTTGAAAATGTGAGTTTTACATTGCGACCAGGCGAGATCTTGGGATACCTGGGGCCGAATGGAAGCGGCAAGTCGACTACGGTGAAAATGATCATCGGCTTGATCAAGCCGACCCGCGGAAAGGTCGTTTACGAAGGGCGAGACATTCGCGATGACCTCGCGGCGTATCGGGCGCAACTGGGATATGTGCCGGAAGAGGCACAGGTGTACACGCATCTTTCGGGACTTGAGTACCTGCAACTCGTGGGGCGTCTTCGTGGGATGGGCGAACGTCTGCTGGAAACCAAAGCGCGTGGGCTGCTGCAGCTGTTCGGGCTGGAGCATGCTCAGTACTCGCCGATGGAGAACTACTCAAAGGGCATGCGGCAGCGTGTGCTGATCGCGGCAGCGGTGCTTCATGACCCGAAGCTGATCGTGTTCGACGAGCCATTATCGGGACTAGATGCAGTTTCAGCGCTGTTGTTCAAGGACCTGCTGATACTGTTGGCGCGGGAAGGCAAAGCGATTCTGTACATCTCGCATGTGTTGGAAGTGGTGGAGCGGGTTTGCGAACGGGTAATTGTACTGTCGAAGGGCAAGGTGGTTGCGGATGCTGCGCCGCGTGAGCTAACAGCGTTGATGGAGCTTCCAACGTTGGAGAGTGTGTTCGCGCAACTGGTACAGCAAACGGATACAAGTCGAGTGGCGGAGCAGATGGTCGAGGTCATGAAGGTGCGTCATGCATAAAGAGCCTTCGGTGTTCCGTACGCTGGTGCGTTACTTCTTCGCACGCTTCTTTGCAAATGACGTCATCCAGTCGAATGGGGATACGGTGACTACGGTCGTGCGGGCGTTGTCAATTGCGGCGGTGCCGGGGCTGATGCTAGCGTTTTTCCTCCAGACCCAATATCCCGCGCGAGATGCTTGGGGCCGGATTGAAGATCACTACTTCTTCGTGTTGTATTCGTTGCTGGTGATGGCAGGGGCTGCGGTCTTCGAATGGGAAATGCTGTTTCCTGAACGGCTGGACTTCCTGGTTCTTTCACCACTGTCGCTGCGTGGTCGGCAGATGCTGTGCGCGAAGGCAGTCGCGCTCGGAGGGTTCCTGGGGCTTTTTCTGGTCGCGGCGAATGGGTTCGGCATGGTCGTCCTGCCTCTGGTGAGCAAGGCCGGGTTCTGGCGACCGGTGTGTGCACAGGGCATGGCAGTGTTCATGGCTGGTGTGTTTGCTGCGCTTTCGGTCATCGCGGCAGGCGGATTGCTACTGTGCGTGCTCCCGGCGCGCATGTTTCGTTTGGTTTCGCCGCTGGTACAAATGCTGGTGGTGACGACGCTGGGATTGCTTCTGGTGCACTATCTTAGATTCGGCGATGTGCTGGACGAGACGCTGCGGTTGCCGGGGCGGGCTACGCAATGGGTGCCGTCGTTCTGGTTTCTGGGTCTATACGAACGCGTACTCCACGGGCAATCGGCTGCGTCCTTTGCGGAGCCGATGGCTGAACGGGGAATATGGGCGACGGCTGCCGCGCTGGGGAGCGTCGTTGTGGTTTATCCGCTGGCCTGGGTCCGGATGCAGCGAATGGCACTGGAAGGAGCGGCCGTCTTGACGGGGAAACCTACGCCACTCAGAGATGTATGGATAGAGAGGCTCATTTCTCTACCGGCACGGCGGGCGGTGGTGCGATTTATCGGGCAGACGATGGCGCGGAACAGCCGCTATCAGGTGTATCTCGCGATGTATTGCGGGACGGGGCTGGCTTTAGCGATCGCCTGTAGTGCGACGTTCCTGCGGAGTACCAAGGGTTTACTGCCGGGACTTTCCCTCTATGGTCTGCATGCGGTGGTACCGCTGCTGCTGTTCTGGGTGGTGGCAGGGTTGCGAATGGCGCTTCAGCTCCCGCTGAACCTGCCTGCGAGGTGGATCTTCCGCGTGTCAGGCGCGGAGCGTGATGCTTGCGTGTCGGCAGCGCGAGTGTGGACGCTGGCTTGTGCATTGGGCATTCTGTGTGGCGCCATAGTCGTGCTGGGCATGGCAGGGTTTGGCTGGCGGGAACTCCTGGTCCAGACTGTGTGCGGTATGTGCGTCGCGGCGACGATGGTGGACGTACTTCTGTTTGCGGATAGCGGAATTCCGTTTGCGCAGCCACGCTCGCCGGGCAAGACGAGTCTGCCCCTGATGCTTACGCTGTTTGTCGGGGTGCTGCCACCGTTCGTGTTCGGCATGATCTGGATCGAGCTGTCGATCGAGCAGAAGCTTTTGCGGCTGGTCTATCCGGTAGCGTTCGCTGCTTCGGCACATTGGTTATCGCACGTGTTGAGGCGGCGGTCGCAAGCAAAGCTCGACGATGGGGACGACGTTGAGGGCGAGTTTCAGCTGTTGGGATTGAGTGCGGACTGAGCTATTCACGCAGAGCGGATCATCGGCTGGACTTGCAGTTGTGTCAGCCGTTGAACGACGGAGGTAGTAACCATGAACGAGCAGTTCTTTCCTCGCATGTTGAGAGGTGCGCGCTGGGGAGCCGTCCTTGTCGCACTTGCATCGATTTTACTGACGCCACAACCTTGCAGGGCTCAGGTCTCGGCCAGTCATCCTGTCAACGAC
The DNA here is from genome assembly GCA_025462645.1 of Edaphobacter sp. Classification (GTDB taxonomy): domain Bacteria; phylum Acidobacteriota; class Terriglobia; order Terriglobales; family Acidobacteriaceae; genus Edaphobacter. The sequence continues at coordinate 30,620 of JAOAPB010000135.1, read as the reverse complement.
ACTCAGGACGCGATCCCCGAACCTGCGATACCGGCGATCTTGAAAGCTTTTGAGACCTTCGAGCTTGTAGGAATGCCCGCGGCTCATGGACAGAAAGATATCGACGACTTCATCCTGTCCCTCATTCGTGACCCACGCTTTCCGGCAGCAGTCAACGACATAGTCGTTGAATGTGGGAATGTGCGGTACCAGCCGATTCTTGACCGGTACATCGCTGGCGAGAACATTCCCTTCACCGAAGTCCAGCATGTCTGGCGAGATACAACGGTCCAACAAATGTGCGGAGCATCCGGTTTCTACGAGCAGCTGTATCCGCTCGTCCGCTCGCTCAATCAACGCCTTCCTGCCACGAGCCGCCTGAGAATCGTTGCTGCAGATCCACCGATCGATTGGAGCAAGATTCATACATACGAAGACCTCACGCCGTTTTTCGACCGAGATGGAAACATTGCTTCCGTGATGGAAAGAGAGGTGCTTTCTAAGCACCGCAAAGCGCTGATGCTCTTCGGAGTCTTTCATCTGCTGCACGGAGGCGGCCCCGGTGACGGAGACGCCGTCACGAGGTATGAGCGCCGCTACCCCGGCAAGACATTCGTCGTCATCGATGTTGGAGATTATGGCACCGATGACAGATCGCTCGGAGACGCAAACGCTCCGGGTGTGTTTGGGCCGTCGCTCTTGAGAACAAAGAACAGCAGACTAGGCTCGTCAAGCCTTGACTCACTCCTCGAATCGCCGCTCACAACAGACAAGGACTGCAACGTCAACGAGGCGTTTGCGAGCACGCCTTCCAAGACGGTCGCAAGTTATATAGATGCTTTTCTCTATTTAGGGCCGCAGAGATCACTGCTTATGGAACCCGTTCCAGCGGATATCGCTCTTGATCGGGCCTACCGATCCGAATGGTTACGGCGAATGAAACTTGTAGGCCTGCCTGGCCCTTCGACGCTGGAAGAACTCGATGCTCAGATCGTCGCAAGTGCGGCAAACCCTATGTTGCCTTCAGCTCGCAGACGAGCGGTTTCACAAGAGATAAGGTTGAGGATTCGGCAAGACTGTATGAGCAGAAAGAATCCTACCGAAAAGACAGCAAAGTGACGTTGAAGAGGTCTCATCGTGAGGTGGTTCTAAACAGCGTTGAATAGATGAGCAGATTAGTAACGATAAACGCCGTTGTCGCCGGCAAAAAACAACATCGTGCTCAAACTGGGATGCCACCAAGCACGAAGTCGGATTTCTTCCTTCTATCCTTTCTCCAGCACAACATGCGTCGCGCGCTCAGTAGCCTTATGCTCCGTCACAGAAAATCCAAGCGTGCGAACGTCGAGACCGGTAAACAATGCTTCCCCCTGACCGAGTACGACAGGTGCAAGTGCAAGATGCAGGGAATCGATCAGCCCAGCTTGCAAATACTGCCGCACTGTGGAAACGCCGCCTCCGATCTTGATGTCCCTATCGCCCGCCGCCTGTTTCGCTAGCTTCAGCGCCTCTTCGATTCCGCGGGTGACAAAGTGGAAGGTTGTCCCGCCCTCCATCACCAGCGGCTCATGCTCGTAGTGCGTCAGAACGAACGTTGGCGCATGATACGGCGGGTCGTCGCCCCACCATCCCTTCCATGAGCTGTCACGCCACTGGCCGCGCACCGGACCGAACATGTTGCGACCGAGAATGAAGGCGCCAAAGTTCTCCATCGACCGGCGCGCGAACTCATCGTCCACATCGATAGATCCACCCTCCTGCCCGTGCATCGTGCAGAATGTCTTTGTATGGAAGAACATTGAAAGATCTCTGGACCACCCTTACCCAACGGATCGTTCAGGCTCTGCTCTGTTCCCGCGCTGAAACCGTCCAACGAAACACCAAATCCTGCAACTCGAACCTTCGGCATGTGCCCTTCCTCTTCTCCCGAAATTCATGCTATCGCCTGTTCGAGGGAACGTCATCATGATGCCCGAACGATGAACGTACCTATGCAGAAACATTAGTGTCAGATCACTGCGAGAAGCCGCAGGACTGATCGCAAATACGCTAGAAATCCCGATGGACCCAAGTATTTACTTGGTCGAACAGCGGATGGAAAACTCATATTTTGCCGAGCCGTCAAGTCCGAGGCTCACCAAGTACTCGCCGTCTTTGAGCGGTGCCTGCGGCTGCAATTCGATCGTGGAATCGGAGAGTTTACGAATCACCACCGGCAAATCCTGCCTAGACATGTATAGCCATTTCTGAGTGAAAGAAGTGGATCCGTTTGTTAAGCGTAGCGCCCGCCCATCTCTGAGTTGTTTGAGCTGGGACAATCGCACCGTGGCTCTCCGAATACGGGAAGGCTTGCGTCCAAAGCTGACGCTCTCAGGTAGAGAACCGGTCTAGAGTTCGCGATGGAGTTTAGCGACGGTTTGCCGCTGAAATGCTCAACGGTTGTCGGAACACCCCACGGCAGAAGGGCTCTCCAGCGGTGCTCTGTCACAATCGAGGATGCGTAGATCTGATCGAGACCTTGCCATCCGAAAGGCGTTGAGAATACCGCTACTGTTCCAACGGGTACAGACCTGATGTCTCCCCATGATTCTGAAGTCAGAGCATTCTTTGGAGCTGAGCATGGTGGGGCGGCCGCCCTCCCGTATTGCGAGGCTATAGTAAACAAACACACTAGGAGGCGCAATTTCATCGCGAGCCCATTCTACAAGATTGACTAGACTTTGCTATGGACCCTGAACGCTCCGCTCGCGGTTATGTTCTGACGCGATGGTCCTCATACAGATCACGCAAGCGTGACAACCAGGCAAGCCTGTGACTCGGAGGAATGGTGAAAGCAACCACAATCGTTTTGCTTCTCGCAGCATTCGTAGCGTCTGTAGAGTCGCCCAGAGCTATCGGACAAACCAGCGCTGCCCTTACAGTCACGACCGCGACGGACGGCATTCTGAATGCCTTTCAAAACAACCCTCTAGTTGGCTTAAGTGATGATCATGCGTTCGCGCAAGAGGAAGATTTCTACGTTTCTCTTATCAGAGATCTACGATTTGCTAAACAGGTCGGAAACGTGGTGGTTGAGTTTGGAAATGCATCTCAACAACAGACCATTGATCGGTACGTTAGCGGCGGCGACGTCCCTTACGAGGAGTTGCGCAAGGTTTGGGCGGATACATCCTACGTCGGGTGGTTCCCCACAGTTACGGCCTTGGGGTATTTAAACTTTTATGCTGCCGTTCGTGCTGCAAATGTGAAGTTGCCGGTCGAGGATCGTATTCACGTTTGGCTTGGAGGCAAGCCAGTTGATTGGTCAAAGATAAAAACCAAGGATGATCTGTCTAAAGTTATTGGTGGCCAAGCCGATCGCTACCCCGCTGATCTCATAGAGGAGCAAATCCTCAAGAAGGGCCACAGCGCGCTTGTCATATACGGAACCTTCCATTTCTATGACAAGGGATCGCTGGCGGAGTTGATTCGTCAGCGCCACCCGGGGGCAATGTTCGTGATTACCCCATATACCGGATTCGAGGATAGGTCATGCTCTGACGCCTTTGAGCGAACGCTGGTGAAAGGGCCACTACCGGCATTAGTTGCAGTGCGCGGGGACGAACTGGACCAACGGATGCACGGCTCAGATTGTCATTTTCTAGACGCTTCAAACTTCGCTGAGATGACAGAAGGTCAAAAGGCGCAGGTAAGATCCGGGATGGAGAGCCAAACGTCAGTGCTCGCTGGAAATTCATTGCTGTTTCTTGGCCCAGCAGAAACTCTGACCAAATCACCGCTGTCGCCTGACCTCTATCTTGACCCTGAGTTCCGAAAAGAGAACGACCGAAGGGCCACCCTTTTCGGTGGGAAACCTGATCCTTGGCCTACCGTAAGGGATAACCCGATGTCCCCCAAATACCTTCGCGATTACGGAGGCCATCCAAATACACCCGCCAACTAGCCTGGAAGCTCTGCTCTCAGGAGAAATGTCAGCTTGAGATGAGTCCTGTGAAACGCGATAGCGTTTAGCCATCCGCCATTCAGACCGGGCTTCGGGTTTCGGAACTCATTGGACTCCGACAGGGTGAAATCTACCTGGGTCGCGGTGCCCACGTCCGCTGCGAAGGTAAAGGGCGAAAGCAGCGCTGCACTCCGCTCACTCGGACGACGGTACAGGTTCTCAGGGCCTGGGTACGCGAACAGGGGAAGGACGAAACCAAATTCCTTTTCCCCAGCGCTCGCGGTGGGCAATTGAGCCATGACAGCGTTCAATACTTGGTCACAAAGTATGCCACATCGGCGGCGATATCCTGCCCGACACTGCGCAAGAAGTGGGTGAGCCCTCACGTGTTGCGGCACACCACCGCGATGGAACTATTGCAAGCCGGTGTGGATCGCGCGGTGATCGCCCTTTGGCTGGGACACGGGTCAGTTGAAACCACGCAAATCTATCTTGACGCGAATCTTGCGCTCAAGGAAGACGCCCTTAAGAAAACGTCGCCTGTGAACGCCACGGTCGGACGGTTCAAGCCAGACGATCAGTTGCTATCGTTTCTGCGAAACCCCTACGAGGACGGACTATGCCGATGAGAATCAGGGCCACATTCGTGCAGATCGCCGGCAGATTGCTTCCACAATCTTCTGTCCAAATGCATGCGGCATAGTCCGGCATTCGACATAGTGGCTGAGGCCTGAGGCCGTGGCTCAAATCGAATTTCTGGAATGGACTGGTGCCGACCATTTGAGACACACCAAATTCGTTGCGCTTCGCGATGACAAAGACCCCGAAAAGATCGTCAGGGAAACTTCGGCATGACAGCACCATTCTCCGCAAGTTGTGGAGCTACTTTGGAACATCTTCGTCAGTCGCAACGAACCAAGGCATGTCCTTCATTTGAAAGAGCTCAGGGTACCGCGCAGTGAGGTGCGAAAGCACAGTCTTTGCGATACGTGCACTATGTTCCACCTCTTTGTCCAAATCCACAGTAGATAGTCCATCACTGTGGGTTGGAGGCCACTTTGCAGTTCGGACCGCGAGAATCAAACTGGAGGCGATGAGTAGAGCAGGCCCGAGCTTTTGGTAGTCAACCTCTCGTCGATAGCCCCCGATCTTTGGGCCCATGCTAGTGGAAGTCATGAGAGCTAACCTCGAGCATTTGGTCGGATAGAGTCCACAAGCGGGTTGCTTTCACATGGATTACGCCATCCTGATTTTGTAACGGTCCTTCAGCGAGAACAAACTTGCTTCGCGTAACCACTAGCCGCTCTTGCTCATAGAGGTCCGGGGTCACAATGACGTTAGCGATTCCAGTTTCATCCTCTATCGACAGAAAGATAAATCCCATTGCGGTGCCAGGACGTTGACGGGCAATCACGCAGCCCGCGGTGCGAACGTATTCACCATCCGTGCGGTTTCTCAGTTCTTCTGCGGACAAAATGTGTTGTCTGCGTAGATCGTTTCGCCGATAAGCCATCGGGTGTTTCCCAATTGTGAGACCAGTGCCTGCGTAGTCCGCGATCAAGCGCTCCTCTGTGCTCATCTGGTTCAAAGGCAGTGTCTCCGATTCATCTCTTAACCATTCACCCTTCTGACGAAGAAGCGGCCCTTCCAGCTTGCCGGCACGTTCCACTTGCCAGAGAGCATCCCGGCGATGTTCGATCCCATCGAGATTGTTAAGGGCGCCAACGCGAGCGAGTAACGTGAGTTCCTTTCGATTCAAACAAGGAACACGCGAAACTAGATCTTCTGCTGATCGGAACTCGCCATCGGCAATACGGGAGAAAGCAATCGCCTCCGCGGATTGTTTCCGCAAGCCCTTCGCATAGCCGAGTCCAAGGCGCAGCGACAGGCTATTGCCAATTTCATGTTCAATCGTGCATGCCCATTCCGAGACCTGAACGTCCATAGGCTTTATGCGAAGTCCGTGCCTCTGCGCATCCTTCACCAGGACTGCTGGCGAATAGAAGCCCATGGGTTGGTTGTTAAGAATTGCGCAGGTGAACGCCGCGAGATATTTCACTTTGAAGTAGGCCGAGGCATACGCGATCAACGCAAAGCTGGCGGCGTGAGACTCTGGAAATCCATATAGTGCGAACGAGCTAATATTCTGGATGATCGTTTCTTGTGTTGCCGTATCGAGACCGTTCGCAGTCATCCCATCCCGCAGTTTGCCTTCAAGGTTCTTCATTCGCTCCCACGAGCGGCGCATCCCGACCGCACGACGCAGTTCTTCAGCTTCCGCGCCGGTAAAGTTGGCGACGGTCATCGCCATGCGAAGCAGTTGCTCTTGAAAGAGCGGAACGCCGAGAGTGCGCTTGAGCACCGACTCCAGTGAGGGATGAGGGTAAGTGATCTCCTCTTTCTTCTGCCGTCTTCGCATGTAAGGATGCATCATCTTGCCAACGATCGGTCCTGGCCGGATGATGGCTACCTGCACAACAACGTCATAGAATTTCTCTGGTTTATTTCGTGGCAACGACGCCATCTGCGCACGACTCTCGACCTGAAACATTCCCACGGTATCAGCACGTTGTAATGTGCGATATACCTCCGTGTCTTCCGGCAGTTGCGCCAGATCGACGCTGTCACCGTGATGCTCAGGAATCAGTTCCAAGCAATCTTTGAGGACGGCCATCATCCCCAATCCAAGAAGGTCCACCTTGATGATGCCCAGATCCGCACAGTCCTCCTTATCCCACTGCACGACGGTGCGCCCCGGCATGGACGCACGTTCCAACGGGACGACTCGATCGAGGGCTCCTTGGCATATCACCATGCCTCCGGAGTGTTGTCCCAGGTGTCGCGGCAAATCCTGGATGCGCATGCAAAGCTCAAGATACTTTGCAATTCGGGGATGCTTCAGATCGAACCCTGCGTTTTGGAAGGAATGGGCCATCGTGTCATTCGGCCCCCTCCACTCGAAATGGCTTACCAAACCGGACAGTCTTTGCAGCGACTCGCTGTCGAACCCGAGTGCCTTGCCCACTTCGCGTGCGGCCGACTTACCACGATAGGTGATCACATTCGCGCAGATGGCAGCGCCGAGTTCGCCATAGCGCCGGTAGACATATTGGATTGCCTGCTCACGGTTTTCCTCTGAAGGGAGGTCAAGGTCGATATCTGGCCATTCTCCGCGGCTTTCGCTTAGGAAGCGTTCGAACAAAAGCTCCATCCCTACGGGATCGATTGCAGTAATTTCGAGGGCATAACAGACTGCTGAATTCGCTGCACTTCCGCGGCCCTGAATCAGAATGTCGTGTTTTTTGCAGAACTGTACGATATCCCACACGATCAGGAAATATCCCGCAAAGCCTAGCCTTGCGATAAGTTCCAGCTCGTGCTCAACCTGCTTCTTCGCCCGTTCTAAGAGCCCACGGTCACGTTTCGGGCCGTAGCGACATATCACGCCCTCTTCAACGCGTTTGCGTAGAAAGCTATCCATCGTTTCGCCATCGGGAACTGGATACCGCGGGAACTCATAGCCAAGGTCGCCCAGTTCAAACTGCAGCCGAGCGGAAAGATCGACCGTGTTCTCTATTGCGCCGTCGACATCTTTGAAGAGCGTAGTCATCTCTTTTGCGGAACGAAGATGTCTCTGACTATTGAGCGCAAGCAATCGGCCGGCGTGATCGAGGTCGGTGTGATGGCGGACGGCAGTGAAGAGGTCTAATACTTCGCGGTCATATTTCGTAGCGTAGCGTATGCCATTCGTCGCTAGCACCGGCAAATTGAGTGAGCCTGCTATGCGAAGTGCGGCTTGGTTACGCCACTCTTCCTCTCGTTCCTGATGGCGTTGCAACTCGACATAGACGTTTTGCGGCCCGAAGGTCTGCATAAGTGTTTCGACGGCCCTTCGACCGGCTTCCTCGCCACCCTTAACCAAAGCGGCAGCCAATGGGCCCTCATCTCCACCTGTCAGGCATACAAGGCCTGAAGCGTATTGTTGAAGGTCGAGCGTCGTGGCAGCCCCTTCGGTCTTACCCCGTTCGCGCATCTTGAACTTGGTGATGAGCTGGCAAAGATTTTGATAACCGAGACGCGATGCACAAAGCAGGGACACGCGCGGCGGCTCGGGGGAATACCTGTGCGGCAACCACGCAGGAGGTACGAGTCGCGAACCGAAGCTCGACACAGCAATCTCGGCTCCGACATGAGCACGCACGCTGTTTCTCTTCGCCGAGGTATGAAAACGCGCAGAGCCATAGACGCCGTTTCGATCCAGTAAGGCCATCGCCGGCATCTCTAACTCCACCGCGCGCTCGACCAGTTTTTCCGGCTGAGATGCTCCCTCCAGAAAGCTGAAGGCGCTGGCAGCATGCAACTCTACATAGCGCTCAGTCATAGAGGCCCACTATCTGCCATTGGTTACGCATGAGATCGCGCATTAAGCAACAACACAACAACGGGCCGTCGTCGGCTCTCGCCACGACGTCCCATTGCTCACATCCCCAAAGGTTTGGGTTCCACCACTCGCCGCTCGCTCGCCACGGTCCGTATGCTCGCACGACCGAATACCTCCTCTGGCGAAATAGAAGTGCGTCTAGTCTGCCTTCCATCGACGTGACGTGGACGTTCTCCGCAGGGCGAAGCTCTCGCATTGCAGAACAGCCCTGAACCATGACAGGGCCGGCTTGCCCCGAGGTCGGTACCGTAAACCGCTCCAAACGAAATGCTTCCTGTTCATGGTGGGTGTCGAGCAACACTGCCTTGCCGACATTTTCTTCTCCGACGATCTTCGCAATGCGCGCGAGGGTGACATCGAGGCGCGAGGACTCTGGCAACTGCGGAGAGAACAAACCCAGCTGCACTTTGCTAATACTGCCGGGTTCTGCGCTGAGTGATAGAGCGAGAATCGCGGCCAGCGGCGGGTGGGCCTCCAGATCCAAATGAATGAGCTTAATCCAAAGTTGACGATCGTTTGTTGGGAGAGCAGGTCGGACGGTCCGTTGATGCACTCCGTTTCCTTCGAGCAATAGGCTGATCGTGACAGACGCCAGAGCGAGAACGCGCGATGTAGCACGTAAAATGAGCTGCTCTAGCATCACGCCGGCTACAAAGAGAAGAGAATCCAGTATTTCAACCGGCGAGTCCAGTTCCATCTTTTCTTCAAGAGTAAAAGGCGGCTCGACCGGCTGAAACAGATGCGGTAGCTGACCACTAGCAAGCTGACGCAACCTTTTGCCGTGCTGGCCCATGCGGGCAATCAACTCCTTCTCTGGAAGCGCGGCTAGCATTCCTAGCGTGTGAATGCCCCAGGACGAGAAGGTCTCGGACTGATCCTCTGGGAGGTCGAGCACGGTTAGAGGCAGTGTCGCGAGTGCGGCACCCTCCTCTTCTGGGGCAACAACCATCACTGGGTTACGTAGTGACATTCCTCTTGCGAGACATTTCGAAACGTGAACGTTTGCGCTCACCGCGATAGAGGCAGTGATACCGATCGCTCGAATATGCTTGAAAAGCTCTCTCCCTAATTGGTCTGCTCTCCCAAAGAGCTTTTCCGTTCCGGCAATGTCGACCACGCATGTAAAGGCGATCTCGGAACTGTGATCCTCAACCCGAGGTGAAAACGTCCCGGCGGTATCAAGCAAGGCCGCCCTTGCCGCAATTTCTTCACTTTTTGAGCGCGAGAGAGTGGTGATATTCGGAAGCGTTTCGATTTCGACACGCGTCATGCCATGCGTGCCGCCTGAAACACGAGCCCTTGCATTTAGCGAGCAGACCGATTGCACTGGCGACTCGCCTTCCATGACGACGCAGGGGTGATTGCGCAGCTCTGGACGTAGACGTAACAAGGCTTGCGCTGGAAACTCCCTTGCATAAATACAGGCATACAATTCAGTGAGCTTCATCATCGGCGGCCTGCCCACGTACTCTGGCTCTTCCACGAAACGCCCTGCGCTCGCTGAACGGGCTTCTTCATTGGGAGAACATTCGACGACTGGGTGAAGCGTTGGCGTTGAACCTCAATGTAGTGACGCAATCCCGTAAACACGGTCTGCTCGTCGTACCGTGCATCTTCCGTTTCCATTTGGAGCACCAGCTCAGCGCTGCTCTTAGCGCACGCATGTTGCGAAAGAAGGACGATGCATGCCTGGGAACGTTCGGCCGCAGCCCGATAACGAAACCAGGTGGCGAGCGGAATACGAGTCGCGAAATTGGACGTGATGCTGCCCATATCGAGAACAATCGCGCTGAAACCCCCTCCATGAAGGAGCAGATCGGTTGCCTTCAATGCCTGTTCCAGTCGTGTCCACGGTGTAGGCGCTGTAGCTATTTTCTGCGGCTTCTTCACCGGAACCGCCGTTGGCTCGAATCGTTCAGGCCGTTTGTGGTTCCGCAATTCCGCGCGTTGTGGAGTGCCGGTGTTCGAAGGAAAAAGATCGCCGACTACGTTGGAAAATCCCTTCTGTTCATTCCGAGGATGTGGACCAAATCCTCCCCCATGGAGCCCTCTCTTAATCGGCGGTGGAATCAAGTATTTCTCCGGAAGGGTGAAAATTTTCTCCGGGCCGCCGAAGGCTTTGACCTGTTGGGTGGCTCCGCATCTTACCCAGAGGAGACGTTGCAAATCGACGCCAGCTGCTGCGACTGATTCAGGTCGGAGGCTGTTGGATACATCGATCCAGGCGCATATTTTCCCGGTATGCGTCAGTTGTGCCAAAAAGGACAGAGCGAGCGAAGTTCTTCCCGAACATTCAGGACCGACGACTTCCGTCAGTGCGCCAATGGGAAGTCCCCCTCGGAGAAGGTCGTCGATGGACGGGATGCCGGTGGGGGATGTGGGTCGCAGAACCTTCGGCGCAGGAGACAACGCGGACGGTATTCGCCGAGAAAGTGAGGCCTCGATCTGTACCCGAATTGCGTTCGCGGAAGACATGCTTTCGCTTTATATTCGCCTCAATCTCTAATTGGCGTCTATAGTGACTTGCCTCAAGGATGGTGCACTTAGCTCCAAGTATCTGAAAAGAATAGGGAAGAATGTGGAAAATAAGGGCGCGCATCTCTACCGGTTCCGTTGTCGATATCTCGAGGGACGATCTAGTATGCAGTTGGCACTGGTCAGTCTTACCAAGAAATCAGCCCCAGGGTCGGAATCAGCAAGAATACCGTGCTCGACATTGTAAAGCGCGATCGCGCGGCCCAAAGACAGGCTTCTTAGGCTGGACGCGAGGCGGTTCGTTGATGGGGTACCGGAGCAAGCTTCGGTTGAACTAACGCGGAAAACGATTCGCGCTACGCGAGGACGAGATCTATGCAACCGAGGCTTCGATCCATCACGTTGCTCTTGCTACTTCTCGCCGGGTATGCCGGAACTCCTGATGTCATGACAAGCACTTCAACGAACCTCGGCCCGTCCGCACAAGATTATCCAGCCAAGCCAGTGCGCATCATTGAGCCGTTCGGGGCGGGCGGCGGCCCCGATCTGTTGGCTCGTGCCCTCGCCCCGAAGCTTTCCGAGCTGTGGGGCCAACCTGTGACTGTGGAGAACCGCCCCGGCGCGGGTGCCACGCTGGGCCCCGCACTCGTCGCGAAGTCGCCGGCCGATGGTTACACACTGCTGATCAACACCAGTGCTCAGGCATACAGTGCGGCACTCTCGAAGAAGCTTTCCTATGACCCGCTCAAGGATTTCATCCCGGTCGCCTCCCTCACCAACCAGCCGTACGTTCTCGTCGCTGGTAAAGCGGCTGGCATCACCACGGTTCGCGAGCTTATTGCCAAGGCGAAGATGAAGCCAGGTGAACTCAAGTTTGGCTCCACCGGCGCGGGCACCGGCACCCACTTGGGCATCGTGAAATTCAATCTGGAAGCCGGCATAAAGGCAGTGGACGTGCTTCCCCAGCCGACCGATGCAATCGCCGATGTTCTTGCCGCGTTGATCGAAGGGCGTATTACATACATGATGGCGCCCATCTCCATCACCCTAACCTCAATCCACGATGGCAAAATGTTGCCGTTAGGTGTCACCACGGCGCGGCGCTCAACTTTGCTTCGAGAGGTGCCGACGATCGCCGAAGCGGGCGTCGCAGGATTCGATTTCCCCATTTGGTATGGCATATGGGTGCCGGCAGGCACTCCGACCGGCGTCGTCGACAAGCTTTCGAAAGATATCGCACGCGCGCTGGCCACACGGGATCTACGCGACTGGATCGCTGGGCATGGGGGCGAGCCGATGAACATGACGCAACCCGCGTTCGCGCGCTTTGTACAGACCGAGAGTGAAGGCGCAGCGCGACTCAGCAAAGCTAAGCCCTAAAGGTTCATAAAAATCCGTTTTGTGTCTTCCCCTCTAGTACGTAGGTCGACAGCGTTCGGAAAACAGGCGCGATAGCTTCACCGACAGAAGGAGGCGACCGGTGACTTTGGTCTTGCTCATCACCTTAATGCTTAAGAACCCATTGCGGCAAAGTGCAATATACTTATGTGTAAGATAATAAAGCACTTAAGTCCGATAATGCAGCTTATGTATAGTCGGATTGTAAGCGCAAAGTAGAAATGTCCGCTTCCCGCAAAGTTGAAATGTCCAAACTACACTTCCGTCAGATGGCGGAGGCGGAGATTGGGATTTTTGACGATGAGCGGAAACGAGTTGCAACGCATTGAGGTCCTTGCTGAGGTCTTGTCCCGGAGGCGCACCGAGGCGTCGGCGGCCACGATCCTCGGCATCAGCACGAGACAGACACGTCGTCTGGTTGTGGCCTACCGAGCTAGCGGCGGAGCCAGCATCATCCATAAGGGCCGAGGCCGCGCATCGAACAACAGATTGCTGGAAGGTATACGGGAGTACGCGTTCGAGCTCGTGCGCTCGAACTATGCTGATTTCGGCCCCTCTCTCGTTGCAGAGATGCTGTTGTCCAAGCACGACCTGAGGGTCTCCAGAGAGACGTTGCGGAAGTGGATGATGGCCGATGGGCTGTGGCTTTCCCGCAAACAGCGCCGCAGCTTCCATCAGCCTCGATTGCGCCGTGAGGCTTTCGGAGAGTTGATCCAGATCGACGGCAGCGACCATCGTTGGTTCGAGAACCGGGCAGATGCCTGTACGCTACTTGTCTTCATCGACGACGCGACCAGTCGACTGGTGCAGCTTCGATTTGTGCGAAGCGAGAGCACGGACAGCTATCTCAGTGCGGTACACGCCTACGTCGTCGCCTTTGGATGCCCGGTGGCCTTCTATTCAGACAAGCACACCGTCTTTCGGATCAACCGGGCGAACGCTCCAGGCGGCACCGGCATGAATCAGTTCGGTCGTGCTCTGGCCGAGCTGAACATCGAGATCATCTGCGCCAACTCAAGCCAGGCCAAGGGTCGCGTTGAGCGCGTAAACCGCACCCTTCAAGACCGCCTCGTCAAGGAACTCAGACTCGCGAATATCTCGAACATGAACGCTGGTAACGCCTTCTTGCCAGGCTTCTTGTTGGCTCATAACGAGCAGTTTGCCGTCACGCCTGTCCGCTCCGAAGACATGCACCGGCCCCTCTCGGTCCCGGTAGAAAAGCTCACCGATATCCTGTGCCAGCGCGAGCAGCGTTACGTAGGCAGCCAGCTGACTCTGTCGTACGACCGTAAGCGGATCATCCTGCAACGGAACGCAACGTCCGAAGATTTGGGCGGCAAGTACGTTGACGTGTACGACTTCCCAGATGGACGATTGGAGGTGCGTTCGAAGGGCCTCCTACTTCCCTACAGTGTCTTCAGCAAGGATCAGAGGGTCAGCCACACGGCGATCGTCGAGAACAAGCGCCTTGGACACACACTGGCTCTGATCAAGGCCCAGCAGGACAGCCATTTTGAGGTGAAGGTGAAGACCAACAGCGAGAAGGGCCAGTATCAAAAACGAGGGCGGCAGATCTACGGGCCTGACTACGTTCCGAAAATCCCCGCTAAAGCGGCAACAGTTGCGGAGCGAACAGCCAAGAAAGCGCGACATGTATCGCACTCTTATGAATCAGGTTCACGGACGCTTGCCGACCACCTTTTTTTGCTTCGTCACTTCTCCGATATGAAATCATTGACGAAACGGCATGGTGAATCGATGAACTCAGCCCAATATCGTGTGGTCGTCGTCGTGGACCGGGGGTTCGGCGAAAAGCTGGAAAGCATTCCAGCAGGTGTACCCGTTTGGATCGTCGACTCGTTAGTGAACAGGGCCGCAGCAGAAAAGGCGTGGGCGGCCACCCCACAGGTCAGTCATCTTGAGGGCATAACCATCTTCACGTCACCGGAGGGTGCATCCCCTGAAAGATCCCTGATCGGCCAGATCGACACTATAGATCTGCACCACGGCATCTACTCAGCTGATCCTCCGTACAGCGTGCTGGATGTTATCGGTGTAACGATAACCGAAGGAATTAGATCCGCACTCGAACAGAATGGCTTTACGGAGATCCATACTGGGGAAACAGGATTCCGTGCGTCCCAAGCCCTCGGTCCAGAACTACCCTAGACCGGACCGCAGCGGGTTAAACTCTCGCGCGAAAAACTGGGACGGTGGAAATGCCGGCCTGATGGAAAGCGAGGAAAACATGAAGTCGTTTCCCTCGCTTCCCACAGTCCTTGGAAATCGCTAAAGAACAGCGATTACCACATTCCCACCGCACGGCGACTACTATTGAGTTTGGACAGTTCTACTTTGTAGCCGGTAAGACAAATCAACTTTGCAGCAACACGATTTTGTTCAACCCTCTGGAATATCGTCGGCGCGCATCTGAGCTTGAAGCTCTGCCCGAATAGGAGCGAGCGCGCGGACGATCCCCGAGTAGAACGTGATGCGATCCACCGGATCAAACCGAACAGCGTACCTAGTGATGAGGGCCACTACACGTTCGGCAGCACGTGCATCGTCTCCAGGTTCGACCAGCTTGTGGGTCATTTACTGCCAGTCCGAAGGACGCTCAGCAATGTGGCCAGATAGGGCTCAACGCCCATCTTCTCGACGAGCTTGGCATTCGCCTCGATCGACTTCTCCTCTGTCACGACCGGTGGGTCGGTGAGACAGTAGTTTGGGTTGATGAGTGTCCTGGCGACAGAATCCTCGGTCCACGGCTGGTCCATACTCGATTCCCCGTTTGCTTGCGCAGAGGTCATTTGCGCTGTCTATCCTCCTCGTGTATTCTCACCTCAATCATTGAGGTGAGAATACCAATGACCCGCTCCAACGAACTCCTGCAAGGCACGCTGGATCTTCTGATCCTCAAGGTCCTTACCGCCGGCCCCATGCACGGCTTCGCCATCGCAGACCGCGTCCGCCAGCTCTCCGACGACGTTCTCCGCGTCAACCAGAGCGCACTCTACCCCGCACTCCACCGCCTCGAGCACCAGGCATGGATCGAAGCCAAGTGGGGTGAATCCGAAAACAACCGCCGCGCCCGCTTCTACTCCCTCACAACGGCAGGCCGGGCTCGTCTCAAGACGGAAGAGAAGTCCTGGGACCGTCTTTCCGCCGCTGTTCACGGCGTCCTCAAAGCTGTCTGAAACGGAGAGTCCATGCGTTTGCTCGAAAGTCTTCGCCGCCGCCTCCAATCGCTGCTCCACAAAGACGTCGGCAACCTCGAGTTGAGCGAGGAGCTGCGCTTCCACTTCGAAACCCTCGTCGAACAGAACATCGCGCGAGGCATGTCTCCCGCACAGGCGCGCATCGCCGCCAACGCCGAGTTCGGCAACATCGCGCAAGCCACTGAAGCCTCCTACGAATCCCGCGGCACCGCGCTCCTCGACGATCTCGGGCAGGACATCCGCTATGGCCTGCGCTCTCTCCGCCGGCAGCCCGCCTTCACCTTCGTCACCGTGCTCACTCTCGCGCTCGGCATCGGAGCCTGCACCGCAATCTTCTCGCTCGTCAACGCCGTGCTCCTTCGCTCGCTCCCCTACGGCGACTCCAGCCGCCTCGCCTACCTCTTCACACCCAACCCGAATCTCAAGGACCTTCCACCCGAGGTCTTCGGCCCCAGAAATGCAGACTTCTTCGACATCAAGGCACAATCTCATTCCTACGCAGCGATGACCTTCTTCAATCAGAAGATCTACAGCCTCAGCGCCGGCGAACAGCCGCAGCGAGTCGGCGCGGCACAGATCGATTCCAGCTTCTTCAGCACACTCGACGTCGCTCCACTCATCGGGCGCGACTTCAACGATCAGGACGAGCAGCCCGGCAACAATCATGTCGTCATCATCGGCTACCCGCTCTGGCAGTCGCTCTTTGGCGGAACGCTCGACGTCATCAATCGCACCGTCGCTCTCAACGAGCAGACCTACCGCATCGTCGGAGTCATGCCCCAGGACTTCGGCTACCCACGCAAAACCGAGCTCGCCTACGGCAACGGCCGCATTGAGACCACGCAGATCTGGGTCCCTTTTGCGCTCACCGATCAGCAAAAAGCCGAACGTGACCAGTCGAGCTCGAACGCTCTCGTGCGCCTCGGGCCAGGCGTCACCCTCAAAGATTCGCAAGCCGAGCTGAGCACGATCATGGCGCGCCTCGATCCACTGCACAAAGGTTCTTTCGGTAACGGCTGGAGCGGCCTCATCAAGTCCTTCCCGGAACACGTCCTTGGCCCCGTGCGCCCGCTGATGTTGCTGCTCTTGGCAGCGGTCGGCTTTGTTCTGCTCATCGCCTGCGGCAACGCCGCGAACCTCCTCCTCGCCCGCGCAGCCAACCGTCGTCACGAACTCGGAGTCCGCGCCACGTTAGGCGCGCGCCGTGGCCGGCTTCTACGCCAGATGCTTACCGAATCTCTTCTTCTGGGCGGCGCGGCCGGCATCGTCGGAATTGGCCTCGCCTACCTCTTCATCCGCGCTCTGCTCAAACTCAACCCTGGCACCATCCCGCACATGGAGAGCGTCTCGCTCGATTCTCGCGCCCTCGCCTTGCTCGTCCTTACCAGCCTGTTGACAAGCATCGTCTTCGGCATCCTGCCATCGCTCTCCGCTACACGCATCAACCTAGCTGAGTTCCTCTCAAGCGCAGGCACACGCGGCCTCGTCACCGACCGCCGCCGTATCCGCAGCTCTCTTGTCATCGCGCAGGTCGCCCTCGTCGTCGTCCTTCTCGTCGGCGCAGGACTCTTCCTTCGCAGCTATATCAACGTCCTCTCCGTGCAGACGGGCTTTTCGCCCTCGACCGTTGCCGTCAATATTGCTGTCAGCCCCAGCTACAACACCGCCGAGAAGCGCCAGGCCTTCTACACCACTCTTCTCGAAAAGATCGGAGCGCAGCACGGCATCGACTCCGCTGGCCTCGTCAACTTCCTCCCGCTCACAGACTCCGAAAGTCTCACTACACTTTGGGTCGAGGGCTATCCCAACCTGGAGCACCAACTCGTCGAAGCGCGCTCGATCACCTCCGGCTATCTCTCCGCTATGCAGACACCGCTGCTCAAGGGTCGCAACTTTACCGCCGACGAAGATCTGCCCGGCCCGCACGCCGTCGTCATCGTCAACCAGGCCTTCGCAAAAAAGTTTTTCGCTGACAAGGACCCCATCGGTCAACATCTGCGCAACAACACCGATCAACCATGGTCGACCGTCGTCGGTGTAGTCCAGGACATCCGCAACGAAAACCTTGAGACCGCCGCTGTCCCGCAGATCTACGACCACTTCCTTGGCGGCAATCAGCCTCTCAACGGAGCCTTCGTCGCCGTGCGTTCCTCGTTGCCACAGGCCTCCACCATCTCCGCAATTCGCACCGCCGTTCGCTCCATCGATCCCGGCCTCGCCATCTCCGACATCCATGTCATGAGCGACCTCGCATCGCATGCCACCGCGCCGCGCCGCTTCCAGACCACGCTGTTCACCCTTTTCTCCGGCATCGCGCTCTTCCTCGCCGTCGTCGGAGTCTACGGCCTGCTC
Organism: Edaphobacter sp.; assembly: GCA_025462645.1. Classification (GTDB taxonomy): domain Bacteria; phylum Acidobacteriota; class Terriglobia; order Terriglobales; family Acidobacteriaceae; genus Edaphobacter. Next base: position 12,814 of record JAOAPB010000135.1, on the reverse strand, counting down.
GCCTACTCCGTCCGCCAGCGTACTGGTGAGATCGGCCTGCGCATGGCCCTCGGCTCAACACGTACAGGCGTCGCTCGCCTCATCCTCCGCGAAGGACTCTCTCTTCTCATCAGCGGACTTTGCCTCGGCATGGTCGCAGCCATCGCATTTGCACACCTGCTGCGCAGCTTTCTGTACGAAGTTCCAGCGCTCGATCCGCTAACCTTCGCGCTCGTCCCCGCGCTGCTCTTCGTCGCCACACTGGCGGCCTGCCTCATCCCCAGCGCACGCGCCGCCGCAACGGATCCGATGGTCGCCCTTCGCCACGAGTAGATCAACAGTGACGGGCAAACCGCACATTACCGCTGAATTTCCGCGATCTCTCTGAACAAAGGCACGCTTTTAGCTGCTGGGAAATTAGCCTTGAAGGCTAATGCGGTTTGCTCATGGCCGAGCGGGTGTTGTTCGCGCCACAATTCGAGCAGAAGCGGTGGCATCTGTGAAAGAACGACTTTTGTGCGACCCACTTTCGCATGACACCCAGGGCAAAGCGAAATCATAAGATGGAGTACGGATTTTCCTGGTACGCGATGATGAACAACGATGGAACGTTTGCGTCGCCCCGGAGCTCCGCAAACACGACAGCAATAACCATCTCGCTCTAGAACCTGCTCTCGCAACCCACCAAAATATTCGTCGTCTTGCCGTTTCAAGGTGTAGCAGGTTGCACAAAGACCGAGCGCAAGGATCTTCTCGCGTCCGCATCGGCAATGCAGTGCCCGCTGTACTCCGGTCTTCGAAGCGTTAGTCTTCAATGCCTGCCAGCCCAACATTGATGTCCGCGGCGATCCAGCCTTCTTTCCAGGGTTGCGTACGGCCCTCATCGAACGGAACTGCATTCGCCCGGGCATCGCCGCCGGCATCGAACAGCAGGCCCCATGTCTCTGCGTAAGCATCTTCCCTGCCATCGGCCAATACACGTTTGTGCCGATCCAATTCAAGAGCTTCCGTATCGGCGTCTTCCCAGCCACAACGCCAACAGTGATGTGCGGTCTCTGAATCCGGTATCGCAGCTAGACGGGCCCGATAGCCGGCTGCGTATTCGATGGGCTCCCACTTTTCTAAAGCCGCGAGTCCTGGATGAATCATGCACAATCTCCACTTGCTCTAGTTAGATAAAGATAATGCTGCCGGACATGCTTAGCGCGCGCACATTTGAAGTTCGAAGCTAACGCCTTCGGCTTTTTGCAGGACTGCGATCACTCCGAATAGGTTCTGCGCGCTCGGATTGCCGTTCGGCCCAAACATGCGTTGCAGACTCGGGGAAGGTATCTTGGTCTCGCGCGCCAGCTCGGGGAAACCCATAGTGGCATTGATGTAGTTGCGCAAAATGCCGCGCCCTGTGGCGAAGTCGCCGGCGTTGATGAGCTGGAGCCCTTCACGAAGAAGAGCTTGGCGGAAAGCCGGTTCTCGTTGTGCGCGTTCGCGGATTGTGTCGCGAAAATCTCGGGTAAGCGCCATGTCATTCCTCCTATTTACGTTTTTTTACCTTCCAGTTTTTAGGCTTCGACTTTGCTAATGCCTTCGTTGCAGCTTCTTTTTGTTCTACCCTCTTGCGCGCCTTGTATTCGCTCCAAGCTGCCTTCGCGTCCGCGATATCCCGGTTTTGCCGCTTCTTGTTGCCGCCGCCGAGCAGGATTACGAGCTGGTCGCCGTCCTTGCCGAAGTAAATGCGATAACCAGGACCCCAATCGATCTTGTATTCCGAGACACCTTCACCGACGCCTTCGATCGAGGATTTGTTGCCCTGGACGATGCGCTCCAAAGCCACGGCGACTTTGGTAGCGGCCGCAACATCCAGCCCATCGAACCACGTCCGGTATTCATTCTTGCCAGCAGCATCTAGGTATTCCCGGACTACGATCATCCTCACTCCTATAATAACTTATATGTTATCAATGTCAAGTCTTGCCTATTTTTCTACCCGAATTCTGATCGGACCCGGAACAAAGCTCCTACAGCGAGGACCTCCGCGCCCCCGCAGGGGCAATACAATCCGCGCTGCTCGACTCGTTTCATGATCGACGTGAATTCCGAATTCCGGAGACGGAAAAGGGCGGCTGTTCAGTTTCCTTTGCAATTAAGGAAGTGCATACCCCTTCCCGACTCCTCTCTCTTAATCTCCCAGAGAGAGCAGCGCCCTCTGCACGCCACACAAGGGCATCAGCATCCTCTTCCCTCACCTCTCCTCTCCCTTCCGCTGGGGACAGATCGCGGGCGCAAGGTACATTACTTTGAGGTCCGCCATAACTGTCACATGCCCCGCTTTGATCCCGGCTGCCAGGAGCATACGCTGCAGCTGGCGAGAAGATGGAACGGCCCCATGTTCCTCGATCAGACGACGTATTTCCATGCGTCGCAAGAGTGCCTCCGTGTCTCGCTTACCAGCTGGCGCGACCTGCGTCACCCTCGTGCCGTCTTCGAATCGCGAACTGGCCGGAAAGGGCTTTTGAAGCATGTCCGCGATCAACCCCGCTTCACTCGGTGAGACGTCGAGCTTGTCTGCGATGGATCGATAGCTCATGAACCCCTTGCGATGCTTTGCCGGATTTTTAAAGACGCAGGTGACTGTACTCCTACAATTTGCCTTTGTAAGCGCAGGCCGGAAATCTGCTGTGAACGCCTCCACCTCCCGGTTCGCAGCCTGTTGCGAACATCCAACCCAATACAAATTTGCCGCCAACATGAATGCGGCAAGGTTGCGATGGCCTTCGGTCATCCCGCCCCGCATGTCCTGGAGTTTGCGCAGAACTCTGAGTCTGCTGTGATTCGCCGCATCGTAGCCGGCTCGACGTGCTGGACACTGTCCTGCTTGTCGTACGCTATTTTTTTCATTGCGCGCGCCAGGTTGGTTTACACCAAATCGGTTACCCAGCTCGGATAGCGTATACGTCGGAATGTTATTCTCGTCGGCCCAATGCCACTCCACATACTCTTCAGTGTCGTTGCGAAACGAGCCAGGCAAACGGATGGAACGCACCGCGTCCGTCGCTGCAGGATCCGAACCGATCGCGGATAAACGGCGCACGATCGCCTGATTGATGCGACCGTGGAGCTGAAGGTGATTGCGCCAATTGTCCTGGTATGCACCCAGGTGCGCGCTCGCGGGGTCGTTCTCGTCGCGCAGAAGCCAAAGAAGCCACATCCCACGACCACTACGTACGACCACAGAGAACGCAGGGAGAGTACCATCGGCCACATAATCACGAACTGCCGCCATGGCCTCCTCGTACGTTAGGTTCAGCCCATCTTTGTAAAAGTCGATGTCGCAGTAGCAGGCGCAGAGATAACGCAGAGTGCCCGTATTGTGATCCGACCACCCCGCGGGTCCCCGCGACCCCTTCGCCATACGATAGGCTGCGTTCAATGACACATACGAATTCCGCAGGAGCTTGTCCCGGAACGAGGGATACTCGCTCTCAAGAGCGGAAGCCCGCACAGCACGCACGCGCTGCCAGCCGTCATCGTCTTTCACAGCGAACGTAATCACACCGTCCGAGTGCCGGTGGAGGAGCAACAACGACGCGACCTCGGTTGCTGCGACTGCAAGGGCCATGAAGCTTCAAACTCCGGAAACCCCAAAGGGCTAACCTTCGATCAGTCCTTCTCGTTCTTCAAGTAGTCCGACAATGAGTTCCGGCCTGTACGCTCAAGCAATGTGTTGAGGTGAGCATCGCCCCGGATACCGGGTGCGAAGCCTTCTCCATAGGTCTCGCGCAGCGTGTCCACACGAGTGTTTCCGTTTTTCATCCGGGTCTGGCCATCTGAGTCCCGGTGCCTACCGTCAAGCCCTGGCTGCTTTGGCATTCTGCCTCCCTAATACAAGATGTTGTGGTTCTTCTTCTATTTCATTCTACAAATGGGCATATAGCGAAGGCAAGGCGAAACTTAATCATTCCCTCAATCGCTTCCACCAAGACCGAATCCTCGCTGGCGACGCCGGCTTATTGGGCTTCCCTTCTGCCTGCGCAATGATGCTGGCATCTGTTGCAGAGGAAGTCTCTTCTGGAATAGAACGAGCCTCGAAGTGCGCGGCCTTGCGCTTCCGATCGTGCGCACGACCAGCGTCGATTGCGCGCTGCGACATATCGCCTGCCCACCGCACCTTTCCGCCGCGAATCCAGTAGTGCGAGCGGCAAGGAAAACTCCAGTTGCCGATCGAAGGCTCAAGCGTCACGTTCTCACCGTCGAAATAGAGCTTCCAGTCGGTGGGCGAGAAGGGGGTCACGACTTCGCGTCCACATCCGCACGCGCACTGATGAATTGCTGTCGCAAACGTCATGGAGACGTAAATGACGCCGAACTCCAGACTCTCTGGAATGGCTTCGACGAACTGCGGAGCCAGCCGGGCGGAACTCATGCCGCCCTCTCTTCACTCGTCAGCAGATGAAAGTTGGTGGAGTAGGTCGAATGGTGTTCCTGGTCGGTATCGTCATAGACGCCAACGATCTTCTTCCACTTGATGACAGCCATCGCGGCGTTAAGGGCGTTGAGATCTGCAATCTGGATGTTTTGCGTGTAAGCGGCATCCAGCTCTGCATCTACCATCGGAACCCTGGTGTCCAGATGATCTGTCCTCCCCTCGGTTCCGGCCGTGATACGGCAAATCGCCCAGAGCTTCCCCTCCGCGGTCATCTCGACACCCATACCAACATCGACAAAGCTCGCTATCTGCGCGCGTAAGGAGTCGAGGATGAGCTTTCGTACAGAGCCTTTGTCCACGCAGACGAAGACGAAGTCAAATTCGTGCAGGAGATGAACGTTCGAGTCATCGATACGGACGGGATGAGGAACGATCCCCGAGCGCATCTTCGAGTAAAGATCATGAAGATACTGAACCTTCGTAAGCTGGCGTCTCAGATCGTCGAGAGAAGCCGCGCCGGGTGCCCGGAACGCATTGTGCTGCAGAAAGAGATCGTCATCGAAGAGATGAATCTCGCGCACAGATGTCTTCGCAACCAAGTCCAGGACGTAGGAGCCTGTCCCACCCAAGCCCACGATAGCGATGCGCAGCGGAGCCAGCTTGGCTGATATAGCCATGATGCCCGCGCGGCTCGATGCTGTGTCAAAGTAACGGAACACCGAGCTATCGTCGCTTGGTTCAATGAGCTTGAATGTCCGCGCGTCCGCTTTTGGGTCCAACGCCTTCGCCGGTGCAGAGATGATCTCGATATAGCGAGTCATCTTCTCGTAGTAGTTTGCATATCCATTCGGCGGCTTGTTCGAGAATGAATGTTGGACGACGAGACCCGGCACCAACTGTTGCGTCGCACTCGCGTGAGAGATCTGAATAATCGGCGCACCATCCTTGGCACACGGATGGCTTCCGGCAAAATGGATGACATGGGTACTAGGCTGCACCGCCACGTCTCCAGCGAGGGTTAGTTCAGAAACGAGAGTGCCGAAGGCAATCTGTTTCTGCGCATTGACGTAAGGAACCGAGTGTACGAGGAGGTAGTTCGCACGAACCTCCACCTCGTACCCTTCGTCCCGTAACCGCTTCAGGTCTGCGCTACGATCGATCAGTTGGTGTGACATTGAAGAGCATCCCGTCCTTGAGGTGAACTGTTTCGCCATCGACCATGCTGCCCTCAGGATTGCTGGATGGGCCGCGCTTGTACGTCACGGTGTAGATCTTTGTCTGGCTCGGGGAGGCATCGGGGAAAGCCAACTTGACCACTTCCCAAAACGTCAGCTTAGGAGTGAAAACTTCCTTTGGCCGGGTGTTGACGAAGATTTTGTAAACCGTCGCGCGGGTATAGAAGCGCTCGACCCCCGGCGCCGCCAGATCGGCAAACTCCGTATCGCCGATGAGCCGACTGACTGCTCCGGGAACATCGAGCCATATGTCGTTGCCCGTCAGTTCGACTGAAGCCAGCTTCTTCAATGTGAGGCCGGTGATGTGCGGCGCTCCCCAGTCGAACGAGCGGTCGTTAAGCAGGAAGCGGAACGAGCGGTCCGTCCGGAAGACGATGAACCGTTCCACGCCCGCTTCCCGCAGGTCTGTCGTTTCATCAAGTCGCAATTCCTCAAGCAGTCCGCTCTTGAGAATTTGGTAGGCAACGTACTCTGTTGGCGAAGTTACCCCGGCGGCCTCAAGAATCTGCGCGCCAGTCGGAACTGGGTCCGCGATCACCTGGGGTTCAAACTGCAGAGCCTCATTACCGATGAGAACTCGATAGGGGCCATGACGACGGACTTCACGTCCGGAGCGTACGGCCTGGCAAAGATCTTCTGCGACTGTATCCATCGTTCCGTCCATGTCATTTCTCCTTTTATTTCGTCTCGGCCCTTGAGTTCTCCGTTCCCGTCAACTACAGTATGACGAGAACGTATAGAGCAAGTACCGAAAAGAGACGAACTCCATATTACGGATTCGTCTTTTCTAAGTATACGAAATCGTCTATACGTCGTCAACTACTTTATGTCAGAAATCTTCGCCGCACGTCTCCAGTCCGCGCGACAGCTCCGAAAGATGAGCCAGTCCGAGTTGGCCGATAAAACAGGCCTCCAGCCTTCGGCCATCTCCCACTTCGAAAACGACCGTAGATCCCCTTCCTTCGACAATCTAAAAACTCTAGCCAACGTCCTGAACGTTCCCACCGACTATCTCCTGGGTCGCACCGACTCAATAACCCTCACTGGCACGACTCGTGATGAGTTGTTCCGACATGCAGAGAACATGTCGAAAAATGATCTCGACACGCTGACCTCATTCGCTGCCATGCTCGCTCAGAAAGCAGAACAGAAAAAAAAGGATTGATATGCTCGTTGACCCTTGGTGGAAAGCAGAAGCCTGTGCTGCAGATGTCCTCAAGCAACAGAACATCACGAAGCTGCCTATCGATCCTTTCCAGATCGCTGACGCGAAACAGATCATGCATCAGGAGAATTCTTCCCTAGACGCCGGAGTCTCTGGTTGCCTCATGCGAGTTGGAGACCACTTCGGCATCATGTACAGTACGCGTTTTCAAAACAATGGTTTCCGGCGCTTCACCGTCGGTCACGAGTTGGGGCACTATTTTCTTGAAGGCCATCCTGAGTACCTTTTCAAAGATGGTTGTACGGTTCACACCTCCACCACTGGGTTTCTCTCCGACGATCGCTACGAACAGGAAGCCGATGCTTTTGCTGCCAGTCTGCTGATGCCTAAGCCGCTGTTCCGCGAAGCCGCAGCGAATGCTGGGAACGGTCTGAACGCAGTTATAGCGATGGCGACGTTATGCGAGATGTCACTGACATCAACGGCGATCCGTTACGCCCGACTGATAGCGGAGCCCGTAGCAGTTGTGCTTTCGATGAACCGGAAGGTTCTGTTCTCCATTATGTCGCCGACACTCCGGGCGCAACGAAACCTCAGTTGGCTCAAGAAGGGCGCCGGAGTTCCCCCATCTACACTTACGTTCCAGTTCGCGGGCGATAGCACCAACATCCAGAACGCGCAGACTGCATCAGGGTACACGACCTTGGACGATTGGTTCGATGGTCCCGACACCGAGATCAGCGAAGAAGTGATCGGCTTAGGTGAATACGGTCGCACTCTCACAGTGCTTCGTGCCGAATCGCTTCCCGATCCTGAGACTGTTATGGAGCGCTCGGACGGTCGTATGGACGACGATGCAGAGTCGCTCCTCCCGTCGCAGCGTTTCTTCCAGAAGAGCAGATACTAGCCGCCACCATGAACGGTACTTGCGCGTTGTGCCTTCGAAATCGACCGCTCCGTCGAAGCCACTACCTGCCCGCAGGTACATATAAGCGAACGCGCGCAAACGCCCTGAAGAACGCGAACCCAGTGGTGATTGCTGCGGGCAAAGCACAACGAAGCCAACAACAACTCATCGACTACCTACTTTGCGATGAATGCGAGATCCGCTTCAGCAAACGCGGCGAACGTTGGGTTCTCTCGCATCTGCTCGACGACTACGAAGGCAAATTCCCATTGCAAGACAGTCTGAGTACCCAAAACGCGACGGACTTTGGCGAAGGCAACCGCCTATACGCTGGCGCTTCAATTCCTAGCATCAACATGGATCAGCTTGTCTACTTTGCCATCAGTATTTTTTGGCGAGGGGCGGTACGCCATTGGAAATCAGCAGATGGATCGGAAGCCCCAACGTTCGATCTCTCCGGACATGAAGATGCCTTTCGGCTTTGGCTTCTTGACCAGGGTCCGTTGCCACAAGATTTCTGTTTGATAGCTTTCGTATGGCCACCGGAATCGACCGCTATCCCAGCCGCAATTCTCCCCCAGCCTTGCGGCAGATAGTAGATCATCTTGTTGCGTGTCTGAGCGTCGCTCAGAGGCAGATTGCCCGGCATGATTAAGGGATCTTTATTATCGTCAATCCAAAGCCGGTGAATGACGCTCGCCATCAACGAGAGCACTCCGCGCGTCCGTTGAAAATTATCGAGCGAAGACCAGTCCTCATAGAGTCGGTCGAAGACCTCCGGGTGAATTGGGTATGCCCGAACCATCCGGTCGTAGTAACGGCTCTCCAATGTTTCCTTTGGTAAATCTTCCCGGTTCTCGGTGTAGCTGTCGGCAAATGCGCGGCATACTTCACTCGCTTGCGCTGTGTCAGTGATCGTCGTGAACAAACGGCGGCGAACAATCTCGAAAGCCTCCTCCGTTCCGACTGGCTTCCAGAGAGCGTGCACGCGGCCCACTGTCTTTTCGAGACTCGCGAGTGACAAAGCTCCTTCGATTGACTCCATCGCACGCCGACCCCTTGCGCTGCCTGCTTCGGAGAGCTTCGATGCAGGGAGTGAGATGAGCAGCATAGCTTTAGGCACAGCCTTGAAAGCCTGCGTCAGGTTCTGGATGAATGTCAGGTTCGAATCGAAGGTGCCACCAGGGTAGCTGCGGCCATCTTCAAATTGACGAAGATAGGCGACCAATTCGTCCACGAGTACGACGACTGGCTGATAGGGCGACAGCAAGTGTTCGATAAGCGAAGAATCGGGCGCAGTTCCGTTTGCATCACTCTCGGCGACTTGAGCGAAGGCATCTCGTATCGTCGAACTCACCGATGCACAATCCCTTGAATGGGCGCTAGTCGAATTATCTATAGTTGGCAAGAGTTTTCTTTGTCTTCATGCGGCCCGGTACGTTGTTTATATGTAAACGACGTGCCGGGCCGAGGATTGGGGCACCATACCAAATACCTTTCGGCAACGCGATTTCGGCAGATTCAGCCCAAACAGTGGTGTCCGGCTGTCCGGACCGGGCCATGTTGCCCAAAACCCCGTTTTCAAGTCTCATGGCTTGATCGGGTCGTCATTGTCATCCACCAATACAGCTGGCTTCTTGGAGATGAGAATGAATTTGTCTCCATTCCAGACATACCAACGGTCGGCCGAGTCTTCTTCGTTCAAACTACCGATTACATGGACTGCTCTGCTGTCCCGTTTGTAGGTCAGACGCTCTCCGGCTTCCCTTACTTGGGAAATTGTCGCCGGGAAGAAGTACACCTTCCCGGTCACGGCATCGACGATGGCGAAGGAAAGGCATGCAGCACCGCATCCCCAAATGGCGACTTCGTAGTGCCCAGCAAAGCCAACGCCTTTGGCAACAGCTTCGCGAATACGCGTTCGATAAAGGCGCGCTGCGGGATCGGTAAGCCCATCCACGACGATCCAACTCAGATGTCCCGTGTCCGGCACACTGATCTTCTGTACTCTCACCACGACCTGCCTCCAGAGCCAGGCACGAGCCAGCATGGGCGCAGTTCGCTACGCTCATCGCGCCCATGCTGGCTGATCTACGTCATAGATGACTACAGATAAAGATTCCATGACGTCCGAAAAGTCATCGTCGTGGACGTCATTTACAGCTCCTGAAGGACTAAAGATAAGTCGAAAACGCCCAACGCGCCGATATCCATCCTTACGAAGAGGCGCAAGGATTCCAACGCTTGCTTAACCTTCCCGGTTACGACGTAGCAACGTTGGCCGAGAAGACAGGCAAGAGCGCAAGCCACATCTACGCTCGTCTGTCTCTTCTGCAACTCATCCCCGAAGTGGCCGAAGCGTTTACGCAGGAGCGCATCACCGCCAGCCATGCCAACCTTATCGCCCGTCTTCCGCAGGAGTCACAGGCCGAGGCGTTCGAGCAGTGCTGGCGCAACGACTGGCAGGACTCGGAGCCGCACCTTCTACCTGCCAAGCATGTATCGGCTTGGATTCAGAACAACCTCTACCTCTCACTTGCGGATGCGCCGTTCGACCGCGAAGACTCCACCCTCAACCCCTCCGCTGGAGCCTGCGTTACTTGCCCCCGTCGCAGCGGATACAACACTTCCCTCTTTTCGGACGTAACTGACGGGGACCAGTGCCTCTCGGGACCCTGCTATCAAATCAAGCTCACGGCTCACATCGACCGCGAGATTGCAGCCCGTCCCGAGCTTATCCAGATTGAGAATGGATGGAGGAACGCACGAGAGCAGCGACCCGGAGCCGTTCAGCTCGGCCACTTCCGCGAGATCGAGACGGTAGAAGAGAACCCGGACGCCGAGCCAGCCCCGCCGTGCGCAGCCGCGAAACCCGCAATCATCGTCTACGGTAAGCGCGTAGGAACCACTCTCACCGTATGCACAGACGACGATTGCCCCGTACACGACCCACGAGCAGAGGAAGAACAAGCCGCCAATCCCGCCCCGACAATGGCGCCCGCGTCCGAAGCCGAAACACAGGAAGACGCCGAGGAACGCCAGCGCAACTACGAACAACAGCGAAAGGAGTACGAGCAGGAGCAGGAGCGGAAAGCCAAAGAGCGGAAACAGCAGTTCGAGCGAGAACAGAAGGAGCACGAAGCCGAGCGCGCCCGGAGAGAGAAGTTGCATAAGGCGCGTGTATCGAAGTTCGACCGGATTCTCGAAAAGGCCCCGGCCATGTTCAGCGCAACGCAATTGAGAGTGTTTCTCCGCGCCCTCGCCACTATCGACCCTTACGCGTTTGATGACGTAGCGGAACAGCTTGCCGCTAACGACGAAAGCAACGAGCGGAGCTCCGAAGAGATTCTGCTTTCCACCATCGACGGACTACCAGATGACAAGCTCACCGGGTTTGCTCTCCGTCTCGTCCTCACCGCACACAAACCCATTCCACATGAAGGCGAGCTCGATCTTCTAACCGAGGCCGAAACTGCTTTTACTCCCCCACATTCCAAGAAGACAGCCAGCAAGAAAGCGAAGACACCCACTTCAATGAAGGCCGCTCTGAAGACCGCAGCGAAGAAGACGACGGCTAAGAAGCAAGTTGCAGCCTAACCCGCAGCGGGAGTCAGCTAACCGGCTCCCGCTCTTTTTTCCTAGAGGAGGAGATCATGTTTCAGTTCAACTACAAACTCAAGGTCGCCGAGCGGTAGACAAGCTCACCGATATCCTCTGCCATCGCGAGCAGCGCTACGTGGGCAGCCAGCTGACCTTGTCGTACGAACGTAAGCGAATCATCCTGGAACGAAACGCCACATCCGAGGATCTAGGCGGCAAGTACGTCGACGTTTACGATTTTCCTGATGGGCGTTTGGAGGTGCGCTTTAAGGGCCTTCTGCTTCCCTACAGCGTTTTCAGCAAGGATCAAAGGGTCAGTCACACTGCGATCGTCGAGAACAAGCGTCTAGGCCATACATTGGCTCTGATCAAGGCACAGCAAGACAGCCACTTCGAGGCAAAGGTGAAGACCAATAGCGAGAAGGGCCAGTATCAAAAACGCGGGCGGCAGATATACGGGCCTGACTATGTTCCCAAAATCCCCGTCAAAGTAGCAGTGGCTGAGCCAACAGCCAAGAAAGCGTAACTTTCCAAGGGGTTCTCTGGTAGACGAGCTTCGCAGACACTTGGCCGTCGTCTTCTCTTCACCACTTGTCCGATATGACGACTTCACGGGCGTTTGAACATGATTATCCAACGCTAGCCCTCAGCCGGTCTCCGGCGAACGAGCATGCGAAGACAATACAAGCACCGCCAATGATGAAAGGCACAGCCTCCGCTTTCGCCTGAGGAGTGATATCCGGCCACATTCGGAATGTCATGAAGGAGGCATGCGCGATGAATGCAGTGGACGCCAAAACGAAGTAAGGCCACTTCGATTTGCTCAGCCACGCAAGCGCCGCGAGAACCCGCGAAACGTAATAGCCGTACAACGCTAAGATAACTGGAAGAGCAATTATCGCGCCCAGCGCTGCTTTCAGTGGCTCACGATGAACTAAGATGAGACCTCCGAGGAAGCAACCCAGCAACAACGCTTCCACTAGAAGTTCGATCAGGAATATAGCGATTCGTCTGAGCGTTTTGGTCGTCACGTTCCAATCGTACCTTTGTCCATCTGGACTATAAACGGACGTCTCGGACACATGACCAACGCTGAGATTCTCGCGCGAAAACTGGGGCGGTGGAAATTACAGCCTGATGGGAAGCGAGGAAAACATAAAGCCGTTTCCCTCTCTTCCCACAGTCCTTGGAAATCCCGCAAAGAACGCGGGATTACCACATTCCCACCGCACGACGACTACTATTGAATTTGGACAGTTCTACTTTGTTCCCGCTGAGTCATTACAACTTTGCAGCAACATCGCGTGTAGCCGCTCTTTAGAAATGGTTCTGGCTGACATCTGGTAAGGTCTGCCCAAACGGCAGGTCGAGCGTATGTGCCTTCCCCTTCGACTCCCTATCCGGCAGGCTACCCCGGCCGGCAACGCAAGTCCTACAGTGCAAATAGAACGGTGTGTCCAGTTAGGCAGCTAGGCGGCCTTCTTCCGCCGCGTTGTTTTCTTCAG
>JAOAPB010000127.1 GCA_025462645.1 Edaphobacter sp. | reverse complement strand
CCCCTAAGGAGAAAAGCTTGTAAACGAGAGGAAATCTCGTCTGTTTCGATCTGGGTGTGTCCCTGCTTTAACGAAGAATGGAGCCCCAGCCATGACGCCCCGCCTTCGCAAGTTGGTCCTCATTGCTCTCCCGTCAGCCAGGAAATCAGTCGCTCGGCTAAGACCTTGGAGAGGCTTGTGCCGCCCCCACACTGCACTGATCTTGCAGACCACCTAGACGATTCGGAGTTCCCAGAACCGAAAATGGCGGTTCAGTTCGGCACTGGCAAATGATTGGCTGCACGGTGACGAGTCCGGCCCAATTTTCCTCAGCTGTAACCTGCTCGTGCAGGGACTTCCGCGATCCTTCGCGGAAAGCAATACCGTTTGGATTACTAAATCTCTTCGACTTCTTGGGAGTTTATCGATCGCTAACCATCCGCCGCGCACACGGGCAGCGGCGAACCACCTTGGCGGGTCGCTGCTACCTGGGCTTGTGAGTGTGAAGGGCTGCACAGACTTTGCCAACGTGTGTGCCGTGAATGCGGATAGCCTCGTGAAGCTGTTCGCCGGTGACGCTGAGGGCCTTAGACCAGTAAGCGATGTCCGAGGCCATCTTGGGGTTGATCTCGTGAGGGTCGAGGGGTCCGGTCTGTTCTGGATGCTCGAAGGGTACGGCGCTTGTAATGACGTCTGACATTTTCATTCCTCTTTCCGCATGCTTTTCCCTAAGGCATGCTTTTCCCTAAATAGATGTGGAGGGTGGCATCGAGGATGCGCTTGTCAAAACAAAATGACGGCGGTGAAGCACTGATGATCCGGAACGCAAAAAGATTCAGGCGCAGAGCAGCTCAAAAGTAGTAGAGAAAGAATATTCCATCGCACGATGCGTGGGCGGACGAAGTGCGTCATTATCTCCCTACTGATGGCGGAGCAGTCAGTGGAAGACTCCACCATGAGTGTTACAGCGACAGGTGTTCAACTACGCCACGAGTGTCCGGAATTGCTGTATCGGCGTCATGGCACTCTTCCAGATGGCGATCTAAGCTGACCTAGTCAAACGCAACACCCAAGGAGACACATGAAAAAACTTACGACAGCATTCGGCGCCCCCGTCGACGACAATCAGAACATCGCAACAGTTGGCGAACGGGGTCCGGCGTTGCTGCAGAACATCTGGTTTCTTGAGAAGTTGGCGCACTTCGATCGCGAGGTGATTCCAGAGCGCCGTATGCATGCCAAGGGCTCCGGAGCTTTCGGCACCTTCCCATGACATCACCAAGTACACCAAGGCGAAGATCTTCTCCGAGATCGGAAAGAAGACGCAGATGTTTGCGCGCTTTTCGACCGTCGCCGGCGAGCGTGGAGCCGCGGACGCCGAGCGAGACATCCGTGGATTTGCGATGAAGTTCTACACAGACGAGGGTAACTGGGACCTTGTGGGTAACAATACCCCGGTCTTCTTCCTGCGCGATCCGCTCAAGTTTCCGGCTCAACCACGCGATCAAACGTGATCCGAGGACGGGCATGCGGAGCGCGGACAGCAACTGGGATTTCTGGTCGAACCTTCCGGAGGCGCTGCATCAGGTCACTATCGTCATGAGTGATCGCGGAATCCCGAAGTCTTTCCGCCATATGCATGGCTTCGGGAGCCACACCTTCAGCTTCATCAACTCCGAGAACAAGCGATTTTGGGTGAAGTTCACCCTCAAAACGCAACAGGGCATTCAAACCTGACGGACGCTGAGGCGGGAGAGATCATCGCGAGTGATCGTGAGAGCAATCAGCGAGACCTTTACGAATCTATTGAGCGGGGCGACTTTCCCCGGTGGAAGCTCTATGTCCAGATCATGAACGAAGAGGATGCGAACACCTATCACATCCACCCGTTCGACCTGACCAAGGTGTGGCCGCACGCGGACTACCCATTGATCGAGGTGGGTGAGATGGAACTGAATCGGAACGCAGAGAACTTCTTTGCGGACGTCGAGCAGGCTGCCTTCTCGCCAGCGAACGTCGTTCCCGGTATCAGCTTCTCTCCGGACAAGATGCTCCAGGGCCGGCTGTTCTCCTATGGAGATACACAGCGATACCGACTTGGGGTCAACTATCCACAGATCCCGGTCAATGCGCCGAAGTGCCCATTCCACAGCTACCACCGCGACGGGTCCATGCGAGTCGATGGCAACAGCGCGGGAGCTACCAGCTATGAACCGAACCGCCACGGTGAATGGCAGGAGCAGCCTGACTTTGCGGAGCCGCCATTGGCCATCGACGGGGACGCCGCGAAGTTCAACTTCCGCGAGGATGACCATGACTACTACTCTCAGCCCGGCAATCTCTTCCGCATGCTGAAGCCGGATGAGCAGCAGCGCCTGTTCGAGAATACCGCCCGTGCGATCGGAGGAGCCTCGAAGGAGGTGCAGGATCGTCATATCGGCAACTGCTCGAAGGCTGACCCGGCATACGGAAAAGGTGTAGCCAAAGCCATCGCGGCGCTCCAGCAAGATCAAGAGTCGAAGGAGGTTGTTTATGCAGAAGTACCTCGCTGAATTCATAGGGACCTTCTTTCTGGTTCTTACTATCGGGTGCACCGTCACCGGCCACGGTGCCGGTCCGTTGGCCCCGCTGGCAATCGGTTCCGCGCTCATGGTGATGATTTTTGCGGGCGGGCATATTTCCGGAGGGCACTTTAATCCGGCCGTTACGCTGGGCGTCTGGTTGCGCGGGAAGTGCGAGGCCAAAGATGTAGCACCGTACATGATTTTTCAGATCATGGGGGCCGTTCTCGCGGCCTTGGTCGTCAAGTTCTTCGAGGGAGGGGCCGCTGTTGCACCGCTCCACCCGGCGACTGTACCCGCACTTCTGGCAGAGTTCCTTTTCACCTTTGCGCTCGTTTACGTCGTGCTGAACGTCGCTACGGCGAAGGGCACGTCAGGCAATTCATTTTATGGGCTGGCGATCGGATTCACGGTGCTGGTGGGGGCATTTTCCGTCGGCAACATCTCCGGTGGAGCGTTCAACCCTGCGGTCGCGGTGGGCATCTCCGTTCTCGGGCTATCGTCCTGGGCGAATATCTGGATTTACTTGGTCGCCGAGTTTGCCGGCGCTGCAGTGGCGGCAGGTGCTTTCAAGGTACTCAATCCAGCCGAAGATGTTCCTCAACCGCAAGCGAAAGCTGCGCGAGCTGCTGCCCGCCAGGACAGCTATTCGCATAGTTAATTAGATCGTCTCTTAGGCGTTTCCAACCTCCGCTGGTGTGACGCTCTTGCAGCCACGCTGGCGGCAGAGGGCAATCAACGCTCATATTTGATTCGATTCACGGGCTGCATGAGACGAACGAGTAGTAACACGTTACAGAAACGCGAAGGCAACTTCGAATATTGGAGGATTGAAGAGGCATGAGAAGAGCATGGATTGTATTGGCAGTGCTAGCGACAACTCTGGCAGGCAGCGCGCCGCTGGCGGAAGCGCAAGAGAGCAGTGCACCACAGGCGCAAGCGCAAGAGAGCAGCGCGCCGCAAGCGCAAGCGAAAAAGGGCCCAACTCTGGGCGGGCATATCGGCTTCCTCCTCCCGCTGGTGACGCACTCGGGAGGCCAGACCATCAACAATCTGACAGAGCAGTTTGCGGTTGGATTTCCGGTTGGAATCACCGTCAAGGGAAGCGGCCACATGGCCTTCGACCTCGAATTTGTCCCACAGATAAATACGACGGGGACACGGCTAACGACTCTCACTGTTCATCCCGGTCTTATATATAGTCTGGGACACGGCTGGGCAGCGGGGGGACGAGTGGCGTTCGTCGTCGATAATGCGACATGGGGATTTACGCCCCTGGTGAACAAAAGCTGGCCCATCAAGCATAACAACGGCTTGTTCAAAGCTTACTTCGTCGAGGCAGACTTGCC
>JAOAPB010000100.1 GCA_025462645.1 Edaphobacter sp. | reverse complement strand
GGTTGTGCTTCGACAACACCTTCGTGATCGCCGCCGTCAGCGTCGTCTTGCCATGATCGATGTGCCCGATCGTCCCAATGTTTACGTGCGGCTTCGACCGGTCAAACTTTTCCTTGCCCATGACTCTCTCCGTGTTTCGTACTTCTGAATTTCAACTTCTAAACTGTTCGCGCCTCGCGGCACCGGCTTACTTGCTATCCTTGCCCTGCACCTTGGCAATGATCTCTTCCGAGACTGACCGCGGCGCCTCTTCATATTGCTTGAACTGCATCGAGTAGTTCGCACGGCCTTGCGTGGACGACCGCATGTGGGTTGCGTATCCGAACATCGTGCTCAGCGGCACAGTCGCCTTGATCGCCTGCGTTCCGCTCACCATCTCAATGCCTTCGATACGACCACGGCGAGAGTTGAGATCGCCGATGATGGTTCCCATGTACTCTTCGGGGACCGTGACCTCGACCGCCATCATGGGCTCAAGCAGAACCGGCTTGGCCTTTCTGGCAGCTTCCTTGAAAGCCATCGAACCGGCAATCTTGAAGGCCATTTCGTTCGAGTCGACATCGTGATAGCTGCCATCGTAGAGCGAAACCTTGATGTCGACCATCTCGTAGCCGGCGAGAATGCCGCGCTGCATCGCATCCTGGATGCCCTGGTCGATCGGCTTGACGTACTCCTTGGGAATCGCTCCGCCCTTGGTATCGTTCGAGAACTCGTACCCCTTGCCTGGCTCATTGGGGCTGATACGAATCTTGCAGTGGCCGTAGTTTCCCGAGCCGCCTGTCTGACGGATGTACTTGCCTTCGGCGTCAGAGTTAGCCCGAATCGTCTCGCGGTAAGCAACCTGCGGCTTGCCGACGTTGGCTTCTACCTTGTACTCGCGCATCATGCGATCGACGATGATCTCAAGGTGAAGCTCGCCCATACCGGCAATGATGGTCTGGCCGGAATCGACGTCAGTGTGCACGCGGAAGGTTGGATCCTCCTGCGCGAGCTTGGCGAGCGCCATGCCCATCTTCTCCTGGTCGGCCTTGGTCTTCGGCTCAACCGCAACCTCGATAACAGGTTTGGGGAAGTCGATGGACTCGAGGACGACAGGAGCCTTCTCAGTGCAGATGGTATCGCCCGTAACAAGGTTCTTGAGACCGACGGCGGCGCAGATGTCGCCCGCAAGAATCTCGGTAATCTCTTCGCGCTTGTTGGCATGCATCTTCAGCAGGCGGCCGATGCGCTCCGTCTTGCCCGTACGCGGATTCAGAACCGAATCACCGGTCTTCAGCTGACCCGAGTAGACGCGGATAAAGATGAGCTGGCCGACGAACGGGTCGGTCATGATCTTGAAGCCGAGCGCCGCGAAGGGCTCATTGTCGTCAGCCTTGCGGACGATCTTCTCTTCCATATTGTCCGGGTTCGAACCGACGATAGCCGGAATATCCAGCGGGCTGGGCAGGTAATCGACCACAGCATCCAGCAGCGTCTGCACACCCTTATTCTTGAACGATGATCCGCACAGAACCGGGAAGATATTCATGGCGATCGTAGCCTTGCGAATACCGGCCTTGAGCTGCGCCTCAGTCGGCTCCTGTCCCTCGAGGAACAGGTTCAGAATCTCGTCATCGCTATCGGCAACAGCTTCGATCAGCGCATGGCGGGCCTCTTTCGCCTTATCCAGCAGGTCGGCAGGAATCTCTTCCACTGAGTACTGCGCACCCATCGTCTCATCGTGCCAGAGAATTGCCTTCATCGTGACCAGGTCGACCACTCCGGCAAACTTGGCCTCTGCACCAATCGCAATATTGATAGGAATCGCGCGCGCGCCGAGACGATCGACGATCGTCGACGTCGCATACACGGCATCCGCGCCCGCCTTGTCCATCTTATTGATGAAGCAGATCCGGGGAACCTTGTACTTGTCAGCCTGACGCCACACCGTCTCGGACTGCGGCTGCACACCGGCAACCGCGTCGAAGCAGGCAACCGCGCCGTCGAGAACGCGTAGCGAGCGCTCTACCTCGGCGGTGAAGTCCACGTGCCCCGGCGTGTCGATGATATTGATCCGGATATTCTTCCAGGTGCAGGTCGTTGCGGCCGAAGTAATCGTGATGCCGCGCTCCTGCTCCTGCTCCATCCAGTCCATGGTCGCAGTGCCCTCGTGCACCTCGCCGATACGGTGCGTGATGCCCGTATAGAAGAGGATGCGCTCGGTCGTCGTCGTCTTGCCGGCGTCAATGTGCGCCATGATCCCGATGTTCCGGCAACGATTCAGAGGTGTAGTGCGTGCCACGGTTGATCTCTCATCTGCGAGCATTTGCTCGCGGTAAAAACTTCGTTGAACCTAAAATCGAAAGACAGAAGCTCTTCTAAAACTTCTTCTTTACCACCGATAGTGAGCAAAGGCCTTATTGGCCTCAGCCATACGATGAACGTCTTCCTTCTTCTTCATCGCGGCACCACGGCCATTGGCTGCATCGAGCAGCTCAGCTGTCAACTTCTCGACCATGCCCTTCTCGCCCCGTGCGCGGCCGTAGGTTACGAGCCAGCGAATTGCCAGCGAGGTGCGACGCTCCGGCAGAACTTCAATCGGCACCTGATAGTTCGCACCACCAACGCGACGGCTCTTCACTTCGAGCAGCGGCTTGCAGTTCTCGATCGCCTTCTTGAACAGCTTCAGGGCCTCGTCGCCACCCTTCTGCTCAAGGTTCGTCATCGCCGTGTAGAAGATGCCCTGCGCGGTCGACTTCTTGCCGCCCCACATCATCGAGTTGACAAACTTCGTCACCAGGGTCGAGTTGTAGACCGGATCGGCTGCAACCTCACGCTTCGCTATGTAACCTTTTCTAGGCATTCTTTCTCTTCTCGTCTTCCTTCAGGGCCGTCGACATCTCAAGCCCTGAACCTGAATTGATGCGGTCCGCACAACGCAGACCGCGAAACTTATCGTGCCGCAGACTACTTAGCCGCAGCCTTGGGACGCTTCGCGCCGTACTTCGAGCGGCTTTGCTTGCGGTTGGCAACGCCAACCGAGTCCAACGTCCCACGAACAACGTGGTAGCGGACACCCGGCAGATCCTTCACACGGCCGCCGCGGATCAGCACAATCGAGTGCTCCTGCAGGTTATGGCCGATACCCGGGATGTACGTCGTAACTTCGATCCCGTTGGTGAGGCGAACACGCGCAACCTTGCGGAGAGCCGAGTTCGGCTTCTTCGGGGTCTGCGTATAAACGCGGGTGCAGACGCCACGGCGCTGGGGCGAACCCTGCAGTGCGGGGCTGGCGGTCTTATAACGTGTGGGCGTGCGGCCCTGCTTGACGAGCTGATGAAACGTAGGCACTCGAACTCCTTGATGTTGCAAACCTAAACTTTTGTCAGGCGCGCAGAAGGGTCGATGCCTTCGTATCTGCAGAGACACATGCAGAAAATTGAGAACGCTGAAGCGTCTCGCACGAAGATCTTCCCTGCTTCACGTCTGTAGAACCTGAACAACCAGACGAAAACAGTCGACGGTGGCCGAGCGTCTCTCTATTCCAGAAGAGCCGACTCCGTTTCGCTGTCCCGGCCCGCATAGCCCATCCAAGGTGGAGGGTGTCGCAGGCACGTTTTCGATGGGCCGCAGACTTCGGCTCCCAAAATCATCCAGGATGCCCTGCGGTTATCTTTCTCTATATCCAGTGTAGCGCAATCTGACCTTTTCTGCCTTGCAGCAGAAACTCGTCGATTGCCTGGGCTTTTCTCCACCCGTCCCCGCCTTAGGTCACCCTGCGGCGCGGCCTGGATACTTGCGGAACCCTCTAACAATAGCAATTCGGCGATGCCGAGTCAACTTTTTATGAAGACTTTCAGGTGAATGCAGTAGAAACATCCACATCATCCGCACAACAAACTGTGCACCCCTCCCGCCGAACTACCGCCAATCCCATGCATGCTAGGCTCTTTGGATGACTTTTGCCGCAGTCGCCCCACGTCTTCGTGCTTCTATATTGCTCGCCGCCACAGCGATCTTCACCGCATCGACTTCCATCCCCGCGCGCACCCAGACGACGGCCCCCGCAAAGTCCGCCACATCCGCCACCGATCCCCGCGTCAGCTCTCTTATCAGTCTCCTCAGCAAGACCCGCACCCCCATGCAGGCCGCCCTCTCGCCCGACTCCACTACCGTAGCCTGGTCCGTCCGCATGCCCCAAGGGGTCCAGCTCCACCTCACTGACGTCGCAAACCCAGCAGAAGATAAGACCATAGCCCCAGCCAACGGTCCCAGCGGCTGCGGCAGCTCTGAACCTGTCTGGTCACCCAACGGCGACACCCTCGCCTTCGCCTCCACCTGCACCGCCGAAGCCGACAAACCCTCCCAGGAACAGATCTTTGTCTGGTCCCGCAAGACCGGCCAGTCCAGACAACTCACCCACCTCACAGGAAGCGTCGACAGCATCGCCTGGTCACCCGACGGCAAGTCCCTCGGCTTCCTTTACGTCGAGAATGCCACCCGCACCGCAGGTGCTCTCGCCGCGATGAAACCCTGGGCCGGCGTTATCGGCGAAGACGGCGTGGAGGTCCAGGGTGTAGCCCTCGTAACCGTCTCCGACAGCAGATTCGTCCACGTCACCCCCTCCACCCTCCACGCCTACGAGTTCGACTGGGCGCCCGACTCCAAACGCATCGCCTACGTCGCCGCTAACCCACCCGGCGAAAACAACTGGTGGGTAGCCCAGCTCTACACCCAGGCTACTACCTCCAACTCCACCCCGCAGTCCATACTCGACACCACAAAGATCCCCGGCTCTCTCCACGGTCTCCAGATCGCCGTCCCCAAATGGTCCCCCGACGGCAGTCGCATCGCCTTCATTGGCGGCATCATGAGCGACCAGGGCTCCACCGGCGGCGACATCTACTCCATCCCCTCCGTCGGTGGCGCACCCACCGACATCATGCCCGACAAGTCCATTAGCGCCTCCTGGCTCCAGTGGTCCCGTCCCGATGCCATCCGCTACGTCGCCCACCGCGGCGGAGGATACATCGTCTCCGCCTTCAACACCGAGACCCTCCATACGCTCCCCGAATCCAGCCAGGCCTACCAACAGTCCCTCTGGGCCGGAGCCGATGTCCTCTCGGTCGCCAAATCCGGAGCCTACGCCTTCGTCTCCAGCAGTTACGCCAACCCGCCCGAGGTCTTCGTCTCCCGCGGCCCCAGGAGCGGGGGATTGATCCAGATCACCCACCTCAACCAGGACCTGAAGCCCGCCTGGGGCAAGAGCGAATCGATCGAGTGGGAGAACGATGGCTTCAAGATCCAGGGTTGGCTCCTCTACCCCACCAACTACGATCCCGCAAAGAAGTACCCCCTCATCGTCAACGTCCATGGCGGTCCATCAGCCGCCGTCACCCCGCGCTGGCCCGGCACAGGCCTGGGATTGGTCCCCTACTTCTCCGCCCTCGACTACTTCGTCTTCATGCCCAACCCGCGCGGAAGCTACGGCCAGGGCGAGAAGTTCACTCAGGCCAACATCAAGGACTTCGGCTACGGAGACCTCCGCGACATCCTCGCCGGCATGGACGTCCTCGAGAAGCGCCTTCCCATCGACAGGAATCGCGAGGGCCTCACCGGCTGGAGCTACGGCGGCTTCATGACCATGTTCGGAGTCACCCAGACCACTCGCTTCCGCGCCGCCGTCGCCGGTGCCGGCATCAGCAACTGGAAGAGCTACTACGGCGAGAACTCCATCGATCAGTGGATGCTCCCCTTCTTCGGAGCTAGCGTCTACGACGACCCCGCCGTCTACGCTAGGAGCTCAGCCATCGAGTACATCAAAAATGTGAAGACACCCACCCTTGTCGTCGTAGGAGATCGTGACGGAGAATGCCCAGCTCCCCAGAGCTTCGAGTTCTGGCACGCCCTTCGGGCCGAAGGCATCAAAACTCAGCTCGTTGTCTACCCCGACGAAGGTCATCACTTTGTAGACGCCGCCCACCAGCGCGACGTGCTGCAACGCGCCCTCAACTGGTTCGAAACCGAGATGCCCGGCAGCTCCAGATAACCCCTCCACTCTCGAACTCACCGCAACACCCGGCGATCCAGGCAGCTCGCGCCTTGCCGTGGCCGTTCACTCTCTTCCGCCCACCGACAACCTCCTTCGATCCTCAGCTCATCTGAAGCCTGAGGAGCAGGCCATGCCACCCATCACTCCCGATCAAGATCCATCCCTTCCCCGCGACCCGGAAGATCGCCCCGTCCCCGATCAGGGCGAACGAGAGCATCGCGAAAAAAATCTCGACAAAACCATCGCAGACTCCTTCCCTACCAGTGATCCGCCATCATCCATCCCCAATCCCGCAGACGAGCCATAACGTTCTTGCAATCTCGCATTTGCTTCCACACAGTCCACCTTTTACACTGGAGCCTCGGGAATTCAGCGTTTGCGGCAAAAACCGTTCAACTCAGATTCCGGTTGGACGGGGAGGTTCAATGCGTCGGTTTGTCACTCTAGCTTTTTTGCTTCTTTTTACGATTCCTTTCGGTATCTCGATCTCGGGTTGCGGGAAAAAGACTGCAGTCGTCTATTGCCAGGGAGGCTCCGGCCCCGTGGTAGGCCAGGCAACTACGATTGCGTTGCAGCCGAAGATCTTCGGAATCTCGTTGAACTTTGCCCAGATCGGTCAGGTATCCGCACCCACCGCCACCGACTGCAAAGGCAACCCCGTCACCATTAACTCGTTTACCTACGGGGTATTCGATGCTAACGGCAATGCCGATATGACCATCGCTGACGTAGTTCCAACCACAGGCCGTCTCTGCGCCGGCACCTGGAACCGCAACACCGGCGGAGGCATCCCCGACTTCACCACCTGTAACCCCACCAACAAGGCCGGTACGGTCTACGTAGTGGCTACCGGAAATGGCGCACCCAGCAACCCCCTTCCGATCTTTGTTCATCCCGTCGCCACCAGCGTCGTCCTGGGAAATCCAACCGCCCCGGCCAACTGTGCCACCGATCCGGATAAATCCTCCAACTGCTGCCCCCTGACGACTCTGGCGAGCGGGGCCATACCCCCTCCCTACTCCGGAAACTCCTGCCTCTCGCAGGGGCAGACCGGACAGCTCGTCGCCCGCGTCTACAAGAATGCAACCCATCTCCCGGCTGACAACATCACCTGCCAGGTAGGCCACCTCACCTACGCCGCGCAGAATACCTCCGTCGTCACTATCGACGAGAACGGTATCGCCACCGCGCAGGCACCCGGCTCCTCCATCATCAGCGCCAACCTGTCCGCCGCCGGAAGCTCGGCCGGCTTCTTCTCCACCTGCCCGCCGGTCTCGATAGCCTTGACCGTTCCAGGCGCAGGAAATGGACCCAGCGTAGTCGTCAACCAGAACAACACGCAGCCCATCACTGCGGTTGTGAAGGACATGAACAACACCATTCTGACCAATCTGAGCCTCGAGTTCGTCTCCACAACCCCTGAGACAATCCCTGCGGTAGCTGCCGGATCGGTCACGCCCCTCTTCCCCGGTACTGCGCAGATCACCGCCATCTGCCAGCCGCCTACCTGCAACTCGTCTTCATTCAATCAGATTGGATTGTTTGGCAATGGCAAGCCGGTAATCTCGAATCCCATCACCGTAACAACGCCCGGCACCAACAGCACGCTCCTCTATATCGCCAGCACCCAGTCACGCTACCTGGTTCCCGTGGACTTTACGACGAACACCCTTGGAGCCCCAATCCAACTGCCCTACGTGCCTACATCGATGGTTATCTCCAGCGACGGAACCACCATCTACATGGGCAGCGCCAACGAACTGATGACCTTCAGCGCCACCACCAATACCCTCTCGAAAGAAGACACGACCGTCATCGGCAACGTCCTCGCCATATCACCTGACGGGACGACCCTCGTAGTCACCGATCCCACCCGCCAGATCGTCTATCTCTACTCCGCCAGCGGCGGCGTACTCTCCACCTACGGCGGCGTCGGAACGCGTGCGCAGTTCTCGCCCGATAGCCAGATCGTCTACATCACGACCGGCACGGTCACGACCCCGGCCACGGGTACAACGCCGGCCGTCATCACGCCGGGAAATCAGCTCCTCGTCCACTCGGTGTTCACCGGCTGGTCGACCACGACACTGGGAGCTCCGGCAGCTGACGTAGCGGTGACCATCCCCAGCGTCGGAGCCTACCTGGCTGGAGCTGCAACCACAGCCCGCAGCTACTGCCCCAGCACCACAAGCTCAGCCGATGGCCTGACCGTCCAAAGCAATGAGTTCTATCCCCTCGCCGATACCGCGACTGTTACAACCGACAGACTCAGCGCTACAAATGATGGACACCATGTCCTGGGAGCAACTGTTGCCAGTAGCCCGACCTTGGTCGACCTCGGCTTCGCGGTGTCACTTCCACAGGGAGCCTGCCCGCCCTTAGTTCCTCCGGCCTACTTCACACCACTCAGAACATCAACGACAACGGTCCCGCTTAGCGGCATAACGGCGACAGCCATCAACAACATCATCCCCACAACCGACTCGACCGCCGCCATCGTGACCTACACCGGATCGGGCAAGCTGCCGGTCTACGCGCCGGCAACCGGTGCCATCACGAATGTCACCCTCACTGGTTCGGCAACTGCCCCCGTGGCAGGAGTTATCAGCTCCGACAACTCCACCATCTACGTCGGCACATCGGGCGACAACGCCGTCCACCTCATCAACCGCACCACCCTCACCGACGACGCCACCAAAACCATCCTGCCCAAACTGCGCCAGAACATTAACGGCATCGATCAGAACACCATCGTCACGCCGAACCTTCTGGTACAGCACCCAAGGAAGTCCAGCTCGTAGGGAGGTCGCATCCACACGAAAAAGCCCTCTCGTCAGAGAGGGCTTTTTCCTTCGGAACCCGCAGCAATTACGCCAGACGCTTCTTCAAGATGTCCCGCGCAATGGCATCGAGAACCCCATTCAAAAAGTGGATCGACTCCGGCGCAGCATAGCGCCGTCCCACCTCAAGGCTCTCGTTGATGATGATCGCCGCCGGTGTAGCCGGATATCCCAGCATCTCCGCCACCGCTGCCCGGATCAGGTTCCTATCGACCACCGGCATCCGCTCGATGCGCCAGTTCTGTGCGTGAGCCTCGATCAGCTCATCGATCTCAGGCTGTCGCGATGTCGCAATCCGGTATAAATCCTCAGCAAAGCCGCGGGTCTCCGCATCCACATCGTCGCGAGAGGGCCAGAACAGCTTTCGCACCTCCTCAGGACTCTGCTTGCCGAGATCGCCCTGAAACAGCATCTGCATCGTAAGTTCGCGTGACTTCCGCCGTGTCCCCATCAGCTCTTCACCGCCAGCTTCCTCTGGATGGAGACCATCTCGATCGCCGCAATCGCAGACTCGAAGCCCTTGTTCCCAGCCTTAACTCCAGCCCGGTCCAGCGCCTGCTCCAGCGTCTCGCACGTCAGCACGCCAAACGCATGAGGAACTCCAGTCTCCTGCTGCGACTGCCCGATCCCCCGCGCCACCTCGGTATAGATAGCCTCATAGTGCGCCGTCTCGCCACGCAGCAGGCAACCCAGCGTGATAATCGCGTCAAACCGCTTCGACTCCGCCAGCGTGCGCGCCGCCGACGGAATCTCCCAAGCCCCCGGCACCCTGACGATCTCGATATCCGCCTTCCCCGCGCCGCTGCGGTACAGGCCATCTAGCGAGCCCTGCAGCAGCCGATCCGTAATCACGGCATTCCAGCGAGCCGTAACGATAGCGAACCGCATCCCGGCAGCGCTCAGGTCACCCTCAATCGCCACAGGCCTATCGTGCAGCGGATTCTCCGACTGCCAGAACCCGATGCGAAGCTCAGGCGTAAGGTCCACCGTAAACAACCGCGAGTTCCAGTGCGTCAGCTCAGCCGCGGACAGCAGCGTCGCCACCTCTTCCGTCCGATAGTTAGCCAGCATCCAGCTCTGCACCGCCGCATGAATGGCATCGAGGCCCGTGACCTCAACCAGAACCGGCGGCACTGCCGGTAGCCGACCCGTAATAAGCTCCACGTTGCCCAAAGGCGCAAGCAGTGCGGAGCCCCGCCCTTGATCGTCCTGCCAGCCCTTGCCCTGCTCGAAGCCCAGCGCGAGGAAGAGGCTATTGAGCTTATCGAACGTATCGCCCGAAGCGACCGCGCTGACCAGCGTTATTCCCTTAATCATAAGTTCGATTGTATCGTCTGGAGTTGCGACAACACCGAGGAGGATCGGATGACCTACCAGACGCTGCTGTACGAGGCACACGATCGGCTGGCCACGATAACGCTGAACCGGCCCGCGGTCCTCCATGCGCTCAACGCCCAGGTCTTCGATGAGCTGGAGCACGTATTTCGCGCCATCGCCTCCGATGCTGCCATCCGAGTCATCCTCCTCACCGGCTCTGGAGAAAAGGCCTTCGCCGCCGGAGCAGACATCAACGAGATCGCCGCCACCGACGCTGTAACCGGCCATGCCAAAGCGAGGCGCGGACAGGGAGTCTTCCGCCTGATCGAGACCTGCGGCAAGCCCGTCATCGCCCTGGTCAACGGATTCGCCCTCGGCGGAGGCTGCGAGCTGGCGATGGCCTGCACCATGCGCCTGGCCAGCGACAAGGCCCGCCTGGGCCAGCCCGAGGTAAAGCTGGGACTGATCCCAGGCTACGGAGGAACCCAGCGGCTACCCCGGCTGGTAGGATCGCCCGCAGCCTTGAAACTTCTGCTCACGGGAGAGATGATTACAGCCTCCGAAGCCCTGAGAATCGGACTCGTCGATGAGGTCGTCCCCGCAGACCGGCTGATGCAGCGCGGAGAAGAGTTAGCCAGAGCCATCATCGCCATGGCTCCTCTGGCAGTAGCCGGATGCCTGGAGGCAGTCGCGCGAGGAAGCACCCTCGACATCGACTCCGCCACCGAAGTGGAGGCCGGGATCTTCGGCCGACTGTGCGGAACCGCCGACAAGACCGAAGGGACGATGGCGTTCATCGAGAAGCGTTCCCCGGTCTGGACAGGACGATAATCTCCTCCAACCGTGGCGTATTTGATACCTTTTGAGCTTTGGTAGGAAGTGAAGGGCTTGATATGCTGGTAATCGTGCGTAGATTCGGATCCATCCTCCAGCCAGCTCTTCTCCCCGCTCTTCTTCTGCCCCTCGTCATCAGTGGCTGCACGCGGACTCCCGCCCAGAGCGCGTCCGCATCCCGGGCGATTACGGCGCAGCAGCAACAGGAGATCGAGGCCGCGCGACAGCAGATGGAGCTGATTCCACCGCCCTCGAAGACGCGCTACATGGCCGTCAAGAGCCTCGCGACCTGGGAGAACCCCTATCTGACCGTACAAGGCGGCATGGTGACGCTGCACGTCCTCCTCGCCGATGCCAACACCAGCGCTCTCGGACAGGGGGGCCTGTTGCGGCCTGTGGGTGCGCGCCGTCAGGATCTCAACGTCCGACTCAGCGAGCTCTCCACGGCGCTCAACGCCATCCCCGAGAGCTCGTGGCCCTACGGACGTGTCGTAGCAGTCGAAGAGGCCCACGAGATCCCCGTGAGTGCGCGGCCCACAGTCCGCAGGAATGTGGAGACCGTCATCAAGACACTCGGCGATCTCGGCATAGTCGTCTATGAGTGGAACGAAAGCGGACGCGGCTAACCCATATTCCGTCATTGCCGTTGCCTTCGTTCTTGCCGTTTCCTCTGTTCTTGCTGTTGTAAGTTCTTGCTGTCATCCTGAGCGCAGCGAAGGACCCCGAAGGTCTTTACTCACCCATACGGTTAAACCTTTCAGCCAACCATCTCTCCTGTTGTTGCCTTTGCTGTTGCCGTTCTCTCCTCCCACTCGTCCGACCAGAAGCATTCCCAGTCCTCACTGCGCTAAAATTCTGATAATCCGAACTGAAGCAAATCTCCGATCCTGGTGAACGATTGCATACCACCGCGCTGCTGATCTTCTGCTTCTTCTTCCTGCTCGTTACTCTTGCAGGCTTCTGGGCGGCTCGATGGCGAAGGCCCAAAACAGGCATGGGCTCGCTCGAAGAGTGGGGCCTCGCGGGCCGCAGCTTCGGCACCTGGATAACATGGTTCCTTATCGGTGGCGATCTCTACACCGCCTACACCGTCATCGCCGTCCCCGCCGCGCTCTACGGTGCCGGAGCGATGGGCTTCTTCGCCGTACCCTATGCGGTCATCGCCTATCCCTACATGATGCTCGTGCTTCCACGGCTCTGGACCGTCTGTCACCGCCACGGCTACATCACCTTCGCGGACTTCGTCAGCGGACGCTACGGCAATCGCTGGCTGACCGTGGCCATCGCCCTCACTGGCGTGCTGGCCCTGATGCCCTACATCGCGCTCCAGCTCGTAGGCATGCGAGTCGTCATCGAGGCCATGGGCATCCACGGCGAGTGGCCCCTTGCCGTGGCATTCATCATCCTGGCTGCCTACACCTATTCCAGCGGATTGCGAGCGCCTGCGGTCATCGCCATCGTCAAGGACGTGATGCTGTACGTGATGGTGCTGGCCGCGCTCATCGTTATCCCGATCAAACTCGGAGGCTACGCCCGCGTCTTCGAGCTTGCGAACCAGACACTGGCGACCCACACCCCCTCCGCAACCATCTTTCTCCGGCAAGGCCAGTTCCTCGGCTACTCCACGCTCGCCATCGGTTCGGCCATAGCCCTGATGCTCTACCCCCACACGGCGACGGCCGTGTTGAGTGCGCAGAGTGCGAATGTCATCCGGCGAAATGCGGCCATGCTGCCCGCCTACAGCTTCCTCCTCGGACTCATCGCCCTTCTGGGCTATCTGGCGCTCGCCGCCGGAGTCCACACCAAAGACACCAGCGCGGCCGTCCCCCTGCTCTTTCTGAAGATGTTCCCCGAATGGTTCGCGGGATTCTGCCTCTCAGCCGTAGCCATCGGAGCTCTGGTCCCAGCCGCCATCATGTCCATCGCGGCCTCGAATCTCTTCACCCGCAACCTCTACGGGGAGTTCGTCCGGACCAGGATGACCCCACACGAAGAGTCGAACATGGCGAAGATCGTAAGCCTCGTCGTGAAGTTCGGTGCTCTGGTCTTCGTCCTCTGGCTTCCGGCTCCCTATGCCATTGAGATGCAGCTGCTGGGAGGAATCTGGATCGGCCAGATGTTTCCCTCCGTAGTGATAGGGGTATTTACGCGATGGTTCCATCCCTGGGCACTCCTGGCCGGATGGGCTGCGGGAATGGCCAGCGGAACGGCGATGGCAGTCTCACTGGGGCTGAAGAGTTCGGTCTACCCGTTGCACCTGCCGGCCTTCCTTGGCGGAACCTATGCGATGTATGCTGCTGTGCCTGCTCTATTGCTGAACCTTTTGGTCTCGGTAGTGCTGACGCTGATCTTTCGCGCGGCGAAGATCGACAACGGAACCGATGTCACTGACGCCTCAGCGTATGTCGGGTAAGCGCCAGACACAGCCCGACGAGGCTCGGTTGCATCCTAGGGCTAGAGGTGGCGGAGTGAACGAACGGGAGAACCGGAAGAGATCGCTGGCGAAGGGTCTGCTGGCAGGGTTGGTCGGCGGCCTTGTAGCTACGGTAGCGAAGTCACTCGCAGAGCGGGTGTATCCACCTCGAACACATGGAGAGCCGGAGCCTCCTGTCCTGCTCGCTGAGAAGGTCGCCAAACATGGGCTGACGGTCGTCCGGAAGGAGACAGCCGCAGAGACGATCCACTGGGGCTTCGGAGCCGCCACTGGTGCGGCTTACGGCGCATTGGCCGAATACCTCCCTATCGTCACGCAGAAAGATGGCGCGAGCTTCGGCTTGGCTTTGGTGACCCTGACTCATGAGGGAGCACTGCCCGTAATGGGATTGTCTGCACCGCCAAGCGAACAGACGCCGCGGGAGCGCACCAGCGAGATGGCCTCCCACGTCGTATATGGCATAGTCACCGAGACAGTCCGGCGGGTCGTCCGGCGAATGCTGCGCTAACCCGCCCCAATGCCCGTTACCGCTGTCGTTTTGCACCCCATCATGTATTTGCTGTTGTCTGTTTTGCGCCGTCATCCTGAGCGCAGCGAAGGACCCCGAAGGTCTTCACACGCCACAACGGTTCAAACCTTTCCAACAATAAAATCCCACCGTGCTACTGCTTGTCTCTCGGAAACCACCGTCAATTCTCTGTCAAGCCCCCAAACCCCATAACCCTTGTCCCCTCATAGAGATCCAAGTGGCATACTAGTTTCACTCCATCAGTTAGTCTGGATATAGAGTCAATTTAACCCTCGGCCAAAAGCCGAGGTTTTCCTTTTTGTACGCTAAACCCTTTAGATGGACGAATTTGCCTGTAACTCATTTGTTGGACGACTTTAGGAGGATAGACTACCGCATCTCTATGCATTGAAAGACTTATAGCCAAGATACCCGGGGGGAGGGGGGTACCCCCCCAGGGATAGTAGTTACTCCGTCTTCTTCTTATTCCGAGCCTTGATCTTGAACCAGATCGGACTTCCGATAAATCCGAAGTTCTCCCGTATCTGATTCCCCAGAAAGCGCTCGAAAGAGAAGTGCAGCTTCACGTCCTTGTCGGTGAACAGCACAAACGTAGGCGGAGCCACGGCGGCCTGCGTCATGTAATAAATCCGCACGCGCTTGTTCATCGGCACGGATGCCTTCTGGAAGTCGACCTTCTCCAGGAACTTGTTCATCTGGCCTGTGGTCACGCGCTTGCGCCGCTCGCGTGCGACCAGCTCGACCTTCTTGAAGACCGACTCGATGTTCTTCCCGTCCGCTGCCGAGATGAACAACAGCGGAGCGTAGTCGAGATACTTGAGCGCATCGCGAACATTCTGCT
Organism: Edaphobacter sp.; assembly: GCA_025462645.1. Taxonomy (GTDB): domain Bacteria; phylum Acidobacteriota; class Terriglobia; order Terriglobales; family Acidobacteriaceae; genus Edaphobacter. The sequence goes on along the minus strand of JAOAPB010000100.1, from coordinate 8,035 downwards.
CGTAGATCTTCTGGTCCGCAGGTGGTTTGCCCATTCCAGACGGATCGAGACGCATCCCGTCCGCTCCTGTCTTCGTCATCAGGTCCCACTTGTTCACGACGATGATGACGCTGCGTCCGCTCTCATGCGCATAGCCTCCGATGTTCGCGTCCAGCGCGGCCACGCCTTCGGTAGCGTCGATGATCAGCAGCGAGACATCCGCCGCTTCGAGGTGCTTCCTCGCCATGATGACCGACAGCTTCTCGGCCATCAGCTTGGTCTTGCCCTTGCGCCGGATGCCAGCCGTATCGACGAACCGGAAGCTGTGCCCGCCCCGTTCGACGACCTCATCCACAGCGTCGCGAGTCGTCCCTGCAATCGGCGAGACAATGGCGCGCTGCGTCCCGGTTAGCGCATTCAGCAGCGTGCTCTTGCCGACGTTGGGACGTCCGATGATCGCAATCTTAGTCTCCTTGCTCTCGTACTCCCCATGTGAGCGGAGTCTGCGAACCGGCGAGAAGTCCGGCCCATCCTCATCCTCGTCCATCTCATCGCCGGCGGTGAGCATCGTCGAATCGGGCTGCTCGGTATCGAGCTCCGGCAGCACGCCAAACACCTCATCCAGCAGATCGCCGATTCCGCTCCCATGCTCGGCAGAGATGGGAAGAACGTTCTTGAACCCGAGCCGGCGGAAGTTCTCCGCCTGCACCTGCATCGCTTCGGTGTCCATCTTGTTCACAGCCAGAAACACCGGCTTGCCGCCACGCAGCAGCAGTCGAGCAAGCTCCAGGTCCGGCGAGGCCAGCTCCGTCCGTCCATCGACCACCATGACGATGGCATCCGCCTCCTCCAGCGCCACCTGCGCCTGCCGGAAGATCTCGCTTGGAATCAGCTCCTCATCATCCGGCACGACACCGCCGGTATCGACGATCCGCGCATCTCGGCCCATCCACTCGATCTCGCCATAGATGCGGTCCCGCGTGATGCCTGGCTCATCGCCGACGATTGACCGCCTCGATCCCGTCAACCGGTTGAAGAGCGTAGATTTACCCACATTCGGCCGCCCGCAGACCGCGATCAGCGGTAGCTCCCGCGCGTCGACGCTCTCGGTCTCCGTAACCATCTGAGAGGCTAGCAGCTCGATGTCGCGCCAGTCGTCATCCCCGATCCGCTCGCGTCCGGCAACGTTGGCCGAGGTAGGCGTCTGTCGTCCCACGATGCCATCCGCAGGTCGAACGGGCTTCTTGGCATAAGGGGCATCTGCGCGGAGCGTCCTCCGCTTCTCCTTGTCGGGAGACTGCTTGGTAACACGCGAAGCCTTGTCGGCCGCCGCCCGTTTGGTGGAGAGGATCTTGCGCTTCCGTGGATCTACCGCCCCCGTAGTCGCCGTGGCCTTGGGCGCGCGCCCCTTCTTCGGCCGGGTGCTGGCCTGCCTGTGTTTCTTGCCTAACCTCTTCTTATCGTCTCTTTGGGCCACGGTGAACGTCCAACTTTCTCCCGCGCCCCCATTTCCGGCGGCCAGGTTCGCTACGCTAAATCTTCGCTACGCTGTCTATTATAGAAATTGCGCCGCATCTGCGCTTCAGGAACCCTCGCGCAACCCTAACATTGTCTACCAGCTCCCCCATCTCGATCACGCCGGCCCCTCCAGAGAATCTGCCGAATCTCCACGACTTCTTCGCCCCGGGCGGCATCCTCTCCCAATCCTCGCTGGACTTCGAGCACCGTCGCGGACAGTACGACATGGCCCGATCCATTGAAAAGGCCTTCAAGGAGAAGCGTCATCTGATCGTCGAGGCCGGCACCGGCACCGGCAAGACGCTCGCCTACCTGCTTCCCGCCCTCCGCATGGCCCGAGAGCGCCAGCAGCGCATCATCATCTCCACCGGCACCAAAAACCTGCAGGAGCAGCTCTACTTCAAGGACATCCCCTTCCTCGAATCCCTGCTTGGCCCCCTGAAGGTCTGTTACATGAAGGGCCGCAACAACTATCTCTGCCGCCACAAGCTCTACGCCCTTCGCGACAACCCCCTCCTCAACGGTCTGGAGGAGATCGACCAGTTCCATGCCATCGCCACCTGGGAGAAGACGACTGAGACAGGCGACCGCGCCGAGATCGACTCCCTCCCCGAGTCCTCTCCGCTGTGGCACAAGCTCGACGCCCGCACCGAAGCCTGCCTGGGCCAGACCTGCCCGGACTGGGAGCGCTGCTTCGTCACCAACATGCGGCGCAAGGCGCTTGAGTCCGACATAGTCATCGTCAACCACCACCTCTTCTTCGCCGACCTCAGCATCAAGCAGCAGGCCGCCAATGCGCCCGATGCAGGCATCCTGCCCGAGGCCGCTGCCGTCATCTTCGACGAGGCACACGAGTTGGAGGAGGTCGCCTCGAACTACTTCGGCATCGGCCTCAGCACGCAGCGCTTCGACGAGCTCACCCGCGACGTCGACCTGATGCTGAAGGCGAAGCAAGCCTCTACCTCAGCTATCGAGAGCGCCTGCGCCATCCTCAAGGACCGCTCCCGCATGTTCTTCTCCGCCCTGCCTGTGGATACCACCGGGCTGAATCCAGGGATTGGACGCATGCCCTTCGAGCATCGCGAGGAGTTCCTGGAAGAGAGCGGCGACTACTACACCGGCACTCTCAACGCTCTAACGCGTCTCGAAGGCGAGCTGGAACGCATCAAGAACGTAGAAGAGTCCACCGGCCTCCGCAAGCGTACCGCCGACATCCGCGCCCATCTGGCCTTCCTGCTGGAGTCCAGTGACCGCAACACCGTCTTCTGGATCGAGCGCCGCGCCGCAGGAGGAGTCCGCAATCTGGTCCGAGGGCAGGCCTACGCGGCCTTCCACACCCACCTCCAGGCTACGCCCATCGACGTCTCCGAGCTCCTCACCACAACGCTGTTCGACAACTACTCCAGCGTCGTCCTCACCTCCGCGACCCTCACCGTATCGGGTGGATTCGAGCACATCCGCAAGCGCCTCGGCCTTAACTCCGCCCGCGAGCTGGTCGTACCCTCGCACTTCAACTACGAGAAGCAAGCCCTCCTCTATCTTCCGCCCAACATGCCCGATCCTCGCGAGCCCGACTTCCAGGAGAAGGCGACCGAGCGCATCCGCCGCGTCCTCGAGATCACCAGGGGCCGAGCCTTCTGCCTCTTCACCAGCTACAAGCAGATGCGCGAGACCCATGATCGCCTGCTCGCCGAACTGCCCTATCCTCTGCTGCTCCACGGCACCGCACCGCGGCATGTGCTCCTGCAGCAGTTCCGTGACACCCCCAACGCCGTCCTCTTCGGAACCTCCAGCTTCTGGCAGGGTGTCGATGTGCAGGGCGAGCAGCTAAGCTGTGTCATCATCGACCGTCTCCCCTTCGCCGTCCCCAACGACCCCGTCGTCAAAGCTCGCATGGAGGCCATCGAAGCACTCGGCGGTAAACCCTTCTTTGACTACCAGGTCCCGAATGCGGTTATCACGCTGAAACAAGGCTTCGGCCGTCTCATCCGTTCGCTGCACGATCGCGGCGTACTCATGCTCCTCGATCCCCGCATCCAACGCCAGCGCTATGGCCGCATCTTCCTCGAATCGTTACCCCCCTACCGGCTCACGCAAGACATCACCGACATCGAAAGGTTCTTCGAAAAACTCTTATAGCGCGGTTTTCAGGCAACCCCTACAGCTGTCGGGTTATCTGCAACCGGAACAACCTCACCCATCGACTTCTTCATCAGATGTGGACAGACTGCGCTCGCGGGACCGAGCAATCGTACTGGCATTTGGCGGCCCGGCAGCTTGGAAACTCCTGTTTCCATGGAAAGGTTCAGCTCGATGACATTCTCACGCTTCACCCCTGCGGCCTCGGCCGCAATTGCTCTCTTATGCCTTTTGGGCGCTCCCTCAGCTGTGCAAGCTTTTGCGCAAACAGGGACCGCACAAACAACTCCAGACAACTCAAATCAGAATAAGAATCACGCAGAGACCGCGGACAATCAGGCGAATGCGAAGTCCGACAGGCTCACCACCCAAAAGATTCGCAAGGCCATCATGGCCGACAAGACTCTCTCGACCTACGCACACAACGTCAAAATCATCACCGTGGACGGCGCAGTCACTCTCAAAGGTCCTGTCCAGTCGGAGGACGAGAAACAGAAGGTTGCTTCGGAAGCGGCCGGCGTCGTCAGCGCCGACAAGATCACCAACGAACTCACCATCAAGCAATAGGGAGTACCACGCAATCCAAATCTCGCTGCAGCAGCAGCCAAGGAGCACCATCATGTCTAGCAAAAACATCGCTGTCTTCGGTATTTACGCAACACCTGGCACCGCAGAGGCTGCAGTCGATCATCTGCTTGCCAACGGTTTTACTAACTCTGCTATCTCCGTTCTTCTTCCCGACGATGAAAGTACCCGCGCCTTCGCTCATGAAAAGTCAACCAAAGCTCCCGAGGGCACGGCAACCGGAGTCGCTACCGGTGGCGTGATCGGCGGAACGCTTGGTCTCCTCGCAGGCATTGGCGCTCTTGCCATTCCCGGGGTTGGTCCACTCATCGCAGCCGGCCCAATTATGGCGACACTTGCAGGAGCAGGGGCGGGCGCCACCGTAGGCGGTGTCGTTGGAGCCCTCGTCGGCATGGGCATCCCTGAATACGAAGCGAAGCGCTACGAGGGTGCCGTCAAAGATGGTGGAACCCTGCTGTCGGTTCACTGTGACACCTCCGAGCAGGTCGATGCCGCCAAGGCCTCGCTAAAGAACACCGGCGCTCGCGATATCTCCTCCTCCAGCGAGGCAGGTTCGAAGGACACATCCGGCGGCCGCGGAACCTTTGGCAACATCGCTGAGGGCGAGAGGCTCTCATCCCGTACTCCGGATCGCGAGAGAGCTCTTGAACAGGATGACGTGATCGCCGCTGACCGCGCGACGACCAGGTACTGATCACCGTGCAACGATAGGTTTATATCGCACGACGAGCCCGACTCCTTCAAAGAGCGGGCTCTTTTTTCTGATACCGCCTCCCCGCCGCAAACACCGCCCCGCCGTAAAATAGAACCATCCACATGGGACGCAACCTCTTCATTCTCGCCGGCACACTGGCTCTCTTCTCGCTGATCTCCTGCGGAGTCGCCTATACCAATATCGCTCAACAGCCTGGCTCTCCCGGCGATGCCTCTCTTTGGCGCACGATGGGGCTAGTCCTCTTTGTTGTCTCGCTGGCGGTGGCTCTGGCTGGCATCCTATCCTCGCTCTTTGAGCAGGCCGAGCGCCGCACTGAAGAAGCCCGCCGTGCGAGGCGTAAACGCTAGGTTCGCCCGTAAACGGTACAATCAAACTACGGAATAAGCTGAAGCCGCGACCCCTCAGCTCCCATCTGAATCATTACAAGACGCGGCAATCGAAGGGATCCAAGAGTCATGTTCGAAGTAACTGTAGAAGCCGGCTTTTCCTCCGGTCACTACCTCCGCAACTACCGTGGCAAGTGCGAGAATCCGCACGGCCACAACTACAAGGTCTTCGTGACCCTTGTCGGGGCAGAGCTGGACGAAGCCGGCATGCTGCTCGACTTCAAGCTCCTCAAGCAGGTCATGCGCCCCACCGTCGAATATCTCGACCACAAGATGATCAATGACCTCGAGCCCTTCGTCTCCGAGATCAATCCCTCTGCCGAAAATCTCGCCCGCTACTTCTACCAGCAGACCAGCGCTCAACTTAAAGAGATGACGGCAGGCCGCGTTCACGTGAAGGATTGCACGCTCTACGAGACCGACACCAGCTTCGCACGCTACTACGAGTAAACGTCCTCGAAATGCATCTCATCGAACTCTACAAATCGGTTCAGGGCGAATCCTCCTTCGCCGGCCTGCCCTGCATCTTCGTCCGCCTCGCCGGTTGCAACCTGCGCTGCGCCTGGTGCGACTCCGAGTACACCTTCACCGGCGGCAAACCCTTCAGCGAAGACGAGATCGTCGCTCAGATTGAGGCGCTCGCTCCATGCAAGCTGATCGAGTTCACCGGCGGTGAGCCGATGCTGCAAGCTCGCGAACTGCTTCCGCTCATGGAACGGCTGTTAGCCCAGAGCTACAGTTTGATGATGGAAACCAGTGGCGAACGTCCCCTCGCGGAGGTTCCCAAGGCGGTCCACAAGATCGTGGACGTCAAATGTCCCGGTGCCGGGGCTGCCGCTAATACCTTTCGCATCGAGAACCTCGAAGCTCTGACGAAGAACGACGAGGTCAAATTCGTCATCAGCAATCGTGAAGACTACGACTTCGCCCTCGACTTCATCCGTACCCACTCGCTGGAGCAGAAGGCTGGGGACATCCTGCTCTCGCCAGCCTTCCAGAAAGTCCCCAGTCCTCAGCGCACTGCCGACAATATGGCGCTTGATCCACGCAAGCTTGTCGACTGGATGCTGGCCGACGGCCTACCTGCGCGCCTCTCACTTCAAATCCACAAGTTCATATGGGAGCCCCAGAAGAAGGGCGTCTAACCCTGGTTAGCGCGGCAAGAGCTGGGCATCGGCTGTTGTCGGCACGAACGCTCCCCGTAGAATAGCTAGCAGCTTGAAGATACTTATCCTCTCACCGCACCGTGGCGATGCAGCCTTCTCGCTCTCGCTCGCTATCACTCACTGGTTGAGCGCCGGGCACAGCGTCACCATCCTCAACGTCTTCACCCGCAGCCTCAATGCGCCTTACTCTGACGCGGAGTTCGTTCATGAGAACGATCGTCTCTCCTATGTCTCCGCGATGCGGCTGCGTGAGGACGAGCACTTCGTGCAGCTGCTGATCCAGAATCTCCCCAAGGCGGCCAAAGCCAATATCCAGATGGTGGACCTGAATTTGAAGGATGCACCCATTCGCCTTCGCTGTCCCATCGACGAGGTCTGCGATACTGCGGTCAATCCGGAAGACCCGGCCATCGAAAAGATCCGCAAGGCCCTGACCCGCCAGTCGGAGGCTGGAGCGATGGAGGCGCTGGTGCTCCCGCTGGCGCTGGGGGAGCATGTCGACCACCTCACCGTCCAAGCTGCTGCGCTGCCGCTTACCACTGGCCTGCCCAGTGCCTTCTATGAGGACCTTCCGTACGCCGCCACTCACCCCAGTGTGGCTACGGATCTTCAGGTGCTACGCGAAGATGTCGCCACGCGTCTTGATGAGCCACTTACGCCCGTTCTCTGCCAGGCAGAGTCTGGTGTCGAATGGAAGAGGCGACTCATCGTCGGTTACGCCTCGCAGATCGATGAAGAGGTCGCCAATCTCATCAGTGACTTCGCTATCCGGTACCAGGACGGGGAGCGCCTTTGGGCTAATCAGGCCTGGGTGGATATCGCAGCCAGCTCCCGTCTTACCGCCGACCTGTAGGGGGTACCCCCCGGGGGGTACTTCGGCATAACTGCTTTTAAATCAGATATTTATAAAATAGACATGTTGTAAATTCGTGATTTTGAAGAACTTACAGGCAAATTCGTCTCCTGATTGAAGTTACGGGGACTAATGGGAGAAAGCCCCGGTTTGGCCGGAGCTTCCCTTTTTGATCCTGTATCTAGTGTAGCGGATTGGATAAAACTACTATGCCAACTGGATGTCTTTTGTTTATATAGAGTTAGTTGGCTTGGGGGCTTGACAAGGTTTTCAAGGGTGAGTGCCAGGAATGTGACGCAGGGTATTGGCCGAGAGGTTTGACGGTATGGATGAGTGGAGACCATCCGGGGTCCTTCGCTACGCTCAGGATGACAGCTGGAACTTACGACGACAAAAGCCAAGGCAACAGTGGCTAAAACTCCTTCTATTTCCTTCCGAACAGAGAGTTATACGGTCTGCTTCAGCCACTCGTCCCATGCAGCCAGCGCGCGATCGCATTGCAGTTTGTGGCGTTCTTTTTTATCGCGCATCCTCTTGCGAAGCTCGGTTTCGAGGGGCGGCAGCAGATCGAAGGTGATGTTGGCGGGTTGGAATTTTTTGGTCTCGGCGTGGGTGATGTAGTGGGTGAGGCTGCCGTTGGCGCTGCCCCTTGGAGCGGCTATGGGCTGCCTGCCCTGGGCTATCGCCGCAGCGT